>NZ_JBVPGT010000022.1:0-177595 GCF_055817355.1 Enterobacter sp. PL_is379
CTGAAAATAAGGAAGTACAAAGGAAAAGAGTAGGTATTTTTTTCATTTTTGAATCTAAGCTCAAGTTACCCCATATTAAGTAAGCCCATTACAGCATGCTTACTGCTGATCTTCAACATAGATACCGGCGGAGATGATCGCGCCACCGATGCGGCGCTTGCCGTAAAGGAGCGGCACAGGATTACCCTGGGCTGTCGTATTGGTTACTCCCCCAAAGGCATAACTGGCCTTGTTGTCTGCCGATTGCTTGCTGGCAAGTCCGGTTGTCTGTGGAGAAAGCATTTGAACGACACCGCCAAGGGCCATCGCAGCGCCAAATTGCATTAGAGGAACGCCGACAGTACCACCGCCAAAGTATGACGCCACAGCACCAACTGCGACCAAAGCCACGCCTAAGATAGTCTGGAATACTCCACCACGTTTACTCCCGAGGATAACCGGCGCAATACGGATATCAGCACTACTCTGATCCATAGAGAGTTCGTCATCGTTCAGGTTACGCTTTCCACTAAATACAGCGTAAGTAAGCCCGCGCTGCTTACTGGTATTCAAAAACCGCTCGAAGCCTGGCACAATAACGCACAATGCGCGGATGGCTTCTTTTGGTGAAGCTACCGAAAGTCGGAATTCGCGGCCAAACGTAGTACCCAAAACACCATATAGGCGAACAGTACGGACGGATTCGCACATTATCCCTCCTGCATGATTAGGCTTTTATGCCTGACAATTTTCATGGTTCTCTCCATCCAGTAGAAGATGTCACGGATCTGCGGGTACGTCGGCGCGAAATAACCCTGGTTAATCTTCGGGTGTTCCCACATCCCTTTGCAGATGCCGCCACACCCCACCCACGTCTTACCGGAACCGAACCCGGCAACGTAGGCTTTGAACTTGTGCTGCATTGCGAGGAAGCGCGCCTGAGGAATGTTAAGTGTCGGGCTGATCCCCATCGTCTGCCCTCGCATCCACTACGCTGATATTGATTGCAACTGGCGTTGGTTCATCGTCCTCACCATCACCGGCCAGTTCTTTACGGAGTTTCTCGACCATCGTCGCCCTTCCAGACCATCTGCATTGCCCAGCATGACAGCTGCAATAGAGATTGCACCTGATCCGCCAACAATGGCGCCCACCAGCTTATTTCTGAGTGTCGGGTTCATCTCGGTTCCTACTGCGGCGGTTGTCTTCGCGGATTTTGAAATAGAGATTTGTTAGATACGTCAGTACGGCAACAATGATGCCCACCAGCACGCCGATAGCGTTCCACTGTTCGGGACTGTAGGCATTCAGCATGCCGTTTAGGATGCTACCGGCTGAAGCGCCGTAAGCAGCACCTGTGGTTAGTTTGTCCATGCGATACATACTCTCACCTCGCGTAGTTAGCGGGTGCTGTGTGTTTGAAAAGGGTCAGTCCGTCGGGACGATTTAACAAGAAGGCGTGTCGATGATGGTTCTTGGAGCCTGAAATAAAAAAGCCAGCGACAGGCTGGCAATGTGAGGGTAAGGCAATGAACAGGATATTATTTAGAACCAAGCGACCTATAAGCTAGCTAAACAGATGGCATTTGTGTAAAACGATGACATCAATCAGCAGGTGTTCATCGTGAAATACATTCGGTTAATTTTAAGGCTCATAACAGTATCACTTTATGTGTTTCTGGTTGTTTTTGGCTCTGGATTTGTAGGTTCGAGTACAGCCAATGCAATTAATCTTGAAACACTTAACCTAAATTACTCATTAATCGCAAAGGACTCGGCGGTATACGCACTCTGCGCAACCGGTGCGACATTAGTTGTTCCACCTGTCCTATATTTAATCCAACATTATGTCTGGCCAGTGTTGAAGTTTATCGGCTTGAAGATTCGCTTATTCTTCCATGGATACTAAAAGGCTCGCAGCTAGCGAAGCATCGCTTATTTTTCCGTTACAGCGCTAGCTCTTCAATAATTCATAAATCGCCAGAAGCAAAAAGCCCCACGGGGTTAACCGCAGGGCTTTAAACGAAGGCAATAACCCATCATTAGAGCAAAATTACCACAGTTTCGGGAAAAGTAAATAGCTCACGATAAATTCATGCCCTATTTAGTTATCTTCTTGAGCTGCGCTTCTGCCCATGCCTCTTCGATGTCAAACTTTGTAATCAACTGATCGTAGAATGGCTTAACAGACTTCTTCCAGGTATCGAGGGTGATTGCATCCGTTATCTGGCACATCGCGGCGTAAGCCTCAGTTGATGGAATTCGTTCATACCCGCGCCCGCTGCAGCGCTTACAATCGGTCAGAACCGGAACGCCCTGCGTTCTGTAAGAGCCTGATTAAAGGCTTTCCCGCGTCCATGGCAATCTTTACAGGCGCAACTTACAACCTTCTTACCCTTACACTGAGGGCATAGAACGCGCGCTACCTCCCTGACCTGCCTCCGAACCTCATACTCAGAAGGTCGAATATCTTCGACACCCATACTCAGCGACATCTTCACGAATTTCTTCTCTTTTGCCGGAATGTGGGACTTCATGCTGAAAACCTCAGCGTCAATAAACCCTGCCCCTTTGCAGCCATCGCACTGCTTCACGCTGGCGGCGCTACCTGAGGTGAACCATGTCGCAGGTAATTTTTAACGAAGAATGGGTTGTTGGCGCCAGGCTCACAGAAAAAACAGGCCTGACCGAACGACAGATTGAGAAGTATCGCCAGGGCTGTTGGGTGGAAGGTGTCCATTTTAAACGAGTTTCTCCTTCCGGAGAAAAAACCTTGCGTGGCACAACCTGGTACAACTATCCGAGAATTAATCAGTTAATAAGGGATGCGTAAGATGGCAGCTTTGCCTACAGGTGTCGAAATCAGAAACAATAAGATTTGTATCTGGTTTATGTACCGGGGAAAGCGTTGCCGCGAAATTCTCAAAGGTTGGATTAACACCCCGGCGAACATCAAAAAAGCCGGGAATCTTCGGGCTGTGATCGTTAGTGAGATCAACCTTGGAGAGTTTGATTACCACCAGCGCTTTCCTTCATCGTCCAGAGCAAAAAAAACCGTAACCACTGTTTCAGTTCAAACCTTTTCAGAGCTGTGTGAACTGTGGACGAGCATTAAAGAAACCGAAATTAGCGCGAATACCATGCGTAAGACGCGCTCACAACTCGGTACGTTAATGCACATCATTAACGGAGATACGCCTGTTTCAACTATACGCCACAGCGACATTCTTAAATACAGAAAGGAGCTGTTGAACGGTGAGACACTTTACCTGGCAAATCCCAGAAGTAACAAACAGGGACGCACTGTGCGTACCGTAAACAACTATATATCGCTTCTGTGCTCCCTTCTTCGGTTTGCACACAAATCTGGCTTTATCAGTGGCAAACCTTTTGAAGGGATCAAGAAACTACACAAAGGGAAAGTAAAACCGGATCCTTTAACGAAGCAGGAGTTTAGTTTGCTTGCGGAATCCGAGCGTGGGCAAAGCCTCAATATGTGGACGTTCGCAGTTTATACTGGTGTCCGTCATGGAGAGCTTGCAGCTCTTGCCTGGGAAGATATCGACTGGGAAAAGGTACGGCTCATATACCAGCGCAACCTTAATGCGCTAGGAATGTTCGTCCCACCAAAAACCGATGCAGGTGATCGAGTTATCACGCTATTAGAGCCAGCACTAGAGGCCTTGAAGGCACAGCGTACGCTGACTTCGTTACAGCCCAAAACCGAGATTGTTTTTCATCACCGTGAGTATGGTGCGATGGAATATCAAAACCTGCGATTTGTTTTCATGCCCAGGATGCGCAAGGGCATACAGAAGGCCTACTACTCTTTATCGAGTATCGGCTCCAGATTTAACGCAGCTGCAAAACGTGCTGGTATTCGCCGCCGGAATCCGTACCATACGCGGCATACAATTTTTGCCCCTGCTGGCTCCGAAGGTAGTACTCAATGCAAGAGAATCAAGAGATTAACAAAAAAGAGCAATACAACCTGAATAAACTGCAAAAGCGACTGCGCCGTAACGTGGGCGAAGCCATTGCAGACTTCAACATGATTGAAGAAGGCGACCGCATCATGGTTTGCCTGTCAGGGGGTAAAGACAGCTACACCATGCTGGAGATCCTGCGTAATCTTCAGCAAAGTGCGCCGGTGAAATTTTCCCTGGTGGCGGTCAACCTTGATCAGAAGCAACCGGGTTTCCCGGAGCACATTCTGCCGGAATACCTCGAGAAGCTGGGCGTTGAGTACAAAATCGTCGAAGAAAATACCTACGGTATTGTGAAAGAGAAAATCCCGGAAGGGAAAACCACCTGCTCTCTGTGCTCTCGCCTGCGCCGCGGCATTCTGTATCGTACCGCGACGGAGCTGGGCGCGACCAAAATTGCGCTGGGCCATCACCGCGACGATATCCTGCAAACGCTGTTCCTCAATATGTTCTACGGCGGCAAAATGAAAGGCATGCCGCCTAAACTGATGAGCGATGACGGTAAACACATTGTGATCCGCCCGCTTGCCTACTGTCGTGAAAAAGACATTGAGCGTTTTTCTCAGGCTAAAGAGTTCCCGATCATTCCATGTAACCTTTGCGGCTCTCAGCCGAACCTGCAGCGTCAGGTGATTGGCGATATGCTGCGCGACTGGGATAAGCGTTATCCGGGTCGTATCGAAACTATGTTCAGCGCGATGCAGAACGTTGTCCCTTCCCATCTCGCGGATGTGGAACTGTTCGACTTCAAAGGCATCAACCATGACTCAGACGTGGTGAATGGCGGCGATCTGGCGTTTGACCGGGAAGATATTCCCATGCAGCCAGCCGGCTGGCAGCCGGAAGAAGATGACAATCAGTTTGAAGAGCTGCGTCTGAACGTGCTTGAAGTGAAGTAAGCGAGTAGCGTCTCAGAAACACCTTCTGAGACGCTTCATTCTTTATTTCAGCAGACGTACGCGACAGGTTTTACCCTTAATTTTCCCGTTCTGCAGCTGCTTCCATGCCTTATGGGCCACCGCCTGGCGAACCGCTACGTAGACATGCGCCGGATGAACCGCAATCTTACCGATATCCGCTCCGTCCAGTCCCACATCTCCGGTCAGCGCGCCTAATACGTCACCTGGACGCATCTTGGCTTTTTTACCGCCATCAATGCAAAGCGTCGCCATTTCGGCTTCCAGCGGCACCAGGCTGACGCCAGCAGGGGCATTCATCCAGTTCAGCTTCATCTGCAGCATCTCAGAGAGAATATTGGCGCGCTGCGCCTCTTCCGGTGCGCAGAGGCTGATCGCCAGACCGCTGTTTCCTGCACGTGCGGTACGGCCAATACGGTGCACGTGCACTTCGGGATCCCACGCCAGCTCAAAGTTCACCACCAGCTCAAGGGATTTAATATCCAGACCGCGCGCAGCGACGTCGGTTGCGACAAGAACACGGGCGCTGCCGTTAGCGAATCGAACCAGCGTCTGATCGCGATCGCGCTGTTCCAGATCGCCATGCAGCGACAGTGCGCTCTGCCCGGCGGCATTGAGGGTATCACAGACCGACTGACAGTCTTTTTTGGTATTACAGAACACCACGCAGGAGGCAGGCTGATGCTGGCTCAGCAATTTCTGCAGGAGCGGAATTTTCCCCTGCTGTGAGGTTTCAAAGAACTGCTGCTCGATAGCGGGCAGCGCATCTACGCTGTCGATTTCAATGGTGAGTGGATTTTTCTGCACGCGCCCGCTGATGGCGGCGATAGCGTCCGGCCAGGTTGCAGAGAACAGCAGCGTCTGACGGTCGGTGGGTGCGAAACGGATCACCTCGTCAATCGCATCGCTGAAGCCCATGTCCAGCATGCGATCGGCCTCATCCATGACCAGCGTTTGTAGCGCATCCAGCGAGACGGTGCCTTTTTGCAGATGATCGAGCAGGCGGCCAGGCGTGGCGACAATAATGTGCGGCGCATGCTGGAGTGAATCACGCTGCGCGCCGAACGGCTGTCCGCCGCAGAGGGTTAAAATCTTGGTATTGGGCAGGAAACGCGCCAGGCGACGCAGTTCACCCGCAACCTGATCTGCCAGTTCGCGGGTCGGGCACAGCACCAGAGACTGGGTCTGAAAAAGCGCCGCATCAATATGCTGCAACAGGCCGAGGCCGAATGCCGCCGTTTTCCCGCTGCCCGTTTTCGCCTGTACGCGCACGTCACGGCCCTCGAGGATGGCAGGCAACGCGGCCGCCTGAACAGGCGTCATCGTGAGGTATCCCAGCTCGTTGAGGTTATCGAGCTGGGCAGCGGGCAAAACATTCAGGGTAGAAAAAGCGGTCACAATAGTCTCTCGTGGTCATCTTTGCAGTCAGATGGCGCGTATCCTCGCAGATCTCGCGGTTCGATGCGACAATTTAATCGGTTCTTCATCTGGCGGCGGGTCGGGCATTGGCTGTGGGCGCGGGATGGGATCGGGCATGGGCACCGGATCGCTGGGGATAGGATCGGATTGACGCGATTGTTGCAGTAGCAGAGCGTTCAGGATGCTCATCATTCCCTCCAGAATTTACTGTCGTCCCTTTTAGGGTAGACGTTGAGAATCAGGAGGCAAAAAAAAGCCGACTATGAAGTCGGCGTCGTACGAATCAATTGTGCTATGCAGTAATTCAAAAAAGGAAGTAAGACAATATGGAGCGCAACGCCCATCGCTTGACGTTGCATTCACCTGCGGGAGTAATATTGCACCTTACGGGGTAGATGTTTATTGACTTCGCTCAATTAAAAGAGCGTTTTGATCCCGGTAAAAGCTGGAAAAAGCGTAAATTTACAGCCATTTACTACGATGCAACCACCATGCAACACCGCCTATCAAAACAACTAACATGACGCAAAACGCGGTAAAACCATAGCGATAGGCATTGCCCGGGATACCGCCCAGGTTTACGCCAAACAGCCCGGTAAGAAACGTGCTGGGCAAAAAGACCATCGCCATCAGGGACATCGTGTAGGTTCTTCTCGCCAGCGACTCCTGCATCACCTGCGCGATCTCGTCCGCCATCACCGCCGTTCTGGCAATACAGGAATCAATCTCGTCCAGCCCGCGCCCCAGCCTGTCAGCAATATCCTGCATTCTGCGTCGCTGATCGTCATTCATCCAGGCAAGTCTTTCGCTGGCCAGACGCGCGTACACGTCGCGCTGCGGCGTCATATAGCGGCGCATCACAATTAGCTGCTTACGCAACAGGGCCAGAAAACCGCGCGGCGGGATCTGCTGATCGAGCAGGTTATCTTCCAGGTCGATGATTTTGTCGTGCAGTTCTTCGATAAATTCGCTCGCGTGATCGGTAAGCGCGTCACAGACGTCCACCAGCCAGCTGCCGCAGTCGATCGGCCCGGTGCCCTCTTTCAGATCGTTTACGATGTCATCCAGCGCCAGGACTTTACGCTGTCGGGTGGAGACAATCAGTCCATCGTCCATATATACCCGCATCGCAACCAGCTGGTCCGGACGTTCATCCGTGCTGCCGTTAATGCAGCGCAGGGTGATCAGCGTACCGTCCCCCATTCGGCTCACGCGCGGCCGCAGGCTTTCACCCGCCAGCGCATCGCGCACGTTATTTGGCAAGAGCGGGGTCGAAGCGAGCCAGTCAGCGCTGTCCGGGTGGGTATAGTTCAGATGTAGCCAGCAGGGATGCGCACTGTCGATCACATCATTATCTTCCAGCGGTCGCGCACCGCCGCGGCCGTCCAGCACCCACGCAAAAACTGCGTCAGGAACGTTAAGTTCAGATCCTTTAATGCTTTCCACAGCGCCTCCACCTTTTAAGCTCTTTTGGTGTCAGTCTAGCGTCCATCGGGGGTTAAGCAACAACTATGTCTCCCATCGCGCTGATATCGTTCAGGAAATGTACATGCTGGACAGAGGCGTAAAAAAAAGCCTGGCATGCCAGGCTTTGAGATTCAGTCAGAGTGAGTGCTCTGGCCGCTGGAAGAAGGATGCCGAGCCGCCTGGTAATGAGGAAGAAGAGCCCTGGTCAAGTCTGAAATTACGCGTGCGGGCCTGCAGCTCAATGACCTGATTGCGCAGGACATCAGAGGATCCGTTGAGTTCCTCAGCCATCGCCACGTTGCTTTGCGTGACCCGCTCCAGCTCCGAAAGGGCCAGCGTGATCTGAGAAATGCCTTTTTCCTGCTCTGACGTCGACGCGGAAATGTCGTCCATTAAGCGACTGACATTCCCCGAGCCCGTCACGATTTCATGCATATTCTTCTCTGCCTGCGAAACAACGGTAGCGCCCTGCGTGACGTTACTGCTGGTGACTTCAATCAGCGCTTTGATATTCTTCGCGGCCTCTGCGCTGCGGTGTGCCAGGTTTCTTACCTCTTCCGCAACGACAGAAAAACCTTTTCCATGATCGCCTGCCCTTGCCGCCTCAACGGCCGCGTTGAGCGCCAGAATATTGGTCTGGAACGCAATGCCGTCAATCAACGAAATAATCTCCGTCATCTGCTGGGCGCATTCGGTAATGGACTGCATATTGTTGGCGACCTGCCCCATCAGCTCCCCACCCTTGCGCGCCTGCAGCGTCGCCACATTAGCTTGTTCGCTCGCCAGGCGGGTGTTATCGGCATTGTTTTTAGTACTCGCCGCCATTTGCTCCATGCTGGCTGCGGTTTGCACTAAAGACGCAGACTGCTGCTCGGTTTTCACCGAAAGCTGAGCGCTACGTGCCGAGAGTTGATCCGATAAGGTCATCGCGGTCTGCGACGACGCCCTGATCTCGCGCACCAGCGTCGCAATGTTGCCGGAGAGGCTGTTTATCCCCGGGATGAGTCGGCCGGCACAGTTATTGCCAAATTCAGGGATAGAGACACCAAGATTACCTGCTGTCACCTCTTCAATACTCTTCTTCACCGTATTGATCGGCGTCACAAGATACTTCGTCATATAGACCCAGAGCAAAAATAGCGCAATGAAGTTGATGACATTAAGCGAAATAAAGAGAGAAGGATTGCTGGAAAATAGAACAACGACACCTGCATTCACCAAAAAAAGAGATAAAAGGAACCCAATAATAAAGGTCCTGACACTAATATTTTTTAGCATGATAATACCCACGTTTTATATTTTGGTCGGCATTAAGACTTATAGCATTGGCTCAGACGTTTTTCCTCGCAAACTTCACGGGTTTGTTTTTTCGCCGTTAGCATCCTGAGATTTGCCTTAAGTCAGACAAAAAGAGTGTATTAGTGAAAATGTTCTGCGCAGGATGCTGTGATACTGGTCTCTCGCCATCTTAAGCGATAGTATCGCCCGCGGTGAGACGATACGATCGCCCTCATATTTAAGGAGCTTTGCTACTTTTATTCGTTTTTGTTTAGCAATGCTTAATACATTAACAATGGAATATATTTTATATTCTTAATAAGTTTTAGAGTATTAATATGACTGGTCATTTTTCACGATAAATAACTAATATGGTTTGAATGCGCATGTTCGTTGCCCGATAAAGATGTACCCGGCAGGCGAAATCGGTAACCCTCTCAGGCGTGGGATTGCATAATGCTCAATATATCGTGGGACCCTGTGTTAATCGCTATCTCTTATCTGGTGGCGTTTATCGCCTCCTTTGTGGCGCTGGACAGCGCCGGAAAGATCCCCCTTTCCAGCCGAAAGGCTGCCCTGTTCTGGCGTATTGCCGGTGGGGTTACGCTGGGCATTGGCATTTGGTCGATGCACTTTATCGGCATGCTGTCGATGCAAATGCCCATGATGATGAGCTACGACCTCTGGTTAACCCTTGCATCGCTAGGCGTCGCGGTTATTGCGTCGACCACGGCCCTTGATATTGCCGTCGCGGGAAAAAAACGGTCTCTTTTTCGCCCCATCGTTGCCACCGCGATCCTGAGCGCAGGCGTAGTATCCATGCACTATATCGGTATGGCGGCCCTGATGCTGGATGGCAGCATCATCTGGGATCGCCGTATTGTGGGGTTGTCCGTGGTCATTGCCGTGGTGGCTTCCGGCACGGCGCTGCGGCTGGCTTTCCGTCTGCGAGATAAACACAAAGGCGTCTTTATCGATCGTCTTCTCGCGGCCCTGGTCATGGCCGCCGCCATTTGTGCGATGCACTATACCGGCATGAGTGCCGCGCATTACCCGGAAATGTCGCATACCCTCCCCGGCGGGATCGGCGAACTGGGGTTATCCATCTGGGTTTCGGTCACCACGCTCTGCCTGCTTGGCGTGATGTTAATTATTTCCCTTGTCGATTCTCACCGACGTACCGGCCGGCTGACGGACAATCTGCGGCAGCTCAATCGTCAGCTTGAGCTACAGGCGCGCTTTGACGCGCTCACCGGACTCGCGAATCGCCACCAGATGGATCTCCGTATGCAGGACTGCCTGCGCAGCGCGTTGCTGAGTAACAGGCAATTTGCCGTCATTTTCCTGAACGTCGATCATTTCAAACGCGTCAACGATACCTGGGGTCACAGCGTCGGCGATGAGTTATTGATCACCGTCGCACAGCGCATCACGGCCCGACTCACGCGTGAGATGACCCTGGCAAGACTGGGAGGAGACGCCTTTATCCTGCTGGTGCCGGAATGTGATGACGACAAGCTCAACGCCCTGCTCACTTCACTGCTCGGGGATGTACGACGCCCTCTGTCTGTTTGCGGACATACGTTGAGCACGACGATCAGCGCGGGCGTCAGCCTCTATCCTCAGGATGGCGAAACGCTGCACGAGCTCAAACTTAAGGCGGATGCAGCCTTACATCATGTCAAAGACGATGGGCGCAACGGCTGGGCGATTTATCAGTCCGAGATGTCAACAGCGATCCCGGCGAAACCCGGTTTCCTGCAGGAACTTTCTCAGGCGCTTGAACGCGATCAGTTTGAACTGTGGTACCAGCCCACCTGGCATGCGGGAGAGAAAACCATTCATGGTTTTGAAGCCCTTCTGCGCTGGCGGCATCCTGAGCAAGGCGTTGTACTGCCAGGTCTGTTTATCCCCTCGCTCGAGCAAACAGGCTTAATTATCCCGGTGGGCAACTGGGCCATTGAAGCGGCATGCCGGCAGCTGCATTTCTGGACTGAACAAGGGTTCAGCCAGTGGACGTTGTCGCTTAACCTATCCCCCGTCCAGTTCGAACAGCCGGACATTTTCCCTATCATCTCGTCGATGCTGGAAAAATATAACTTGTCTCCGTCCCGGCTGATCCTTGAGGTAACTGAGAGCACCGCACTTAAAAATCTCGACCGCAGCATTGAGTTGCTCAATACGTTTAATCACGCAGGGATCACCGTCTCGATTGATGATTTCGGTACGGGCTATTCCAACCTGCTGATGCTGAGCGTGCTTCCGGCTAAAGAACTTAAGATCGACAGAAGCTTCGTAACCTCGATGCTGGAAAATGAAAAAAGCTACAAGCTGGTTGAAACCATCATCAGTATCGCCCGGACCATGGAAATGAATGTGGTGGCAGAAGGGATCGAAACGGAAGAACAGGAGGCGGTCCTCACCCGTCTCGGCTGCGATTATCTGCAGGGGTACCTTTTCTCCCGCCCCTTACCTGCCGAACAGGTACCGTGGCTGCTGCTGCAAATAAACTCGGACAAACAAATTATACCAATTGGTAAAATTCATTCGGAAAACGCATTTGCTTCACAAAAAAATCATGCCTGACGGGATGAAGTGGAGTATGTTTCAAAGCAGTACACGCGAGTCAATTCTGTCATACATGTCAGCCACAGTGTGCCAATGAACAGGAAATGCCTATGTCGCAACCTTGTTTTGATGCGTTGAATGTAATTAAAACACCCGTGTGGCTCATTTCACCCGTGTCGGAACAGATCATTTTTGCGAATGTGGCCGCAACGCAGGTCATGGGGGATAAAACGCTCGATGACCTGCGCAAAGGCACCTATTCTGCGAATGCGCAACCCCTCCTGTCGATGTATGTACCTGAACTGAAAACAGATCAGGAGATCGTCGAAATCTGGACAATCAGCTGGGATGGCCAGAATACGCCGTTAAGCTGTCGTCTCTCGCTTGCCCACTACGCCCCCTGGGGTGACGTGATTGTTTTCGAGGGGACCTCACCACAATTACTCTCAGGATTGAAGGCCAGCCGTTCCGCCACCTACCGGCGGAAAAAACAGGGATTTTATGCGCGCTTTTTTCTGACCAACAGCGCCCCGATGCTGCTGATCGATCCTGCCCGCGATGGTCAAATCGTCGATGCGAATCTGGCTGCACTCAATTTTTATGGCTATTCACACGACGACATGTGCAGTAAGCATACCTGGGAAATTAATACCCTGGGGCGGGATGTGATGCCCATTATGACGGCGATTGCCGCGCTGCCCGGTGGTCATAAGCCGCTCAATTTTGTTCACCGCCTGGCCGATGGATCCACCCGCCACGTTCAGACGTATGCCGGGCCCATTGAGATCTACGGCGACAAGCTGATGCTGTGCATCATTCACGATATCACCGAGCAGAAAAGGCTGGAGCAGGAGCTGGAGCATGCGGCGTTACGTGACTCCATGACCGGGCTACTCAACCGGCGCCAGTTCTATGCCATTACCGATCAAAACAGCCTCAATTATCTTCCAGCGCAACAGCAATTTAGCCTGCTGCTGGTGGATACCGACCATTTCAAAAATATTAACGATCTGTTCGGTCATCTGAAAGGTGATGAGGTGCTTATCGCCCTCTCGCGAACGCTCGAAGCCTGTAGTCGGGAGGGCGACATGGTGTTCCGCTGGGGTGGCGAAGAGTTCGTAATTCTGCTGCCGCGCACTTCTCTCGACACCGCGTTGCAGATTGCCGAGTCGATCCGTGCAGCCGTAGCCCGCATTACGATTCCGGGCTTACCGCGGTTTACCGTCAGCATTGGCGTGGCGCGGCACGATCAGGGGGAGAGTATTGATGAGCTGTTTAAGCGTGTGGACGATGCCCTGTATCGCGCTAAAAATGACGGACGCAATAAAGTCCTTGCTGCATGAAACTGGAGTATCCAGTAAAGCCCCGCTACAATGCCCACCTCGAATCAATTAGCTTCAGGTGGGTTAAAGCTGCAATGGGAAAAACAGAAATAATACTCACCTTAATTATTTTACTCCTTATTATATTTGGCTTCTGGTTTATTTTTAGCGGTGAGGTCTGGTATCTCGTCGAATTCCTTGAAAATAGCCTTTACCCGACCTTCGACGCACCGTAACGCACGTTTAATCGCTTGTTTCACCTACCGAATATGTCAGGTATCTGCTTCCCTTACAGCCGCGTAAAATACGCGGCGTTATCCTCCAACAACGTTGATAACGAATCACTTATTCATTTGCTTATGTTGCCCGTGCTCTGACGGGCTTTTTTATTTCCGGCAATTCAGCCACGCCAGGCTATATCTTAATCATCTTTATTGAAAAAGGTGAGGAATGATGAGCAAGAAGATCCTGATGCTGGTTGGCGACTACGCCGAAGATTACGAGACCATGGTGCCTTTTCAGGCTTTGCAGATGATTGGCCATCAAGTAGATGCAGTCTGTCCCAACAAACCAAAGGGCGACTACATCATGACGGCAATCCATGATTTCGACGGCGCCCAGACCTATAGCGAAAAACCCGGTCACCGCTTTACCCTCAACGCCGACTTTTCCACCGTCAAGGAACAGGATTACGACGCGCTGCTCATCCCCGGCGGGAGAGCGCCCGAGTATCTGCGGCTAAATGAGGACGTGTTAAAGCTGGTGCAGGCATTTGACGCCGCGCGTAAGCCGATTGCGGCAGTGTGCCACGGCCCGCAGCTGCTCGCTGCCGCGGGCATCCTGAAAGGACGAACCTGTAGCGCCTACCCGGCCTGCGCGCCTGAGGTGCGCCTCGCCGGAGGACACTACGCCACTATCGGCATCGATCAGGCCCACGTAGACGGCAACCTGGTGACGGCTCCCGCCTGGCCCGCGCATCCGCAGTGGCTGGCGAAGTTTAGTGCGTTATTAGCACAATAGCGCGCCGGTATCAGCCCGAGCGAATACCGTGCGGGTGGAGCGGAGCCATGTTTTCAGGACTGGCGCGAGAATGCGTCAGTTCTCGTTTTAACCGTTGGCAAATCCCGCTTTCTCCCCGAAGAGCGCTGTGATATTAGCCCATCAACACCTGCAGGGCATCCTGCCGATTGGCCTTAATAGAAAAAATACGATCCATCCTGGTCAGCTTAAAGAGATCGTTTGTATTGCTGTTAAGCGAACACAGCACCAGCTCACCCTTGCCGTTTAAACTCTTGAGTATGGATACCAGCGCGCCGAGACAGCTGCTGTCAATAAAATCTACGTGGCTGAAATCCAGCAATATCTTTTTATTGCTTTTTTCAATCACCTCCAGCACCTGCTGCTTAAAGGTCTGCTCGACAGAAGCATCCAGCCTGCGAACCAGCGGAACGACAATCTGTACGTCATTTTCACTCTGTATTTCAAAGTTCATAATCACCCTCACATCAGGCGTAACGTGTTCCCGAATGCAGATCTTAGTGCACCGGCATCGCTCCCGGAAGGCAACCGGAAGCATGACCCTCAGCAATTTATTCCCCAAATATCCCTTGCATATCCCTGAATGGTTCTGTCACTCGAAAACTCCCCCATTCGGCTAATATTTAGCAACGCTTTTCGATGCCACTGGCGCGGATGTTCAAAATCCGCCATTGCCTGACGTTGGGTTTGACTGTAGCTGTCAAAATCCAGCAGATGACAATAATGATCGGCTGTTGTCAACATATGGTGTAGCTGTGCAAAAATTTCACGATCGGCGGTAAATTCGCCAGAAATAAGCGTATCCACTATACGCATCATTCGAGGATCGCTCTGACGATAGAAACGATTATTATCGCCATTTGAACGCATTTCATTGATTTCTTCAGCCGTCGCGCCGAAAAGATAGAAGTTTTCTACCCCAACAGCATTAAGAATTTCTATGTTGGCACCATCATACGTACCCATTGTTAACGCACCATTCAGCGCGAACTTCATATTACTGGTTCCAGATGCCTCCGTACCTGCTGTGGATATCTGTTCAGACAGGTCTGTTGCCGGTATTATGCTTTCGGCTAAGGAGACTTTGTAATCCTCAAGAAAAATGACTTTCAGCTGTCCGGCAATACGCGCATCGCTGTTGATTTTATTCGCAACAGCATTAATTAACTGAATAATAAGCTTTGCCATTCGATAACCGGGTGCCGCTTTACCTGCAAAAAGATGCACCTTAGGCGCTATGGTTCTCCCATTCTCTTTAATATCAATATAGAGAGAAATGACGTGAAGAATATTCAGAAGCTGGCGCTTGTATTCGTGAATGCGTTTTACCTGACAATCAAACATTGCCATAGGGTCCAACATAATCCCATAACGTTGTGAAACAATCTGGCTCAGCGCGGATTTATTTTTGAATTTAATGCCGCGGATATGATCGATCACCCCCGTATCATCCGCATGCTTCTCCAGCTGTCGAAGCATATGTAAATCCGTCGGCCATCGGGTACCCAATTGCTGATTCAGAAACGCGGCAAGATTTGGGTTAGCCTGCTGCAACCATCTGCGCGGTGTAATGCCGTTGGTCTGATTAATGAATTTATCTGGCGTAATAAAATAAAAATCGGGAACCAGGTGCGTTTTGATAAGCTCGGAATGGAGCATCGCCACCCCATTTACACAATGACTCCCGACGATGGCAAGATTTGCCATCCTGATACTTTTCTCGTTGTCCCCCGAAAACAGAGACAAGGAGGTCAACAAATGCGGTTTGTCTGGCCATCGGGAGGCGACATCCGCAAGAAAACGGTGGTTAATCTCAAAAATAATCTGCAAGTGCCGCGGCAACAGTTTTTCAAACAACGCCACTGGCCAGGTTTCCAGGGCCTCAGGCATCAGCGTGTGGTTCGTGTATGCACAGGTTCTTTGGGTGATATCCCAGGCCTGGTGCCAGGGAAGGTTATGTTCATCTACAAGTATTCGCATCAACTCGACAACAGCCAGCGCGGGATGCGTATCATTAAGCTGGATAGCAACATGCTTCGGCAATAAAGAAATATCCGTTTCAATTTCAGTATATTCACGAAAAATATCACGCAAAGTACATGCCACAAGAAAATACTCCTGAGTAAGTCTGAGCTCCTTACCTGAGAGAATTTCATCAGAAGGATAGAGTATTTTTGAGATATTTTCAGAAGCTATTTTTTCACTAACTGCTTTTATATAATCACCATGATTGAAAATATGAATATTGAAAGAGTTAGAAGCTACGGCACTGTATAAACGAAGTTTATTAGTGGTGTTACCTCTGTAACCAGAAACGAAATAATCATTAGGAATGCCTACGATGGTATTCCATCCCATCCACATTGGATTGTAATTACCATTAACATCATCTGAATGTTCAATGAAACCACCAATGGGGATCAGCATAGCCTGGCTATGGTGTTCAACTAGCCAGGGGGAGTGCATGGAATGCCAGTCATCTGGATGTTCGACTTGCTGACCATTCTCAAACGTCTGCCTGAATAAACCATACTCGTATTTGATACCATGCCCTGAAGCAGCAATATCTAACGTAGCCATAGAATCGATGAAGCAGGCGGCCAGGCGCCCTAAACCCCCATTCCCAAGTGCCGCATCGGGTTCTTCATCAAAAATATTATCAAAATCAAATCCGAGCTCATTGACAACCTGACGCATATCATCTAGCAAATTCATATTCATCAGGTTGTTACGCAATGACTGCCCGAGTAAAAATTCCATTGAGAGATAATAAACGCGTTTTTTCTTTTCAGCGCGCTGCCGGGCCTGACTATCGAGAAAGCGATCTTGCTGAAAATACCGCACTGCCAGCGCCACAGCATTGAATATATCGCCGTTGGTAGCCTTGTCCAGGCTAACGCATAACGTATATTTTAATTGTGTTTCGACAAGTTCACGCAACTCTCTGTTAGTGAAAGACATATTGACCTCACTGGAGTTACTGCATGTTTTTAATATGCAGAACACAAGATATTATTTTGTTCAAGTGTAGATGGCGATTTTCAACACATGCAATTTTTACCCACAATTACGTATTGTGTTTTTTGAATCGCCTGATAAATATCAGCGCGAGTATCGTCAGGAAAGTGTTATTTTCTGCTGTGGCGGGAGAGGATCAGAAGGAGCAACTGGCGCTGTACTCCGCGCCAGTTCTGGATTTTGTAGTAGTTAGGTCCTGGGCGTCAGTGTTTCTCAATATACATTGTCCGGCTATACGCCACGTCTTCCGGGTTATTGATGGGGTAGCCTTTCACCCAGGGCTTAATCAGACGACCATTGGTGTACTGATAAATTGGCGCGATGGGCGCTTTCTCCATGAGGATTTTCTCCGCCATGTTGTAGTCCGTATTACGCGCTTTCGCCGTGGTTTCCAGCGTCGCCTGATGGATAATTTTATCGTAGGCTGGCTCATTGAAACGCGAGATATTGCCGCTGTGGGTTGAGGTCAGCAGGGACAGGAAGGTCGATGGCTCGTTGTAATCGCCTACCCATGACGCGCGGATCACATCAAAATTACCGGTATTACGGCTGTCGATATAGGTTTTCCACTCCTGGTTTTGCAGCTTGACGTCCACACCGAGATTTTTCTTCCACATTGACGCCACCGCAATGGCGATTTTCTGGTGGTTTTCCGAGGTGTTGTACAGCAGGGTCAACTTCAGCGGACGCTGAGGACCGTAGCCTGCGGCCTGGAGCAAGGTTTTCGCCTGAGCATTCAGCTCCTGCTGCGACATCTGCTCGAACGGTGAAGGTTCAGGCGTGAAGCCCGCCGTCACGTCAGGCGTGAAATGCCAGGCCGGCTTCTCACCGGTACCTAATACCTTCTCCGCCATAATGCGGCGATCGATGGTCATGCTCAGGGCAAGACGAACCCGTGCATCGGCCGTCGGGCCCTTTTGCGTGTTAAACGCGTAGTAATAGGTTCCGAGCTGAGGCGGCGTATACACCTGTCCCGGAATGTCCTTCAGGAGCTTCTGATACATGTTTTTCGGGAACGATTCGGTGATATCAATATCCCCCGCCAGATAGCGTTTGGTGGCGGATGATTCCTGATTGATCGGAATGAAGGTCACTTTTTGCAGGACTGTTTTCGCATTGTCCCAGTAGTGAGTATTCGGAACGACAACCAGTTTTTCATTCACCACGCGGTCGTTCAGGACGTATGCGCCATTGCCCACCAGGGCACCCGGACGCGTCCACTCTTTACCGCTTTCAACGTTCGCTTTTTGTACCGGATAGAAGGCAAAGTTTGCCGTCAGGTTGCTGAACCACGGTAGCGGTTTGTCCAGCTGGACGCGTAAGGTTCTGGCATCCACCGCCGTCACGCCCAGGGTGTCAGGCGCCGCTTTACCATCGATAATGGCCTGCGCGTTGTTGATACCCGCCAGCGCCGCAAACCAGGCAAACGGAGACGTGGTTTTCGGGTCAACCAGACGCTGCCAGCTGTAGACAAAATCCTGCGCGGTGACGGGCGTACCGTCACACCATTTCGCGTTGTCACGCAGGGTGAACGTCCAGATACGGTTATCGTTGCTCTGCCAGCGCGTCGCCACGCCCGGAGTGAGTTCCCCCTTCTCGTTCTGATTCACCAGCCCTTCGAAAAGATCGCGAATCACCTGAATCTCGGGCAACCCCACCGCTTTTGCCGGATCGAGCGAGGCAGGTTCGTCTTTAATATGCCTGACCAGCTCCTGTTTTTGCGCCAGTACCGTGCCCTGCGGCACATCAGCAGCGTATGAGAGTGTAGAGAGCCCGCACAGACACAGTGCGGTAAAAAGACGCGAAACAGGATGCTTCATAAGATCCCCTTTAATAAATTCAGGTAACAAGCAGATGCGTAATTATTTGTTTCGACAATAAGAAATGCAAATAACTTACGCCTGAATAGTGATTTAAGGCAATTCTCAGCCGTTACGGAAACTATTTGATTAACAGCGGCTTTTGCACAACACTGCCAGTAGAGACTTTTTTATCAGGATTTCGTATGGCAACCACCCGACCACGCGCGGAACGCGGCGCCTTTCCTCCGGGCGCTGAACAATATGGCCGCTCATTTTTAGGCGCATCGCTGATCTGGTTCCCGGCACCCGATGCCGATCGCGACAGCGGTTTGATCATTGCCGGCACGCACGGTGATGAGAACTCGTCTGTCGTCACGCTCTCGTGCGCGCTGCGGACGCTGACGCCGTCATTACGACGCCATCACGTGATTCTTGCCGTGAATCCGGATGGCTGCCAGCTTGGATTACGGGCAAATGCGAGGGGGATCGACCTGAACCGTAATTTCCCGGCGGCAAACTGGCGCGCCGGAGAAACGGTGTATCGCTGGAACAGCTCAGCCGAGGAGCGGGACGTGGTGCTGCTGACGGGAGACAAGCCCGGCTCGGAGCCTGAAACGCAGGCGCTGTGCCAGCTTATCCATAAGATCCACCCCGCCTGGGTTGTCTCCTTCCACGATCCGCTGGCCTGCATTGAAGATCCGCGTCACTCCGACCTGGGCGCGTGGCTGGCACAGGCTTTCGGCCTGCCGCTCGTCACCAGCGTGGGGTATGAAACACCCGGATCATTCGGAAGCTGGTGTGCCGATTTGAGCCTGCCCTGCATCACCGCTGAATTCCCGCCGATATCCTCCGACGAAGCCAGCGAAATTTACCTAAAAGCGATGATGGAGCTTCTGCGCTGGCAGCCTCAGAGATGAAGCACGCCGCTGGTAAATTTAAGGGCCGGTGAAACGTCAACCGCCAGCCACGTCGGGCCATCCAGATCGGCGAAACGAACCTGGTTGACCAGCGGCAGCGCCGCGCCGATCGCCCGGGAGGTGCAGAGCATGCATCCCAGCATCAGGGCGAACCCCTGCGCCCGGGCTTCCGCTGCAAGGGCCAGGGCTTCTGTCAGTCCGCCTGCCTTGTCGAGCTTGATATTGACCATCTCATAGCAGCCCTTAAGCTCGCTCAAATTTTCGCGGGTGTGGCAGCTTTCATCCGCGCACACGGGCAACGGATGGATAAAATTCTTCAGCGCTGCATCCTCTTTTACCGGCAGAGGCTGCTCCAGCATCGCTACGCCCAGATCGGCCAGCAGCTGGCATCGCGCGGCCAGCCCCTCGGGATGCCACGACTCGTTGGCGTCCACAATCAGCGTGGCTGAGGGCACCGCCGAGCGAATAGCGACCATCCGCTCGCTGATCAGACGATCGTCGAGCTTCACTTTTAACAGCGTGGCCCCGGCGTCATAGAGCGCTTTTGCGCTGGCGGCCATTTGCTCCGGCTCACCAATCACGACCGTCTGCGCCGTCACGACGGTCTCCGGCAGCACCACACCCAGCAAGGACGTCAGCGATTTTTGCTGCTTAGCGGCTTCAAGGCTCCAGAGCGCACAGTCGATGGCGTTGCGCGCCGCCCCGGCGGGTAAACGCTGCTGTAACGCCTCGCGCGTGAGCCCTTTTTGCAGGTCAGGCACCAGGGTCATGATCTGCGCCATCACCGACGCAGGACTTTCTCCGTAGCGCGGGTAAGGCGTACATTCCCCGACGCCTTTCATACCCTCTTCTTCGATTTCAACTACGACCACGCTGGCTTCACTTCGGCTGCCGCGGGAGATCACAAACGGGGTATGCAATGGCCAGGCTTCTTCATAGACCTTAACGCTTCTCATCACTGACTCCTTGCGGCCCGGTAAGGCGAAAAATTTGGTTTGCCGTGTTATCCGCTGATGGCATACACTAGCCCCGACGTTAACTATATGTAAACAGGAAGATATCTATGTCACAACTCGTTCATTTCCAGGGCAACCCGGTTGCTGTAGCAGGTTCCATTCCGCAGGCTGGCAGCAAAGCGCAGGCTTTTACTCTGGTGGCTAAAGATCTGTCTGACGTCACACTGGCTCAGTTTGCGGGCAAACGCAAAGTACTGAACATTTTCCCAAGCATTGATACCGGCGTTTGTGCCGCATCCGTGCGTAAATTCAACCAGCTGGCGACTGAAATGGACAACACCGTTGTGCTGTGTATTTCCGCTGACCTGCCGTTTGCCCAGTCCCGTTTCTGCGGTGCCGAAGGCCTGAGCAACGTTATTACCCTCTCCACCCTGCGCAGCGCAGATTTCCTCGAGAAATATGGCGTCAGCATTGCTGAAGGCCCACTGAAGGGTCTGGCAGCACGTGCTGTACTGGTTCTGGATGAAAACGACACCGTCGTCTTCAGCGAACTGGTTAACGAAATCACCACCGAGCCGGACTACACTGCCGCGCTGGACGTGCTGAAAGCATAATAAGTCCTTAGCATTCTATACAACTTATTCTCAACCTCGCTGCGGCGGGGTTTTTTATTACTTCAAAGCTGAATCGTTAAAGCTTAAATGCTCGTAAGTCACATTAATCATGCAATAACTTAGGCAATATGTAACATGAGCGTGATCAATAACGCATAATAATCGTTAAAATTCCCTATTTTCATCCCCAGTGAAGCACATCACATTTCCCTTTTTGTCTAAACATTAGATTTGCTTACGAAAGAAAATAATCGTTTCAGCAAAAAGGATAATATATGAAGATTAAATTCGCTTTTACGCTCCTTGCGGTCCTGATTTCTGGTCATGCTGCGGCTAAAACCTGGGTGCTGACAAGCGCTGAAAGCAGCGTAGAGAAAGGAAACTGGAAGATTTCCAGTGACGAGCTGAAAGTTAAGGATCAAACGTTCAGCATTGAGCAAAAAGTCTTACATGGCGGTAAGCAGGAAGGCAGCAAAGTCATCATTATTAGCAGCAAAGATGGCCTCACCATCACCCTGAGCCCGACCCGCGGGATGAACCTTCTGCACGTAGAAGGCTTTGGCACCAGACTGGGTTGGAATTCCCCCGTCAAAGAGGTCGTTAATCCGGCTTATATCAATCTTGAAAGCCGCAACGGTCTCGGCTGGCTGGATGGTTTCAACGAGATGATGGTGCGCTGTGGCTATGAGTGGACAGGGCACCCGGTCACCGCGGACGGGCAAATTTACACCCTGCATGGCAGAGCCGGTAATACACCGGTATCGCAGGTAGAGGTCGAGGTTGCGGATGCCGCTCCGCATGAGATCCGCGTTCGGGGTTTGATCAAAGAGAGCACCTTTAAAAAAGCGGATCTGCAAACCATGACAGAACTGCGCTACGTCCCCGGAACCAACCAGTTCAGCCTGCATGATGTTCTGACCAACCATGCAGATTACCCTCATGATTACCAAATCATCTATCACAGCAACTTCGGCACGCCAATCCTCGAAGAAGGCGCCCGATTCCTTGCGCCTGCGGTGAGCGTGAGCCCATTCAATGACTACGCCAAAGCGGGCGTTAACGACTGGCAAACCTACGCCGGGCCGACAAAGGGCTTTGATGAGATGGTCTTTAACATTAAACCGCTCGCAGACAACAACCACGAAACGCTCGCGGCAGTGGTCAATAAAGCCGGAGATAAAGGCGCATCAATCCAGTTTGATACGCGCCAGCTGCCCGTGCTGACCTTATGGAAAAATACCGACACGCTGAAGCAGGGTTATGTCACGGGCATCGAACCGGGTACCAGCTACGCCTACCCCGTGACGATTGAACGCGAGCAGAAGCGGGTTAAGCAGCTGGAGCCAGGCGCCAGCGCGCAGTTTGATCTGACCTATACCCTGCTGCACAGCCCGCAGCAGGTGAAAGACGTCGAAAGCAGGATTGCGTCGATTCAGGGAGAGACAAAAACAGAAATCGTTAACACGCCGATGGCGAAGGAATAAACGTAAAGTAAAAAGCCTCTTTGCAGAGGCTTTTTTGTTATTCGTCACCTTTCTTATGATTCAAACCGTACTCACGCAGCTTATTCGCGATCGCGGTGTGCGAGACGCCAAGACGTTTTGCCAGCTTGCGGGTGCTGGGATAGCTGCGGTACAGCTGCGTCAGCACAGAACGCTCGAAACGGCTGGTGATGTCGTCCAGCGACCCTTCCATCGCCTCTTCGCCTACCGATACCGTTCCGGCGTCGTAATCCGGCAGCAGGATATCCTGCGGACGTAGCTCATACCCTTCAAGCTGGGTCAGCGCGCGATATACGGCGTTTTTGAGCTGACGAATGTTGCCCGGCCAGCCGTAGCGCATGAGCACCGTGCCAAGATCGGCAGACAGTTTCGGACGCGGCACCCCCTGCTCGTCGGCAAAGCGGGCGACGAAGAGCTCCGTAAGCGGCATGATGTCCTGGGGGCAATCGCGCAGCGGCGGAATATTCAGCGTCAGGACGTTGAGGCGGTAATAGAGATCTTCGCGGAAGATCCCCTTTTGCACGAGTTCAACCAGGTTTTTCTGGGTGGCGCAAATGACGCGCACGTCCACATGCACTTCGTGATCCTCACCGACGCGGCGGAACGTTCCGTCGTTCAGGAAACGCAGCAGCTTAGCCTGCATACGCGGCGACATTTCGCCGATTTCGTCCAGCAGCACCGAGCCGCCGTTAGCCTGCTCGAAGAACCCTTTCTTGCCTTCCGGCGCGTGACCAAACAGCTCGCTTTCAACGGCATCTTCCGGAATAGAGGCGCAGTTGAGTGCCAGATAGGGCTTAGCCGCACGCGGACTCGCCAGATGCACGGCATGAGCCAGCAAGTCTTTCCCGGTGCCGGTATCCCCGGTAATCAGCAGCGGCGCGGTCAGGCTTGCGAGCTTGCGCGCCTGATCAACCACATGGCGCATTTTCGGACTGACGGCAATAATCTGGCTGAATGCACCAACGTCCTGACTGGAGAGGTTTTGCAGCTGGCGACCCATGCGTAACGTCGAGCGCAGCATGATCACTGCCCCGGTCAACACGCGAGTATTCCCTTCTCCTTTCAGATAGACCGGCGTGATCTCCATCAGGAAATTCTGTCCGTTAATCACCACATGCTCGCTAAGCGTGTTCTGCGGATTGCTGTCCAGCCAGCGCTGGAAGTTAAAGCCGGGGATCAGCTGCGCGGCGTTATGATTGCTAAGCTTCTCCTGACTCTGCGCGAACAGCTGGCAGCTCGCGTGGTTAACGCGCTCAACTTTGCTCTTCAAATCCAGGGAGAGGAACGGCTCGGGCATGGCTTCCAGCAGCGCGCTCAGGGCCAGGTGCTCACGCTCAGAGGGCATCCAGGGAATGGTGCGTACATCCGTAACGCCAGCGATACGGCGGATTTCCGCCATCAGGCTGCTGAAGGTATTAAATTCAATTTCGGCAAAATTGAGGTAAATTCGCCCGACAGGATCGATCTCAATGCCACGTAAATCAATGCTACGTAAAACAAGAAGATCGAGTAATTCGCGGGTCAGACCGAGACGGTCTTCACAGAAGACTTCAAGACGCATGGGAAATTCACCGTTTTAAGCCAATAACAGTAAAATGATATGTCAGAACACGGTGATCCGGAAGATGGCTGTCAACAAATATTGACAGCCAGCACGATTAGTGAACAAAACCTCACGGAGTCGGTTTTTTATTGAGCGTCTCTTTGAGCTGGCCGATCAGCTCACGCCTGAAATCCCCCAGCCGGGGCTTATCGCCATCAATCCACGGCAGCGGACGGCAGACCTCCATCGCTTTAATTCCCAAACGCGCCGTTAATAATCCCGCGCCGATACCCTGAGCGGCACGGGCAGAAAGACGCGCCGCCAGATCCTGTGACATCCAGTCCATGCCCACTTCGCGCACCAGCTCACTCGCCCCGGCGAACGCGATATTGAGCAGGACCAGTTTGAACAGTCTGAGCCGACTGTAGTAACCCAGCTCTATGCCGTAAAGGTTCGCAATACGGTTGATCAGGCGCAGGTTGCGCCAGGCGATAAAGGCCATATCGACCAGCGCCAGCGGGCTCACGGCAATCATCAGGGTGGATTCCGCCGCAGAGCGGCTGATCTCGCGTCGCGCCTGGGCATCCAGCACCGGCTGAACCATATGGGAGTAGAGCGTCACCACTTCCCGGTCATTCTGGGTTTCATGGATGGCGGCATACCAGCGCTGAAGCGCCGGATGCGACTGATCGATTCCGGCCTGGCTGGCCAGCTTTTCACAGAACGCGCGACCTTTCCCGGTGCCGTGGCTGTGTAGCAGATCCCGCGCTTCATCACGCTCGTGCGCGCGCTGGCGCAAACGCCAGAGCCGACGCCACTCGGTGGCAACCGACCCGATGCCCGCCCCCACAATCAGCGCGCCCGCGGCACATCCGCCCAGCGCGACCCAGTCCTGAGTATGCCAGGCATTCATCGTCCACTGCACGCCCTGCCCAACCACGCTTACGCCAAACAGCGCCAGACCGGCGGTGACCATCTTGCGCCACAGACTGCGTTTTGGACGCAGAGCGGCTTCCACAACCGCCTCCGCCGGTCCTTCTTCGACGCCAGGCTCCTCAGTCAGGGCCGGGGCAAAGTTATCCGCCTGCGTGCCGCTGAACGTCTGCGAGGTTTTGAACTCCTCCTGAGGATCCTTCTCAAGCGTTCCGGTAAAGTCTATGCGCGGTTTTAACGGTTCCGTCATCGCAATTTATCTCCAATCAAAAACTCCAGCGCCGCATCCAGACGGATGTGTGGTAATGGCCTGTCGACGCTCATTGCCTGCGGGCGGAAGGCTTCAAACTGGAAGCCCTGGTTCTGCCAGAAGGCCTGACCCGGCAGCCGCGCAGGCACTTCGCCCGGATACACGGTAAGCGGTTCACCGTCGCTGAGCCGGTTCCCGCGTAATGCCGGTATTTTCTCACCGTTAAGGTCAATCAGCCCGCTTTGCGTCGCCTGCACGGACGCGAGACCAAGGCAATCCATGCCGATCCCTTCGAAGGCGGCGTTTTGCCAGGCGTCCTGCACCAGCTGCTGCAGCAGCGACACCATATTGGCATGCTGGTCGACCGTGACGTGATCGGCCTTCGTGGCCGCAAAGAGCAGTTTATCGATTACCGGTGAGAACAGACGGCGAAACAGCGTCCGCTGCCCGTAGTGAAAACTTTGCATCAGCTGCGTCAGCGCAAGGCGCATATCGTTGAAGGCCTGTGGCCCGCTGTTAAGCGGCTGCAGACAATCCACCAGCACAATCTGGCGGTCAAATCGCAAAAAGTGGTTTTTATAGAATCCCTTGACCACTTTTTCACAGTAGTAATGGTAACGCTCACGCAGCATCCCGGCGTTAGTGTGCTTATCCGCCTGCGCCAGCGTCGACTCGCCCACCCCGTCCACATCCGGCCAGGGGAAAAACTGAAGCGCAGGCGCGCCCGCTAAATCACCCGGCAGAACAAATCGCCCCGGCTGAATGAAGTGTAACCCTTCCTGCTTGCACTGGTGCAAATACGCCGTCCAGGCGTCGGCAATGGCCGCCAGGCGGTTTTCATCGGCCGGCGCAAGCGGGTCCAGACCTTCGCACAGCTGTCGCCATTTGGCCGACCACCCGGCGCGCTGCCCCTGCAACAGGCCCGTCATCTGGCGGGACCAGCTAAGGTAATCCTGCGCCAGCATCGGCAGGTCGAGCAGCCATTCGCCGGGGTAATCGACGATTTCCAGGTACAGCGTGGAGGTATCCTTGAAGTGGCGCATCAGGGATTCATTCGAGCGAAAACGCAGCGCGAGGCGAATTTCACTGACCCCTCGCGTCGGCGTCGGCCAGGTGGGCGGATCGCCATAGAGCTGCGCCAGCCCTTCGTCATAGGTAAAACGTGGAATACCAAAATCCCGCTGTGGGACGCGCTTCACGCCCAGCAGGCGTTCTTCCCGCACCGCGCTAAGCAACGGCAGACGCGCCCCGGCGTGCAGGTTCAGGAGCTGGTTTACCATCGCGGTGATAAACGCTGTCTTACCGCTGCGGCTCAGCCCCGTCACGGCCAGACGCAGATGACGGTCAACGCCACGGTTCACCAGTGAATTGATTTCGTTCTTAAGTCGCTTCATCGCCGTCCTTCGTTGCCTGGAAGCCTTGAATGCATGGCTTCAGAATACAATAAATGGGGGCAGATCGTTGATTATCAATTCTTATTTATTGCTATTGCCGTTTTCTCTCCAGTAAGATGAACGGCATTGCTGTCAGTCCGGAGTGAGTAAGGTGTATGTCACCCACCATCTATGATATCGCACGGGTTGCGGGCGTATCGAAATCAACCGTTTCCCGCGTTCTGAATAAACAAACGAATATTTCTCCCGAAGCACGTGACAAAGTGCTGAAGGCGATTGACGAATTAAATTATCAGCCCAACAAATTGGCTCGCGCCCTGACCTCTTCAGGCTTTGATGCCATTATGGTTATTTCGACCCGTTCAACCAAAACCACTGCCGGTAATCCCTTTTTCTCCGATGTCCTTCATGCCATTACGGCAAAAGCGGAAGAAGAAGGGTTTGATGTTATTTTACAAACGTCAAAGAGCAGCGAAGACGATCTGCTGAAATGTGTAAATAAAATAAAACAGAAAATGATCAAAGGGATCATTATGCTGAGTTCACCCGCAAATGAATCCTTTTTCACCACGCTGGATGCATATGGCGTACCGGTAGTAGTTATCGGCAAAGTGGAAGGTGAGTATCAGAATATTTATTCCGTGGACACGGATAATTTTCATGACAGCGCCACGCTGACCGAAACTTTTATAAAAAACGGTCGCCGAAAAATTGCCTGCCTGCATGCGCCGCTTGATTATCATGTTTCGATCGATCGTCTGGCGGGTTATAAGGCCAGCCTGGAAAAGCACCATATTGCCATTAACCCGGACTGGATCAGGGAGGGCGGTTATACCCATGAGAGTGCGCTTGCGGCGGCTCTGGAACTGTTGTCGTCACCCACGCCGCCTGATGCGGTATTTGCGACCGACAGCATGAAGTTGCTCAGCCTCTATCGTGCGGCGGATGAGTTGAATCTGATGATCCCGGAACAGGTGGTGATAGCCGGATACAGCGACCCGATGCTGTCTCTCATTTTAACGCCCGCACCTGGCGGCTTTGATATCCCCACACGAAAACTGGGGGAAGAGAGCTGCGATCTTCTTTTCAGGCGTATTGCCGGTCAGCCCGCCCCGCAAAAAGTGCTGGTTGATACCCACTTTTTGTTGGCTGCTTCCCTTCGCTAAAACCAGGGGCTTATTGCCCCTGGCGTGTCGTCGGTCAGAACGCGTAGTTTACGCCAACCCCCGCATAGTGGAAGCGGTCGTTTTCACCCTCGTCATGATTTTCCCACTCATAGGCGTATTCCAGCGTCATGGATAAACCGTTGTTGAAGTCATAGGCGTACTGCATACCCAGTCGGTTGAAATTATGCCCTTCACGCTCAGGATCGTCCTGCCAGTCCCAGTTCGTCCAGCGATCAAGTCCCAGTCGAGTGTAAGGCGTTAGGGTCGTCTGGCCCAATGAAATAGGCAGATAGGCGCGAATTTCCTGGGTGGAGAATTCACCGTTATTACGGGTACTGTCCATATTGAAGCCGCGCTCTAAATAGTAATTCACTTTAGCCACAAAGGTTTCGTTAATGGTCCATGTAAAGCCCGTTTCGGTTTCTACGCGGCTGTCAGCATAGCCGGTTTTTTCCAGATCGTTGGCAAACTGATACATGGCAAACCAGCCGCTAAAGCGCCAGTCATCGGTTAATTTAATGTCCCAGTCAGGCTGAATTTTGTAGCGCTGCATATTCGCGCTGCCGTCTTTGGCACCGTGTTCATCTTTAAAGTGATAACCATAATTTCGGAAACCACCGGTCAGACCGAAAGTAAAATCATCGGTTCCGATAAAGCGATAGCGTAATTCAAATTCAGGACGGTCAAAATAGGTTCCACGGGTCATACTGCTGTAATCAACCGGCCCCTCCTGATACATCGCCAGAGAAATAGTCCACGCATCCCAGGTTGCATTAAACCACACGGAGGGTTCATATAATCCATCTTTATCGTCGGCCTGACCTTCAACGTTTTCTATTTCATACATCGCGCCAATATTAAATTCCCACTGTTTAGCTGTTTCTGATGCTTGTGCGCAGCTAACCCCTGCGCACAGAACGAGCGCAGCACTTCTTAGTAGAGTACCCATTAAATATTCCCTTTATAATTTACAAACAAAAAAACCGGAAATTTGCATTTCCGGCAAACACCTTTCTTATCTAATAGCCGCTTCGGTTTCAGCGTCGAAGAAATGGCACTTACTCATATCGAACTGGATGTCGATATTATCCCCAGCGGCATAATCATTCGCGGCGCCTGCGCGAACCACCAGTTCATGGCCGCCAACGGTGGCGTAGAGCATGAACTCCGCGCCGGTCAGTTCGGCGACGCTAACTTTCGCCGCGATGTTTTCACCGCTGCTCTGCAGAGTGAGAATATCTTCCGGGCGGATGCCAAAGACTACGGCTTTGCGCTGATACCCTGCGGCATTCAGTGAAGCGAGCGTGTCTTCCGGGATCGCCAGACGCAGCGTTTCCGTGACGAAATAACGGTCATCGATAGCGCCGCGAATGAAGTTCATGGCTGGCGAGCCAATAAACCCTGCGACAAACATGTTCGCCGGTTCGTTGTACACCTGCTTCGGGGCACCGACCTGCTGAATAATGCCGTCTTTTAAGATCACGATGCGGGTTGCCATCGTCATCGCTTCCGTCTGATCGTGGGTCACATAAATCATGGTGGTATTAAGCTTCTGGTGCAGCTTGCTGATTTCAGCCCGCATCTGCACGCGAAGCTTGGCATCGAGGTTGGAGAGCGGTTCATCCATCAGGAACACGCCCGCTTCGCGCACGATCGCCCTGCCCAACGCCACGCGCTGACGCTGTCCGCCGGACAGCGCGCCGGGTTTACGCTTGAGGTACTCCCGCAAGCCGAGGATCTGTGCCGCCCAGTGAACGCGCTCTTCGATAACCGCCGGGGCGATTTTCTGCATCTTCAGGCCAAACGCCATGTTGTCGTAGACCGTCATATGCGGGTAAAGCGCATAGTTCTGGAACACCATCGCGATATCGCGAGACTTGGCGGGCACGTCGTTCATGCAAACGCCGTCAATGACCAGTTCACCCGCGCTGATCTCCTCCAGACCGGCAATCATACGCAGCGTTGTGGATTTACCGCAGCCCGAAGGCCCGACGAAGACGATGAACTCCTTGTCTTCGATTTCGAGATTGAAATCCTTAACCACGTGGACCTGGTTATCATAGATTTTCTGAATGTGTTTCAGAGACAGTTGAGCCATTGTTAATTCCTTATCAATACGTCCGGGATGCCCAAAACTCGGTCAGACATTTCCAGGTCAGTTCCCGCGTTGAATGAAGTTGTAATCCCGCATGGTCCAGGCCAGATCCAATCCCAACCGATAGCATTCCCGCCGCGTTGATCGCCTCAACGCCTGCAGGTGCATCTTCGATACCCATCGCCTCTTCAGGACGCACATTCAGGCCAGCACAGGCGGCGAGGAAGATCTCCGGGTCAGGCTTCGAACAGATAATGAGGGAAGCATCGGCGCAAAAATCAAAAGCGTGCTGAATGCCCAGGGCGCGCAAGATGCCAGGGGCATTCAGGGAAACGGAGGCGAGCCCAATTTTGACGTTCGCCGCACGGATATCCGCCAGCACGTCGCGAATACCGGGAAGCAGTGAATCTTCCGTCAGTGACGCCAGAGACTGGACATAGAACGCGTTTTTCTTCGTCGCCAGCGCCAGGCACTGCTCATCGCTAAACGTTCCCTCTTTCCCGCCATGCTTCAGGATGCGCTGAAGGGAATCCATGCGGCTAATACCCTTCAGCTGTTCGTTAAACACTTCATCGATGGTGATGCCGATTTCCTCCGCCACTGCACGCCAGGCCAAAAAATGGAGGTGTGCGGTATCGGTGATCACACCGTCCAGATCGAATACAACAGCCTTAAGCGTCATGGTGCACCTCCGTGGTAGCGGTCCCATTCACAGATGCAAGAAAGTCCTTACAGGCACAAACTTTATGCCCCGATACGTGTAGCGTTTTGCCCCACAGCGTCAGCATGACAGGTGCCGAAGCTTCAATGGTTAAAACCTCGTTTTCGTACGTAAAGCGCAGCGTGGTGTTCCGCCAGCGCAGGGGGAAAGCAAGTCTTCGCCAGTGGGCTGGCACCCTGGGCGCAAGGTGCAGCTCCCCTTCCACTATCTGCATGCCGGCAAAGCCCTGAATGACGCCGGACCAGATAGCACCCGTGGCCGCGGCATGAATGCCGTCGTCGCTGCTGTGCGGATCGTCGCCCAGATCGATAGCCACGCCGGCGCGCCAGAAGGCGTAGGCCCCTTCCGTATCGCCACAGCGGGCGGTCACAATGCCGTGGATGGCCTTGCTCAGCGAAGAGTCATGGATTGTGCGGGGTTCGTAGAACGCCAGATTGGCGGCACACTGCTGCGGGGTAAACCGCTCCGGTAGTAGATAATTAAGCATCACCACATCGGCCTGCTTAAGAATCTGCATCTCGTTCACTTCCGCGCGGGAATAATCGAGCAGAATGGTCTGCTTACCCGCTTTGGCTTTGTAGCGGCTCAGATCGATGGCAGGTTTTGCCATGAAGGTATCATCCTGGGGGAGCACACCGTCCGCGTCAGCCTCTGGTAGCCATAAGCTCGCCAGGAACCGTGAGGCATTCTGCGTAAAACCTTCATCCTCGCGCCCAAACATCGCCATAAACTGGCGAGCGCAGGCGACGTTGTGCCAGGCCAGATAGTTGGTATAAGCGTTGTTGTTCACATGCTCGGTGTATTCGTCCGGTCCGATGACGTCATGGATTTCGAGACGACCATTGATTTCCGTTGCGCGGCCCATCCAGAACGCAGCGGTTTCCATCAGCAGCGTCAGGCCTTCATTTCGCATAAAGGCATCATCGTGTGTCGCCTGCCAGTAAGCGACGACGGCCCAGGCAATGTCCGCCACGATGTGGTGTTCCGCCAGCGCGGAGGCCACCTTCTGGCGCGTGCCGGTTCGGATGTTGATAGCCGCGAACTCCGGCGTCTCTTCCCGCCCGCTGGCGGCGCTTTCCCATGGGAACAGCGCGCCGGGCCAGCCGTTGCGACGGGCTTTTTCCCGTGCGCCTGAGAGATTAAGCCAGCGATAGCGCAGCAGGCTGCGGGCGGTTCGGGGACGCGTGAAGAGATGGAAAGGCAGCAGGAAAATTTCGGTATCCCAGAAGACGTGGCCTTTATACCCCTCGCCCGTCAGCCCCTTGGCGGCGATACTGCTTCGCTCATCATGGGCAGGTGTCATGGTGGTCAAATGCCAGACGGCGTAATCCAGCGCCATCTGATCCTGATACTCCGCAGAGTCCACTTCCACCCGAGCGTCACGCCAGACCTCTTCCCAGGCATACGACGAACTCTCAAGCAACGCGTCGTAGCCTCTTGCCGCACAGACCTTAAGATCGGCCAGCGCGTTGCGAGCGAAAGAGGCCTGCGACAGTGCTTTATCACTGCGATGCGTCACCCAGACGATCTTCTCTAACGTGACAGCGTCACCCTTCGCAATCGTCAGCGAATGATGAACGCTGAGACGACGATTTTTGGCGGTGAAACAGCTGTCGCTCTTCGCTGAGAGCTGACAAAATGCCGAAACAACAACTTCTGACGCACGGTCCTGCGTTTCATACACGCCCTGCATGTATTGCTGGTCAAACACTCTGACCGACATTTCATCCAGATGCTGTCTGCCGCTGTTCGTTTGCGTTGCATCAATGCCGGTTTTCAGCACGGCCTGCGTGACATCATCAAGCGGTGTGATCGAAAGCTGCATGGCCACAAGCGGCAGCTGATCCAGAGAGACAAAACGACGACTCTCCAGGCGATAGCGCTTTCCGTTGGGGGAGCGCCAGACGACGCGGCGATGAAGTTCGCCGTTGGCAAACGCCAGCTCGCGCTGCCACTCGAGAATTTCGCCTGACAGGAGCGTGAAATTGACGCCATCCAGCTCAACATCAATACCGGTGATATCCGGCAGATTGATCAGCTCAGTGGTCTCGTTACGACCCGCCTGATGATAGAGACCCGCAAGATACATGCCTCGGGTTTGCTGGGTGTAATCTTCTTCATGCGCAGCGCGGATCCCCATGTAGCCATTACCGCAGGCCATGATAGAGGCGTATTTATTCAGGCTGTGTGGACAAAAGCCCGGGTCGGTTAATACAGACACGTTTAGCATAAGGTCACGCTTTCCCCTGTTTCTGCTGATTCATACAGCGCGGCGACAAGCTGCTGGATAACCAGCCCCTGCTCCGCATCAGCTATCGTGACGGGCTCTCCCAGCACATGCCGTACGAAGGCATCCATACTGCGCTTATGACGCTGGTCGTCAGCTTCTTCACGCTGCGTGAGGGTGACTAAAACACCGCCTTCATCGTTGTAGATGTGCGCCGGGAACAGCGTAGCGCCCGCCTTTTCACCGCAGAATGCGACGTTCATGATCGATTGCTCACGGATATTGAGCGCAAACGACGTGTCGAGGCGCAGAATGCCACCGTTGCAGAACTCAATCGTGCCAAACAGGGCGTCCTCAACGGTAAACTGCGTGGGATCCCACTCGCCAAACTGGCCGCTGCTTTTACGGTTTCCCAGCTTCTGGAAGCCGTGTGCCGTCACCTTTTTTACCGCCGGGAACCCCAACACGTACATTGCGGCATCGAGCATATGGATACCGATATCAATCAGAGGCCCACCGCCCTGTAGCGCTTTGTTGGTAAAGACGCCCCAGCCTGGAACCCCGCAGCGGCGTAGCGCCTGGGCCGTGGTGTAATAAACTTCTCCCAGCGCCCCCTTCATCACAGCCTCACGCAGCAGCTGCGTATCGAGAGCAAAACGATGGTGAAAATCATACGCCAGCACTTTCCCCGCCTTGCGCGCGGCCATGCGCATCCTATCGGCCTCCTGCGGCGTCATAGCCGGCGGTTTTTCACACATTACGTGGCAGCCCGCTTCCAGCGCGGCCATGACGTGCTCGAAATGGAACCGGTTAGGCGAACAGACGCTCACCGCATCCGGCTTAACCGCCTCGAGCATCTCTCGCGTATCCTGCCACACCGAGGGAATACCATGACGTTCCGCAAACGCCCGAGCCTGTTCAGGGTGGCTGTCCATGACAGCCACCATCTGAACATCACTGCGCGTGGCGTAATACGAGGCATGCACTTTGTCCGCGACCTGCCCGGCGCCAATGATGGCGACGCGCAGAGGCGAAGGTGTAGAAGCACTCATCACGCTCGTCATCCTTAGCATTCACGCAAATAAGTGAGGGAGTCCTGATAAGCCTGCGCCGGATCCTCGGCGCGGACACGGCACTCATACACCACGTAACCCTGGTAATCATCCGCACGCAGCTGATCGAACAGGCTGGCAAAATCGAGGCTGCCGCTGCCCGGCTGATAGCGGTGGTTATCTGCGATGTGCACATGGCCCAGCAGATTGCGGTGCTGATGCAGCGCATCCGTCAGCGAGTCTTCTTCGATGTTCATATGATAGAAATCGCCGATGATCTGCACGTGCTTCAGGCCGTTCTCTTCGATATAGCGACGCGCGTCAGCAAGGGTGTTGATCATATGATCCTGATAGCGGTTCAGCGGCTCCAGGTAGATGGTCGTCCCGGTACGCGCCGCGACCTCATCCAGCCAGCGCAGGGAGGCGCTTACCGTGTTGCGGTCTCCTTCCAGGCTGCGTGGGGAGGTCATTGGCGGGAGGCGGAAGGTAAACATTCCCCAGGCAGCAGGCACGATAATGCCCTTGCCGCCCACCTCAGCCAGCGCTTCCAGAATGCGTTCAATCTGCTTTAACCCGTTCAGACGACGTTCTTCGATGAAGTCGCCAATCCAGCCATCGTATCCACCGCAGGCCGTCGTCACCGGCAGACCGGTGGCTTTGATGGCCGCTTTTACCTCGGCGAGGTTTTCTACCAGCAGTCGGCCATCAATTTCATAGCCATCAAAACCCATCGCTTTGATGTACTCGAATTTTTCCATGATATTGGTCGGGAAAAAGGCCTGGTTTTGCGTTGCGATTTTCATGATGTGCTCTCCTTAGCTTAAAAAGTGACGCCCATTTTGATACTGAGTTCCGGGTGCTGATCGACATACGTCATGTAGCTTTCCGGGCTGGTGGTGAAGGTCACGACCGGGTCAATCAGATCCTCACAATTCAGATAGCCGTTCATCAGCAGTTCCCAGCATGTCTCTTCAATACGTTTACGGCTCCAGCGCGGGTAGTCCGGGTTGGGTTCGCTGCAGGCGCGGGAGAAGACAATCTTCGCGTTATTGAAATGCGCTTCGCGGCCGAGGTTAAAGCCTTCCGCGAACGGTTTTGCGAAGGCTACGTAGGAGATGGTGCCGCCATAGGCAAGTCCGCGCAGCGCGGACTGCAGTGCATCTGCATAGCCGCTGGTTTCGATGATCACGTCCGCGCCCTGCTTCCCGGTCAGCTTTTTAATTTCCAGACCGACATCAGTGCCGATTGGGTTCAGACAGTGGTCTGCCCCATGACGACGGGCGATCTCGCAGCGGTGTTCGATTGGGTCGACACCGATCACGACGGACGCCCCGGCTTTTTTGGCCAGCTGGACAGCAATCTGCCCAATCGCTCCCAGCCCCACCACGACTACAAAATCGCCGACCCGCACGTTGGCATCACGCACGCCGCTCATGGCGAACTGCGCCGGATCGTAGCAAACGGCGTTTTTCCAGGAGGCACCCTGCGGCATTTTGCGCAGCTTGTAGTTATTTACCGCGTTAACGATCACCGTTTCCTGCAGCGGTGCATAGCAGCAGACGCTGTCGCCGATTTGATATTCAGTGACGTCATCACCGCATTCGATAATGTCGCCAACAATCATGTTGCCCAACTGGAACTTACCGAATTCGATCCCGCGGGCCGTACCCTCTTCACGCGGCGTGAACATCTGCCACTCCGCGTTGAACTCTTCATCGATAAACGGACTGGCGGCGCGGAAATCCACCACTTCGGTACCGTGTTTCGGCGCGCCAAAGCGGGCGCGAATTTTCACTTCATGAACCGCAACCGGACGATCTTCATATTCCACCAGCGCCGCCACACGAGGCGCTGTCGCAACTAATTTTTTCATGACTGACTCCTTGTTAAAATTGGCCGCCTCAGCCCTTCACGCCACCGGCGGTCAAACCACTTTTAATAAAACGTTCAGACAGGGCGTACATGATGACCACCGGAAGCGCCGTCACCAGCGATGCCGCCATCATGCGACCCCAGATATAATCTGGCGTGCTAAAGAGCGTGTTCAGCCCGACCGGCAAGGTGAAATTGCTGGCGCTGGACAGGAAAATGGACGCAAACAGGTAGTCGTTCCACGCCACCATGAAGCAGTAGACAAACACCGATACGAGCCCGGAAATCGCCAGCGGCACGGTGATGCGGAAGATGATTTGCAGGCGGTTCAGGCCGTCCATCATCGCGGCTTCTTCGATTTCGTCCGGGATGGTGTCGAAATAGCTGCGCAGCATGAACACCGCGGTCGGTAACGTTTGGGTCACCATGGTGATAATCAGCGCCAGCTCGGTGTCGTAGATCCCAAGGGCAGTGATGATTTTGAACAACGGCACCACCAGCAATATCCCGGAGAACATGTAGACGGTGTAAAAACTCGCATTGATCGTCGTGCGGCCCTTAAAACGCAGTTTTGACAAGGCGTAGGCCCCCAGCGTGCCGAGAAACACGGCAATCACCGATGAGGTCAACGACACCACCATGCTGTTTTTGAAATAGTCCACAAACGGGAAAATCAGCGGGTTAAAGATGTCGACGTAATGCTGCAACGTCCACGCCTGCGGCAATATGGTCGGGTTAAGCGATATTGCCTCTTTCGCACTCTTAAATGACGTCATTAGCATCACGAAGAACGGGAACAGCGTGATGACCAGAAACACCGCCAGCCCCAGATAAAAACCAATGCGGCTCAGTACGCGTTTATTTGTTGCCATTGAGGTTTACCCTTTTTCTGGTCAGCAGAATCACCGCGAAGATGATCACGAACAGCACGACGGAGATCGCCGCTGCTTTACCCAAATCATTGAAAGCGAATGCCGTTTTGTAGAGGTAGACGCCCAAAATATCGACCTTGGTCGTCAACAGGTAGACATCCGCAAACATGTAGAACATCCAGATAGTGCGCAGCGTCACCACCGTTGCCAGCACCGGCATAATCGCGGGTAGCGTAACGATTCGAAAACGCTGCCAGGCATTCGCGCCGTCCATTTCCGCCGCTTCATACAGCGACTTATCAATGGTCTGCAAAATCGCCAGGAACGAAATGAACGCGTACGGGAAGTAACGCCAGATGGCGAACAGCACCACCAGTACAAAACTGCTGCCAGGATTGTCGAACCACAGCGGCGCCTGGTCATACAGATGCAGCAGGTCAACGCCCAGATAGTTCACAATGCCGTAGCCGTTGTTGAACATGTATTTCCATGCAAACACCAGCGAAATGGACGGCGTAACGTAGGACAGAATTACCAGTGAACGCGCCGTTTTCCGCATACGGAATTCACGGTTAAAGAAGATCGCAACAGCCAGCCCCAGCCCCGTGCTGCCAATCACCACCAGCGCGGTGTACCAGAAGGTCATCCACAGCGAGTGCCAGAAAGCAGCATCCCCGAGAATGCGGATGTAGTTATCGAGCCCGACGAACACCGCATCTATACGCGGGTTCAGCGGCAGACGTAAGAAACTGATTTCAATATTGGAAATCATTGGCCAGGCCACCAGGCCCCCCAGCAAAATCAGGCTGGGGGCCAACAGCAGCATGGCGAAAGGCATATCTGAACGACCAGAAAACAACGTCTTCATAATTTCCTTCCGCAGAGCGCTCCTATCGTTGTGAAATCAGATCAGTCAGTCGCTTCTGGCTGTCACTAAGCGTGTTGCTGAGATCTTGTTTACCTACCGTGACGTTATGCACCATAGAACTGATAATGCCGGACCCGGTTACATCGCCCATGCGGGTGAAGTTTTTGTCGCCCACGGCACCAAACACCTGAACATTTGGGAACTGCGCAATCAGTTCGTAAGGCAGTTGCCCAAACGCTTTAATCACATCGTTGTTTTTCCAGGTATCAGTGCCCACCACCAGCTTGTTCACCGGCAGTGCCGCGCCAGGCGACATCATGACCCAGTCGGTTGCGTTTTGAGCCTGCTCCATCCAGGTCACAAACTTTTCAGCCGCCTGAGTTTCATCTTCGGTTTGACCGGTGGTAATCGTCAGCGACGTGACCATGCCGTAAACTGCAGAAGATGTTTCTGTTGGGACGACGAAGCCCAGGTTGGCAGGGTTTCCATCCTGGAATACCGCCGGCAGGATGTAGGTGGAGTAAACCGCCATCGGCGCAGAACCGTTCATGAAGGCATCTTTGATCTCCATGACGTCGTTTGAACCCGGCATGGTGGTCGCGGCCAGGGCTTTATAAAACGCCAGGGCCTTTGCCATTTCAGGGGTATCGATGTCGACGTTCCCTTTGGCATCAAAAACGTTCGCGCCGCCGGAAAGCGCAAACTGGGAGAATGCCTGCTCTGTCATCACGCTTTCCGCGGTGGGCAGCGCAATGCCGTAATGTTTTTTGGCCGGGTCGTTAAGGCTCTGGCTGGCTTTCAGCAGCTGTTCCCAGTTATGCGGCTCCTGGATACCCGCTGCAGCAAGCACATCTTTGTGATACCAGACGCCGGATAGCCAGGCACTGACTGGCACCCCCGTCCAGGCAGAACCATCTTCCGTACGCACAACACGCAAGATGCCGTCATAGAAGGTGTTCTCGCCTACCGCTTTAATGGCTTCACCAATAGCTTTGCGATCCAGCAGCTGTTCCTTGTCCATGACTTTCGCGTAGTCATGACTGACTTCAATTACCTCAGGCAGTGCGCCCGTTCTGGCGAGCGTAATAACCTTGGTGTTGTAGGCATCCTCTTCTACCGGCACCTGTTTCACCGTGATGCCGGGGTTCTCTTTCTCAAATTTTTCGATCAGCTTCGTGATAACCGCCTGACGCTCCTGCTCGACAGATGAGTGCATAAACTCAATGGTGACAGCAGACTTTTTGTCATCCTTGCAGCCTGATAACAGGGCGCACGAAACCAGTGCTGATATCAGCACAATTCTGGGCATTTTCATTTTTAAGGTCCTTTTTAGTTTTCTTTAATCCACAACACCTGCCATGGATATAGGGTCAGCGTTTTATCTGTAATATCTTTTCCGGCAATCAACTCCGTTCCGGATTGAATATCGGACTCCACCGTTTGAATGCCATCGCTGAAATTAAACAGCGCCGTTATTTTTTCGCCACAATCCGCCACGCGAACGATTTTTAATACATGCTCACCTGACGCACTAAAATAAGCTTCACTGTCAGGATGGAATGCTTTTTCCGCCCGACGCAGCGCGATTAACTGGCTTAATGCGCAATAGACCTGAGAGCGCAGGCTATTTTTATCTTCAAGCACGCTATCAATTTGTCCTGCAATGTATTTTTCACGATTTATCGCGCGGTTGTATCCCAGACGTTCAACACCTGTATAATCATTACGCGAGCCGAGAATACTCTGGATATAAACCGCGGGCACGCCGGGGAAACTTAAGAGGACGGCATGCGCCAGAATAAACCGGGCAATCCGATGGCTATCAAGACTGTCACGTGTACTTAATGCATCCAGATAGGTCACATTAATTTCATAAGGACTGCGTGTACCATCCGGGTTATTTTTCCAGTTAACCAACGCCCCTTCAGCCTGAAGTTTCTCCACAAGAGAGAGGATTTCCGACTCAGGTAAAATTCCGCGCAACGGATTCAGACCAATCCCATCATGCGAGGCCAGGAAGTTAAACCAGGTGGTTTTCGTCGAAGGCAGCCTCAGCGACGCTGCCCACTGGCTCAGCGTCCGGACGTCCTGACAATGCACCGCATGCAATACCAGCGGCGGCAAAGAGAACTGATAAACCATCTGCGCTTCATTTTCACCGTCACCGAAGTAAGCGACGTTATCTTTATGCGGAACGTTCGTCTCGGTGATAATCACCGTCCCCGGGGCGACAGCTTCAGTGATAGCGCGGAAAAGCTGGATAAGCTGGTGGGTTTGCTCAAGGTGGATGCAGTTTGTTCCGGGTATTTTCCACATGAAGCCCACAGCATCCAGACGAATGTATCGCGCCCCTTCAATCAGGTAATGCAGCAACACGTCCACCATCGCGATCAGCACCTGCGGAGAGGCAAAGTTAAGATCAACCTGGTCCTCGCTGAAGGTGGTCCACAGGTGTCGCACGCTGCCATCATGCAGCGTGAAAGGCGTAAGAAGCGGTAAGGCACGCGGACGCGTCACCGCGGATAAATCTGTTTCAGGATCGACAGAAATAAAGAAATCATCATAGCCAGGCGTTTGCTTCAGATAATTAGAGAACCATTTACTTTTGGATGACATGTGGTTGCAGACGAAATCGAACATTAAGCTGGTGGACTGTTTTAATTCAGCTACATCTCGCCACGTACCCGTTTCAGGCGCAACCTCATGATAATCAATAACAGAAAATCCGTCGTCCGAAGACCATGGATAAAAAGGCAAAAGATGGACATGAGAAAAAGATTGGGAAAGCCATTTGTTATAAAAACGTGTAAAAACCGGCAGCGCCTTCTCCCCTTTCGCTGAAAACTGATCGGCATAGGTAATCAGAACAACATCTTTTTCATCCCATCCCGTTTTACGCTTCTCTGTAATAACAGAAGCGGCCTTTCCAATATTTTCCATCAGCACCTTAAACTGGGCTTCAGAAAACGTTACCCCATAAACAAGATTAATGAGTTCTTTAATTTTTGCCTTCATTTCATTTTCCATGGTAGCGGTCCCACGAAGTGGCAATCTACTCCCATGAAAAATATCTGTCAACGGACCTGGAAGAGGAAAAAGGTGATTGCAAAGCAGCTCAGCGTAATATTGTGAGCTGCCGCAAAGAAAGCACGGGAAAAAGAGAAAATGCGGTTAACCGTCGTCAGTCCCTCTCCCGGAAGGGAAAGGGCTAACGCCAGCGGGGGTTATTGGGATAAGTAGCGGCGAGAAAGCCGTTTTGCCACCTTTTGCAACAGCGGTTCGAGCGCCACGGCCAGCACCATTCTGACCGGCTTGCGGGCAACGGATTTTATTGCCCACCCCGCCACACCTGCCGGTCCGAACCGTAACGCGGTCAGCAGGACCAGTTTACCTGCGATTTTCAGGCCGGGTTTTACCTTCTGACCGGCCTGTTGCCAGTGTTGTTTCATCTCATCTCTCTCTTAAAGCTGACGAAAACGACTTCTCAGCGTAAAGGTATCCGACGTGACATAGCGTTCCATTTCCCGTAGCCGCTTCTCACCGGCGGAGAGTTGCGCATCAACCGCATTGAGAAGATCGCTGCTGGTGGGGGCACCTTCCGCAGCCAGTTCTCCTTCCGGCATCGGGTCAAGGACAAACGTCAGGACGATATATGCCACCAGGGTAATAAACGCCAGTCCGAAGAAGATCGATAGCACCGTGACCACGCGCACCAGTTTTACCGGGACATCAAGATAATGAGCCAGTCCGGCACAAACGCCGCGCACCATACCCTGCTGCGGAATACGCCACAACTTTTTGTTCAGATTCAGTCCAGACATTAACGGTCCCTCCAGTTTGGATGTTCAGCATCCAGGATGGCTTCCAGCGCCTGAATGCGTTCGCGCATTTTGTTCGCCTCATCGGAGAGCTGAACCAGACGCTGTTGTTCACTCTGGGAAAGTTCGCCCCGTGAAGAACGGTTGCTGTAGTGCAGCCATAGCCAAATCGGCAAAACGAACAGCACGAAAATTGTCAGGGGAATGGCCAGAAAAAGCGCGCTCATGTGTACTCCTTGTCTTACGATGCGGCACGCTCAGGTGCCGCAGGAATTATTATTGGTTGTCTTGCTTCATTTTGGCTTTCAGTGCCGCCAGCTGCTCGCTGATTTCATCATCGGCCTTCAGGTCGGCGAACTGTTGATCCAGCGACTTCTGCTTACCGATGCCGTGGCTTTCGGCTTCCGCTTCCATCTGGTCGATACGACGTTCAAACGATTCAAAACGCGCCATCGCTTCATCAAGCTTACCGCTGTCCAGCTGGCGACGAACGTCGCGGGAAGAGCTTGCCGCCTGGTGACGCAGGGTCAGCGCCTGCTGACGCGCGCGGGTCTCGCTCAGTTTGTTTTCAAGCTCACCAATCTCTTTCTTCATACGGGTGAGCGTGTCATCCACCAGCGTCACTTCATGCTCGAGCGTCGCGACCAACTCTGCCAGCTTCTGTTTTTCGATCAGCGCCGCGCGGGCCAGATCCTCTTTGTCTTTGCGCAGCGCAAGTTCCGCTTTTTCCTGCCATTCGTTCAGCTGAGCGGTAGCTTGTTCAATACGACGCGTAAGCTGTTTTTTCTCCGCCAGCGCACGGGCGGAGGTAGAACGCACTTCAACCAGCGTGTCTTCCATCTCCTGAATCATCAGGCGAACCAGCTTCTGCGGATCTTCCGCCTTCTCAAGCAGTGAGTTGATGTTGGCGTTCACGATGTCGGCAAAACGAGAAAAAATACCCATAATCAAATCCTCATAGTTCTGTTATCGGGCTATGCCCTGCTGTACAGATAGTACAAACATCATGCCAACTTTTTATCTTATTGATTTCACTGAGACTGATTGATTTTCATGCAGTAAAGAACTATTCTTGCCTGGTGAATATCGCTAAGGAGTGGTTAATTTCATCATGCCTGGATACAAAGACAATTTACTCGGCGAAGCAAACAGTTTTCTGGAAGTGCTGGAACAGGTTTCTCGCCTGGCGCCGCTCAACAAACCGGTACTGATCATCGGTGAACGCGGAACGGGGAAGGAATTGATAGCTAACCGTCTGCACTATTTATCCGGGCGCTGGGACGGCCCCTTCATTTCCCTTAACTGCGCGGCGCTGAATGAAAACCTGCTCGATACCGAGCTTTTCGGGCATGAAGCGGGCGCGTTTACCGGTGCCCAGAAGCGTCATCCCGGACGCTTTGAGCGCGCCGACGGCGGTACGCTGTTTCTTGATGAGCTGGCCACCGCGCCCATGCTGGTGCAGGAGAAACTGCTGCGCGTGATTGAATACGGCGAGCTGGAGCGCGTCGGCGGTAGCCAGCCGCTGCAGGTCAACGTGCGCCTGGTGTGCGCCACGAACGCCAACCTGCCGGAGATGGTGGCGGAGGAGAAATTCCGTGCCGACCTGCTTGACCGCCTGGCCTTTGACGTCGTTCAGCTTCCTCCGCTGCGCGAGCGCAAAAGCGACATCATGCTGCTGGCAGACCAGTTTGCGATTCAGATGTGCCGCGAGCTCGGACTGCCGCTGTTCCCCGGCTTCAGCGATTATGCACAGGAGACGCTGCTTGCTTACCACTGGCCGGGAAATATCCGCGAACTGAAAAACGTCGTGGAGCGTTCCGTCTATCGCCACGGCAGCAGCGAGACGGAGCTGGACAACATCATTATCGATCCTTTTCAGCGCAGCGTACCGTCTCTGACCGTGCCAACGTCTTCAGGCGATCACCCTACTCTTCCCCTTGATTTACGCCAGTTCCAGCACGACCAGGAGAAACAGCTGCTGGAGCAAAGCCTGAAGATGGCGAAATATAACCAGAAACGGGCGGCTGAACTGCTGGGTCTGACCTACCATCAGTTAAGGGCATTGCTTAAAAAGCATCAAATGCGCTGACAATATCAGCACTTAACCGCAGAGATTTTTACGGAGCATGGTCTGATTGATATTCTTCATAAGGTTTACAGCACTCTGCTGGCATCCTCACCCCGTTACTACCAAACATGCTTAATCACTAACCTGCCTGTAATGAAAATTTAGTAGGTTAACCAGCCATTTATTATCGATTATCATTTCTGCAAAATGACAATCGCAACGGGAGTATGAGCTTGCAGATTTGCATGATGGATTATGGTCGGCTGTCGCCAGATGGGAAAACGCTCAAGCTGGATTGTTACGGTATTGGATCGTTTGACGTACTGTCAGGAATTGAACGGTATATAAACAATCCAAACTGTTCAGATATCGAAAAAGCCGCTATACCGCCGGGTACTTACTGGATTGTTGACCGCCCCGCTGGCAGTTTTGTTAACCAGGTCAGAGCAGAATTTATCGATATGGTACACCTGTACAAAAACCATCACTCTGAATGGTTCGGTTTGTATAGCGCACAAACCATGAGCGATTACGTCTATGTTAATGGGGCGAGACGCGGGAGTTTCAGACTTCATCCTCTCAACACCGATGGTTCTGGTGTGTCGTGGGGCTGTATCACCCTTTACAGAGCGGCCGACTTCCAGATTTTACGGAATGCGTTACTCAACCGGAAAAAAGTGATTGTACCCGGCGGTAAAGGATTGATGGCTTACGGACGTATTGATGTTCGTGGTGTACCTGACTTCAGTAAATGTGGTGTGAGATGAAAATCATAATATTCGTTGTTTTACTTATTGCCTGTTTTATCCTCTTACCGGACAGCTGGATTAATGATGTTTTCATGCAACATATCCAGATATCAGGCGATGGTGAAGAAGCCATGAATAACTATGATTTCACAGCAATTCTGATCAAGTTTGGCCTGTCTGCAATGATAGCGTTTGTACTGATGATGCTTATGAAAGTGCTGAAAAAATGAACCAGGGTGGCAGGTACGCACGTAACAACAAAGTGAGCATTTTTACTCTATGCTATTTAGACTGTGCGTATGCCATTGCCTTACCCGTACTTGATCTGCTCTCAGAGCTGGTGATAAACGGCCGCATTTTACCAGCTATTTTTCTTCAGAAAGTATGATCCCAGATCTGATAGCGACAACATGTCTTCCTGTCATTCGCGGCATACATTCACAAGCTTGATGCTATCCGCCGGAGCGAATCCTTCGTTTATAGCGAGTCAGATGCGCCACGAAAATGCTAAGATAGTCCATGAGGTATATTCAAAGTGGATTGCAGGTATGAACGTGCATCTGGTTGTGACGCTGAGTGACCGACTGCAAACGTTACTGCCCCCATTATGCCCTCAGGCTTAAACGACACTGGATAATGTCGTTTAAAATTAGTAGGATAGCCACTTCATATATAATACCTTAAAAATTATGCGTCTGGTTTTATCGTCCTTTTTTGCACTTGGTCTGTTTAGCAGCCTGGCCTTTGCCGCGCCCGGGCTAACGCCGCAGCCTGACATTCGTGACAGCGGCTTCGTCTATTGCGTAAGCGGCCAGGTGGATACTTTCAACCCGCAAAAAGCGGGCAGCGGCCTGATTGTGGATACCCTTGCCGCGCAGCTTTACGATCGTCTGCTGGATGTTGACCCGTATACCTACCGTCTGGTGCCTGAGCTTGCGGAAAGCTGGGAAGTGCTGGATAACGGCGCTACCTACCGTTTTCACCTGCGCGATGACGTCGCGTTTCAACGCACACCGTGGTTTACCCCCACGCGCAAGCTGAACGCAGATGACGTGGTCTTCACCTTCCAGCGTATCTTTAACCGCAACCACCCGTGGCATAACGTTAACGGCAGCAACTTCCCCTATTTCGACAGCCTGCAGTTTGCCGACACCGTCAAGAGCGTGCGCCAGCTGGACAACCGCACGGTAGAATTTACGCTGACGCGCCCGGATGCCTCTTTCCTCTGGCACCTGGCAACCCACTATGCGTCCGTCATGTCGGCAGAGTACGCGGCGAACCTGACGAAAAAAGATCGTCAGGAACTGCTCGATCGCCAGCCGGTTGGCACAGGTCCGTTCCAGCTGGCCGAATATCGCGCCGGTCAATATATTCGTCTGCAGCGCCATGAACACTTCTGGCGCGGTACGCCGCTGATGCCGCAGGTGGTGGTGGATCTCGGCTCTGGCGGAACGGGACGTCTGTCGAAATTGCTCACCGGGGAATGTGACGTCCTTGCCTGGCCCGCGGCCAGCCAGCTCACGATTTTGCGCGACGATCCGCGCCTGCGTCTGACGTTACGCCCGGGGATGAACATCGCGTATCTGGCCTTTAACACAGATAAACCGCCGTTGAATAACCCTGCCGTTCGGCACGCTCTGGCGCTGGCCATTAACAACCAGCGCCTGATGCAGTCGATCTACTACGGCACGGCGGAAACCGCCGCCTCAATTTTACCGCGCGCCTCGTGGGCCTATGACGGTGAAGCTAAAATTACGGAATACAATCCGGCAAAAGCGCGTGAACAGCTGAAAGCGCTGGGGGCAGAAAACCTGACGCTGCAGCTTTGGGTGCCCACCAGTTCCCAGGCGTGGAACCCCAGCCCGCTCAAGACCGCCGAACTGCTGCAGGCAGATATGGCGCAGGTGGGTGTCAAAGTGATCATCGTACCGGTTGAGGGCCGTTTCCAGGAGGCGCGCCTGATGGACATGAATCATGATTTAACCCTGACCGGCTGGGCGACCGACAGTAACGATCCGGACAGCTTCTTCCGGCCGCTACTGAGCTGTGCGGCGATAAACTCGCAGACCAACTACGCCCACTGGTGTAACCGGGAGTTTGACGCCGTGCTGCAAAAAGCGCTGGCTTCCCAGCAGCTGGCCTCACGTATTGACGCCTATGATGAAGCGCAGAAGATCCTCGCCCAGGAACTGCCGGTGCTGCCGCTGGCCTCTTCCCTGCGTCTTCAGGCCTATCGTTATGATATTAAAGGTCTGGTACTGAGTCCGTTCGGCAACGCCTCGTTCGCCGGCGTGTCGCGTGAAAAAGAACAAGAGGTGAAAAAACCATGATTATTTTTACCTTACGTCGGCTCCTTTTGCTGCTGGTGACGCTCTTTTTCCTGAACTTTGTCGGCTTCAGCCTGAGCTATTTCACGCCCCATGCCCCGCTTCAGGGGTCGTCGCTGTGGGATGCCTGGCTCTTCTGGTTTAACGGGCTCCTGCACTGGGATTTCGGCGTGTCCAGCATTAACGGGCAGCTGATTTCCCAGCAGTTGAAAGAGGTGTTCCCGGCCACGATGGAGCTGTGCATTCTGGCCTTCGGCTTTGCCCTGATGGTTGGCATTCCCGTGGGCATGCTGGCCGGGATCTATCGCAACAAATGGCAGGATAAGTTTATCAGCGCCCTCGCCCTGTTCGGCTTCTCCATCCCGGTATTCTGGCTGGCGCTGCTGCTGACGCTTTTCTTCTCGCTGACGATGGGCTGGCTGCCGGTTTCGGGGCGTTTTGACCTGCTCTATACGGTTAAAACGGTGACGGGTTTTGCCATTATTGACGCGTGGCTGTCCGATTCGGTGTGGCGCCACGAGATGATCGTCAGCGCCCTGCGCCATATGGTACTGCCGGTGCTGACCCTGGCGGTTGCGCCGACAACCGAAGTGATCCGCCTGATGCGCCTGAGCACCATTGAGGTATTTGACCAGAACTACGTCAAAGCCGCCGCCACGCGCGGGTTGTCACGCCTGACCATACTGCGTCGCAACGTCCTGCACAACGCGCTACCGCCGGTTATTCCGCGTCTGGGATTACAGTTTTCCACCATGCTGACGCTGGCCATGATCACCGAAATGGTCTTTAGCTGGCCAGGCCTTGGGCGATGGCTGATTAACGCCATTCGCCAGCAGGACTACGCCGCTATTTCTGCGGGTGTGATGGTGATTGGTTCGCTGGTGATTATTGTCAACGTGTTGTCCGATATTCTGGGTGCTATGGCTAACCCATTGAAGCATAAGGAATGGTATGCCTTACGATAGCGTATACAGTGAAAAGCGCACGCCCGGCGTGCTGCGTACCGTGTGGCGTAAATTCTATGGTGACACCACGGCAATGATCGGCCTTTATGGCTGTGCCGGTCTGGTGTTGCTGTGCGTCTTTGGCGCGTGGTTTGCACCGTACGGCATTGACCAGCAGTTCCTTGGCTATCAGCTGCTGCCACCGTCCTGGTCGCGCTACGGTGAAGTCTCTTTCTTCCTGGGAACGGACGACCTCGGACGTGACGTGTTGAGCCGCCTGCTGAGCGGTGCAGCCCCGACGGTTGGCGGCGCATTTGTGGTGACGCTCGCGGCAACGATCTGCGGGCTGGCGCTCGGTATTTTTGCAGGATCCACGCATGGCCTGCGCTCGGCGGTGCTTAACCACATCCTGGATACGCTGCTGTCGATTCCGTCCCTGCTGCTGGCGATCATTGTGGTTGCCTTTGCCGGTCCGCATCTGTCGCATGCCATGTTCGCTGTCTGGCTGGCTATCCTGCCCCGCATCGTGCGCTCGGTTTACAGCATGGTGCATGATGAACTGGAAAAAGAGTATGTCGTCGCAGCCCGTCTGGACGGCGCGACGACCTTCAACATTCTGTGGTTTGCCGTGCTGCCTAACATCGCCGCCGGGCTGGTCACTGAGATCACCCGCGCCCTGTCGATGGCGATCCTGGACATCGCGGCGCTCGGCTTCCTCGACCTCGGCGCGCAGCTGCCGTCGCCCGAATGGGGTGCGATGCTCGGTGACGCGCTGGAGTTAATTTACGTGGCACCGTGGACGGTTATGCTGCCGGGTGCGGCCATTATGGTGAGCGTGCTGCTCATCAACCTGCTGGGCGACGGTATTCGCCGTGCAATTAATGCGGGGGTGCAATAATGCCGCTTCTTGATATTCGCAACCTCACCATTGAATTCAAAACCGGTGAAGGCTGGGTTAAAGCCGTCGATCGCATCAGCATCACCCTCGCGGAGGGTGAAATTCGCGGGCTGGTGGGTGAATCCGGCTCAGGCAAAAGCCTGATCGCCAAAGCCATCTGCGGCGTAGCGAAAGACAACTGGCGCGTCACCGCAGACCGTATGCGTTTTGATGATATCGATCTGCTGCGCCTCTCCCCCCGCGAGCGGCGTAAGCTGGTCGGGCATAACGTCTCGATGATTTTCCAGGAGCCGCAGTCCTGTCTCGACCCGTCCGAACGCGTGGGCAAACAGCTGATGCAAAACATCCCCGGCTGGACCTATAAAGGCCGCTGGTGGCAGCGCGTTGGCTGGCGCAAGCGTCGCGCCATCGAGCTTTTACACCGCGTCGGGATAAAAGATCACAAAGATGCGATGCGCAGCTTCCCGTACGAGCTGACCGACGGCGAATGTCAGAAAGTAATGATTGCCATCGCGCTGGCTAATCAGCCGCGTTTGCTGATTGCGGATGAGCCCACCAACGCGATGGAACCCACCACGCAGGCGCAAATCTTCCGCCTGCTGTCGCGTCTCAACCAGAATAACAACACCACCATTTTGCTGATCAGCCATGACCTGCAAATGCTCAGCAAATGGGCGGATAAAATTGACGTGATGTACTGCGGGCAAACGGTCGAAACCGCGCCGAGTGAAGACCTGATCACCGCGCCGCATCATCCGTATACGCAGGCGCTTATCCGCGCGATTCCGGATTTTGGCAGCGCAATGCCGCATAAAAGCCGCCTGAATACCCTACCGGGGGCGATTCCGCTGCTGGAATCCCTGCCGATAGGCTGTCGTCTGGGGCCGCGGTGTCCCTATGCTCAGCGTAAATGTATCGAGACGCCACGCCTGACCGGGGCGAAAAATCATCTTTACGCCTGTCATTTCCCGCTGAACATGGAGAGAGAGTGAAATGGTCGAAACCTTACTGGAAGTCCGCAACCTGAGTAAGACCTTTCGCTACCGCACGGGGCTGTTTCATCGCCAAACTGTCGACGCGGTGAAGCCGCTGAGCTTTACGCTGCGTGAAAAACAGACGCTGGCGATCATTGGCGAAAACGGTTCCGGGAAATCCACCCTGGCAAAAATGCTCGCCGGCATGGTTGAACCGACGGCAGGCGAAGTGTTGATTGACGATCATCCTCTGACGTTCGGGGATTACTCTTTCCGCAGCCAGCGCATCCGCATGATCTTCCAGGATCCGTCTACCTCGCTTAATCCACGCCAGCGCATTTCGCAGATCCTCGATTTTCCGCTGCGTCTGAACACCGACCTGGAGCCAGAGGCGCGCCGTAAGCGCGTATTTGAAACTCTGCGCATGGTTGGGCTGTTACCGGATCACGAAAGCTACTACCCGCATATGCTGGCCCCCGGCCAGAAACAGCGTCTGGGTCTGGCGCGTGCGTTGATATTGCGGCCAAAAGTGATCATTGCTGATGAAGCGCTTGCCTCGCTGGACATGTCGATGCGCTCTCAGCTGATTAACCTGATGCTGGAATTGCAGGAAAAACAGGGGATCTCGTATATCTATGTCACCCAACATCTGGGAATGATGAAGCATATCAGCGATCAGGTGATGGTCATGCACCAGGGTGAAGTGGTCGAGCGCGGCAGCACGGCGGATGTGATGGCCTCACCGCTTCATGAGCTGACAAAACGACTGATAGCCGGTCATTTCGGTGAAGCATTAACCGCCGATGCATGGCGCAAAGACCGGTAAACAAACGTTGCACCGTTCAATAAGGATTAAATAGCCTTTACACGCTATTTAATCCTTTTAATTTTCGTCTCCATCCCTGCTCCATCTTTTAAGCAATATCAATCAACAGTTCTTCTCCAGAATATCCGGACATTACGGAGGAGAAGAAATGAACAACGCCACTTACGTTCTCAAATATACCGAGTATCTCATCAGAAAATGCCGTTCATTCTTAATGACGGACCTGTACTTTCATACTGTGAGGCTCGAGAAAACATCCGGGACAAAACCTGACATTCAATCACCCACGACGTTGAGTGAAAAAATATGTCATCGTCTGGTCTATGACCATAATAACCTCTACACGATGCTTGCCGATAAACTCGCCGTTCGGGCATACGTTTCCTCCAGAACAACGCGCGTGAAAACGGTGCCATTAATTGGCGTTTATACCAGGGCGTCGCAGATTGATTTTTCCGTGCTCCCTGACAAATTCGTCCTTAAGTGCAACCATGATAGTGGCAGCACAATAATATGTACGAACAAAGCGCAATTTAACGACAAGAAAGCGCGTAAAAAACTGAGCCTCGCGTTAAAGAAAAATTTGTACTACACCACGCGTGAGTGGCAGTACAAAAACATTACGCCGAGTATACTTTGCGAGCCATTCGTCGATCTCTTCGATGATGCTGACAGGAATACGACGCCCGAAATGCTGAGGATCCATTGCTTTCATGGCGTCGCCCACTATGTTGAAGCGGATTTTACGGATGATAACGGCAACGGTTTTATCAACGTTTACGACAGGCACTGGAACTTACAACCCTTCCAGATGGAGTATCCGAATACTTCAGTAAATCCAGACGAACCGGTCTTGTTCCGACAAGCGTTGCTGGCATCCCAGGAGCTGGCGGATGGCATTGACTACTGCCGCGTTGACCTCATGCTAAAAAAAGAAGACATCTATTTCAGTGAAATAACCTTAAGCCCGAGACGCGGTAAACTGACGATTACCCCGCAGGAATGGGATGCTAAGTTAGGAAAAATATGGCATTTATCGCCGGCAGGTGCATTTGACCTGCCGCTGAAACTCACGAGTCGGGCCAGGTAAGTTTAAATATCGAGTGGTTTTGCGTCGATAAGGTATAGGTAACATCGCCACCATGCGCCAGCATGATGGCTTTTACCACCGACAAGCCCAAACCACAGCCTTCCGGGTTCAACTGCCTGGCGCCATTATCGCGCTGAAACGGCTGAAATAAGAAATCATGAAACTCCCTGGGGATGCCCGGCCCCCCGTCCTGAATAAGGATATAATTGCCTTTATCAGAAACGCCATTTTTCACGATGAGTTTGCGCGAGGTAGAATAGTGTAAGGCATTGTCAAATAAAACGGTCAGACACTGATTGATGCGTAACGGATCGAATACGCATTGCTGATCCCTCAGTTCTGTATTGACGGTAAATGCCTTACGGCTGAACTCGGGCATGAAGGTATCGAGCGCGTCCTGTATTGTCCCTTTTAAATCCGTTCTCGACTGGTATAGCGTATATCCCGCCCCGCCATCCGAACTGACAACCCGGAGATCTTCAATCAGGCGGGTTAACCCTTCCGTCTGTTTGAGAAGATTATTAAACAGCACCGGGTCCGGGGTAAAAACACCATCAACCAACCCCTGAAGCCTTCCGCGTAAGATCGTGACCGGGGTTCTCAGCTCATGCGCAATAGCCGCATTCCAGGATTTCCTCTGAATATCCAGCGTCTGTAATTTTTCCGCCATTTCATTGAAATCCGTCACAAGGTGATTGATCTCACCCAGCCGGGAACTGGCACAGAATGCCCGGGCATCCAGATCGCCCTGAGAAATCTTTTTCAGGCTGGACGCGACCGCGTTTAGCGGGGTGAGTATTCGCGATGACAGTTTGACCGTGAAAAAGAGGGCAATAATCATACTGATCGTAGTCGCGGTCCCAATCCATGCCCAGTCCCACATCGTCATCTGTTCATCATCGCCCGCAGCAGGGCCGCCCGGGAGGTGATCCAGAATAAAGGAGTAAAAAAACCAGGAGCCCAGGATGGCGATGGCAATTATCGTAAACGTCAGCAACAGCATATACGTTAAGATCTGACGACTCAGGACAGACTCTTTATTCATTTCTTTTCCCCAAGCCGGTAGCCCATGCCTCTGATGCTCTCGGGAACACCGTAAAGACCGGCAAGCTCCAGTTTTTTACGCAACTTGCTCATATGGCTATCGACCGTTCTGTCGAGCGTATCGCCTTCCGGCAGACACGCGTTGAGTAACTCTTCACGGGAACAGACCTTTCGCGGATAACGCACCAGCCAGGTAAGTAATTTAAATTCGGTCGTCGTTAATACCGGGGAGATAACCTCTTCGCCCACGGTGACTTCCACGTAGAAATCATCCGGATAGACCGTAATAAAGGGCGTTCTGAGCGGCAGGGAACCCGCCTGCTGAAGCGCAGGTTTTGTCCTGCGCAGCACCGCCTCAACCCGTGCGACAACCTCAGAGGGGTTAAAGGGTTTGATTACGTAATCATCCGCCCCGAGCCTCAGACCCATAAGCTTATCGACGTCCTGATCGAGAGCGGAAACCATAATGACGGGGACAGCACTTTCATGGCGAAGCGTAGTAAGCACGCTCCAGCCGTCACACACGGGCAGGTGAATGTCCAGCAAGATGAGATCCGGTTTATGGAGGCGATTAAGCGTTATCGCCTGCTCGCCCTGCCTGGCCCTCAGCGTTTTCATTCCCGAACGCTCTAAGTAGCTCATCAGTATATCGGCGATTTCGTCTTCATCTTCAACAACCAGGATCAGCGTATTTTTGTTCATATTATCTCCGCGGGTGAAATCCCTTTAAGCACGCTATCAGATATCTTTAGCACAATAAGACACAGCCTCCGGGAAAAAGTGCCGTAGTTACGAAAATTTCCCGGTTGATTTAAATGCCCGGTTATTTCTCCACACAGCCTACACATTCAGTCAATAAAGACTCGACAATGTCCGTTCAAAATCGCTATTGAGGCATAACGCGTTGTGCATTGCGCGCTGCAAATTACCACTGTTTCTTAAAGATTTTATGAAGTTGGCTGCAATAATGAACATGGAACTTTCAAAATATTTCTCTCCTAAAAAACTGGGCATATATTCCCTGTTTCTGCTGCTGTCGTGGGGATTACTTTATACCTGGCTGGTGCTGGTCCACAGAGTGGATGAAAAAGTCGCCTCGACGTTGCTCTCATCACCCATCATCTATGGCTGTATCGCATTGTCGGTTGTCACTTTGATAATCCAAAATAAAGCTGGTGCGCTAACTGAGCTATTTGTCGTCGCCTTCTGGCTGATGGTGATTTTTGTTTATCTCATTATTACGTTCACCGTGCTGTTAAACGCGATGCCCGATATCGAGGATCTCGTCTTTTATTACGAGTGTTATTTGATCATTTTTTTTGGCGGATCACCGCTGTACCTCATTATGAGAATGATTTGAGCCCTTGATCCACACGGCCTCCATAAACCGCCCACTTCCGCTAAACAGGTGCGCGGTAGAGTCTCTATCTCACTCTTTTGCACAAAAATAACTCAATGCCTCTTTTTTTTATCGAACGTCCCATTTTCGCCTGGGTAGTGGCGCTGTTTATCGTCCTGACGGGTCTCCTGTCTATTCCTCGTTTGCCGGTTGCGCAGTATCCGGCGGTGGCACCGCCAGGCATCATCATTTCCGTCAGTTACCCGGGGGCCAGCCCCGATATCATGAATACGTCGGTGGTGTCGTTAATCGAGCGAGAAATCTCTGGAGTCGATAATTTGCTCTATTTCGAATCATCCAGTGACACAACCGGCTCGGCATCGATTACCGTCACGTTTAAACCCGGCACGGACATCAAGCTGGCACAGATGGATCTACAGAATCAGATTAAGATCGTCGAGCCTCGTCTTCCTCAGGCGGTAAGACAAAATGGCATTAACGTCGAGGCCGCTAATTCTGGATTTTTAATGATGGTGGGGCTGAAGTCCACCAACGGTCAATTCGAGGAAGCCGACTTAAGCGACTATTTTGCCCGAAACGTCAGTGACGAGCTTCGTCGCGTGCCCGGCGTAGGGAAAGTCCAGCTGTTTGGCGGCGAAAAAGCGCTGCGTATCTGGCTGGATCCAATGAAGCTCCACAGCTACGGCCTTTCGGTGAGCGATGTGCTTACTGCTGTTGGCCAGCAAAATGCCCTGGTTTCGCCCGGCAAAACGGGAGATGAGCCCGCATCTGAAGGACAAGGGGTAACGTATCCCATCACCGTAAAGGGACAGCTCTCCTCGGTCGAGGCGTTCAGGAATATCACCCTGAAATCTGACGCATCCGGCGCCCGCCTGAAATTATCCGACATTGCGCGGATTGAATCCGGCCTGCAAAGCTACGCTTTTGGTATCCGTGAAAATGGCGTGCCCTCGACGGCGGCGGCAATCCAGCTGTCGCCAGGCGCCAATGCAATGAGTACGGCTTCAGGCGTGCGTGCGCGCATCGACGAGCTTTCCCGGGTGTTACCCGACGGAATGGTGTTTACGGTTCCTTTCGATACCGCGCCGTTTGTGAAACTTTCTATCGTGAAGGTTGTTCAGACATTTGTGGAAGCGATGGTCCTCGTCTTTCTGGTTATGCTGCTGTTTCTGCACAAGATACGCTGTACGCTTATCCCGGCGATTGTTGCTCCCGTCGCACTTCTTGGCACCTTCACGGTGATGTTATTGAGCGGATACTCCATCAATATTCTGACGATGTTCGGCATGGTGCTGGCGATAGGGATTATCGTTGATGATGCCATTGTGGTTGTGGAGAACGTTGAACGACTGATGGAGGAAAAAAGTCTGTCCCCACGGGACGCTACCCGGCAAGCCATGCAGGAGATCACCCCGGCGATTATCGGGATCACGCTGGTGCTCACCGCCGTCTTTATCCCCATGGGGTTTGCTGAAGGGTCCGTCGGGATTATCTACCGGCAATTTTGTATTTCTATGGCAGTCTCCATACTGCTGTCCGCGTTTCTTGCCCTGACGCTGACCCCTGCCCTGTGCGCAACGTTACTCAAGCCGCACAAGGCAGGAAAGAGCGGAAGTGGACGGTTCGCGGCAGGGTTTAACGCGCGCTTCCGTTCGCTCACCGTCTGTTACGAAGCCGGGCTGGGTGCCGTTCTGAAGCGAACCGGGCGTATGCTGCTCCTGTACGTTGCGCTTTGTGCTGCGCTGTTTTTGGGATTGTCTTCGTTACCGTCGTCCTTTCTGCCGGACGAAGATCAGGGCTACTTTATGTCCTCAATCCAGCTGCCTTCTGATGCCACGATGCAGCGCACCCTTAACGTGGTTAAAAAGTTTGAAGAGGAAATTACGGCCCGACCGGATATTGAAAGCAACATTATGATCCTGGGTTTTGGATTTTCAGGTTCAGGACCGAATTCGGCTATGGCCTTCACCACGCTGAAGGACTGGAAAAACCGGCAGGGCTCGACGGCCCAGGATGAAGCCGAACATATACAGGACAGCATGGCGAACGTCTCTGATGCCGTCACGATGAGCCTGCTCCCGCCGGCCATTTCAGATATGGGCACCTCCTCGGGGTTCACCTGGTACGTGCAGGACAGAGCAGGACTGGGCTACGAGGCGTTAAAGCGCGCTGCCGACGCGCTGGTCCTGCAAGCCAATCAGCGTCCTGAACTGAGTGACGTCTATATAGACGGTCTGCCGGAAGGAACCAGCCTTGCGCTCCAGGTTGACCGGGAAAAGGCGGAAGCGATGGGCGTCTCATTTGATGAAATCAACCAGACGCTCTCCGTTACCCTGGGCTCAAATTACGTTAATGACTATACGAACAACGGCCGCGTTCAACAGGTGATTATTCAGGCCGATGCCCCCTACCGAATGCAGCCTGAGCAGATACTGAAACTATCAGTGAAAAACCGGATGGGTGAGATGGTGCCGTTATCAACGTTCGTGACGATCTCCTGGAACGTTGCGCCGCAGCAGTTGACGCGCTATCAGGGTTATTCTGCTCTTCGCATTACCGGAAATGCGGCGTCAGGAGTATCCAGCGGCACCGCAATGAAGGTTATGGAGAGTTTGTCCAGAGAGTTACCTCAGGGCATGGCGGGCGAGTGGGCCGGGAGTGCATTGCAGGAGAGAAAATCGGAATCTCAGCTTCCGGGCCTTATTGTCCTGTCGATACTGGTCGTGTTTATGGTGCTCGCAGCCCTGTATGAGAGCTGGTCTATTCCTTTTGCGGTCATGCTGGTCGTTCCGTTGGGTCTTATCGGCGCGGTGATAGCGGTGTTTGTTGCCGGCATGACGAATGACGTTTTCTTTAAGGTCGGCCTGATTACGCTTATCGGCCTGTCGGCCAAGAACGCCATTCTGATTGTTGAATTTGCCAGGCAGCTCCATCGCCAGGGGCAGCCCCTGCTGGCGGCTACCATTCATGCCGCCAGCCAGCGCCTGCGTCCGATTCTGATGACATCGTTAGCCTTCAGCTTAGGGGTTGTTCCGTTGATGCTGGCCAGGGGGGCGAGCGACAGTACGCAGCATGCCATCGGTACCGGCGTATTTGGTGGCATGATTAGCGGTACGCTTCTCGCGATCTTCTTCGTACCGGTTTTCTTTATCGTCATTGCGCGTTTCGTCGACAACATCAGGAAAGCCTGAATACCCTGGTGGAATCACGCTGCCTCTCTGGTTGGATGAGGCGAAGCTGTTGCCGGGTGATATACTGGACGAATGCTGAAATTTTGAGCCCCCGCGAGTCCGCGGTGCATTCTTCGGGGCAGGCGTCTTCGGAGAAGTGCGAGAAATATCGTGACACAAGGGGCTGTGAGTGGGCTATAATTTCGAGCTAATTTCGAATGATTTTGAAATACTGCCTGTAACACTATGAATTACAAGGCAAAATTAGCAATGAATATAAGGATTAAAGCTATGGGTTTTCTTTCCGGTAAGCGCATTCTGGTGACTGGCGTTGCCAGCAAACTGTCCATCGCATACGGCATCGCACAGGCAATGCATCGCGAAGGCGCTGAGCTGGCGTTCACCTACCAGAACGACAAGCTGAAAGGCCGTGTTGAAGAGTTTGCCGCGCAGCTGGGTTCCAGCATTGTTCTGGAATGTGACGTTGCACAAGACGAAAGCATCGACGGCATGTTTGCTGAACTGGCAAAAGCATGGCCTAAATTCGACGGTTTCGTTCACTCCATCGGCTTCGCTCCTGGCGACCAGCTGGACGGCGACTACGTGAACGCGGTTACCCGTGATGGCTTCAAAATCGCGCACGACATCAGCTCCTACAGCTTCGTTGCGATGGCGAAATCCTGCCGCGCGATGCTGAACCCGGGCGCAGCCCTGCTGACCCTGTCCTACCTGGGTGCTGAACGTGCTATCCCTAACTACAACGTTATGGGTCTGGCTAAAGCGTCTCTGGAAGCAAACGTACGCTACATGGCGAACGCGATGGGTCCTGAAGGCGTGCGCGTTAACGCCATCTCTGCAGGTCCTATCCGCACCCTGGCCGCTTCCGGTATTAAAGATTTCCGTAAAATGCTGGCACACTGCGAAGCGGTTACCCCGATTCGTCGTACCGTTACCATTGAAGATGTGGGTAACTCTGCAGCATTCCTGTGCTCTGACCTTTCCGCGGGTATCTCCGGCGAAGTGGTTCACGTTGACGGCGGCTTCAACATCGCTGCAATGAACGAGCTGGAAATTAAATAAGCTGTGACTCTCTTCCCGCCCGGGAAGAGAGTATTTTCCCCCGCGTCACCCCTTCGTTATTCCGTTCTGCTATTTGTTATCACCTAACAATATTTTTCCCTTTATCTGCCTTACGCCAGGATATTGATCGCCATTTTGAGATCAAGGAACGCACATGGAACAACGCCGTTTTTCCGGCAAAGGCCACTGGTATCATGAAACCCAGTCAAACCACGCGCAGACGGATGTTCTGCCCCTGGTGCCCGAAGCCGCTAACGTCGACGATCGTTTTTTGCTCGATTTAGCCTTGCCTGATGAGATTGTCGCCGCCTGTTCTGGCTGGCTTACTCCTGCCAGAGCCTTATGCCACCAGCTGTTTCCGCTCTCGATCCCCGTGAACCGCCTGCATACGCTCAGCGCTTACGATCGGCTCAGTACCGCGCTAACGGTCGCACAGGCCTGTGGCGTTCAGCGGCTCTGTAACCATTACGCCGCCCTCCTCGCCCCGCTTCCCGGCCCGGACTCCTCGCGCGAAAGCAACCGCCGCCTGGCACAGATCACCCAGTATGCCCGCCAGCTCGCCAGCTCTCCTGATGTCATTGATGATAAAGCGCAGAACCAGCTTGATGAGGTGGGGCTGTCCACGTACGACATCGTGGTGATTAACCAGATTATCGGGTTTATCGGGTTTCAGGCGCGCGTCGTCGCGATTTTTCAGGCCCTGTTGGGACATCCTGTTCGCTGGTTGCCAGGCCATCATATTCAGCCGCACACGCTTCCCGCGAGCCACGATGCATGGGTGCCGCTTTTGCCCGTCGTGGAGCTGCGCTATGCGAGTGCGCATCAGCTTGAGTCGCTGTCTCGCTGGCAGGCCGAACCCGCGCTGGAGGCGCTGACGCCGGTGCTTTGCCATGAGCCGTCGCTGCTCGACCTGACCGGAGAGATCCTGTTAAACAGCCGCGCAGAGATCCCGCAGACGTCACCCGCACTTTCGGCGGCGGTCGAACTGCTGACCCGCTCTCCGGACCGCTTCAGCGCCGCGCAGTTTACCCCGCTCACGGATCAAGGACTCCAGGGCGAATATGCCATCACGCTGCTTACCCAAAGTGCGTTTGATGGCTGGCTCAATCGTCTGAAAGTGGCGTTTGGTAAAGAGGAATAACCACACTCATTACCCAAAGACCGCTTGCTGAGACAGTGAGAATCGCGTAAAACTGTCAGCCGCTCAATGGCTACGAAAATAGAACATTATGTTTCAGGACAACCCGCTGCTAGCGCAGCTTAAACAGCAACTGCATTCCCAGACGCCGCGTGCAGAAGGGGTCGTAAAAGCCACGGAAAAGGGCTTTGGCTTCCTTGAGGTTGACGCGCAGAAAAGCTACTTCATTCCGCCACCGCAGATGAAGAAAGTGATGCATGGCGATCGCGTCATGGCCGTCATTCATACCGAGAAGGATCGCGAGTCCGCTGAACCGGAAGAACTGATCGAACCGTTCCTGACCCGTTTTGTGGGTAAGGTGCAGCGAAAAGACGATCGGCTTTCTATCGTGCCGGATCATCCCCTGCTGAAAGATGCCATTCCCTGCCGCGCCGCCCGTGGCGTTGAGCATGATTTTAAAGAAGGTGACTGGGCCGTAGCGGAAATGCGCCGTCATCCTCTGAAAGGCGATCGCGGTTTTTATGCTGAGTTGACCCAATTCATCACCTTTGGCGCCGACCATTTCGTGCCATGGTGGGTCACGCTGGCACGCCACAATCTTGAAAAAGAAGCGCCGAACGGCGTAGCGACCGAGATGCAGGACGAAGGTCTGACGCGTCGCGATCTCACCGCGCTGGAGTTTGTCACCATCGACAGCGCCAGCACCGAAGATATGGACGATGCGCTCTACGCTGAAGAGAGCGACGATGGCAAACTGCACCTGACCGTTGCCATTGCCGATCCCACCGCCTGGATTGCCGAAGGTAGCAAGCTGGATGACGCGGCGAAAATCCGCGCCTTCACAAACTACCTGCCGGGCTTCAACATTCCGATGCTGCCGCGCGAATTGTCAGACGATCTTTGCTCGCTGCGTCCAAATGAAGTGCGCCCGGTCCTTGCCTGCCGCATGACCATTGCTGCGGATGGCGCGATTGAAGACGATATCGAGTTCTTTGCTGCCACTATCGAATCGAAAGCCAAGCTGGCCTACGATAACGTGTCCGACTGGCTTGAAAATACCGGTAGCTGGAAACCTGAATCAGACGCCATTGCCGCGCAGATCCGTCTGCTGCATCGCATCTGTCTCAACCGCAGCGAGTGGCGTCAAACCCATGCGCTGGTGTTCAAAGATCGTCCGGATTATCGCTTTGTTCTGGGTGAGAAAGGCGAAGTGCTGGATATCGTGGCCGAACCGCGACGCATTGCGAACCGCATTGTTGAAGAAGCGATGATTTCCGCCAACATCTGCGCCGCACGCGTGTTGCGCGACAAGCTGGGCTTTGGCATTTACAACGTCCACACCGGGTTTGATCCGGCGAACACCGAAGCGCTGGCGGCCCTGCTGAAGAATCACGATGTGCATGTTGATCCGGAAGAAGTGCTGACCCTGCCAGGCTTCTGCAAGCTTCGCCGCGAACTGGACGCGCAGCCGTCGGGCTTCCTGGACAGCCGCATTCGTCGCTTCCAGTCATTCGCGGAAATCAGTACCGAGCCGGGCCCGCACTTTGGTCTTGGCCTCGAAGCATACGCCACCTGGACATCGCCAATCCGTAAGTATGGCGATATGGTTAACCACCGTCTGCTGAAAGCGATTATCAAAGGCGAAACCGTTGCTCGTCCTCAGGAGGACACCACGCTGCAGATGGCCGATCGCCGCCGTCTGAATCGCATGGCGGAACGTGACGTTGGAGACTGGCTGTACGCTCGCTTCCTGCAGGATAAAGCCGGGACGGATACCCGTTTCGCCGCGGAGATCATCGATATCAGCCGCGGGGGAATGCGCGTCCGCCTGGTCGATAACGGTGCTGTCGCGTTTATTCCTGCGCCGTTCCTGCATGCGGTTCGTGACGAAATGGTCTGTAGTCAGGAAAACGGTACCGTGCAAATTAAGGGTGAAACAGTTTACAAGGTCACCGACGTGATTGACGTCACTATCGCCGAAGTTCGCATGGAAACCCGCAGTATTATCGCGCGCCCTGTCGCCTGATAACCGGTTCAATTGTCGGTCCTTTCCTTCGCGGAAAGGCCGACAATTTTTCTTTTTATCCCCGCCACAAAATCATTATTTTTCCTTACTATTTTCAGTCTCCCTTCGCCCAAATTCGCCATAATTATCTACAGTAAAAGAGTGTTGTTATATTCGGTTACGTGAATTTTTATACGCTCCGTATCCTTTTTTGCCTGACTCGTTTTATTATAAGAAATTAGGGAAAAACAATAAGTTCACTTCGGTTTTGCCGCTGTTTCTCAACGGAAAAGTCGACTGCAAATGAATAATTTGTGCGCTAATGAAAGCTGCGGGAGAAAACATGATGGACGATCTGGAGCCGAATTTGCTGTTTCGCTACATGGGGACTTACAGCCCGTGGTGGCGCTTGTCAGCTGACAGCAACGCTCTGCACCTTTCCACCAGCGAAAATGCCGATGTCACTCAGGTCGTGGCGCTGGACGATGAACAGGCCGATCTCATCCGTCATTTAACCGTTATTACCTCCAGTATTTCAATGTCGCTCTCCCTCTACGGTGAAGATGTTCCGGTTCATCTTGTGGGCCGTAAAATTACCCGTAACGAGTGGGCCGGAACCGCTTCTGCCTGGAACGATACCCCCTCCGTGGCACGCGATCTGGCTCAGGGGCTCTCTTTCGCGGAACAGGTTGTCTCAGAGGCTAACTCCGTCATTGTTATTCTCGATCGGCACGGCAATATCCAGCGTTTTAATCGGCTTAGCGAAGAGTACACCGGCCTGAAAGAACATGAAGTCATTGGCCAGAACGTCTTTAAGCTGTTTATGAGCCGCAGCGAAGCGGCAGCTTCAAAGCGCAATATTACCGGTTTTTTTCGCAACGGCAGCTCCTACGAAGTCGAACGCTGGATCAAAACGCGTAAAGGGCAACGGCTGTTTCTGTTCAGAAACAAATTCGTACACAGCGGCAGCGGTAAAAATGAAATTTTCCTTATCTGTTCCGGTACCGATATTACCGAGGAGCGCCGCGCTCAGGAGCGGCTGCGCGTGCTGGCCAATACCGATACCATCACCGGCTTGCCAAACCGTAATGCGATCCACGACCTGATTTCTGACGCCATCGCCAACCGCGGGGACACGCAGGTGGGCGTGGTGTATCTCGATCTGGATAATTTTAAAAAGGTCAACGACGCTTACGGGCATATGTTTGGCGATCAGCTGTTACAGGCCGTTGCCCTCGCCATTTTGAGCTGCCTGGATGAGGAACAGGTGCTGGCGCGACTTGGCGGTGATGAGTTTATCGTCATGGCCACCAATACCTCTCAGGGCTCTCTGGAGGCGATGGCATCGCGCATTTTAACCCGTCTGCGCCAGCCGTTCCGCATCGGTTTGATTGAGATTTATACCGGCTGCTCCCTGGGCATCGCCCTCGCCCCTCAGCATGGCAACGACCGGGAAAGCGTCATTCGTAACGCCGATACCGCCATGTACACCGCCAAAGAGAACGGCCGGGGCAAGTTCTGCGTCTTCTCGCCCGAGATGAACCAGCGCGTGTTTGAGTATCTCTGGCTGGATACCAACCTGCGTAAGGCGCTGGATAACGATCAGCTCCTGATTCACTATCAGCCGAAAATCACCTGGCGCGGGGAAGTCAGAAGCCTTGAAGCGCTGGTCCGCTGGCAATCACCAGAACGGGGTTTGATCCCGCCGCTGGAGTTTATCTCTTATGCCGAGGAGTCGGGGTTGATTGTGCCGCTGGGCCGCTGGGTGATGCTCGATGTGGTTCGCCAGGTGGCGAAATGGCGTGATAAGGGCATAAACCTGCGCGTGGCGGTGAACGTCTCTGCACGCCAGCTGGCCGACCAGACTATTTTCAGTGACTTAAAGCAGGCGCTGAAGGATCTGAATTTTGAATACTGCCCTGTCGATGTCGAATTAACCGAAAGCTGTCTTATCGAGAACGAAGAGCTGGCGCTGTCCGTGATCCAGCAGTTCAGCCGACTCGGGGCGCAAATTCATCTGGATGATTTTGGCACCGGCTACTCTTCCCTTTCTCAACTGGCCCGCTTCCCTATCGATGCCATTAAACTCGATCAATCGTTTGTCAGGGATATTCATAAGCAGTCCATCTCCCAGTCTCTGGTGCGCGCTATCGTCGCGGTGGCGCAGGCATTAAATCTGCAGGTGATTGCCGAAGGTGTGGAAAGCGCAAAAGAAGACGCCTTTCTGACCAAGAACGGCGTCAACGAACGGCAGGGTTTTCTGTTTGCTAAGCCGATGCCCGCTGCCTCATTCGAGCGATGGCTAAAACGATATCAAGCGCGAAATCAACGTTAACTGGCTTTACGCAACCCCGCCGCGTGATGGCGGTTTTGCAGCGTGACCAGACGCTCCATGTAGGCGATATCTTTCGGCTCAAGGCAGAAAGCGGCATCAACCCAGTCTTCCGTGATATCCATCAGTTCACTGCGGGGCAATTGCAGAACGCGCGTACGCGCGCGCAGCATCGCCCTTACGCCATTCAGTTTTGGCCGCAGAGTATCGATGAAGGTTCGGGTGGAGACATAGCTTTGTCCGGGTTCAAACAGGACATCCACCAGCCCGTGCTGTTCATACCATTCAGCCGTATGGGATTCCCCCTTATAGATGAGTTCCTCCGCCAGCTTCATGCCAGAACGGCGTGCAACCAGGGAATATCCCCCCATACCCGGAAACAGGTTGAAGGCAATCTCCGGAAAACCCAGACGGGCATCGCGCTGAGCCAGGACAAAATGGTGCGCCAGAGCGGCCTCAAACCCGCCCCCTAAAGCACTGCCTTCGACCATCGCCAGAGAGATGGCCCCTGTATCAAACCCCCGTGAGGCCGCATGGACGCAATCAACGCAGGCGCGAGCGTACGCCCGTAACGCCTCCCGACGTCCGTTCTGAATGCACTCGACGAAGAACTGTAAATCACCGCCCACATTGTACATATCGGGAACCAGCGAACCGGTTACCCAAAAATCAACCGCAAAGCCAGACTGGCGAACCAGCCATGAGAAGTTCATGATCTCCTCAATTAACGCATGGTTAAAACAAGGCCGTGGCTGGGCCCGCAACATCATCCAGACGGTGTGACGCTCCGCTTCGTAATACCCTGACAGCTGCGTGAACCGTTCAGTATCGGTAAACAGTGTGCAGGTAGGCTGATTGATAACTGTCATAGTCTAATTCCTCTTATAAAAAAGCGCCTTGCGCGCCGTTTTAGACTAATCCACTCAATAAGCACACTGCATGAGGGGGAATAAATTTATCACTTACGTTTATGTAATTTAGTTATTGCATTTTTTCCCTTCTCTTTTGATCCTAATTTCTGCATCATTGAAAATATTAACTTTTCGCGCCTGGGGTGAGATTATGTCTACTATTGACGCACAAGCTGTAGCACAACGAATTGATACCGTGCTGGATATCCTGGTGGCGGGCGATTATCACTCTGCTATCCGTAATCTTGAGATCCTGAAGTCTGAACTTCTTGCTCAGAATGGTGCTGACAACGCGCCTGAAAACAGACAGCCAAAAGCGCCGTGGGAAGTTTAACCCCACCGTCTCCGACCTCGTTTCGCTTTATTAAATGGATGCTATGAATTCCCGACAACAACTCATTTTGCAGATGGTCATCGATCAGGGACGCGTAAGCGTAGTCGATCTCGCTAAAACCACCGGCGTGTCTGAAGTCACAATCCGTCAGGATCTTAATCTGCTGGAAAAACAGAGCTACCTGCGTCGCGCGCACGGATATGCTGTCCCGCTGGACAGTGATGACGTTGAGACGCGCATGATGAATAACTACGCGCTCAAACGTGAACTGGCGGAATTTGCCGCGTCCCTGGTGAACAACGGCGAGACCGTTTTTATTGAAAACGGCAGCAGTAATGCCCTTCTGGCACGCACGCTTGCCGATCAAAAGGACGTTACTATCATCACCGTCAGCAGCTATATCGCGCATTTGCTCAAAGAGACGCGCTGCGAGGTGATTCTGCTCGGGGGTATTTACCAGAAAAAAAGCGAAAGCATGGTAGGCCCGCTGACCCGTCAGTATGTCCAGCAGGTTCATTTCAGCAAGGCCTTTATCGGGATTGACGGCTGGCAACCGGAGACAGGTTTTACCGGTCGGGATATGATGCGCTCTGACGTCGTGAATGCGGTGCTGGAAAAAGAGTGTGAAGCCATTGTGCTCACCGACAGCTCTAAATTTGGCGCCGTTCACCCGTATACGATGGGCCCCGCTTCACGCTTTAGTCGCGTGATTACCGACGAAAGATTGAGCGACGCGCACCGTAATAAACTGGAAGATGACGGACTGATCGTCAATATTATTAAAACGACCGCCTGAGTTCCCTCCGCGCCCGAATTTCGGGCGCATACGCCCTTCTTTCTCTGAGATGATTCTTAACCCTGCTTTAAGAGTTTTTACCTGTTTAACCCGCCTTAAAGTCGTAAAATTAATGTTAGCGATATAACAGGAAGTGACTATCACCTGCGTGATTACGTAACGCCTGCGCGACCAGCTTTCACGGAGAACAGAATTAAGTATTCGATTCGTCTATACTTAACGTGTACATCTTTCCGTGAATCGATAATTCAGGAGAAAGTATTATGACCTTAACCAGCAAAAAATTAGCCGCCGCTGTTCTGGCAATCACTGTAGCAATGTCCCTGAGCGCATGCTCTAACTGGTCTAAACGTGACCGTAACACCGCTATTGGTGCCGGTGCCGGTGCTCTCGGTGGTGCAGTATTAACGGATGGTAGTACGCTGGGTACATTAGGTGGCGCTGCTGTCGGTGGTATTATCGGTCACCAGGTTGGCAAATAATTATTATCTAAGCCTTCCTCGATATTGCGATATTTAAACGCATTTCAGGTCTGACATACGCACGTATATAACACGAGCCACGGCATCTGCCGTGGCTCATTTATTTTAGCCGCCTGCCAGTTTGACTTTCAGGCCTTTGGCTTCCAGCAGCGATTTTATTAAATCGCGTTTATCGCCCTGGATTTCAATAATGCCATCTTTCACGGCACCGCCGCAGCCACATTTCTTTTTCAGCTCGGCCGCCAGCGCAGTCAGTTCAGCATCATCCAGGTCAATGCCGGAGATCAGGCAAACGCCTTTCCCTTTTCGTCCGCTGGTCTGGCGCTGGATCCGAACGATGCCGTCCCCCTTAGGACGTTCCACTTTCGCTTTCGGTTCGTCTATACGCCCACTCTCGGTTGAATAGACCAGACGACTGTTGGAATCGGTCATTACGCCCCCTTTTTCAGCGATGCGTTGATAGCCTTAAGCGTCTCAGCCGGGTTTGCAGACTGCGTCACCGGACGACCGATGACCATGTAGTCAACACCTGCAGCCAGCGCCTGCTCAGGCGTCATAATGCGGCGCTGATCGCCCACGTCGCTGCCTGCAGGGCGGATCCCCGGCGTGACCAGTTTAAAATCCCGGCCCAGCGCTGATTTGAAACGAACCGCTTCCTGCGCGGAGCAGACGACGCCATCCAGGCCACACTGCTGCGTCAGACGCGCGAGACGTTCGGCATGCTCCGCAGGTGACAACGTCACGCCAAGGTCGCGTAAATCACTTTCGTCCATACTGGTCAGCACGGTGACTGCGATCAACAGCGGCGCATCTTTACCGAACGGCAGGAGCGCCTCACGGGCGGCGGTCATCATTCTTGCCCCACCCGACGCATGGACGTTGACCATCCATACGCCCAGCTCTGCGGCTGCGGCAACGGCGTGGGCCGTAGTATTCGGGATATCATGGAATTTGAGGTCGAGGAAAACGTCAAAGCCGCGCTGTTGCAGATCGCGAACGATTTGCGGTCCAAACAGCGTGAACATCTCTTTGCCAACTTTCAAACGGCAGTCGCGAGGGTCGATACCGTCGACAAACGCCAGTGCAGCGTCACGCTTATTGTAATCAAGCGCAACAACAACAGGAGAATCCGTAATTACGCGGGAAGTGGAGGATGTAACAGACGTCATGACCAGCCCTTTTCGTCTATGGGCGCGCAGCGGCGCGGAACAGATAAACGGCCAGCATTCTACCTGCCGACGCCGCAAATTGACAGGATCCTTTTACGCGCCTGCCAGGCCGGCAAACCGCACGGAGTAAAGGATACGGTAAAAACCATCAGTATGTTGTAACTAAAATGGGGCGTTTTAAAAAATCACTGCCCGTCCAGGCCACGAATGGGCTTGATGGTGGACCAGGCACGGCAGGAAGGACAGTGCCAGTAGAGCGTATACGCGGTAAAACCACACTTCTGGCAACGATAGCGCGGCTTGCTGCGCACCTGCTCGCCAACCATGTCGCGCAGGACCATCAGGCTCTCTTTGGCGCGCCCTTCTTCAGCATCGTTCAGGTGGTAATCCATCAGCTTATGGAACACCCGCATGGTCGGATGACGCTGCAGCTGGCGCGTAATATACACCTGCGCGGTGTCGCTTCCCTCATACTGCTCAACAACGTCTGAGAGCATCAGTTCAGCGGTGGCACCGGTATTTTCTTCCACGCAGCGACGCAGGAATGCCACCCACTCTTCCTGCTTGTCCAGCTGTTGATAGCAGGTTTGCAGCATTTCCAGCGTTTCACTGACCAGCTCTTTATCCTGGTCGATAACCCGCAGCAGGCTTTCAACGGCTTTGGCATAGTCGCCATTCGCCATAAAGACGCGTCCCATCATGATGGAGATTCGCGCGCTGTTGCGGTCCGCGGCGGCGCCTTTCTTCAGCAGCGCCATGGCTTTATCCATGTCGTCGTTACCCATCTGCTGAAGCGCAAGCTCACAGTAGAAATGGGCTATCTCAACGCGCTGCTTATCTTTACCCAGCTTCACCAGGCGTTCAGCCGTATCAATGGCTTTTTGCCAGTCGCTGGTGGCCTGATAAATCTGCAGGAGCTGCTGCAGCGCGCCGATGCGGAAATCTGTTTCATCCACCAGCTGCGCGAACATATCTTCGGCGCGATCGTACAACCCCGCGGCCATGTAATCACGCCCCAGCTGTTGCACCGCAAGGAGACGTTGATCGTAGGTCAGCGAGGCGCTTTCCATCAGGGTCTGGTGAATACGAATGGCGCGATCGACCTCGCCGCGCGAGCGGAACAGGTTACCCAGGGTGAGATGCGCTTCAACCGTCCCTGTATCCTCTTTCAGCATATCGAGGAACAGGTCTACCGCTTTGTCCTGCTGATTGCTCAGGAGGAAGTTCACCCCCGCAACGTAGTCGCGGGAGAGCCGGTTGGCCTCATCCTGTTTTGTTTGTTGCGCACTTCTGCGGCCCATATACCAGCCATAGGCTGCGGCTACAGGCAAAAGCAGAAACAACAACTCCAGCATAGTCGATTATTCCTTCACGACCGGCACACCAGAGCTTTCCGGGATGTCAGACGCAGGGGCAATGTTATTTTCGAGTCGCTTAATTTTACGTTCAGCGCGCGCAAGAGAAACACGGACTTTCAACCAGAACAGACCGCAAACCAGCCAGCCAATGGCAAAACCAGCAGCAAATAAGACCGCCAGCAGGCTCGAGACGCGATACTCACCCTGAGCCAGCAGATAGTTAAACGTCACCTGCTGATCGTTTTGTGCACCCAACGTGACTGAAATGACAAAAATCGCCAATACCAGTAAGAAAATGAGTAAATATTTCACATTACTTCCCGTTATGTGGTTCAAGCGAATAAAGTGTGTTCAACTCACCGCAATCAGCCTTATAAACTACCATTTTAGCGACGGGCGCGAAACGGAAAAAGTGACGCGCCAGTCATGTATCTATGGGCATAATACGGTTTATCAACCGTCAGGCGTCCGTTTGGTCCCTTTCGGCTATTTCTTCTTTCTCTTCTGGCGGTGGTGTAAGCGGGCCGCAGAATCGTTCAGCGAGCCAGGTCGCCAGCGTCACCAGCAGCCATGAGATAAGCGTGGCAACGACCAGGTCCCGCGGCCAGTGCATCCCCAGCAGTAAGCGGCTGCCCATAACCCCTGTCGCCCAGACCAGTAAAATCACGAGCGTGACCGTTCGACGCCTTGGCCACAGCAGCCCCACCCCCAGTAACGCCCAGCTGGCCGCAAACATGGTGTGACCGGAAGGAAACGCGAATCCCGTCTCTTTCTGCCAGTGTTTACGCAAGAATTTCGGGATATCCTGCTGTTCCGCAAGCTGTTCTTTCACCAGGGTTCCGCGATCTTTACGCTTTAAATTGTAGAACTCATCCACCGGAACCTGATGCGTTTTTTCCAGCCAGACGACAAAAGGACGCGGTTCCTGAACGCGATCTTTTACCCAGGACTTCACGCCCTGACCAACAAGGATAGCGCCTCCGAGGATCGCAAAAAGCATCAGCGCCGCACGCAAACGAAAGCGCAGGCACCACAGAAACCAGGCGCAGAGGAGGACATGGGTAATAATTCCCCACGGCTGGGTGACCGTTTCCGTTATCCAGTATAACGTTTTCAGCCACGTGGCATTCTGCCCCGGCTGCCACATCCAGCCTGAGAGCCATACGGCCAGGGGCATAATCAGTAAAATGGCCGCGCCTGCTGCCGTACGTCTGGCGATTGAAAGCATGTCTTCTCCTTTTTCGCTAAGCCTCACAATCATAACTGAAATTCATTCGATGGGTGGATATGTCGGATCGTGCGTTTAACGTTCATATAGCATGGTGCCTATTAGGCGAACCTGCTGAGCTTGTGGCAAAATGAACTGATACAGAAAGCAAAACAGGGCAAAGGCACGAAACGTGTCAGCCTACTCTGGAGAATCACATGCAGCTTAAACGTGTGGCAGAAGCCAAACTGCCAACCCCATGGGGCGATTTCCTGATGGTGGGTTTTGAAGAACTGGCAACCGGACAGGATCATGTCGCGCTGGTGTATGGCGATATTTCAGGGCAGACGCCGGTGCTGTCCCGCGTCCATTCAGAGTGTCTTACCGGCGACGCGCTGTTCAGCCTGCGCTGTGATTGTGGTTTCCAGCTGGAAGCCGCCCTGTCTCATATTGCAGAAGAAGGCCGCGGCGTGCTGCTTTATCACCGTCAGGAAGGTCGTAATATTGGTCTGCTGAATAAAATCCGCGCTTACGCGCTTCAGGACCAGGGCTACGATACGGTGGAAGCAAACCATCAGCTCGGCTTCGCCGCTGACGAACGCGACTTCACCTTGTGCGCCGATATGTTCAAGCTGCTGGGCGTGGACGAAGTTCGTCTGCTGACCAATAACCCGAAAAAAGTGGAGATCCTGACCGAAGCGGGGATCAACATCGTCGAGCGTGTACCGCTGATTGTCGGCCGTAACCCGAAAAACGCCCACTACCTGGATACTAAAGCTGCCAAAATGGGCCATCTGCTGAAAGAGTGATATAAAAAGCCCGGCACGCGTGCCGGGCTCGTTCATCAATCCAGCATCTTACGAATCACGTAATGTAAAATGCCGTCGTTCTGGTAGTAGGTCAGCTCGGTTGCCGTATCAATACGGCATCGGCAATCCAGCACCTCGGTTTTGCCGTCTGCCCGCGTTAACGTTACCGGCACCGTTTTACCCGGCTGCAGGTTTCGCAGGCCGCTAATGTCAATCTGCTCTTCCCCGGTCAGGCCCAGCGTTTTACGCGTCACACCCTGCGGGAACTCAAGCGGCAGGATCCCCATACCAATCAGATTCGAGCGGTGAATACGTTCGAACGATTCGGCGATGACCACGCGAACGCCAAGCAGACGCGGACCTTTCGCCGCCCAGTCGCGGCTGGAGCCGGAACCGTACTCTTTCCCGGCGATCACCGCCAGCGGCGTACCTGCCTGTTGATATTTGACCGCCGCATCATAAATCGACACTACTTCCGTCCCCGGCAGATAGCGCGTCATGCCCCCTTCCACGCCCGGTACCATTTCGTTACGAATGCGGATGTTGGCAAACGTCCCGCGCATCATGACTTCATGATTCCCGCGGCGCGATCCGTAGGAGTTAAAATCACGACGTTCGACGCCCCGGCTTTGCAGATAACGACCCGCCGGGCTATCGGCTTTAATACTCCCCGCCGGAGAGATGTGGTCAGTTGTGACAGAATCCCCCAGCATCGCCAGGATACGTGCGCCGTGGATATCCTTAAGCGGCGCCGGCTCGGCCAGCATCTCATCAAAGAACGGCGACAGACGAATGTAGGTCGAGTCATCCTGCCAGTCATAGGTATCAGAGCCAATGACGTTGATGGCTTTCCATTCCGGCGTGCCTTCAAAGACCTCCGCATACTCTTTGCGGAACATCTCGGTTGAGACCTTTTCAACGGCCAGCGCGATTTCACGCGAAGATGGCCAGATATCTTTCAGATAGACAGGGTCATTCTTGCGATCGTGGCCAATCGGATCGGTCACCAGGTTGATATTCATGTTCCCTGCCAGGGCATAAGCAACCACCAGCGGCGGTGAGGCCAGCCAGTTGGTTTTTACCAGCGGGTGAATACGCCCTTCAAAGTTTCGGTTGCCGGACAGGACCGCACCTACCGTCAGGTCACCTTGCTTAATCGCCGTTTCAATGGGTTCAGGCAGTGGACCAGAGTTACCAATACAGGTCGTACAGCCGTAGCCCACGAGGTTAAAGCCCAGCTCGTCAAGGTACGGCGTCAGTTTGGCCTGCGCCAGGTAATCCGACACCACTTTGGATCCCGGGGCCAGCGAGGCCTTGACCCATGGCTGAGGTTTTAGCCCAAGCTCTACCGCCTTTTTAGCCAGCAGACCGGCTGCCATCAATACGCTGGGGTTGGATGTGTTGGTGCAGGAGGTAATCGCGGCAATCACCACCGCACCATCCGGAAGCTGATACTGATGTCCGTTCAGAACATAGTCGACGGGACGATGGTCCTTCTGCGCCACGTTTACTTCCAGCGCATTGCTGGCGGCAAAGGCTTTTGGCACGTCACTCAGCGCAACCCTGTCCTGCGGGCGTTTCGGCCCTGCGAGGCTCGCTTCGACGCTTCCCATATCGAGTTCAAGCGTGCTGGTGAAAACAGGCTCATCACCCGGATTGCGCCACATGCCCTGCGCTTTGGTGTACGCTTCCACCAGCGCGACCTGCTCTTCGCTACGTCCACTAAGACGCATGTATTCCAGCGTCACATCATCAATAGGGAAAAAGCCGCAGGTTGCACCGTATTCCGGCGCCATATTGGCAATGGTGGCGCGGTCGGCCAGCGGCAGTGAATCCAGTCCGTCCCCGTAGAATTCGACAAACTTGCCTACCACACCATGCTTACGCAGCATCTGGGTGACGGTAAGCACCAGATCGGTGGCGGTAATCCCTTCAGACAGCCTGCCAGTAAGCTTGAAGCCCACCACATCCGGGATAAGCATGGACACCGGCTGGCCGAGCATGGCCGCTTCCGCTTCGATCCCCCCGACGCCCCAGCCCAGCACGCCCAGACCGTTGATCATGGTGGTATGGGAGTCCGTGCCCACCAGCGTGTCCGGATAGGCGACCCACTCTTTATCCTGCAATTCACTCCAGACGGCTTTACCCAGATATTCAAGGTTAACCTGGTGACAAATACCGGTACCTGGCGGGACCACGCTAAACCGGCTGAACGCCTGCTGCCCCCACTTCAGGAACACGTAGCGCTCGTGGTTACGCTCCATCTCCAGACGCACGTTCTCGCCAAAGGCGTCGTCATCACCAAAGCGATCGACGGTTACGGAGTGGTCAATGACGAGGTCAACGGGGGAAAGCGGATTCACTTTTGCCGTATCTCCGCCCAGACGCTTAACGGCTTCGCGCATCGCGGCCAAATCAACGACGGCAGGAACGCCGGTAAAGTCCTGCATTAGCACCCTTGCCGGGCGGTAGGCGATTTCTCTGTCGGCATGGGCTTTTTCAAGCCACCCTGCCAGCGCCTGGATATCATCGAGGGTGACAGAGTCACCGTCCTGCCAGCGCAATAGATTTTCCAGTAAAACTTTCAATGACTTGGGTAAACGCGAAATGTCCCCAAGCGTTCTGGCAGCCAGCGGCAGGCTGTAGTAATGCCAGGTTTTGTTTTCTGCCTGTAATGTGTCCTTACTGGCTTCGCGTAGGGTTAACGACATAAGCTCCTCCTTAATCACAGAGATGCCCTGACAATCATCAGGGCCGTAATTAAAGATAACACAAAGATGTCGTAACGTTTTGATAACAACCCAAATTGATAAATTTAGGATTGGTCCAGAACAGGAAAACAAAAAACCCCGCCGTAGCGAGGTTTTACAATTTAGTGGAGGGCCAACCAGATGAGCTGACTCCAGAACAGAATCGACACGGTAAAAACGCCGATCCATGACCAGTATTTGTGAGACGTCATGTTATTCATCATAGGGACACCAGGCATTATTTATAAAACGTTCCGAGGTTTGACCTCAGTGCTATATTGCTGATGTGTATTTATTAAAGAGTACAAAAGTGCAGAGTCGATATTCAGACTATTTGCATCATTACGCAATTAACTAAATTATTGTTTTTTGGGTTCGTCTTCTGCGAACACATCAATAAACGCTTGCTGCTGCGGCGTCAGTTTCCAGGTCGCGGGTACAACAGTCGCAGGTGCTTTACGCCCTCTGTGGCCATTGTCACGATGCTGACACATCTGTTTTACCGAAGCTGTACGTACCGTCACTGCCATATTTAACCCCAATATTTCCAGGCCAGGAGAGCAACCACCACCCAAAACAGGGTAGAGACGAGAAAGACCGCCAGCCAGGCTTTACGCTTGAGCGCAGGATCCCTTTGCGGTTCTTCACTTCCTGAAGGCATTGCTAACCTCATACAATCGACATCGCTTATCATTTAGGACCAAACAATTGGTACAATTAATCATCTGTTGAGATAAATCCTAAAGAAACTTTAGCCGAAAAGCCAGTGAATTTACGCACCGGGAGGTATGAAATATTCAATCTTTTGACCAGAAATAAATAATTGAAAAGAAAAATTTGCGAAGGCGTAAATTAGTTTCTACTTTTGTCGCCAATTCACGACATTATAACCTTACGGACTAAATGGATAATGACATTATATGACAGGGGATACGTAGATGATGATAATTCTAATTTAGCTTTGAGGCGTTATTTCGGTATCTTTCCCTAAGGGAAAGATACCGGGTGTGATTATTTTTCGGGGAGTTTGATGTCTTTAAACATCTCTTCAATATCTTCATTTGAGCGTAATGCAACGGCGGTATCAACCACATCACGCGTTAAATGAGGGGCAAAGCGCTGAATAAAATCATACATATAGCTGCGCAGGAAGGTGCTGCGACGGAATCCAATCTTTGTGGTGCTATGACTGAAAACATCGTGCGCATCAAGACGCACCAGGTCAGGGTCTGACACCGGATCCACCGCCATGCTGGCAATGACGCCCACCCCCAGACCAAGCCGCACATAGGTCTTAATCACGTCGGCATCCGTCGCGGTAAAGACAATGCGCGGCGTTAGCCCTGCCCGGTTAAAGGCCGTATCAAGCTCGGAGCGGCCGGTAAAACCAAACGTATACGTCACCAATGGATACTGGGCCAGCTCTTCGATAGAGACCGACCCTTTACCCGCCAGGGGATGATCCGGGGTCACCACAATAGAACGGTTCCAGTGGTAGCATGGAAGCATGACCAGATCGTCATAGAGGTGAAGCGCTTCGGTGGCGATGGCAAAGTCTGCATTACCCTTGGAAACGGCTTCAGCAATTTGCGTTGGCGAGCCCTGGTGCATATGCAAAGAGACGCGGGGATAACGCTCGATAAAGCCTTTGATGACACCGGGAAGCGCATAGCGCGCCTGGGTATGCGTCGTGGCAATATACAGCGAACCTTTATCCGGCCAGGTGTGTTCCCCTGCCACTGACTTAATCGCATCGACTTTAGAGAGGACTTCCCGCGCAATGCGGATGATTTCCTGCCCCGCAGGCGTCACCTGAGTGAGATGCTTACCGCTGCGGGCAAATATCTGGATACCTAACTCATCCTCCAGCATACGAACTTGTTTGCTGATGCCCGGTTGCGAGGTATACAACCCCTCGGCGGTAGAAGAGACGTTAAGGTTATGATTCACCACCTCAACGATATAACGAAGCTGCTGTAATTTCATGCCAGACCATCCGATTTAGCGCATGCGGTCAATCGCTTAAGACGATTTAATAATAAGAAACAGGTTAACTATAACCACTATATCATTTATAGCCTGACTGTATAGTACGGAACAAAAAATAATAACAAGGCAATAAAAAAGGGCCGGAAATCCGGCCCTTTTACAGGTAAGTTACGGTAAGGGAAGATTATTTCTTGCCTTCAACCCATTTGCCATCGACAAAGAAAGCTGACCATCCGGTCGCTTTACCCTCTTTCTCGGCCGCAACATACTGCTGCTTGGTTTTACGGCTAAACCGTACCACGGTTTTGTTGCCTTCCGGATCCTGCTGTGGCGCATCGGCCAGATAACGCAGTTTCTCAGGCAGACGATCGCGGAAGCGATGCAGCTCTTCCACCAGCGGCGCGCGCGTTTCACGCGATTTCGGGAAGGTGTTGGCGGCCAGGAAGACACCCGCAGCGCCGTCACGCAGCACAAAGTACGCGTCAGATTTCTCGCACGGCAGTTCTGGCAGCGGAACCGGATCTTCCTTCGGTGGAGCCACTTCACCATTACGCAGAATTTTACGCGTGTTTTTACACTCGTCGTTGGTACAGGCCATGTACTTACCGAAACGCCCCATTTTCAGGTGCATTTCAGAGCCACACTTCTCGCACTCTACAATCGGGCCGTCATAGCCTTTAATGCGGAACTCGCCCTCTTCGATCTCATACCCGTCACACGTTGGGTTATTACCGCAGACGTGCAGCTTACGTTTTGGATCGATCAGGTAGCTGTCCATTGCCGTGCCGCATTTTTTGCAGCGGCGTTTGGCACGCAGAGCGTTAGTTTCCGCATCGTCACCTTCCAGCACGTTGAGAACTTCGTTCTCAGGCACCAGGTTGATGGTGGTTTTACAGCGCTCTTTTGGCGACAGCGCGTAGCCGGAGCAGCCAAGGAACACGCCCGTCGTGGCAGTACGGATCCCCATCTTGCGACCACAGGTTGGGCAGTCGATGCTGGTCAGAACCATCTGGTTAGGCAGCATGCCACCCTCTTCAGGATCCTTCTCCGCTTTCTCAAGCTGGTCGGTAAAGTCGCTGAAGAAGCTGTCGAGGACCTTTTTCCATTCCGCCTGATGGCTGGCAACCTGGTCGAGGCTGTCTTCCATTTGCGCGGTGAAATCGTAGTTCATCAACTCGCGGAAGTTAGCTTCCAGACGGTCGGTGACGATCTCACCCATTTTTTCAGCATAGAAACGACGGTTTTCAGCGCGTACGTAACCACGGTCCTGAATCGTAGAGATGATCGACGCGTAGGTCGACGGACGGCCAATACCGCGTTTTTCCAGCTCTTTTACCAGAGATGCTTCACTGAAGCGTGCAGGCGGCTTGGTGAAGTGCTGGGCTGGCACGAGATCAACCAGCGAGAGCTCATCCCCTTTGTTCACTGCCGGCAGCGTTCGGTCTTCATCACCTTTACGCAGCGCAGGCATCACTTTCGTCCAGCCGTCGAAACGCAGGATACGTCCACGCGCTTTGAGACGGAAATCACCCGCACCAACGGTCAGCGTGGTGGAATCATACTGTGCAGGAGTCATCTGGCACGCCACGAACTGACGCCAGATCAGCTGATACAGCTTCTGTGCGTCGGCTTCCATATCTTTCAGCGATTCAGCGAGCACAGAGACATCAGAAGGACGAATCGCTTCGTGCGCTTCCTGAGAATTCTCTTTGCTGGCAAACTGGTTAGCGCTTTCCGGCAGGTATTTCTTACCGAAGTTGTCGCTGATGTAGCCGCGCACCATGTTGACCGCGTCCTGGCTCAGGTTGGTTGAGTCGGTACGCATGTAGGTGATGTAGCCCGCTTCATACAGGCGCTGAGCCATCATCATGGTCTTCTTCACGCCGTAACCCAGACGCGTGCTTGCAGCCTGTTGCAGCGTTGAGGTAATAAACGGCGCACCCGGCTTGCTGCTGGTCGGTTTGTCTTCACGTTCCAGCACCTGATAGCGTGCTTTTTCCAGCAGCGCTACGGCGGCCATGGTCTGGTCGCGGTTTTCTGGACGGAAAGGCTTATCGTTCTGATGGCTGACCTGCAGCGGCAGAGCGTCACCGCCCGGCGTGGTCACATTGGCGTCAACTTCCCAGAACTCTTCCGGCACGAAGGCTTTAATTTCGCGCTCACGCTCAACGACCAGACGCACGGCAACGGATTGCACACGCCCTGCGGACAGGCCACGGGCAATCTTCTTCCACAGCAGTGGAGAAACCATGTAGCCCACAACGCGGTCCATAAAGCGACGTGCCTGCTGTGCGTTTACACGGTCAATATTCAGTTCGCCCGGCTTCTCAAACGCCTGACGAATCGCATTCTTCGTAATTTCGTTAAACACTACACGACTGTAGCGTTTGTCATCACCACCAATCACTTCCCGCAGGTGCCACGCAATGGCTTCCCCTTCGCGGTCAAGGTCGGTTGCGAGATAGATGTGGTCTGCTTTTTCAGCCAGCTGCTTCAGCTCGTTAACGACTTTTTCTTTCCCGGGCAGCACTTCATATTGTGCGTCCCAGTTATGCCATGGGTTAACACCCATGCGGTTGACAAGCGCGCTACGTTCATCCTTTTTAGGCTTTTTAGCCCCTTTGGTGGAGGTAGAGTCTGCGCTCTTTTTGCTGGCTGAGCCACTGGTCGGCAAATCGCGGATATGACCCACGCTGGACTTAACCACGTAGTCATTACCCAGATACTTATTGATCGTTTTGGCTTTTGCCGGGGACTCAACGATGACGAGAGCTTTACCCATATTCACCTTTACCTAATTTAATTCTTCCAGGAATACGCCGCACGTTGATTTCCCTTCCGCTGACGACGAGCCAATGATATTGCGACTGCGTCAGGAGATATCAACCCCTTTGTCTTACCGGGCGTTAAAGAAAAGACGCCCAGGTGATTGAGTTCTCGGGTATTTTTCTCACATCTCGTGTAATTCGTGACGAATTCCCGGTTGAATGTCAAGCAATTCTGTTGCCAGAATGACGAAAGCGCACACTCTACCTGATAAAATTCGTTACGCAACTTTATTAGCATGCAAAAGCAAATCCCGCCAGCCAGGTCCCTGTACCTTATCCCCTCACATTACAGGGAAAATTTGCCCCCAAAGCGCCCTCGGCGTAGACTATTGTCACTGTTTAAGGAGTGGATTATGCAGAATACGACCCAACCTATTGACCGAGCCTCTCTGCTTATCGAAGCAAACAAGCTTATCCGTGACCACGAAGATACGCTGGCGGGCATTGAAGCCACCGGCGTAGAGCAGCGTAATGGCGTGCTGATTTTCAGCGGCGAATACTTCCTTGATGAACAGGGCTTGCCGACCCCGAAAAGCACCGCCGTGTTTAACATGTTTAAATACCTGGCGCATACGCTTTCCGAGAAATATCACCTGGTCGATTAACGCAAAACGCGAGGCATGTGCCTCGCGTTTTTGTTTACAGCAGCGGTTTTTGTCCGCGCTGTAGCCAGCGCAGCAGCAGGCGGTCCGCGCTTTCTGCCGCACTGTTGGTAAAGCGGTCAAGAAGCCGCTTACGCTGGGTAAAGCGCACGCCCACCAGTTCCCGGCCTTCCATCAGGTTGAGCAGCAGATCGTCGCTGGTTCCGACTTCATCCACCAGCCCTTTCTCCTGCGCCTGGACGCCGTACCAGTGCTCGCCTGTCGCAACTTGTTCAATATCGAGCGTCGGGCGCATACGATGCACAAAGTCTTTAAAGAGGTGATGCGTTTCGTTGAGATCTTCACGGAACTTTTGACGCCCTTCTTCCGTATTTTCCCCCAGCAGCGTCAGGGTACGTTTATACTGACCCGCCGTGTGAAGTTCGATATCAATCTCTTTATTTTTCAGGAAGCGGTTAAAGTTCGGAATTTGCGCGACCACGCCGATCGAGCCAATGATAGAGAACGGTGCGGCCACAATTTTGTCCGCCACGCAGGCCATCATGTAGCCTCCGCTGGCCGCCACTTTATCCACGGCCACGGTCAGCGGGATCTGTTTTTCACGCAGGCGCTGCAGCTGTGAGGCGGCCAGTCCGTAACCGTGAACCACCCCGCCCGGGCTTTCAAGACGCACGACAACCTGATCCTGCGGTGTCGCCACGGCCAGAACGGCAGTTACTTCCTCCCGCAGAGAGGAAACCTCATGCGCATCCATACTGCCTTTAAAATCGAGCACATAGACACGTGGAGTGGCCTTATCCTGCGGCGCATTGAGCTTCGCTTTTGCCTTTGCCGCTTTGGCTTCCTGTTTATGCTTTTTCTTCTGCGCTTTCAGCCAGAGTTTCTGTTGATGACTATCAAGCAGCGCCAGAGACATATCTTCCTGCATCTCTTTGTATTGCTCGCTCAGGCGGGTGATGCGTAACTCCCCTCGCTGACGCTTGCGCTGCGTCAGGTTGACAATCAGAACGGCAACCACCGCAATGGCAATCACCACCGTCGCGATTTTGGCCAAAAACAACCCATATTGAGAAAGTAATTCCACGCGTTCCACCTTGATTTAACCACGAATCTTTCACGGCAGTGTACATCAGCCCTGCCCATGCGTCTCGCTCGTGACATTACCTCTGCGAGCCGCCTTCAGGAATCCCCGTACTGGCGTTTAAATATTTGCAAATTGTTAATTTTACAGTAATGCGTCCTGTAGACTGATTGAATTATTAGGCTAATTCGGGCATAAAGCCGAAAAGTCATCATAAAGGCGCCATTGCATCACCGGTCGCCTGAGGAGTCACCGTGCATTATCAACCGCAAAAAAATCTGCTGCAAAACCGGATTATTCTTGTCACCGGTGCCAGCGACGGGATTGGCCGCGAGGCGGCCCTGACCTACGCCGATTACGGCGCGAACGTTATTCTGATCGGGCGCAACGAAGAAAAACTGAAAAACGTCGCTCAGGAGATTGAGGCTGTATGCGGCACACCGGCCCCGTGGTATACACTCGATTTGCTGACCTGCACGCCCGAAGTATGCCAGGAATTAGCCCGGCGCATCAGCGCCCACTATCCGAGACTCGACGGCGTACTGCATAACGCCGGTTTGTTAGGCGAAGTGCGTCCGATGGATGAACAGGATCCTGATATCTGGCAGCAGGTGATGCAGGTCAACGTCAACGGGACGTTTTTCCTGACCCAGGCACTGCTTCCTTTATTACTCAAATCGGATTCAGGTTCACTGGTGTTCACCTCCTCCAGCGTTGGCCGTGAGGGACGCGCAAACTGGGGAGCCTATGCCGTATCAAAATTCGCGACCGAAGGCATGATGCAGGTGCTGGCGGAGGAGTACCAGAGCCGCCATCTGCGCGTAAACTGCATCAACCCGGGCGGTACGCGCACCAAAATGCGCGCCAGTGCGTTCCCGAGCGAAGATCCGCAGAAGCTGAAAACCCCGGCAGACATTATGCCGCTCTATCTCTGGCTGATGGGCGACGACAGCCGCCGCAAAACCGGGATGACCTTTGACGCCCAGCCGGGCCGTAAACCAGGAATTTCGCAATGAGTGAAGAACGTCATCAGCAGCGCCAGCAGCGTCTGAAAGAACAGGTCGATGCGCGCGTCGCGGCGGCACAGGACGAGCGTGGGATCGTCATTGTCTTTACCGGCAACGGCAAGGGGAAAACCACCGCCGCATTCGGTACGGCGACACGCGCCGTCGGACACGGGCAAAAAGTGGGCGTGATCCAGTTTATTAAAGGCACATGGCCCAACGGCGAGCGCAATTTGCTGGAGCCTCACGGCGTCGAGTTTCAGGTAATGGCAACCGGGTTTACGTGGAATACCCAGAACCGGGAAACGGATACCGCCGCCTGTCTCGCCGTCTGGGAGCATGCAAAGAGAATGCTGGCCGATCCTTCGCTGAATATGGTTCTGCTGGATGAGATAACCTATATGGTCGCCTACGACTACCTGCCGCTGGAAGCCGTGCTGGATGCTCTGAAGAACCGTCCTGTACACCAGACGGTTATCGTCACGGGGCGCGGATGTCATCGGGATATTCTGGAGATGGCCGATACCGTGAGCGAGCTGCGTCCGGTCAAACATGCGTTTGATGCGGGTATCAAAGCGCAAATTGGCGTTGATTACTAAAGAAAAAAGCCCGGTGAGTTCACCGGGCTTTTACATTAACCGTTGTTATTACGGCTGCCGGAGCGGCGACTGCTGCTCACCTGGCTGTGGCGCTTCACCGCGCGACGGATCTGATTCGCCTTCATGCGACGACGATCTTTTTCCACCGCCACTTTTGAGGTGGTTTCCGGCGTCAGGCCGACCAGCTCGCGCAGGTAGTTGGTTTGGGTCAGATCCAGTTCGGTATAACCACCGCGTGGCAGACCTTTCGGCAGCAGGATATCGCCGTAACGGACACGGATAAGACGGCTAACCTGTACGCCTACCGCTTCCCAGAGACGACGCACCTCGCGGTTGCGGCCTTCGGTCAGGGTCACGTTGTACCACTGGTTGATGCCTTCCCCACCGGTAAATTTGATGGTTTTGAACGCCGCAGGACCGTCTTCCAGCTGAACGCCACGCGACAGATCGCGCAGTTTATTCTCATCAACCTGGCCAAATACGCGCACCGCGTATTCACGTTCTACTTCACGGCTTGGGTGCATCAGACGGTTTGCCAGTTCACCATCGGTGGTAAACAGCAGCAGACCGCAGGTGTTCACGTCCAGACGACCAACGGCAATCCAGCGAGCGCCGCGCAGTTTAGGCAGACGGTCAAACACCGTCGGACGACCTTCCGGGTCGTTGCGGGTGCACAGCTCGCCTTCCGGCTTGTAGTAAGCCAGCACGCGACAGATTTGTTCAGCGGACTCTTTCACGGAGATAAGATGACCGTCGATGCGGATCTTCAGCCCCGGTACGATTTCAACGCGGTCACCCAGCGTGGCGATTTTACCGTCCACACTCACGCGACCCGCTTCAATAATGGCTTCGATTTCACGGCGTGAGCCGTGGCCGGCACGCGCCAGCACTTTCTGTAACTTCTCGCTCATTGAGCTTCCTCAGGTGTCGCCTTCACAGGCGTCGAATCAGGTCAAAAGAGGGCTGAGCCCTGCTTTGATGGCCGCGTAGTATATCTGCTTATACCTTTACAAGAAAGGCTTTACATCACCCACGCCTTCACGAATCACTTCCGGTGCATCTTCGGTTAAGTCGACCACGGTGGTCGGCTGCTGGCCGAGATAGCCGCCGTGAATAATCAGCTCGACCACCTTCTCCAGACGATCCTTGATCTCTTCCGGATCGGACTCGGTAAATTCACTTCCCGGCAGCATCAGCGAGGTAGAGAGCATCGGCTCGCCGAGGGTTTCCAGCAGCGCCTGCGCAATCGGGTTCGACGGCACGCGCATGCCGATAGTCTTACGCTTTTCCTGCAGCAGGCGGCGCGGCACCTCTTTCGTCCCTTTCAGGATGAAGGTGTAGTTGCCCGGCGTGTTGTTCTTAATCAGGCGAAACGCCACGTTATCGACATACGCATAGGTCGACAGTTCAGAGAGATCGCGGCACATCAGGGTAAAGTTATGGCCGTCCGGCAGCTGGCGAATACGACAAATGCGTTCCATCGCCCCTTTATCTTCAATTTTGCAGCCCAGCGCGTACCCTGAATCGGTCGGGTAGACAATCACGCCGCCTTTGCGGACGATCTCCACGGCCTGGTTGATCAGACGTGGCTGTGGGTTATCCGGATGGATATAGAAAAACTGACTCATACTTCCCTCTCTTCAATTTGCTGCGGCTGTTCCCAGAGCTGCCAGACCGGCTCAACGCCAGCAGGCAGCCAGAGCTTGCGCCCCAGTTCGATCCAGGCGCAGGGCTGATGGAAATCAGAACCCTGTGACCCAAGCAGACCGAACTGGCGGGCATAGGTCGCGAGCTGCGCGCGTTCGTTGGGCGCCTGCTGACACTGGGCGACTTCCATCGCCTCGCCACCGCATTCGGCAAAGTGTGCCAGCAGCCTTTTCAGCCATTTAGCAGAAAGATTATACCGCCCCGGATGGGCCAGTACGGCCTTACCGCCAGAATGATGAATCACATCAATAGCTTGTTTTATTGTACACCACTGTGGCGGAACGTATCCGGTTTTCCCGCGCGCCAGATACTTTTTAAAAACATCCGCCATGGTCGTCGCTTTGCCTGCTTCAACCAGAAAACGGGCGAAATGACCGCGGGTGACTGCCCCGCCGTTCGCCAGCTTTTGCGCACCTTCCAGCGCGCCCGGAATATGCGCCTTTTCCAGACGCTCGCCGATCATCTCTGCGCGCTGGTTGCGGCGCGTTTTTTGTTCTTGCAAAAAGGCAATAAGTGCCGGATGGTCTATATCGATGTTCAGGCCAACGATATGAATCTCATGGTTTTCCCAGACGGTCGAAATCTCAACGCCGGACACAAGATTCAGCGCCAGCCCGCTGCGGGCGATCTCAGCGCGCGCCGCCGGAATGGCATCTGTCGTATCGTGATCGGTTATCGCCAGCGTACCGACACGCATTTCAACGGCACGATGAACCAGGGCTTCGGGTGTCAGCAGGCCATCAGAGGCCTGAGTATGGCTGTGTAAATCATAAATAATGGCGTAGGTGGTATCGCTCAAAGCACTTCCCATAACAGGTTGGAGACATCCGAAAACCCCATGATACCGACTTCACGCGAAATTCTGAAATCAAGGGTTGACAACACGCCATCGAACTAGTTAACTAGTACGCAAGTTCACACGAGAAAGGTATCTGAAAATGACAGCACATTTCACTCTGCACGGTTGGTGGCGTACTTCCTGATCATCGGGCAGTGTCACGCGTCTGCGAAATGCAAACAGATACCCGCCCGCTACTCAGCGGGCTTTTTTTTGAACAGAATAAATGAGAACACCAACATGCAAACAGCCAAACCTCATCTCGAATTGCTGACCTGCGAGGCGGCCTATCGCCACAACCCCACCGCGCTGTTTCATCAGGTGTGCGGGGCACGTCCGGCAACGCTGCTGCTGGAATCTGCAGACATCGACAGCAAAGACGATCTCAAGAGCCTGCTGCTGGTCGACAGCGCGCTGCGCATTACCGCTTTAGGTGACACTGTCACAATTAAGGCGCTGTCAGATAACGGCGCATCGCTGCTGCCGCTGCTGGATGCAGCCCTGCCTTCAGGCATTGAAAACGAACGTCATCCAGAAATGCGCATTCTGCATTTCCCGCCGGTGAGCCAACTGCTGGACGAAGACGCGCGCCTCTGCTCCCTGTCCGTTTTCGATGCCTTCCGCCTGCTGCAGAACCTGGTTACCGTGCCGGAAGACGAGCGTGAGGCGATGTTCTTTGGTGGGCTGTTTGCCTATGACCTGGTAGCCGGATTTGAAGATTTGCCGGAAACCGAACAGGGTAATCGCTGCCCGGACTATTGTTTCTATCTGGCTGAAACCCTGCTGGTGATCGACCATCAGAAACAATACACCCGTATCCAGGCCAGCCTGTTCACGCCTTCGACAGCCGAGAAAAACCGTCTTGAGCACCGCATCGCGCAGCTCCAGCAGCAGATGACGGAAGCGCCCCCTGCACTTCCGGTGCAGCGGGTGGAAAAAATGACCTGCGATGTGAACCAGACTGACGATCAGTACGGCGCCGTGGTTCGCCAGATGCAAAAGGCGATTCGCGCCGGGGAAATTTTCCAGGTGGTACCGTCCCGTCGCTTCTCTCTGCCCTGCCCGTCGCCGCTCGCCGCCTACGACGTGCTGAAAAAGAGCAACCCAAGCCCATACATGTTCTTTATGCAGGACAACGACTTCACGCTGTTCGGCGCCTCGCCGGAAAGCTCGCTGAAATATGACGCCACCAGCCGCCAGATTGAGATCTACCCGATTGCCGGAACCCGTCCGCGTGGACGTCGCGCCGATGGCTCCCTGGATCGCGATTTGGACAGCCGTATCGAACTGGAAATGCGTACCGATCATAAAGAGCTCTCCGAGCACCTGATGCTGGTTGACCTGGCGCGTAACGATCTGGCTCGTATTTGCACCCCGGGCAGCCGCTACGTGGCGGACCTGACTAAAGTCGACCGCTATTCGTTCGTGATGCACCTGGTCTCTCGCGTGGTTGGCGAGCTGCGCCACGACCTCGACGTGCTGCACGCCTACCGCGCCTGCATGAACATGGGCACCCTGAGCGGTGCGCCGAAAGTGCGCGCCATGCAGCTGATTGCCGCGGCCGAAGGACGCCGTCGCGGCAGCTACGGCGGCGCTGTGGGCTACTTCACGGCCCACGGTGACCTCGATACCTGCATCGTGATCCGCTCCGCCTATGTCGAAGACGGCATTGCCACCGTCCAGGCGGGTGCCGGAATTGTTCTTGATTCTGTTCCGCAGTCTGAAGCTGACGAAACGCGCAGCAAAGCCCGTGCGGTCCTTCGCGCCATTGCTACCGCACACCATGCACAGGAGATTTTCTGATGGCTGACATTCTGCTGCTCGATAATATCGACTCCTTTACCTATAACCTGGCAGATCAGCTGCGTGCGAATGGCCACAACGTTGTTATCTACCGCAACCACGTCCCGGCGCAGACCCTGATTGACCGTCTGGCAACCATGCAAAACCCGGTGCTGATGCTCTCCCCCGGGCCAGGCGCACCGAGCGAAGCAGGCTGTATGCCGGAGCTGCTGACCCGCATGCGCGGCAAGCTGCCGATTATCGGCATCTGCCTCGGCCATCAGGCAATTGTTGAAGCCTACGGCGGCTACGTCGGCCAGGCGGGTGAGATCCTGCACGGTAAAGCGTCCAGCATTGAACATGACGGCCAGGCAATGTTTGCCGGGCTGCCGAACCCGCTCCCGGTCGCGCGCTATCACTCGCTGGTTGGCAGCAATATTCCCGCCGGGCTGACCATTAACGCCTCGTTTGAAGGGATGGTGATGGCGGTACGTCACGATGCGGATCGCGTCTGCGGCCTGCAGTTCCACCCTGAATCGATCCTGACCTCCCACGGCGCCCGCCTGCTGGAGCAGACGCTCGACTGGGCGTTACAGAAGCTGGAGCAGACCAATACCCTGCAGCCGATTCTGGAAAAACTGTACCAGGCGCAGACCCTGAGCCAGCAGGAGAGCCACCAGCTCTTCTCCGCCGTGGTTCGCGGCGAGCTGAAGCCTGAGCAGCTGGCGGCCGCGCTGGTGAGCATGAAAGTGCGCGGCGAAAGCCCGCAGGAGATCGCCGGTGCCGCTACGGCCCTGCTGGAAAATGCCGCCCCGTTCCCGCGCCCGGACTATCAGTTTGCCGATATTGTTGGCACCGGGGGAGACGGCAGTAACAGCATCAATATCTCCACCGCCAGCGCCTTCGTGGCGGCGGCGTGTGGTTTAAAGGTCGCAAAACACGGTAACCGCAGCGTTTCCAGCCGGTCTGGTTCTTCCGATTTGCTCGCCGCATTCGGTATTAATCTCGATATGAACGCCGAGCGTTCCCGTGAAGCGCTGGATGACCTGGGCGTCTGCTTCCTGTTTGCGCCGAAGTATCACACCGGTTTCCGCCACGCGATGCCGGTTCGTCAGCAGCTTAAAACCCGCACGCTGTTTAACGTGCTCGGCCCGCTGATCAACCCGGCGCACCCGCCGCTGGCGCTGATTGGCGTCTACAGTCCGGAACTGGTACTGCCGATTGCCGAGACGCTGCGCGTGCTGGGTTACCAGCGTGCCGCCGTGGTGCACAGCGGTGGTATGGACGAAGTGTCACTGCATGCGCCAACGCTGGTAGCCGAACTGCGCGACGGTGAAATCCTGAGCTACCAGCTGGAAGCCGCTGACTTTGGTTTAACCCCGTATCACCAGGAAGCGCTGGCCGGCGGTACGCCGGAAGAAAACCGTGACATTCTGACGCGCTTATTACAAGGTAAGGGAGAGGTCGCTCATGAGGCCGCCGTTGCTGCCAACGTCGCCATGCTGATGCGTTTGCACGGTGAGGAAGACCTGAAGGCCAACGTTCAAAAAGTTCTGGATGTACTGCGCTCCGGTGCAGCTTACGATCGCGTTACCGCACTTGCGGCAAGAGGGTAAAGAATGCAGACCGTTTTAGCGAAAATCGTTGCCGATAAGGCCATCTGGGTGGAAGCCCGCAAGCAACAGCAGCCGCTTGCCAGTTTCCAGAACGACGTCGTACCAAGCCAACGTCGTTTCTATGATGCCCTGCAGGGTGCGCGCACCGCGTTTATTCTTGAGTGCAAAAAAGCCTCCCCGTCTAAAGGCGTTATTCGTGACGATTTCGACCCGGCACGTATTGCCGGTATTTATAAGCATCATGCGTCAGCCATCTCCGTGCTGACGGATGAGAAATATTTCCAGGGCAGCTTCGATTTTCTGCCGATCGTCAGCGGCATCGCGCCGCAGCCGATCCTGTGCAAAGACTTTATTATCGATCCGTATCAGATCTGGCTGGCGCGCTTTTACCAGGCCGACGCCTGCCTGCTAATGCTCTCGGTACTTGACGACGAGCAGTACCGCCAGCTTTCCGCCGTGGCGCACAGCCTGAACATGGGCGTGCTGACCGAAGTGAGTAATGAAGAAGAGCTGGAACGCGCGATTGCGCTGGAAGCCAAAGTGGTTGGCATTAACAACCGCGATCTGCGTGACCTGTCCATTGACCTGAACCGCACGCGTCAGCTGGCACCGCGTCTGGGCGCTGGCGTCACGGTCATCAGCGAATCCGGCATTAACAGCTACGCCCAGGTGCGCGAGCTGAGCCACTTCGCCAACGGTTTCCTGATTGGCTCCGCCATGATGGAACATGACGATCTCAATGCGGCAGTACGTCGTGTGCTGCTGGGTGAAAACAAAGTCTGCGGCTTAACTCGCGAACAGGACGCCCAGGCCGCGTATGAAGCCGGAGCGATTTATGGCGGGCTGATTTTTGTGCATTCCTCTCCTCGCGTGGTCAGCGAAGAGCAAGCGCGTAAGGTCATCGCCGCGGCTCCGCTCAGCTATGTTGGCGTGTTCCGCAACGCAGATATTGCAGATGTTGCGGCAAAAGCCGACGCGTTATCCCTGAGCGCGGTGCAGCTCCACGGCGATGAAGATCAGGCCTATATCGATGCCCTTCGCGCCACGCTGGCACCGCAGGTACAGATCTGGAAAGCGCAACGCGTTGACGATACGTTGCCCCCGCGTAACCTGAACCACGTGGATAAATACGTCCTCGATAACGGTCAGGGCGGAACCGGCCAGCGTTTTGACTGGTCTCTGCTGAACGGTGAAAAGCTGGACAACGTTCTGCTGGCGGGCGGATTAAGCCCGGACAACTGTGTAGAAGCCGCGAAAACCGGCTGCGCAGGCCTCGATTTCAATTCAGGCGTAGAGTCCCAGCCGGGTATTAAAGATGCCAGCAAACTGGCCTCGGTTTTTAAAACTCTGCGTGCATATTAAGGAAGAGAAGATGACGACATTACTTAACCCGTATTTTGGTGAGTTCGGTGGGATGTACGTCCCGCAAATCCTGATGCCCGCGCTGCGCCAGCTGGAAGAAGCGTTTGTGAGTGCGCAGAAGGATCCGGCGTTTCAGGCGGAATTTACCGACCTGCTGAAAAACTATGCAGGCCGCCCAACGGCCCTGACCAAATGCCGCAACCTGACGGAAGGCACGAAAACCACGCTGTATCTGAAGCGTGAAGACCTGCTGCACGGCGGCGCACATAAGACTAACCAGGTGCTGGGCCAGGCGCTGCTCGCTAAGCGTATGGGTAAAACCGAAATCATCGCCGAAACAGGTGCAGGCCAGCACGGCGTGGCCTCGGCGCTCGCCAGCGCCCTGCTCGGCCTGAAATGCCGCATCTATATGGGGGCGAAAGACGTTGAGCGTCAGTCTCCGAACGTTTTCCGTATGCGTCTGATGGGTGCGGAAGTGATCCCGGTGCACAGCGGCTCCGCGACGCTGAAGGATGCCTGTAACGAAGCGCTGCGCGACTGGTCTGGCAGCTACGAAACCGCACACTATATGCTCGGTACCGCGGCGGGCCCGCACCCGTTCCCGACCATCGTGCGTGAATTCCAGCGCATGATCGGGGAAGAGACCAAAGCGCAGATCCTCGAAAAAGAGGGTCGCCTGCCGGATGCGGTCATCGCCTGCGTCGGCGGCGGATCTAACGCCATTGGCATGTTCGCAGACTTTATCGACGACACCAGCGTGGGTCTGATTGGCGTCGAGCCTGCGGGTCACGGCATTGAATCGGGTGAACACGGCGCACCGCTGAAGCATGGCCGCGTGGGGATCTACTTCGGCATGAAATCCCCGATGATGCAGACCGATGAAGGCCAGATTGAAGAGTCTTACTCTATCTCTGCCGGCCTCGACTTCCCGTCCGTCGGGCCGCAGCACGCCTATCTGAACAGCACCGGTCGCGCGGACTATGTCTCCATTACCGATGACGAAGCGCTGGAAGCGTTCAAAACGCTGTGCCGTAGCGAAGGGATCATCCCGGCGCTGGAGTCTTCACACGCTCTGGCCCATGCGCTGAAAATGATGAAAGAAAATCCGGAAAAAGAACAGTTGCTGGTGGTGAACCTTTCCGGTCGCGGTGACAAAGATATCTTCACCGTTCACGATATTCTGAAAGCACGAGGGGAAATCTGATGGAACGCTACGATAACGTATTTGCAGAACTGAAATCCCGCCAGGAAGGCGCGTTCGTTCCCTTCGTCACCCTTGGCGACCCTGGCCCTGAACAGTCGCTGAAGATCATCGACACCCTGATTGAAGCCGGTGCCGATGCGCTTGAGCTGGGCATCCCATTCTCTGACCCGCTGGCGGATGGCCCGACCATTCAGAATGCGACGCTGCGCGCGTTTGCCTCGGGCGTCACGCCGACCCAGTGCTTCGAGATGCTGGCGGCGATCCGTCAGAAGCACCCCACTATCCCGATTGGCCTGCTGATGTACGCCAACCTGGTATTCAACCGCGGTATCGATGAGTTTTACGCCGAGTGCGCGCGCGTGGGCGTCGACTCCGTTCTGGTGGCCGACGTGCCGGTTGAGGAGTCTGCGCCATTCCGCCAGGCGGCAATGCGCCATAACGTTGCCCCGATTTTCATCTGTCCACCGAACGCTGATGACGAACTGCTGCGCCAGATAGCCTCTTACGGGCGCGGTTACACCTACCTGCTCTCCCGCGCAGGTGTGACCGGTGCCGAGAATAAAGCCGCATTGCCGCTGCATCACCTGGTGGAGAAGCTGGGCGAGTACCATGCCGCACCTCCGCTGCAGGGTTTCGGGATTTCATCCCCGGATCAGGTCACCGCAGCGATTGAGGCGAAAGCAGCAGGTGCCATCTCCGGCTCTGCGATTGTGAAGATCATCGAAAAGAACGTGGACAAGCCAGAGCAGATGCTGGTCGAGCTGAAAGCGTTTGTGACTGCAATGAAAGCGGCGACGCGTAAAGCCTAACCCTTCGACCGTCTGGCATCCCAGCCAGACGGTCCTCTTTTTTTACACGCTCTCTTCATTTCCAGCGCTCATATCAGTTGCAATAAATAGCACGCTAATACTTAATTCATCCCTTCACTAAACAAGTAGTCAACAATATCTCTTTGTCGATTTACATACTGCAAAGAATGTATAAAGTATGCGTATATCTGTTATTGCAAAAAATATTTGGTCAAAATGTTAAGAAGTTTCATTTGTGGATGGGAAGAGTGCGACCTGAGTATTTACCGTCAGGCTTATTCTGTTTATGGCGGAAGTGTATGCACACACCCGGATGTGCTAACTTACCTGGCAAACAAACGAAAAAAAGACATTCGTTTTTTCTGTAGAAAAAAAGATGGTATTATTGTTTCATCAACTTACTCCATCAGTGGATCCCTGAATCTCTATTCAAAATCGCACCCGTTTGTTTTTGAGGATATAATATTACCCAGCGCCCCTCATTCAAAATTTTTCCTTCCCGTCAGGACAAAAAAACTTTCGCCATTACAGAAAAATGCGTTCATCAATTCATTCAGCAGTAAAATGCTGAATGATGAGATATGTCATATGAAATCTGTATTTTCTCCAAAAACGATTAAGAAAAGAAATGGCGAAAGGAATCGTTTCCTCAAGCTTGGAGGGGAAATACTGGATGTGAATACTCTTTCTGCTGAGGAAATTTGCGACAGTTACATAAACTTATTTAATGCTCGCTGGCGCGGTAAGATATCACCCTATCCAAGAGATAACCTGCTGGATGCTATTGAAAATCTGAGGCATATGGTTTTTGGCTCCGCGCTCGCATTCAATAAAAAAATCATAGCAATTGATTTAATATTCAAAACTGAATGCCCCGAATGGATCTATTTCGATGACATCAATGGTGGATATGATCCCCAATATAATGACATTGGTGCGGGGAGCGTCTTGCTCTGGGAAAATTATAATCGCGCCCGAGAGCTGTGTGAGCGGGATGAGAAACAAATCATATTCTCATTGGGAAAAAACTTCGCCGGAATGGAGTATAAAAAACAGTGGTGTAATATCATTCCTCTGAGACGTGTATTTTGATGAAATTTTATGACGTACCTTAGCTGTACGTCTTATAAAAAATAAGACTACGGCCACTCGGATCTTTGCAAACTTCTTAGTCCATTATCTGCTGAGCACTTTTCATGGTGACATTTTTGTTTGCAATTTCTCTTGCGGCCTCTTTAAGGGCTATATTCATCGCCACCGTTGTTACTGGCTTTGCAACGCCTTTTACGCGATTTGATTTACTCTGAAAAACATAGATATCCAGGGGGTTAGCTAGCTTTCTTTTATTAAATAATTGCCGCAGTATCTTGCACAGTCTCACTGTCCGCGACTCAAATTTTGGTGTTGCCGCGAGATACAACAGATCATCGTTAATATCACTGTATTTTATGTTTACAACCCGGCAGCTTTCAGTACGTAAAAAAAATAACGTCAACCATAAATCACCCCACGTCTTTGAAATTCGGTACAACTTCTGATGAATGACCATGAATTCATCAGTGGTTATAGAATCAGTTTTCGCCATTGAAAACGCCTGCATCGAGCTTTAGCATGCCTTAACATAACATTAACTATTTAAATATTTATTCAACGCCTGTGCTGTCGCATCCTGAAGCCAGGCGTGGCTGAATAAGCCGCTCGGTTTAGTGATAAAAGTCATGAAAAAGGGATGTATTTTAGAGAAAGGCATCAGTGAGGTTTTAGAGTAAGGAAAAAAGTTATATATTCCAGTCCGTTAATTCCACATATTCCTTCTGAGTTCAGAGGCTTCTTCATGTCATGGCAATTCTTCAAACAGACTTACCTGGTTAAGTTCTGGTCACCTGTTCCGGCCGTTATCGCGGCAGGCATTCTCTCTACTTATTATTTTGGCATAACCGGTACCTTCTGGGCCGTAACCGGCGAGTTCACCCGCTGGGGTGGCCAACTGCTGCAACTCGCTGGCGTACATGCCGAAGAGTGGGGCTACTTTAAACTCATTCATCTGGACGGTACGCCGCTCACCCGCATCGACGGGATGATGATCATCGGCATGTTCGGCGGCTGTTTCGCTGCGGCGCTGTGGGCAAACAACGTTAAGTTGCGTATGCCCAAAAGCCGGATCCGTATTCTGCAGGCGATTATCGGCGGCATAATTGCCGGATTCGGCGCGCGCCTGGCGATGGGGTGCAACCTTGCCGCCTTCTTTACCGGGATCCCTCAGTTTTCTCTTCACGCCTGGTTCTTTGCTGTCGCCACGGCCATTGGCTCTTACTTTGGTGCAAAATTCACTCTACTGCCGCTGTTTCGCATTCCAGTGAAAATGGTAAAAGTCAGCGCAGCGTCTCCGTTAACCCAGAAGCCCTCTCAGGCCCGCCGCCGTTTCCGCCTCGGAATGCTGGTCTTTTTCGCCATGGTGGCATGGGCGCTCTGCACCGCCCTGAACCAGCCTAAGCTCGGTCTGGCGATGCTGTTCGGCGTGGGGTTTGGCCTGCTCATTGAACGCGCGCAGATCTGCTTCACCTCCGCGTTTCGCGATATGTGGATCACCGGGCGCACGATGATGGCGAAGGCGATTATCGCCGGGATGGCGGTCAGCGCCATCGGCATCTTCAGCTATGTTCAACTGGGCGTCGAACCGAAAATCATGTGGGCCGGTCCTAACGCGGTCATTGGCGGCCTGCTGTTCGGCTTCGGGATCGTGCTGGCTGGCGGGTGTGAAACCGGCTGGATGTATCGCGCCGTCGAAGGTCAGGTTCACTATTGGTGGGTGGGTCTGGGAAATGTGATTGGCTCGACGATCCTGGCGTACTACTGGGATGACGTGTCTCCCGTCCTGGCCACCAGCTGGGACAAGGTTAACCTGCTGAATACCTTCGGGCCTCTCGGCGGCCTGCTCGTCACCTACGCTCTGCTGTTGGTCGCTTTTTTACTGGTCGTCGCACAGGAGAGACGTTTCTTCCGCCGTGCGAGCGTTAAAACAGAAACGCAGGAGAATGCAGCATGAAAGAGATTGTGCCTGATTATCGTCTGGATATGGTTGGCGAGCCCTGTCCATATCCGGCGGTGGCTACGCTTGAAGCGCTGCCGCAGCTTAAGAAAGGTGAAATTCTGGAGGTAGTCAGCGACTGCCCGCAGTCCATCAACAACATACCGCTGGATGCGAAAAACCACGGTTATACGGTGCTGGATATCCAGCAGGATGGCCCAACCATTCGCTATCTGATTCAAAAATGATCGTTAAGGGCCTCGTCAGGGGCCTTTATCGTATTGAATTATAAGACATCTTGATCCACGGCAAAAACGTGATTTTTGACTTAAGTAAAATCTCATTTCCCTTTTGAAGGAGGTTTTCGCGGTTTGATGTATTTACGAGCTTTACTGGTTTTCGCCTTATTGATTCCCTTCCATGCGCTGTCCCTGAATTTCTCTTCTACCTTCCTGCGCCTGAATTGTCCGCAACGCGGACTTGTCGAGGTTATTCTGCACGTTTATGACCATACCCAGGAACGGTGGCGCGGTCATTTTGAAACCGGCGCGGGACATAAACGTGCGGGTGATACCGAAATTATCCCGTTTGCCAACGGCGATATTCTCTTCCATTCCCTGTCCAGCGACGCTTTCAGCTATTTATATGATGGGGAAACGATCCTGAGGCACTGCGTAAAGCTTGATGAGCGGCCGGTTTATCCGTCGTTTTGAAGTGAGCAAAGCAAACTGGCCACCCTGTGGCCAGTTTGACGTGGGATCAGAAACGATAACCCGCAGAGAACATAAACACCCACGGATCCAGGCGAGTATTGATACTTTGCTGCTGGCCGCCCGCCTTGAAGCGTACGTCCGTATCAATATCCATATACCAGACCGAGGCGTTGATCAGCCAGTCGCGGTTAATCAGGTAATCCAGACCGACCTGCCCCGCCATGCCCCACGAATCTTTCAGGCTGAGGTCCGTCAGACCCGCCTCTTTACCGGTATCGTTGAATTTCTCATCAAAGAAGGTGGTGTAGTTCACACCGGCGCCAATATAAGGACGCACCTTGCTGCTTGAGTCGCCAAAGTACCATTGCGCCATCAGCGTTGGCGGTAAATGGTGAACCGTGGCGATATCACCGGTTGGTCCTAAACCGACGCGATGACGGAACGGCGTTGCGGCCAGAAGCTCAACGCCCACGTTATCCGTCGCCATCCAGGTAAAGGTTAAACCTAACTGGGTGTTATTACTGACGTTAAAACCGCCCATTCCCAGCACGTTATCCGATCCTTCAGTTGGGCGAACCGTAGCCGAACCGGCACGAATAAAGAATTCGCCTGCTTCATGCGCATACGCGCCGCCAGAGAGACTGCTTAATACAAGGGCTGCCACCGCTAATTTTTTCATATCCGCTCCATCGTTGTGGTTTTAATCGCGGGTGAGAATATACTCACAAAAGGGTAATAAGTGATCTGCCACAGATCACATTAAAACCAGTAACTTAACATTCATTGATCTGGATTAATTTTTTGTTACGCATCCAAAACCAATAAGTTGTTTCCATGTCAATTTTTGGCATTTCACGGTTACAAAATTTTCCCTTTTCCCCCTCTTGCTCTTCCTCTGGCGGCTGGATAATTTATCGCTTCACAAGTTGATTTGATGCGTTCTTCTTTTGCAGGTGTGCCATGAGTGATATTAACCCGTGCATGACGTGCGGAGCCTGTTGTGCGTATTTTCGAGTCTCTTTCTACTGGGCCGAAGCCAGCGATGGCGGCGGTGCCGTTCCGGTTCATCTTACTGAGCCGTTAACCCCCTTTCTGCGCTGCATGAGCGGCACAAACCAAAAGCAGGTCCGCTGCGTCGCGCTACAAGGCGAGCCTGGGGTCTCTACCCGGTGTTCTATCTATGAGGATCGCCCCAGCCCGTGCCGGGAATTTGCCATGTCGGGGGAAGATGGGCAGGTCAACGAAGCCTGTAACCGCGCCCGCGCCCGCGTTGGATTACCGCCGCTTTACAAAGATATGCTTTTCCATACAAGCCTTGATGCTGCCACAGCAGGTGCATCCGGTGTACAATTGCCGGCTAATTAACACCTGCAATACTCAAGGAGAGTGCATGTCTATCACGGCGAAGTCTGTCTACCGTGACACGGGAAACTTTTTCCGCAATCAGTTCATAACCTTTTTACTGATCGCGTTGCTATGTGCCTTTATCACGGTGGTGCTGGGCCATGCCTTCTCACCGAGTGAAGAACAGATTGCCAGCCTCAGCCAGGGCGACCACCTTGCGGGTAGCGTGGGGTTGTTTGAACTGGTGCAAAACATGACGCCTGAGCAGCAGCAAATTCTGCTGCGCGCTTCTGCCGCGTCCACGTTCTCAGGCCTGATTGGTAATGCAATTCTGGCGGGCGGCGTTTTGCTGATGATTCAGCTGGTATCGGCGGGTCACCGGGTCAGCGCCTTGCGGGCGATTGGTGCCAGCGCGCCGGTCTTACCTAAGCTGTTTATCCTGATCTTTTTAACCACCCTGCTGGTGCAGATGGGGATTATGCTGGTCGTGGTGCCGGGTGTGTTACTGGCTATCGTGCTCTCATTTGCGCCGGTGATGGTCGTGCAGGATAAAATGGGGATTTTTACCGCGATGCGCGGCAGCATCCGACTGGCATGGGCTAATATGCGTCTGGTGGCGCCCGCCGTGATCGTCTGGCTGCTCGCCAAAACGCTGCTGTTACTGTTTGCGCCGAATTTTGCGGTATTAACGCCCAATGTTGGCGCGGTAGTGGCGAATACGCTGAGCAATCTGATTTCAGCGGTACTGCTGGTCTATCTGTTCCGCCTGTATATGTTAATTCGTCAGTAATCCCGAGGCGGGGGGCATCGCTGTCTCCCGCCCCGCTCAGAAGATGGAATCACAGAATGAAGCAGTTTCTTGATTTTTTACCGCTCGTGGTCTTTTTTGCTTTTTATAAGCTGTACGATATTTATGCCGCCACCACTGCGCTGATCGTTGCGACCGCCGTCGTACTGATTTACAGCTGGGTTCGCTATCGTAAAGTCGAAAAAATGGCGCTGGTTACCTTCGTCCTGGTCGCCGTTTTCGGCGGGCTTACCCTGTTCTTCCACAATGATGAATTTATTAAGTGGAAAGTGACCGTCATTTACGCGCTGTTTGCGGGCGCATTGTTAATCAGCCAGTGGGTGATGAAAAAGCCGCTGATCCAGCGCATGCTGGGCAAAGAGCTGACGCTGCCTCAACACGTCTGGTCCCGTCTGAATATCGCCTGGGCGGTCTTCTTTATTCTCTGCGGTCTCGCTAACATCTATATTGCTTTCTGGCTGCCGCAGAATATCTGGGTCAATTTTAAGGTCTTTGGCCTGACCGCGCTGACGCTTATCTTCACGCTGTTAAGCGGCGTTTATATCTATCGCCACATGCCGCAGGACGACAAGCACTGATTACTGACTGACCAGAACGTCAACGACAGGCGTTCTGGTCTATTCTCTCCGCTTTGAAATCATAGTAGCATCCCGCCTGAAGTCTTCCGTTACGAGTTAAAACAATGACAACAACTAACGCCCCTCAGGGCGAACTGGTTTTACGCACACTGGCAATGCCCGCTGACACCAATGCCAATGGCGATATTTTTGGCGGCTGGCTGATGTCGCAGATGGATATGGGCGGCGCAATTCTGGCAAAAGAGATCGCCCACGGGCGCGTGGTGACGGTGCGGGTGGACGGCATGACCTTCCTGCGCCCGGTTGCGGTAGGGGATGTGGTTTGCTGCTACGCGCGCTGCTTGAAACGCGGCAATACCTCCATTTCCATCAACATCGAAGTCTGGGTGAAGAAAGTCTCTTCTGAGCCCATTGGGCAGCGTTATAAGGCCACTGAAGCGCTGTTTATTTACGTCGCAGTAGACAGCGAGGGTAAACCTCGTCAACTTCCACAGGCCTGATCGACAGGCAAAAAAAAAAGCCTCCTTTCGGAGGCTTTTTTTATTCCATCTGCGCCCCGCCGTTCAGGCGGAAAACGATATTAACAATCAATCCGTTGCCCGGCTTGCCTGGCTCGTAGCGCCATCTGCGCATGGCAGATTTCACTTCGCGCTCAAACATATTAGAAGGCTGAGCAGATAAAATTTCCACGTTATCCACGCGTCCATCCGCGGTCACGTCAAATTTCACCCGTACGCGGCCTTCAATACGTAAGGCCTGAGCTCGCGCCGGATATTGGGGCTGGTTCCGGCTTACGGCACGCGGGCCCGCTGGCGCGGTAACCGTTGGCTTTGAAGTCGTTGCCGTATTGTTCATCACCGGACGTGAAGGCGCTGCATTTTCGACCGGCTGGGTCGCGCGCGGTTCAACCGGACGTTCCTCGCGTTTCGGACGCTCTTCGACCTTCTTCACCGGTTTTGGCTTCGGCTTAGGTTTTGGCTTCGGTTCAGGCTTGTGGATCACCACCGGGGCTTCCTTCGGTGGCGCCGGAACAGGCTCGGGTTCTGGCTCCGGTTCAGCCACCGGCTGTGGCGGCGGAGGGGCAACCTGCGGCGGTTCAAGATCCGCTGGCGAGACCATCGTCACCGAAATCGGCTGCGCGGGCGCTGGCATTTCAATAACCTGATGAACCGAGGTATACAGCAGACCCGCCACAACGGCACCGTGAATCACGACAGAAAGCAGCGTCGGCCAGGGAAAGCGGCGAGGTAAATCAAGGGTCATCGAAGTCATAGTCATCAACGTTAAAAAACCGAACACTGATTTTAAATGCAAATAGCAATCATATTCAATAAGACACTTTGTTCTGACGCAACTTTAGCGCATGAGAGGCCAAAAAAGGCGCATTCAGATCAGGGTATTAACATTGTTTTTATTTTACATTGCAGTCGTTTGCCCTTTCACATAACGTAACTGACACTTTTACCGGTTAAGGAGCTTCGCCGTGTTTTACGTGATTTACTCTGAAGATGTTGCTGATTCGCTCGAAAAACGCCAGGCTGTGCGCCCTGCGCATCTGGCACGTTTGCAGTTGCTTCAGGATGAAGGTCGATTACTGACCGCCGGCCCTATGCCTGCAGTAGACAGTAACGATCCGGGCGCCGCCGGTTTTGCCGGCTCTACGGTTATTGCTGAGTTTGAATCCCAGGAAGCCGCTCAGGCCTGGGCTGACGCAGATCCGTATGTTGCAGCAGGTGTGTATGCGAAGGTGACGGTTCGACCGTATAAGAAAGTGTTCTGATATCAAAGCGGCTCCGCAAGGAGCCTTTTTTATAGCGCCGGTTGTGCGTCTTTATACCGGGTAAACTGCTGCTCTGTAATCAGGCTTCCCCACTGGTCGCCTTCCCACTCTTTTACCAGCGTAAACCCAAACGACTCGTACAGGCGCCGGGCGGCGGTCAGCTTATTGAATGTCCAGAGGTGCACGGCTGAAAAACCGGCGCTGTCGCAAAAACGAATCGCTTCATTCAGCAGTCTTTTCCCCACGCCGTGTCCCCGGCAGCCATCATCAAGAATAAACCAGCGAAGATGGGCTTCACCCGTTGCCAGATCCTCGCCATCGATCGCCACTGACCCCACTATCCTGCCGTTCATCATTGCCAGCCAGATCTGGTTGCACGGCTTATCCAACCGTTCACTAAATTCTGCGAGTCCTGTCGCCACTTTGGCCTCAAAAAAGCGGCCAAAATGATGTTCACGAGCGTAATAACTCCCGTGCATTTCCGCTATACGGCCAATCATGCCGGGGATATACCCCTGCACTATCGTAAGCTCGTCAGGGTGCGTCTCGTTGCCCGACTCACGGCATGCCTGCAGCGCATTGGCATAAAGGGTGAGCCCCTCCGAAATGGTCTGCTGCTGGGCAGGAGCAAGACATTTTATTGCTGAGACCACGCGCTCATTGCTGAAGGTATTAATTTTACTGACCGTCTCATGCCCTTTCTCGGTCAGCCTGAGGCTCTTTGCTCTCGCGTCCTCAGTAGAAATAACTTCCTCGAGTTCGCCAGCAGCAATCAGGCGAGACAGCATCCGGCTGACGCTGGACTTTTCCAGGCCCAGCAGTTGCACCAGCTGACTCGCCGTCATCTGTTTGCGTAAGGCGATTTCGACCAGGGTATGGACGGCCGAAGGTGAGTAGCTCGTTGAGGCCAGGGTTGAACCCATAAAACCTAACTCTCGCACCATGAGGCGCGAGGAACGTCGAATAACGCTGACTACCGGGGTTTCGCTGTGCATGTTCTGTCCTCACCATTTAGTTGTACTATACAACTAAATGGTGAGGCGTTGTCAAACAGAATGAAAAAAGCTCCCGCAGGAGCCTTTCATCAATCAATGCAGCGACGCTAACCTCGCCGCAAACCCGACAAACAGCAGCCCTATCAGCCCGTTCCCCAGTTTTGCCAGTTTCTTTTTCGTTTTGAGATAACGCGTGACAAACGCACCGGAGAAGATCAGGAAGCTCATGTACATGAAGCTTATCAACTCAAGCGTCGTCGCGAGGATAAGGAAAGAGGTGCCGGTGCTCTGTGCGTTCACGTCAATGAACTGAACGAAGAACGATACGTAGAACAGAATCGCTTTTGGATTGGTCAGGCTCAATACCAGCGAACGTTTCATGATCATACTGGCAGGTTCGGGGCCGCTCTCATGCGCGTTTTTCTGACGGTTCACCACCGACCAGAGCATTTTGCCCCCCAGCCACAGCAGATAGAAGGCGCCCAGATAGCGCACGATGTTAAACAGCACCGGCGTGGTCTGGATTAATGCTGCGACACCCGCCCAGGCCAGAAACATCAGAACCGCATCACCGATAAACACGCCTGTGGCGGCGAGATACCCTTTTTTAACGCCGTGACCAATCCCGGTTTTCAGCACAAACAGGGTATTCGGCCCCGGTACCAGCACGATAAAAAATGCGCCAACAACATACGTCCAGAAATTCAGTACGCCAAACTCCGCAAACACTTCTTCTCCCTCCTTTTGCTCAATACAGCAGGAATAGCGCTGCAAATACGCTACTCCTAAAAATCAGACGCTACAAAATCAGCGGGCACCATTACGGTGCCCTCATGGTACTCAGATATCCTGGACTGCGAACAGCAACGCGTTGCGATGCCGGGTCATTCCACATTTTCTGATGGCGTGAATACGCATATTGCGGCGGGATTGTGCTTCCAGCCAACGAGCCTTGCGACGACTCACCTGTCGCAACATGCGCCAGCGCCCTACTTCTGTTCTACTGCGCTTCATGTCTACAACTCTTTCTCTAACACTTTTTCTCTAAAAGAAAGGCCATTATAAACCCAACCCTGCGGCAAACCAGCGCTTTTACCTGGCGTTTTTATTTGCCAGATGAATCCTGATGCGTACACTCATAACAATACGCTTTCAAAAGGATTTTTTTACCTATGACAACCTTCTACACCGTGGTGAGTTGGCTGGTCATTTTGGGATACTGGCTGTTAATCGCAGGTGTGACATTACGCATCCTGATGAAGCGCAGAGCCGTTCCCTCTGCCATGGCCTGGCTTCTGATAATCTACATCCTCCCGCTGGTGGGAATTATAGCCTATCTCTCTTTCGGTGAGCTTCACTTGGGTAAACGCCGCGCAGAGCGGGCCCGTGCCATGTGGCCCTCAACCGCAAAGTGGCTGAACGATCTTAAAGCCTGCAAACATATCTTTGCCGAGGAGAACAGTAGCGTCGCATCGTCACTGTTTAAGCTGTGCGAGCGCCGTCAGGGGATTGGTGGCGTTAAGGGCAATCAGCTCCAGCTGCTGACCTCGTCCGACGACGTCATGCAGGCATTAATCCGCGATATCCAGCTGGCACGTCATAACATCGAGATGGTTTTTTATATCTGGCAGCCTGGCGGGATGGCTGACCAGGTCGCTGAATCGCTGATGGCCGCGGCGCGACGCGGCATTCACTGCCGTCTGATGCTTGACTCCGCAGGCAGCGTGGCATTTTTCCGTAGCCCCTGGGCGGGCATGATGCGTAATGCTGGGATCGAGGTGGTCGAGGCGCTGAAGGTCAATCTCCTGCGCGTGTTTCTGCGCCGGATGGATCTCCGCCAGCATCGTAAGATGATCATGATCGATAACTATATTGCCTACACCGGCAGCATGAACATGGTTGACCCGCGCTTCTTCAAGCAGGACTCGGGCGTGGGCCAGTGGGTGGATTTGATGGCGCGAATGGAGGGGCCGATTGCCACCTCAATGGGCATCGTTTATTCCTGCGACTGGGAAATTGAAACCGGCAAACGCATTCTGCCGCCACCGCCGGACGGCAATATTATGCCGTTTGAAGAGGCCAGCGGTCACACCATTCATACCATTGCTTCCGGGCCGGGCTTCCCGGAGGATTTGATTCATCAGGCGCTGCTGACGGCAACGTACTCGGCGCGTGAATACCTGATCATGACGACGCCCTACTTTGTTCCCAGCGATGATCTCCTGCACGCGATCTGTACCGCGGCGCAGCGCGGCGTCGATGTGAGCATTATATTGCCGCGCAAAAATGACTCTCTTCTGGTGGGCTGGGCCAGCCGGGCATTCTTTAGCGAACTGCTGGCTGCAGGGGTGAAGATCTACCAGTTCGAAGGCGGATTGCTCCACACCAAAAGCGTGCTTGTCGACGGCGAGTTAAGCCTGGTGGGAACGGTCAACCTAGATATGCGCAGCCTGTGGCTCAACTTTGAAATCACGCTGGTTATTGATGATGCCGGCTTTGGTGGCGATCTCGCCGCGGTACAGGATGATTATATCTCCCGCTCGCGGCTGCTGGATGCCAGACTGTGGGTAAAACGTCCGCTGTGGCAGAGAATTGCCGAACGACTGTTTTACTTCTTTAGTCCGTTGCTGTAAAACGTGCCCAACGATGTTAAACAGGTAGTCATCATGGAAATGGATCTGAACAATCGCCTGACCGAAGACGAAACGCTCGAGCAGGCCTATGACATTTTTCTCGAACTGGCGGTTGATAACCTCGATCCCGCAGACGTGATCCTCTTTAATCTGCAGTTCGAAGAGCGCGGCGGTGCCGAACTGTTCGACCCTTCAGAGGACTGGGCTGAGCATGTGGATTTCGACCTGAATCCTGACTTCTTTGCTGAAGTGGTGATTGGGCTGGCCGATGAAGACGGTGGCGAAATTAACGATATCTTCGCTCGCGTCCTGCTGTGTCGTGAGAAAGACCATAAGCTGTGCCATATACTCTGGCGCGAATAATAAAATAGGCTGCGATTGCAGCCTATTTTATTTACTCCGCCAATTCACTGCCGCAGCGGTGACAAAATCGCGCGTTGAGGTCATGTTCGCCCTTCTGGCAACGCGGACATTTGCGCTGCTGCTTGCGGCTCTGAAAGGCGCTGCTCATGTGCGTGGTAATAAGCCCGGTCGGAATAGCAATGACCGAATAGCCAATCAAAATCAGCACTGAGGCCACAATGCGGCCCAGCGGCGTATGGGGCGTGATATCACCGTACCCCACGGTCGTCACGGTTACTATCGCCCAATAAACGGACGCATTGAGCGTCGTAAAGCCATATTTGGGCCCTTCTATTAAATACATCAGCGCGCCAAAAACAATCATGACGATGGCAATAAACGAGTAGAACAAAATAAGCTGATGCCGTGCGCTGACGATCGCACTCCAGAACACGCGTAATGACGGCATAAAACGCAGTAATTTCAGAATACGTAATACCCGAATCACGCGCATCGCCCGCCAGGCAAAGACATAACTCAGGCTGATTTCCGGCCACAGCCACATGACGTAGAGCGGCAGAATAGTGGCTAAATCAATAAATCCCCAGAAGCTGAAAACATATCGGGCCGGGTTGGGCCACGCAATTACTCTGAGCAGATATTCAGCGGTAAAAACCAGGGTAATCGCCAGCTCAAGCCAGACAAAGACATGCCATTCGTCAAACGTCAGGTGGTATTGCGTCCCGGCACCCGATTCAATAAAAATGACCACCACGCTGAGGAGCGCAAATAACCCACAAAGACCTTCGAATCGTCGTCCGGATACCGTTTCAGGATCGAATAAAACATGATAAAGCCGCCGACGGGCTGACGTGAATAAACGCGACACAGTAACCTCGCAAAAAATAAGGGCTGACATCATGTCAGCCCTTGCGATTATAACGGGTCTACTTTCAGGCAGGAAACCGCATGTCGGAAACTGCCTTCGAGAACCGGTCGCGTTTTCGCACATTCCGGTCCGGCCATTGGGCAGCGCGTGCGGAAGACGCAGCCCGACGGCGGGTTAATCGGTGAAGGCAATTCCCCTTCCAGCAGCTGGATGGTCTTATTCTTTTCCAGATCGGGATCGGGGATCGGCACTGCCGACATCAACGCTCTGGTGTACGGGTGCAGCGGATTGTGGTACACCTCGTCATAGGTGCCCAGCTCCACGGCGTGCCCCAGATACATCACCAGCACGCGGTCAGAGATGTGTTTCACCACGGCCAGGTCATGCGCGATGAAGATCAGCGACAGCCCCATTTCGCGCTGCAGCTTCTGCAGCAGGTTAACCACCTGCGCCTGAATGGAGACGTCGAGCGCGGAAACCGGCTCATCACAGATAATCAGCTTCGGTTCGAGGATCAGGGCGCGCGCAATACCAATACGCTGACACTGACCGCCTGAGAACTCGTGCGGATAGCGGTTGATGAGGTTAGGCAACAGGCCGACTTTCAGCATCATCGCCTTAACGCGATCGCGCACTTCCTGACGGGACATCTTCGGATGATAGGTCCGCAACGGCTCGGCAATAATCTCACCGATGGTCATACGCGGGTTAAGTGAGGCCAGCGGATCCTGGAAGATCATCTGGATATCGCTGCGCACCTCGCGCCACTCGTCGGGTTTCATGCCCAGCAGATCTTTACCCAGCCAGGCCACTTTACCGTCGGTGGCTTTCACCAGACCGATAATGGCGCGCGCAAAGGTCGATTTACCGCAGCCGGACTCGCCCACCACGCCCAGGGTTTCCCCTTCATACAGGCGCAGCGTGACGCCGTCCACCGCTTTCAGGGTCTTCGACGGCTGCCAGAACCACTGTTTGCCGTCTTTGATGTCGAAATGCACCTTAAGGTCAGCAATCTCGAGCAGCACATTGCGTTTTTCATCTAATGCGTTCATACCAGCTCCTCCTGCGGCTTAAAGCAGGCGCGCAGACGGCCTGGTGCAAACTCTTCCAGCGGCGGAGCGCTGTTGCAGATTTCCATCGCGTGCGGACAGCGCGGCTGGAACGGACAGCCTTTCGGCAGGCGCAGCAGGTTTGGCGGGTTGCCCGGAATGGTGAGCAGGGATTCCCCTTCCGCATCAAGACGTGGCACCGCGTTCAGCAGCCCAATGGAGTAAGGATGAGCAGGCTGATAGAACACGTCACGCGCTTTTCCGTATTCCATGGTACGACCGGCATACATCACCAGCACTTTGTCACAGATGCCCGCCACCACGCCCAGGTCGTGGGTGATCATAATAATCGCCGTGTTAAACTCACGCTTCAGCTCGTTCAGCAGGGTCATGATTTGTGCCTGAACGGTAACGTCCAGCGCGGTGGTCGGTTCGTCGGCAATCAGCAGTTTTGGCCGGCACAGCAGCGCCATCGCAATCATCACGCGCTGACGCATACCGCCAGAAAACTCGTGCGGGAACATGCGCATGCGCTTGCGCGCCTCCGGCATTTTCACCGCATCGAGCATTTTGACCGACTCTTCAAAGGCTTCGGCTTTACCCAGGCCTTTGTGTAGCATCAGGACTTCCATCAGCTGCTCACCAACGCGCATGTACGGGTTCAGCGAGGTCATCGGATCCTGGAAAATCATCGAGATCTGCTCGGCGCGCAGCTTGTTGAGCTCGTGCTCCGGCAGGTTGAGGATTTCGCGACCGTTGAATTTCGCGGAACCGCCAATCACACCGTTAGCGGCCAGCAGGCCCATTAGCGCAAAGGCAGTCTGGGATTTCCCGGATCCGGATTCACCCACGATGCCGAGCGTTTCGCCCGCGCGCAGGTTGAAGTTGAGATCGTTCACGGCGGTCACATCCCCGTCCGGGGTCTTAAAGGTGACGCGAAGATCTTTTACGTCCAGCAGAAGGTCGCTCCGCTGCTGCGCCTGTGGCGCGGTTGCCGTTTCAATAATTGTCATGACGGCGCTCCTTAACGGTCTTTCGGGTCGAGGGCATCACGCAGGCCATCGCCGATAAAGTTAAAACAAAACAGGGTAACGACCAGGAAACCCGCCGGGTATAACAGCAGCCACGGAGACACTTCCATTGAGTTTGCACCGTCACTCAGCAGCGCGCCCCAGCTGCTGAGCGGCTCTTGCGTACCCAGACCGAGGAAGCTCAGGAAAGATTCAAACAGGATCATGCTTGGCACCAGCAGTGAGGCATAGACCACCACCACGCCCAGCACGTTAGGAACGATATGGCGAACCACGATATTCCCGGTAGAGACACCGCCGACCTGCGCGGCTTCGATAAACTCTTTGCGTTTGAGGCTCAGGGTCTGGCCGCGGACAATACGCGCCATATCCAGCCAGGAAACCATCCCGATGGCCACGAAGATCAGCAAAATATTCTGACCGAAGAAGGTCACCAGCAGGATGACGAAGAACATAAACGGGAAGGAGTTCAGGATTTCCAGCAGACGCATCATTACCGAGTCTATTTTGCCGCCAAGGTAGCCGGACAGTGAGCCGTAGAGCGTACCCACGATCACCGCCACCAGCGCGGCAGCAATCCCGACCATCAGCGAGATACGGCCACCGATAGCGACACGCACCAGCAGATCGCGTCCTGAGGAGTCCGTGCCGAAATAGTGGCCAGACTCCATATCCGGCGCGCTGGACATCATGCCCCAGTCGGTGTCGAAATAGGTAAATTGCGACAGCATCGGCGCCAGGGTCACAAACAGCGCGATAATCACCAGAACAACCAGACTGGCAACCGCCGCGCGGTTGTGCATAAAGCGACGGCGCGCGTCCTGCCAGAGGCTACGACCTTCTACTTCCAGTTTTTCACTGAAGTTTTCCAGCGCCTCGCTGTTTTTCTTACTCAACATCATGGCGTGCTCCAGTTAGTAACGGATTTTCGGGTCGATGACGGCGTACAGCACATCGACGATAGCGTTAAAGAGAATGGTCAGCGCACCGACGAGAATGGTCAGGCTCAGTACCAGCGAATAGTCGCGGTTGAGCGCACCGTTTACGAACAGCTGACCAATGCCCGGCAGACCATAGATTGTTTCGATAACCATAGAGCCGGTAATGATCCCGACAAATGCCGGTCCCATGTAGGAGAGCACGGGCAACAGCGCCGGTTTGAGCGCGTGGCGGAAGATAATCCGACGCATCGGCAGCCCTTTAGCGCGCGCGGTACGAATGAAGTTTGAGTGCAGCACTTCGATCATTGAACCACGGGTAATACGCGCGATACTGGCAATGTACGCCAGAGATAATGCCACCATCGGCAAAATCATGAACTTCAATGCCCCGCCGTTCCAGCCGCCGCCCGGCAGCCACTTCAGCGTGATGGCAAATATCATCACCAGTAATGGCGCGACAACGAAGCTGGGTATTACTACCCCGGTCATTGCCACCCCCATTACGGCATAATCCCATTTGGTATTTTGTCTGAGCGCGGCGATAACGCCTGCGGTGACCCCGAAAACGATGGCCAGAATGAATGCCGCAGCCCCCAACTTAGCCGAAACCGGGAAGCTGGACGCCACCAGATCGTTAACGGAATAGTCTTTATATTTAAATGACGGTCCAAAATCACCGTGAGCCAGCTGCTTCAGATAATTGAAGTACTGGGTGGAGATAGGATCGTTTAAGTGGTATTTCGCTTCGATATTCGCCATGACTTCTGGCGGCAGCGTACGCTCACCGGTAAATGGACTTCCCGGCGCAAGGCGCATCATGAAGAAGGAAATCGTGATGAGAATAAATAGCGTTGGAATCGCTTCAAGACAGCGACGTAGGATAAATTTCAACATTGCCCGTACCTTCTGGCGTGTGCCTATATTATGTGACGTTGGTTAGACACCGTGGGGCGAGCACGCCCGCCCCACTCATTGCCATTAATGCTTGATAATATACAAGTTTTTAACGTAGATATTATCCATCGGGTCTTTACCGGTATACCCACCTACCCATGGTTTCACCAGACGGGCGTTAACGTAGTAGTAAACCGGAACGATCGCGGAATCTTTATCCAGCTGCTGCTCGGCCTTAGAGTACAGTTCTGTACGCTGTGCTTCGTCAGTGGTTTTCAGCGTGTCGCCAATCAGCTTGTCGAACGCCGGGCTCTTATAGTGCGCGGTGTTGTTCGAGCTGTCGCTCAGCATGGTATTCAGGAAGGAGGTCGGTTCGTTATAGTCCGCACACCAGCCAGCACGTGCCACATCAAAGGTGCCCTGATGACGGCTGTCGAGGAAGGTTTTCCACTCCTGGTTCTCCAGCTTCACGTTCGCGCCCAGGTTTTTCTTCCAGATCGAAGCGACGGCGATAGCCAGTTTTTTGTGCAGATCGGAGGTGTTGTACAACAGGCTGAAGGTCAGCGGCTTATCTGCGGTATAGCCCGCTTCGGCCAGCAGTTTCTTCGCTTCTGCGTTACGCTGTTCCTGCGTCTGTTTGAACCAGTCTGGCTCGGTCAGTTTTGCGCCATCGGTGTATGGAGGGGTATAGCTGTATGCCGGCAGATCGCCCTGGTTTTTCACTTTGTTTACGATGATATCGCGATCCAGAGCCAGCTTCAGCGCGGTACGTACACGTACGTCGGTGAACGGTGCTTTCTGGTTATTGATTTCATAGTAGTAGGTGCACAGGTACGGGTCGACGTGAACTTCTTTAGGGATCTCTTTTTTCAGTTTCTGGAACAGTTCAATCGGCATGTTGTTATAGGTCATGTCGATTTCACCGCTGCGGTAGCGGTTAACGTCAGTCACTTCGGACGAAATTGGCAGGTAGGTAACCTGATTAATGACGGTTTTCGCATTGTCCCAGTATTGCGGGTTACGCTCAAGCACCATACGCTCGTTGACCACCCAGTCTTTCAGCTTATAGGCACCGTTGGTCACGATATTGGCAGGCTGCGTCCATTTTTCACCAAATTTTTCCACGGCGGATTTTGGTACCGGGGAGACGGACGGGTGAACCAGCAGCTTATAGAAGTACGGAACAGGTTCGCTCAACGTCACTTCAAAGGTATTCGCATCAATCGCTTTTACGCCCAGGTCGGTAACAGGTTTTTTACCCGCGATGATGTCATCAATATTGGCGATGTGGCCATATTGCAGGTAGCTCGCATACGGAGAAGCGGTTGTTGGGTTCGCCAGACGCTGCCAGCTATAAACGAAATCTTCGGCCGTGACCGGTGTACCGTCGGACCATTTCGCATCTTTACGCAGATGGAAGGTCCAGACTTTGAAATCTTTGTTTTCCCATTTTTCGGCTACACCCGGCGCCGGGTGGCCGTCTACGTCTGTCACCAGCAGGCCTTCGAACAGGTCGCGGTTAACGTTAGACTCAGGAACACCTTCAATTTTGTGCGGGTCAAGAGACTGAACTTCCGCACCGTTGTTACGCACCAGCGTCTGTTTCTCAGCCAGTTGAACACCTGCAGGAACGTCCGCAGCCATTGCAGCGTTGCCCGCGATTAGCGCAGTTAAAATCCCCGCCGCTACCAGATTTTTTTTTGTGATGATGGACATTGTGTTGGTACTCCACTCATTATAATGACTGGCCTTCGCCAGCTGTGTAATCCCCTGTTGGGGCCTGTACAGCGCAGGAGTTTTTTTTGCTGCTGTCAGGTTCTTCTTTTACTGCTTGCTATCACCGACTTTTTTATTACTGACCGCTCGTATGGCCGTCTTGCGTCGATTCTTTACAGGCCACCCTGTTTGAGACCTGCGTTGGATATCTGAGAAGAGAACCATATGAAAATAATTCTCATCTGCTTGTTTTATGCTGCAAAATATTAGGCCGGAAAGTATCAAATGGCGTAAACGTGCGCCAATACATTTTGCAAATTTGTTAAGCAATTCTCTTTTACGGTGAGTACCGCATCGTTGAGGGCAGCCCTGCCGGACATCGAACATCAATTAAAAAACATGATATTCAACAAGATAGAGAAATTTTTCTCTACAAGCGCGTCGCTGCGCTATCATCGAGTGATTTTGTACAAAAATTTAACAACTGGTTATTATTTAGCACATTCATCTAGGGGAATGTTGAAATTACTAATATCATTTCGGTTATCTCTCAGCAAGCCCCAGAGTATCATGTGAGTAAAATAACAGAGCGATCGAAGATTTTCTGCGCAGGCGGGTTTGAGTGGAATTAATAACTTGTTGAAATACAAGAAATGAACATTATTAGTAGAATTTATTATGATATGTGAGCATTTCAACTTTAGTTATAGGATTTACTGATAATGACGTAAAAAAACGGAGCCGTGGCTCCGTTCTTTCATATGCAATATCAGTGCAGCAAACCGGGGAAAATGCTTTTAATACCCGTAACGATAAATTCAATCCCTAACGCCATCAACAGCAGGCCCATGATACGCGTTATGACGTTAATGCCCGTCTGACCCAGCAAGCGCACCAGCCAGGGTGCCATGCGGAACACGCCCCAACAGCAGAGCGCGAAAATGGCAATCGCCACTGAAAAACCAATCAGGTGCATCAGGCTATGATAGCGCGTCCCCCAGACAATGGTTGAACTGATGGCACCAGGACCGGCCATCAGCGGTAAGGCCAACGGCACTACGCCAATGCTTTCGCGGATAGCGGTTTCTGACTTCTCTTGTTTATTCTGCTTATCCTCGCCCAGCTTACCGCTGATCATGGACATGGCGATGGTCACCACCAGGATCCCACCCGCAATGCGGAAAGAGTCGATCGAAATCCCGAAGAGCTGGAGAATGGCGTCACCCAGAAAAAGAGAGGTGAGCAATATGATCGCCACTGACAGGTTAGCGGTCAGGTTGGTCTTGTTCCTGGCCGCCGCTGTCTGGTAACTCGTCATACTAATGAAGACAGGAATGATCCCCACCGGGTTGACCAGGGCAAACAAACCAATAAAAAATTTAAAATACGTTGGAAAATCAAAGAGCGTTTGGATCACGTTTTGCTCCGCTTATACACATGCCCTGGACTGACAATTCGTCATGAGAAATCGCGCTGAAGATACCCTTTTTATTAGCATACTTCACTCGAAATCTGTGCCAAAACGTTATCATTTCAGGATGTTAAACATATGTATAATCAATGATAGCGCCGCTTCCAATACTTACGTAATTATTTAACACTGGAAAAATCAGCACGAAATAACCCTGCTGAAAGGTATCAGCTTGGGGGGAAATTGACACAGATCATGATTTCCGTACTCAGAAGTGAGTAATCTTGGTTACACCCCCAGGGAGGTCACCTGACAAAAGGGATGATGCCAAGGTAAGGCTCTTTTAGTAAATTAGTGTGCTGACGCAGAAAGTAACTCTTTGTTTTACTTTGTGTTACGCAAGTCGTATCGGCTCTGTCTATACTGTGTGACGTATCGAGCGCTGGTTTACTAAAAGAGTTTAAACATTATCAGGAGAGCATTATGGCTGTTACTAATATCGCTGAACTGAACGCCCTCGTCGAGCGCGTTAAAAAAGCCCAGCGTGAATATGCCAATTTCACCCAAGAACAGGTTGATAAAATCTTCCGCGCGGCCGCACTGGCTGCTGCAGATGCTCGAATCCCTCTCGCTAAAATGGCCGTTGCCGAATCCGGCATGGGTATCGTGGAAGATAAAGTGATTAAAAACCACTTCGCTTCCGAGTATATCTATAACGCCTATAAAGATGAGAAAACCTGTGGCGTGCTGTCCGAAGACGACACCTTCGGTACTATCACCATCGCTGAACCTATCGGCATCATCTGCGGTATTGTTCCGACCACTAACCCAACGTCTACCGCTATCTTCAAATCGCTGATTAGCCTGAAGACCCGTAACGCAATCATCTTCTCTCCACACCCACGTGCGAAAGACGCGACCAACAAAGCTGCGGATATTGTCCTGCAGGCGGCGATCGCTGCGGGTGCACCAAAAGATCTGATCGGCTGGATCGACCAACCTTCCGTTGAGCTCTCTAACGCCCTGATGCATCACCCGGACATTAACCTGATCCTGGCGACCGGTGGTCCTGGCATGGTTAAAGCGGCATACAGCTCCGGTAAACCAGCCATCGGTGTGGGCGCCGGTAACACCCCTGTTGTTATCGACGAAACCGCTGACATCAAACGTGCCGTTGCGTCTGTACTGATGTCTAAAACCTTCGATAACGGTGTGATCTGTGCATCTGAACAGTCTGTTGTTGTTGTTGACTCCGTGTACGACGCCGTTCGCGAACGTTTCGCCAGCCACGGCGGCTACCTGCTGCAGGGCAAAGAGTTGAAAGCAGTTCAGGACATCATCCTGAAAAATGGCGCGCTGAACGCCGCTATCGTGGGTCAGCCAGCGTACAAGATTGCTGAACTCGCAGGCTTTACCGTTCCGGCAACAACTAAAATCCTGATCGGTGAAGTAAAAGTTGTCGACGAAAGCGAGCCGTTTGCACATGAAAAACTGTCTCCAACGCTTGCAATGTACCGTGCGAAAGATTTCGAAGACGCGGTAGAAAAAGCCGAGAAACTGGTTGCCATGGGTGGTATCGGTCACACCTCTTGTCTGTACACTGACCAGGATAACCAGCCAGAGCGTGTTGCTCACTTCGGTCAGATGATGAAAACTGCCCGTATTCTGATTAACACCCCTGCTTCTCAGGGTGGTATCGGTGACCTGTACAACTTCAAACTCGCGCCTTCCCTGACTCTGGGTTGTGGTTCCTGGGGTGGTAACTCCATCTCTGAAAACGTTGGTCCAAAACACCTGATCAACAAGAAAACCGTTGCTAAGCGAGCTGAAAACATGTTGTGGCACAAACTTCCGAAATCTATCTACTTCCGCCGTGGCTCACTGCCAATCGCGCTGGATGAAGTGATTACTGATGGCCACAAACGTGCGCTCATCGTGACTGACCGTTTCCTGTTTAACAACGGCTACGCTGACCAGATCACCTCTGTGCTGAAAGCGGCTGGCGTTGAAACTGAAGTGTTCTTTGAAGTTGAAGCTGACCCTACCCTGAGCGTTGTGCGCAAAGGTGCTGAGCTGGCTAACTCCTTCAAACCAGATGTGATTATCGCACTGGGTGGTGGTTCCCCAATGGACGCCGCGAAAATCATGTGGGTCATGTACGAGCATCCTGAAACCCACTTCGAAGAACTGGCGCTGCGCTTTATGGACATCCGTAAACGTATCTACAAGTTCCCGAAAATGGGCGTAAAAGCGAAAATGATCGCGGTCACCACCACTTCCGGTACCGGTTCAGAAGTCACGCCATTCGCGGTAGTAACGGACGATGCGACAGGTCAGAAATACCCGCTGGCTGACTATGCCCTGACCCCAGACATGGCTATCGTCGATGCGAACCTGGTCATGGATATGCCGAAGTCACTGTGTGCGTTCGGTGGTCTGGATGCGGTAACTCACGCCCTGGAAGCTTACGTTTCTGTACTGGCGTCTGAGTTCTCTGACGGTCAGGCTCTGCAGGCTCTGAAACTGCTGAAGGAAAACCTGCCAGCGTCATATAACGAAGGGTCTAAAAACCCGGTAGCACGTGAACGCGTTCACAGTGCAGCAACCATCGCCGGTATCGCGTTTGCGAACGCCTTCCTGGGTGTTTGCCACTCTATGGCGCACAAGCTGGGTTCACAGTTCCACATTCCTCACGGTCTGGCGAACGCCCTGTTGATCAGCAACGTTATTCGTTATAACGCTAATGACAACCCAACCAAGCAGACTGCTTTCAGCCAGTACGACCGTCCGCAAGCACGTCGTCGTTATGCTGAAATCGCAGACCACCTTGGTCTGAGCGCACCGGGCGACCGTACTGCTGCGAAGATTGAGAAACTGCTGGCATGGCTGGAAAGTCTGAAAGCTGAGCTGGGTATTCCTAAATCTATCCGTGAAGCGGGCGTACAGGAAGCTGACTTCCTCGCTCATGTAGATAAGCTGTCTGAAGATGCATTCGATGACCAGTGTACAGGTGCTAACCCGCGCTACCCACTGATCTCCGAGCTGAAACAGATTCTGCTGGATACCTTCTACGGTCGTGAGTTCAAAGAAGGTGACGTTGCCGCTGTGAAAACAGAAGTGCCTGTCATCAAAGCTGACAAGAAAGCGAAGAAAAGCGCTTAATTGACCGCAAATGAAAAACCCGCCTTTATGGCGGGTTTTTTTATGTCCGAATAATAAAGCTGACGTTATTTTCTGTTGTCGTGCTGAATCGCCGTCAGCGAGCCTACAGACAGCGCTTCTTTATAATGCTTACGACAGACCGATACATAGCGTTCATTACCGCCTATAACCACCTGCTCACCATCTGCATAAGGTTTTCCTGCCTGGTCGAGACGAAGCACCATACTGGCTTTGCGACCGCAGAAGCAGATCGTTTTTAATTCGACGAGTTTATCCGACCAGGCGAGCAAATACTGACTCCCGGCAAAGAGCTCACCGCGGAAATCCGTCCGCAGCCCATAGCACAGCACGGGGATATCAAGCTCATCAACCACCTCGGAAAGTGCGTGAACCTGTTCACGCGTCAGAAACTGGCTCTCATCGACCAGGACACAATGAATAGGCCGCTCAGCATGTTCCGCGCGAATGTCCTCAAACAGATCGGTTTTCGGGTTAAACAGCCTGGCAGGTGACGAGAGTCCTATTCTGGAGCTCACCTTCCCTGCCCCAAAGCGATCGTCAATCTCAGCCGTATAAACAACGGTACGCATCCCGCGCTCCTGGTAATTGTACGAGGATTGCAGCAGCGCGGTGGATTTACCGGCATTCATCGCCGAATAGTAGAAATACAGTTGTGCCATTGGCCGTAAAACCCTAATCAATGTGTAATATTCCCGATGAGTCATTGTACCATATTTTGTCAGGTCATCAGCGATACAGCGCACAAAGGATGTAGTTCAGCGCGGCGTTCAGAACCTTCTGTTTTCGAAAATAATCCGTTAAAACATGAAGTAAACGCATGCAGCCAGGCCAATATGTTATATGTTAAGCCCAACATAACACTTGTTTTTATAGTGGAATCACCGTTCATTAAAATTCACCATTTATTAACTATTTCAGCCTTAACATCACGGGGTGGAACTAATACAAAAGGCTGATATTTATCCGCCGCAACTATAATTCCTGCGGTAAATGTCACAAAAAAAAGAGGCAATCAACCGGACAAAGCAGGTTGATGTGATAACAAGCGAGACTGTCGGGTGATGAAATTTAAGTTAGCGTAATTAATAATAGTGAGACGATTTAGTATTTTTTGAATTCCTTACATTCCTGGCTATTGCACATATGAATTTATGGCTCTATTATTAGGTCAACAAACCACCCCCCCATTATAAGTTTGAGATTACTACAATGAGCGAAGCACTTAAAATTCTGAACAACATCCGTACTCTTCGTGCGCAGGCAAGAGAATGCACCCTCGAAACGCTTGAAGAAATGCTGGAAAAATTAGAAGTTGTAGTTAATGAACGTCGCGAAGAAGAAAGCGCTGCTGCTGCTGAAATCGAAGAGCGTACTCGTAAACTGCAGCAATATCGTGAAATGCTGATTGCTGATGGTATCGATCCAAATGAATTGCTGAACAGCATGGCTGCGGCTAAAACCGGTACCAAAGCCAAGCGTGCTGCTCGTCCTGCTAAATATAGCTACGTTGACGAGAACGGCGAAACTAAAACCTGGACTGGCCAGGGTCGTACTCCTGCTGTTATCAAGAAAGCCATGGATGAGCAAGGTAAACAGCTGGATGACTTCCTGATCAAGGATTAATCACGGCACATTCAGAGAAATCCCGCATATTGCGGGATTTTTTTTAACCTAAATTTGTCCCAAACATCCTCTTACACTCTGTCATAAAGCATTATTTAACAACTTTATCGACTGTACTTTCAGACAGGTTTTCGGGAGTGGTACAGGCATAAAAAAACCGGTGGGCAGCGCCTCACCGGTTTCGAACATTTACAACCGTGGCTTATTTCTTAATACCTACGCTCTCTTTGAGCCAGGTTTTAAATTCTTCGCCAAGGGTATTGTGGCGGATACCATATTCAACAAACGCCTGCATATAACCGAGCTTATTACCGCAGTCATGGCTCTTACCTTTCATATGGTAGGCCTCAACGGTCTCTTTCTCGATCAGCATATCGATGGCATCCGTCAGCTGGATCTCATCACCCGCTCCTGGAGGCGTTTTAGCCAGCAGAGGCCAGATTTCAGTACTCAGGACATAGCGACCTACAACAGCAAGGTTTGAAGGGGCTACATCGGCTTTAGGCTTCTCTACGACGCCAACCATTGGCACACTTTCACCCGGCTCAAGGTTAACGCCTTTGCAGTCAACCACACCGTATGCCGTTACGTCTTCAACAGGCTCAACCATAATCTGGCTGCTGCCGGTTTCGTCGAAACGTTTGATCATTTCAGCCAGGTTATCCTGAGAAAGATCGGATTCGTATTCGTCCAGAATAACGTCAGGCAGAATTACCGCTACAGGCTCATCACCCACAACAGGATGCGCGCACATAACAGCGTGACCCAGACCTTTAGCCAGCCCCTGACGAACCTGCATAATGGTGACGTGTGGAGGGCAAATAGACTGAACCTCTTCTAACAGCTGACGCTTAACACGCTTTTCCAGCATGGCTTCAAGTTCAAAGCTTGTATCGAAATGGTTTTCGATAGAGTTTTTAGATGAATGCGTAACCAGCACAATTTCAGTGATGCCGGCTGCAATGCATTCATTAACGACATACTGGATTAATGGCTTATCAACCAGAGGCAACATCTCTTTAGGAATCGCCTTAGTTGCTGGTAACATCCTGGTCCCCAATCCCGCTACCGGGATAACGGCCTTTCTGACTTTCGAATTTAGGGCAGCCATTCAAATTCTCCTGAGCTGTTCAACTTTTGAACTTTTATGCAATAAATAACGCGTTGAGTATATCAGCCTCGCCCCGCAGTCCGGGTCTGAAAAGAACGCGTTGCCGATCAATTAGGATAAATACGCATGAAACCGGGCAGCGATAGTAGCACTCCCCGCAAAACACAGGTAAAGCAATCTTAAAATTACGATCCAATTGCTTATTCCGTGGACAACATTAAGCGTAGCCGTCCCCCGGCGCCCCAAATTTGGCACTGCCAGGAGGAACAGCGGTGGCTAATTTGATTAAGATACGCCGTTCCCAATGTCCCAAGCGGCACACCGTTACTTACCTGAATATGGTGTTCACCGGTATTCAGTGATGCATTGAGACCGGCTGAAACGAGGATCAGGTTCTTTAAACCGCTGTGGTAATAGCCGACCAGCAGCGGGAACTGTCCTGGCAAATTGGCCTGACGAAAAAGCTGGTTTACCTGTTTGAGTAAACTGCCTAACTCCGGCAACCGTTGTCCCTGATGGGATAACTGTTCCTGCAACAAGCCATTAAATAGCGCACGAAGAAGTAACGCGGCTAATACACCGTTATCCCCCGCCCGGGTGACATCCAGAGAATAAAACGCAAGGTCGGAATCTGACAGGGGTGCAATATCCAGCACCAGTCCTGGCTGATCAGCGGCCACCAGCTGGCGATAATTTACACGGCAGTGTGAAATAGTTTGCTGGACGGGCGGCTGGAGTTCTTGCAACAGTTTCGCCGCGGCAGGCGGATTACTCACCAGCGCGTCCCAGTCCTGGAAAAGACGCTCCTCTTCCTCTACCCGGGAATTAAACATATTCGGATAAAGGCACGCTAAGACCGTTTCCCGCAATCTATGCAAATCCTTGACTGGTTTGAGCAGAATATCCTGTACCCCAAGACGTAATGCTTTGGCGATATCCGCCATGTTCTCGGTGGCAGAGATCACCAGAATCGGCGTCTGATTGCCTTCGTTACGCAGATGTTCAACCAGCTTCAGTCCATTCATGCGCGGCATCGCAATGTCGCAAATCATCAAATCGGGCGTAATGCTAATCATTTTTTCCAGGGCGTCGATGCCATCTTCAGCCAGTGACGTCATTGCGCCCAGCGAGGATAACCACGAATCCAGTAGCGATCGGAAAACGGGCTCGTCTTCAACAATCAAAATGTGTTTTCCGGCCAATGGCTGCGTCATGGTTCCTCCCCTGGCTGACAGTAACTAAATAGTGGCATGCGATCGGCACTATCGCCTGTCAGATTTTGCTGAAGTAGTCAAAAAAAGGTGCTTAACGTGCGGTCTGCACAAAAGGCAACAATTCGTCCATTTTCTTTTCGACGGCTAACGAGCCCGCTGCGATGGCGGCCTCAGCCCGATGGAAATCAAGGGTAGAGATTTGCGGACAGTACGGCTGAATAAGAATATCCGGAGGATCGCCTGCCATACGGTTACGTTTAAGGCGGTTCTCGAGTACCTGAATTGACGTGGTCATGATTTCTATCGCCGTCGGTGCGGTAACCGAGCGACGTGCGGCCATACGCCCGATTCTTCCGCGCAGGCGTTCATGCCAGGCCAGTTTCTCGCCCTCAACATCTTCGCTCTGGAGATTGACCGGCATGAGATCCTGCTGCATCAGGTGGGCGTCGTGCTGCAGGTCGACGGCAATCACGATATCCGCCCCCATTGCGCGCGTCAGAGAGATGGGAACCGGGTTAACGACGCCACCGTCGACAAGCCAGTAACCGTTGTGTGGGACAGGCGCCATGAGCCCCGGCATACTGCAGGAGGCACGCACGGCAAGATGGATATCCCCTTCGGTGAGCCAGAGCTCGCGTCCTGTACTGAGGTTCGTCGCGACGGCGCCGAAAGGCATCTGACAATCGGTGAAGTCTTCGAGAGGCATAACCTGGCGGAACTGGTTAAAGACGCGTTCGCCGCGCAGCAGCCCACCACGCTGCCACGAGAGGTCCATCAGACGCAGCACGTCCCAGTAGCTGAAGGAGCGCACCCACGTCTCGAGTTCCGGAAGCTTCCCGCACGCGTAAGCGGAGCCGACAAGCGATCCTATTGAACACCCTGCGACTATATCAATGTCAATGCCCATCTTGTTCAAGGCATTAATTACGCCGATGTGTGACCACCCCCGGGCTGCACCTGAGCCCAGCGCCAGTCCAATTTTAACCTTTCTCATTAGCCCTGTTTTACTTCCCCTGGATTCCTGACATAGCGTCAACGCAACAGCTCAGTTAACATAGTGCTACCCGAAGCGTTTAACGCCTTTATTTTTTGTTCCAGGAAGAGAATCGTGTCTCAACTCTGCCCCTGTGGTAGCGCTCTGGAGTATAGCCTATGTTGCCAGCGATATCTGTCTGGCGATCAGGTTGCACCAGACCCGTCACACCTCATGCGTTCACGGTACACTGCTTTTGTGATCAAGGACGCAGACTACCTGATTAAAACCTGGCATCCATCCTGCCGCGCAGCCGATTTCAAACAGGACATCGAAGCCGGGTTCGCGAACACACAGTGGCTCGGCCTTACCGTCTATGAATCCGCAACAGGCAGTCATGTTGACGAAGGTTACGTCAGCTTTGTTGCCCGTTTTAGCGAGAATAATAAACCGGGTGCCATTATCGAGCGTTCCCGGTTCTTAAAGGAAAGCGGGCAATGGTATTATATTGACGGAACGCGCCCACAGTTTGGTCGTAACGATCCCTGCCCGTGTGGTTCAGGTAAAAAATTTAAAAAGTGTTGCGGGCAGTAATGCCTGACAACCCAGACTTCGCAAATACAAACAGGATTTCCCGGCGATGCAATCATTACAACGTAAAGTTCTGCGCACCATCTGTCCCGATCAAAAAGGACTGATCGCACGAATTACCAACATTTGCTACAAGCATGAACTGAATATCGTGCAGAACAACGAGTTCGTTGACCACCGTACCGGTCGCTTCTTTATGCGTACCGAGCTGGAAGGTATTTTCAACGACACCACCCTGCTTGCCGATCTGGACAGCGCGCTTCCGGAAGGTTCCGTGCGCGAACTGACCCCAGCGGGTCGACGCCGCATCGTAATCCTGGTGACCAAAGAAGCACATTGTCTGGGCGACCTGCTGATGAAAGCCAACTACGGCGGTCTGGACGTTGAAATTGCTGCCGTTATTGGTAACCATGAGACGCTGCGCACGCTGGTCGAGCGTTTTGATATTCCGTTCGAGCTGGTGAGCCACGAAGGCCATACCCGTGAAGAACACGACGATCTGATGGCGCAGGCCATTGAAGCGCATAACCCGGACTACGTGGTGCTGGCGAAATACATGCGCGTGTTAACGCCATCCTTCGTAGCGCGTTTCCCGAACAAGATCATCAACATTCACCACTCGTTCCTGCCAGCCTTTATTGGTGCGCGTCCTTACCACCAGGCGTACGAGCGCGGCGTGAAGATCATCGGTGCGACCGCGCACTACGTGAATGACAACCTGGATGAAGGTCCAATCATCATGCAGGACGTCATTCATGTGGATCACACTTACACTGCTGAGGACATGATGCGTGCGGGTCGTGACGTTGAGAAGAATGTGTTGAGTCGTGCGCTGTATCAGGTGCTGGCGCAGCGGGTCTTCGTGTACGGCAACAGGACCATCATTCTTTAATCTTTCGGAAAATGAATTGATTAGCTTTGCGCCTTTACGGATAAAAAGCAGGCAAACGACTTCATTTCCCTAAAGGAATGCTTTACAGGGGCGTCTCATTTGATATGATGCGCCCCGCTTCCAGCAGGAAGCAGGCCAGTAAAAAAGCATTACCCCGTGGTGGGGTTCCCGAGCGGCCAAAGGGAGCAGACTGTAAATCTGCCGTCATCGACTTCGAAGGTTCGAATCCTTCCCCCACCACCATCTCTCAGCACGACCTCAAAATTTGAATTACCCCTGGTGGGGTTCCCGAGCGGCCAAAGGGAGCAGACTGTAAATCTGCCGTCATCGACTTCGAAGGTTCGAATCCTTCCCCCACCACCATCACTTTCAAATAACTCCAAACCTTATTTTCGCACCGGGCATCATACATTTCCGTAACGGGGAAGGATGAGAAGCTTCGACTAAGGTTCGATTCGAGCGTAGCGAGAAAGCGTTGCCGCAGGCAACGACCCGAAGGGCGAGGCGCATCGCGCCGAGTCATCCTTCCCCCACCACCATCACTTTCAAATAACTCCAAACCTTATTTTCGCACCGGGCATCATACATTTCCGTAACTGGGAAGGATGAGAAGCTTCGACTAAGGTTCGATTCGAGCGCAGCGAGAAAGCGTTGCCGAAGGCAACGACCCGAAGGGCGAGGCGCAACGCGCCGAGTCATCCTTCCCCCACCACCATCACTTTCCCAACATAAAAAACCGAGTCCGCCTTCGTAGGCCGGGTAAGGTGCAGCCGCCACCCGGCGACCGAAACCTACATCGGCGGCAAACGGCGCTTCACCGGCGAACTCTTCACAATCGACGTATTACACTGGGCATGTTCTGCCAGGCCGTCAAGCAGCGCATCAAGCTGTTCGATTGACCGCACCACCAGCCTAATCACAAAGCAATCTTCCCCGGTGACTTTGTCGCTCTCAATACACTCCGGCATCGCCTGAATGTACTTATCCACCTTATGCAACAGCCCCGGCAAAGGCCGCACGCGCACCAGCGCCTGCAGCGTATACCCCAGCGCCGCCAGATTCACCCGTGCACCATAACCCTGAATCACACCCCGTTCTTCCAGCCTCTTCAGGCGTTCTGCCGTGCTGGGGGACGTCAGACCGATGCGGCCGCTGAGCACCTTCAACGACATGCGCGCATCCTCAACCAGACAGGCTAAAATTTGTCGGTCGATATCATCGATAAGGCATTCCATTCTTTTCACCTAATTTTAAAAAGTCATTTACCTTTTCAACCTTATATCACCCCTGTAAAACCCGACAGCGATTTTCGACAATAGCGTCATTAATCAGGAGGTGGATGATGCGTGATTTACATAAAGGCGTCTGGCAAATGAGCCTGGCAATGTTAATTTCCGGCTCTATCGGCGCGTTTGTTTTGCTCTCCGGTCTTCCGGTGACGGAAGTGGTGTTCTGGCGCTGTCTTATCGGGGCTATGGCGCTTTTTATTTTTATCCGGGTAAGTCAAAAGCCCTTCAGTCCCCTCACCCGCACCACGCTGCTGCTGGCTATTCTCGGCGGCGTGGCATTAGTGGTGAACTGGCTGCTGCTCTTCGCCGCCTATGAGCGGATCTCTATTGGTCTTTCTACCGTGGTGTATAACACCCAGCCGTTTATGCTGGTACTGATGGGGATGTTTTTAGGTGAACGCGTCAGCCTGGTGAAATGGGGCTGGCTGTTCCTCGCCTTTGGCGGCGTGGTGATACTGCTCTCCAGCGAGCTGACCGGCGCGCATGGCGGTGAATGGCTCGCCGGAATCGGTCTGGCGATGGCCGCGGCCTTCTTCTATGCGGTCACGGCCATTATTGCCCGCAAGCTCAGATCCGTTGCGCCGCAGCATATTGCCTTTATCCAGGTACTGACGGGCGTCGTGATGCTTTTGCCGTTTGCCAGCCTGCCGTCATTTTCCGGTGATTTCCCCTGGCCGATCCTGCTGACGCTGGGCATTGTCCATACCGGCATTATGTACCAGCTGCTCTACAGCGCGATTCAGAAGCTGCCTACGCCCATTACCGGCTCCCTGTCGTTTATCTATCCGGTGGTGGCAATTGTTGTTGATAATCTGGTGTTCGGACACGCGCTGAACCTGACGCAGCTGGCGGGCGGCGCGCTGATCCTGTTTGCTGCCGCTGGGAACAACCTGGGCTGGGGCGAAAAAAAACCCCGCGAGTGCGGGGTTGGTATCAAAACGGCAAATTAGCGACGGGCGCGTACTATCTGGTATTTGCGCGTCAGGTACTCCACCGGCGCGCTCCAGATATGCACCAGGCGGGAGAACGGGAACAGCACAAACAGCGTCATCCCCAGTACCAGGTGAACGCGGAAGATAAACGCCACGCCGTCCAGGTGCGTGGAGGCTCCGCCGTGGAAGGTCACCACGGACTGCGCCCAGCCCACCAGCTTCATCATTTCGCTCCCGTCCATATGCTGCGCCGAGAACGGAATGGTCAACAGACCCAGCGCACACTGCACCATCAGCAGGGAGAGGATCAGGATGTCCGCTGCAGTCGTGGTCGCACGCACGCGCGGGCTGAACAGACGACGCTTCAGCAGCAGCAGGCCACCGACCAGGGTCATCACCCCGCAGGCACCGCCGGCGATCATCGCCATCTTCTGCTTCACCTCAATCGGTAGCCACGCTTCATACATCCAGTGCGGCGTCAGCATCCCCAGGAAGTGACCGGCAAAAATCCCCAGAATACCGATGTGAAACAGGTTAGAGCCCACATGCATTCCCTTACGATCCAGCATCTGGCTGGAGGCAGCACGCCAGGTGTACTGACCGTAGTCATAACGCAGCCAGCTTCCCACCAGGAACACGGTGCCCGCGATATACGGATAAATGTCAAAGAAGAACATATTCAGGAAGTGCATTAGTGCCGTCCTCCGTTAGAGATATTCAAATATTGCGGGGCAACCGCGCCGGCAAAACGACGCTGGTGAGCGGAGATTTCAGACTCGCCGCAGTTCTGGTCAGCAAAGAATTTCACCTGCTCTTCTTCCCAGACCGCATCCAGCGCCTGTGGCGTATCATCGCGGGCTTCATCCGCAATTTTCTCCGCCACTTTTTCACTGTCGACCGCGGCGTTGGCCAGCTTCACCAGCAGATCGAACAGCACCGCATAGCGGCTCTCGCGCTGCTGAAGACGCGCGCCGAGCAGCGCCAGGATCGGCGCGATGTCCTGCAGACCGCACAGCGCCTCTTCTTTCGGCAGCTGCGCCAGGTACTCCAGATACAGCGGCAGATGATCCGGCAGCTCGCGGCTGTCGAGCTGCAGGCCGTGCTGTTCATACTGGGCCATCAGATCCACCATCGCCTGACCGCGGTCGCGGGACTCACCGTGCACGTGTTCAAACAGCAGCAGGGACGTTGCACGACCACGGTCAAACAGCTGGCTGTAGTCCGACTGGGCATCCAGAAGGTCGCGCGCAAGCAGGTCGCGGAGGAAAACACCCAGCTTCTGGGCATCGTCCTTATCCAGGTTTTCAGATGACGCGAGTGCATCAAAGAGTTCCTGCTGATGCTGCGCAAGCGCAGCATCCGGGTACTCGAGCAGACGCGAAACAATGACGAGTTCAATCATTGGTGCGGCTCCGTTTTGCTGGTCACATCCATGGCATCAATGCGGCGGCTGTTGAAGAGATTGAATTTGCTGTCTGACCCGTGGCAACCGTCGCCAAAGGTAAAGCCACAGCCATTTTTTTCCGGGAAGGCTTCGCGGGCCAGCTCACGGTGACTGCTCGGCACCACGAAACGGTCTTCGTAGTTAGCGATCGCCAGATAGCGGTACATCTCCTGCGCCTGCGCTTCGGTCAGACCGACCTCTTCCAGCGCGCGGGTATCGGTTACGCCATCCACGGTTTCGGCACGCTTGAAGTGGCGCATTGCCAGCATACGCTTCAGCGCCAGCAGGACCGGCTGGGTATCGCCTGCGGTCAGCAGGTTTGCCAGATACTGAACCGGGATACGCAGGCTCTCCACGTCCGGCAGGATGCCGTTGCTGCCCAGTTCGCCCGCGTCAGCCGCAGACTGAATCGGCGACAGCGGCGGCACGTACCAGACCATCGGCAGGGTGCGGTATTCCGGATGCAGCGGCAGGGCCAGCTTCCAGTCCATCGCCATTTTGTACACCGGCGACTGCTGCGCGGCGTCAATCACGCTCTGCGGGATGCCGTCCTTCAGCGCCTGCTCAATCACCTTCGGATCGTTCGGATCGAGGAACACGTCCAGCTGACGCTGATAGAGATCTTTCTCGTGCTCGGTGCTGGCTGCGTTTTCAATCGCGTCCGCGTCGTACAGCAGCACGCCGAGGTAGCGAATACGGCCTACGCAGCTTTCGGAGCAGACGGTTGGCATCCCGGCTTCAATACGCGGATAGCAGAAGATGCACTTCTCGGATTTGCCGCTCTTCCAGTTGAAGTAGATCTTTTTGTACGGACAGCCGGTGATGCACATACGCCAGCCGCGGCACTTGTCCTGGTCGATCAGCACGATGCCGTCTTCTTCACGCTTGTAGATGGCGCCGCTCGGGCAGGTCGCCACGCACGCCGGGTTGAGGCAGTGCTCGCACAGGCGCGGTAGATACATCATGAAGGTATTTTCGAACTGGCCGTACATCGCCTTCTGCATGTTCTCGAAGTTCTGGTCTTTGGCGCGTTTCTCGAACTCGCCGCCCAGAATCTCTTCCCAGTTTGGACCGCTGGTAATTTTGTCCATGCGCTGACCGGTGATCAGCGAGCGAGGACGAGCGATCGGCTGGTGTTTACCTTCCGGCGCGTTGTGCAGATTCTGGTAGTCGTAGTCAAACGGCTCGTAGTAATCATCGATGCCCGGCAGATGCGGGTTAGCGAAGATTTTTCCCAGAAGCCAAGCGCGGTTACCCATGCGCGGCTGCAGCTTGCCGTTGATTTTACGGATCCAGCCGCCCTTCCACTTCTCCTGGTTTTCCCAGTCGGTCGGGAAGCCGGTGCCCGGCTTGCTTTCCACGTTGTTGAACCAGGCGTATTCCATACCTTCACGGCTGGTCCAGACGTTTTTACAGGTGACCGAGCAGGTATGGCAGCCAATGCATTTATCCAGATTCAGCACCATGCCGACTTGTGAACGAATTTTCATTTTACGCTCTCCTGTACCTGGTCATTACCTTCGCCGTCTAACCAGTTAATATTCTTCATCTTACGTACCACCACGAACTCATCGCGGTTCGATCCTACGGTGCCGTAGTAGTTAAAGCCGTAGGCCAGCTGCGCATAGCCACCGATCATGTGGGTCGGCTTCGGCGTAATGCGGGTCACGGAGTTGTGGATCCCGCCGCGCTGCTCGGTAATTTCTGACCCCGGCAGGTTAACGATACGTTCCTGCGCGTGGTACATCATGGTCATCCCGGCCGGTACGCGCTGGCTCACCACCGCACGCGCCGTCAGGGCACCGTTGCTGTTGAACACTTCGATCCAGTCGTTATCTTCAATACCCAGATCTTTGGCATCCGTTTCGCTCATCCAGACAATCGGACCGCCGCGCGACAGGGTCAGCATCAGCAGGTTGTCGCTGTAGGTGGAGTGAATACCCCACTTCTGGTGCGGCGTCAGGAAGTTCAGCGCCTTCTCAGGGTTACCGTTCGATTTCGCCCCCATCACCGCTTTCACGGAGCGGGTGTCGATTGGCGGACGGTACACCAGCAGGCTTTCACCGAAGTCGCGCATCCACTGGTGATCCTGATACAGCGACTGGCGGCCGGACAGGGTGCGCCATGGGATCAGCTCGTGAACGTTGGTGTAGCCGGCGTTATAGGAGACATGCTCGTCTTCCAGGCCAGACCAGGTCGGGCTGGAGATAATCTTGCGCGGCTGGGCCTGAATATCGCGGAAGCGGATTTTCTCTTCCTCTTTATTCGTCGCCAGGTGCGTATGGTCACGACCGGTGAACTCGCTCAGCGCCGCCCAGGCCTTCACCGCCACGTGGCCGTTGGTTTCCGGCGCCAGGGTCAGGATCATCTCTGCGGCATCAATCGCTGTGTTGAGCATTGGCTGGCCTTTGGCCGGACCGTCCGCTTTGGTGTAGTTGAGCTTGCGCAGCAGGTCCATCTCGCTCTGGGTGTTCCAGGCGATCCCTTTCCCGCCGTTACCGATTTTCTCCATCAGCGGGCCGATAGAGGTAAAGCGTTCGTAGGTTGCCGGGTAGTCGCGTTCAACCGGAATAATGTGCGGCGCGGTCACGCCCGGGATCAGGTCGCACTCGCCTTTTTTCCAGTCCTTCACGTCCAGCGGCTGCGCCAGTTCGGCGGCGGAGTCGTGCTGGATGGGCAGCGTCACCACGTCGGTCTCTTTGCCGAGGTGCCCCACGCAGACTTCGGAGAATGTCTTCGCGATGTCTTTGTAGATTTCCCAGTCGCTTTTTGATTCCCACGCCGGGTCAACGGCCGCAGACAGCGGATGAATAAACGGATGCATGTCCGAGGTATTCATGTCGTCTTTTTCGTACCAGGTGGCGGTAGGCAGCACGATGTCGGAGTAGAGGCAGGTGCTGGACAGGCGGAAGTCGAGGGTGACCACCAGATCCAGCTTGCCGTCGAGACCGTTGTCTTTCCACTCCACCTCTTCCGGCTTCACGCCGCCCTGCTTGCCGAGATCTTTCCCCTGGATACCGTTTTCGGTACCGAGCAGGTATTTCAGCATGTACTCGTGGCCTTTACCGGACGAGCCCAGCAGGTTGGAGCGCCAGATAAACAGGTTACGCGGATGGTTTTTACCGTTCTCCGGCTGTTCCGCCGCGAAGCGAATTGAGCCATCCTTCAGGGATTTCACGGTGTAATCCACCGGTGACATGCCTGCCTGCTTTGCCGCTTCCGCAATGCGCAGCGGGTTAGTGCCCAGCTGCGGCGCAGACGGCAGCCAGCCCATGCGCTCGGCGCGCACGTTGAAGTCAATCAGATGGCCGCTGTAGCGGGATTTATCCGCCATCGGCGACAGCAGCTCCTGCGCGGTGACCGTCTCGTAGCGCCACTGGCTGGAGTGGTTATAGAAGTAGGAAGTGCTGTTCATGTGGCGTGCCGGGCGCTGCCAGTCGAGGGCAAACGCCAGCGGCTGCCAGCCGGTCTGCGGACGCAGTTTTTCCTGGCCCACGTAGTGCGCCCAGCCGCCGCCGCTCTGGCCGACGCAGCCGCAGAAGATCAGCATGTTGATTAGGCCACGGTAGTTCATATCGAGGTGATACCAGTGGTTCAGACCCGCACCGACGATGATCATGGAGCGACCGTGGGTCTTGTCGGCGTTATCCGCAAACTCGCGGGCGATACGCACGATCTGCGCGCGTGGAACGCCGGTGATTTGCTCTGCCCATGCCGGGGTGTAGGCTTTCACATCGTCATAGCCGGTGGCGCAGTTTTCATCGCCCAGACCGCGCTCCAGGCCGTAGTTCGCCATGGTCAGGTCATAGACGGTGGTGACCAGAGCGGTAGACCCGTCGGCCAGCTGCAGGCGTTTCACCGGCAGCTTGTGCATCAGTACGTTTTTCAGTTCAACCTTGTTGAAGTGCTCGGAACCTTCACCGCCGAAGTACGGGAACCCGACTTCAGCGATCTCGTCCTGGCTGCCCAGCATGCTCAGGCGCAGCTCCGTCTCTTCGCCGGTGGTGCCGTTGCGTTGCTCAAGGTTCCACTTGCCCTTCTCGCCCCAGCGGAAGCCGATAGAGCCGTTTGGCGCCACCAGCTCGCCGTTGCTGTTATACGCAACGGTTTTCCACTCAGGGTTATTTTCCTGACCCAGTGAATCCACCAGATCGGCGGCGCGCAGCGTGCGGCCAGCGGCATAGTAGCCCTCGCGCTTTTCCAGCATGACCAGCATCGGCATGTCGGTGTAGCGGCGAACGTAGTCGGTGAAGTACTGGCTTGGCTTATCCAGGTGGAATTCACGCAGCATGACGTGGCCCATCGCCATCGCCATCGCGGCATCGGTACCCTGTTTCGGCGCCAGCCACAGATCGCAAAGCTTGGCGATTTCGGCGTAGTCGGGGGTCACCGCCACGGTTTTGGTGCCTTTGTAACGGACTTCGGTAAAGAAGTGCGCGTCCGGCGTACGCGTCTGAGGAACGTTAGAGCCCCAGGCGATGATGTAGCTGGAGTTATACCAGTCCGCGGATTCTGGCACGTCGGTCTGTTCGCCCCAGGTCTGCGGAGATGCAGGCGGCAGGTCGCAGTACCAGTCGTAGAAGCTCAGGCAGGTACCGCCGATCAGCGACAGATAGCGTGCCCCGGAGGCGTAAGAGACCATCGACATCGCCGGGATTGGCGAGAAGCCCGCCACGCGGTCAGGACCGTAGGTTTTGACGGTGTAGACGTTGGAGGCGGCAATCAGCTCGTTCACTTCTTTCCATGAAGAGCGAACGAAACCACCGCGACCGCGAGCCTGCTTGAAGCTTTTTGCTTTGTCCGCGTCTTCGATGATGGATGCCCAGGCATCCACCGGATCGCTGTGTTGCACTTTCGCTTCACGCCACATTTTCATCAGGCGCTTGCGCATCAGCGGGTATTTCAGACGGTTAGCGCTGTAGAGATACCAGGAGTAGCTGGCGCCACGCGGGCAGCCGCGCGGTTCGTGGTTTGGCATATCCGGGCGGGTGCGCGGATAGTCGGTCTGCTGCATTTCCCAGGTCACCAGACCGTTTTTAACGAAAATCTTCCAGCTACATGAGCCAGTGCAGTTCACGCCGTGGGTCGAACGGACGACTTTGTCATGCTGCCAGCGCTGGCGGTAACCGTCTTCCCAGTCCCGGTTGGTATCCAGAACCTGGCCGTGCCCATCGGCAAACGTTTCACCCTTCTGCTTGAAGTAGCGAAACCGGTCCAAAAATTTGCTCATCGGGTATCTCCTGTGTGGAGCCTGTGGCTCTCTAAATCGACATTGCTGATTTGCAGCGAAGGTAACGCCCTCAAAGAGGGGGAGAATTGATAACGATCAAGACGAGGAGGGACTTTCAGGCGAGGGATTACACCGAATACCACCAAAGCGGTATCTTTTGAAACTTCATATCCACATGAAATATATCGTTATTTTTATTTTATCGTACAAACCGCCAGGCAAAATTTAACTTCTCAGGTATTAAGGGGTAGAGCGACCTGTAAAGCGATGGCGATCACAGCGTTACGCGCGGGCTTCCTCTGTAAACCCATCAGTATGTTGTAACTATAACCAGCACAAAAAAAACGCGGCCCGAAGGCCGCGTAAACGGATAATCAACTTACTTTTTATTTTTAGAATTACGCCCGTATACTGCCCAGGTGATCACAACGCAGGCGATATAGAAGACGAGGAAGACTTTCATGGCACCGGCCGGAGAGCCGGTCAGGTCCAGAGAGATACCGAACGCTTTCGGGATAAAGAAGCCGCCAATCGCGCCGATGGCAGAGATAAAGCCCAGCGCCGCAGCCGTATCCGTCGCCGCTTCGCGCATGGCCTGCTCTTCGCTCCCGCCCTGTGCTTTTACGCGGTCCATGGTCAGCTTACGGAAGATCACGGAGATCATCTGAAAGGTGGACGCACTCCCCAGCCCGGCCGTCAGGAACAGCACCATAAACACGCCGAAGAAGGCGATGAAGTTACCGCCCTGTCCGTCGACGGGCAGCGTGAGGAACAGCAGCGCGCAGAAGATTGCCATCACGACGAAGTTAACCAGCGTCACGCGGGTGCCGCCGAGACGGTCAGACACCATGCCGCCGAGCGAACGCGCCAGGGCACCAATAAACGGCCCGAAGAAGGCAAAATGCAGGATCTGAATCTCCGGGAACTGCGTTTTCGACAGCATTGCGAAGCCCGCAGAGAAGCCGATAAACGAGCCGAAAGTGGCCAGATACAGCAGCGCCATCACCCAGAGGTGTCCACGCTTCAGCACCGGCAGCTGTTCGCTCAGCGACGCCTTCGACGCGGACAGGTCATTCATAAAGAACCAGGCTGCGAGGGTGAAGACCACCAGGAAAGGTACCCAGATCCAGGCTGCGTTTTGCAGATAGAGGGAAGAACCATCCGCCTGCTCAACGCCACCGCCGCCAAAGGCTGCAAAAATGGAGACCGAGATCGCCAGCGGGGCAATCAGCTGCATCACGCTCACGCCCATGTTACCCAGACCGCCGTTAATGCCCAGCGCGCCGCCCTGCTTCGCTTTCGGGAAGAAGAAGCTGATGTTCGCCATGCTGGAGGCGAAGTTCGCACCCGCAAAACCGCACAGCAGGGAGATAATCACGAATACGCTAAATGGCGTAGAGGTATCCTGCACCGCGAATCCGAGCCAGACGCAGGGAACGATCATGATGCCTGTACTGAACGCCGTCCATCGACGACCGCCAAACACCGGTACCATAAACGCGTAAGGCACACGCAGCAGCGCGCCTGACAGCGACGGCAGCGCGGTCAGCATGAATAGCTGATCGGTGGTAAACGTAAAACCCACTTTCGGCAGGTTGACCGCCACCGCGCTAAACAACATCCATACGCAAAACGCTAATAACAGACACGGCACGGAAATCCACAGATTCCGGCTTGCTACACGATGGCCGCGCTGTTGCCAGAACGCCGGATCCTCTGGACGCCAGTCTGTAATAACGGCACCATTTTCCCTTTCGGGAGCGGATGAGTGACTCATAGACACCTCTGATTCTCGAATGATGCTGCAAACATTAGGGTTTTAGAGCGGCGGTAAGTTGATATAAATCAAAGGAAAAGTGGGAGGATTTGCGGCGAAAAATAAGGCCTCACCCTAAGTGAGTAGGCTAATTCGGTAAAAAAGACGTGGTTTTTCACGGTGCTGACGGTTCCTGGCTACCCCCACCTCCTTCCCCCTACTCCGTTGGCAATTTAGGGGTAATCCTTTATTGGTATGGGTATACTCCAGGGTATGCACCAGAATAGCGCCATTCCTGCAAGCAGGCCACGTCAGGAGCACGCCACCTCTATGTTAAAAAGATGTTTATCTCCGCTGACGCTCGTGAATCAGCTTGCCCTGATCGTTTTGCTGTCCACCGCCATCGGTGTGACCGGCATGGCGATCTCCGGCTGGCTGGTACAGGGAGTACAGGGTAATGCGCATGCCATCAACGAGGCAGGCTCGCTACGCATGCAGAGCTATCGCCTGCTGGCATCGGTTCCCCTGACGCAGGACGATCGTCCCCTGATTGATGAAATGGAGCGCACGGTCTTCAGCCCCGAGCTGGAAAACGCCGCTATCCGCGCCGGTCAGCAATCCCAGCTTAACGCCCTTCAGGGCTACTGGCACACCCAGCTGCAGCCCGGGCTGAAACAGGCGCGCAGCACAGAAACCGTCGCACAGGACGTGGCGGGGTTTGTCTCCCGCATTGATGCGCTGGTCTCCGCTTTCGACCAGACCACCGAATTACGCATCGACCGGGTGGTGATGGTACACCGGGCCATGGCGCTGTTTATGGGGCTGCTGCTGATCTTCACCATCGTCTGGCTCCGCGCGCGGCTGCTGAACCCGTGGAAACAGCTGCTGGCCATGGCCCGCGCGGTCACCGCACGCGACTTTACCCAGCGCACGCACATCAGCGGGCGCAATGAGATGGCCATGCTCGGCCAGGCGCTTAATACCATGTCGGCAGAGCTCTCCGAAAGCTACGCGGTGCTGGAACAGCGCGTTCAGGAAAAAACGGCCGGGCTGGAGCAGAAAAACGAGATCCTCTCCTTCCTCTGGCAGGCCAACCGTCGGCTGCACATGCAGGTACCGCTATGTGAACGTCTCTCGCCGGTGCTGAACGGTCTGCAAAATCTGACCCTGCTTCACGACCTTGAGCTGCGGGTCTACGATGTGGAAGACGAAGATAACCACCAGGAATTCACCTGCCAGTCCGATATGTCCTGCGATGACAAAGGCTGCCATCTTTGCCCTCGCGGCCTTCCGCCGCTGACGACCGGCGGCACCACCCTGAAGTGGCGCCTGACCGACAGCCACACCCAGTACGGTATACTGCTGGCAACGCTGCCAGCCGGGCGCCACCTGAGCCACGACCAGCAGCAGCTGGTAGATACGCTGGTTGAACAGCTGACGGCCACGCTGGCGCTCGACAGGCATCAGGAAAAACAGCAGCAGCTGATCGTCATGGAAGAGCGCGCGACCATCGCCCGCGAGCTGCACGACTCCATCGCCCAGTCGCTTTCCTGTATGAAAATGCAGGTGAGCTGCCTGCAGATGCAGGATGCGGAGATGCCCGACAGCAACAAGCAGCTGCTCAGCCAGATCCGCAACGAGCTGAACACCTCCTGGGTGCAGCTGCGCGAGCTGCTGACCACCTTCCGTCTGCAGTTGACCGAGCCGGGCCTGCGCCCGGCGCTGGAATCCAGCTGTCACGAATTTAGCGCCCGGCTGGGGTTCCCGGTGAAGCTGGATTACCAGCTGCCGCCGCGCTTTGTCCCCTCCCATCAGGCCATACATTTACTGCAGATCGCCCGCGAAGCGCTGAGCAACGTGCTTAAACACGCTGAAGCAACGGCGGTCACGGTCACCGTCAGCCAGCACGACAATCAGGTGAAACTGACGGTTCACGATAACGGCCGCGGCGTGCCGGAAAATGCCGAACGCACTAACCACTATGGTTTAATCATTATGCGAGACCGCGCCCAAAGCCTGCGCGGTGATTGCCAGGTTCGCCGGAGAGAGACGGGCGGCACGGAAGTTGTCGTCACCTTTATTCCCGAGAAACCGCTTACAACTGCTCAAGGAGATACCCATGACTAATCAGGAACCGGCATCCATCCTGTTGATCGACGACCATCCGATGCTGCGTACTGGCGTGAAACAGCTGGTCAGCATGGCGCCCGATATCACCGTGGTGGGTGAAGCCAGCAACGGCGAACAGGGCATTGAGCTTGCCGAATCCCTCGATCCCGATCTGATCCTGCTCGATCTGAATATGCCGGGCATGAACGGACTGGAGACCCTCGACAAGCTGCGGGAAAAATCGCTTTCCGGACGCATCGTCGTCTTTAGCGTGTCGAACCATGAAGAGGATGTGGTCACGGCGCTGAAGCGCGGGGCGGATGGCTATCTGCTGAAAGACATGGAGCCGGAAGATCTGCTTAAGGCGCTGCAGCAGGCGGCGGCGGGCGAGATGGTATTGAGCGAAGCCTTAACGCCGGTGCTGGCCGCCAGCCTGCGCGCCAACCGCGCCACCTCTGACCGTGACGTCAGCCAGCTCACGCCGCGCGAGCGCGACATTCTCAAGCTCATTGCCCAGGGCCTGCCGAACAAAATGATCGCTCGCCGCCTGGACATCACCGAAAGCACGGTCAAAGTGCACGTGAAGCATATGCTGAAGAAAATGAAGTTAAAATCTCGCGTTGAAGCCGCCGTGTGGGTGCATCAGGAACGCATTTTCTAAGGATTACTCCTCCGGCAGCAGCTTCCAGCGCGGGTCGTCATCGGGCAATGCGACCAGCGGCTGCACCACAGCAAGCGTGATCTCATTGGACGAGACGCGCTGGCCTTTCTCATCTTCTACCACCGCCGAGAGGTGCCAGCGGTTTGTCGCACCTTCCTGTTCATTCCAGGCAGGTATAATCACGCTCCAGCCGTCTGCGCTGTTACTTTTGGCCGGCGACGTCAGGCTCAATGCCTGCGTATCCCCCAGCCAGTGGATCTGACGGATGCCGTGCGTGCTGCGAACCTGCAGCTTCAGCATAACGGTCTCGCCCCCTTTCAGATCCCACGGCGGCGTGGCCAGCCAAACGGACAGCGTTTTACGCTGGCGGAACTCCATCACCGGCAGGCTAGTGCGCTCCGGTGAATCGTAGCGGCTGCCGCGCAGGGATCGCGTCGCGGCGACCTCATCGGCGGAAAGCTGCTTAGCCAGCGGCACGCCAAAGCGGTAGTTGAGCTTCAGTCCAAGGTTATTCTGGCTCTCGCCGCTTTCGCCCTGCTTGTGCCCGGCGGTCAACGTGACCAGCGGAACGGGGGTATAGTTAAGCCCCAGATTGACCGCAACCGGGTTGTGGTAGCCGGTGCCGCTGTTGAACAGGTCGACGTTATCGCCAAAATATTGCTCAAAGCTGACGCTGGTATTCAGATGATGGAACCACGGCAGCCAGGCTTTTGCGGTCACGTCATATCCGCGCGCCATGCGCTGCTCCTGAACGTCAGATCGCGCGCGCCATCCGGCAAAGGGCTGATAATAGTTCGCTGACAGGCGCAGATTTTCCCCCCACGCTTCCGCCCCCAGCCCGGCACGCTGCAAATTTTCATCCAGAAGATTATCGTAAAAGGTGTTGTAGCCCAGCAGCCACTTCCCGGCGACCCAGCGCTGACCGATTCCGGCATTGCTGACCAGGCCATCCGCCTGCTGCGTCAGGCCAAGCTGGCTCCAGCTCAGGTAGCGGTTAGTATCATTCCACGGGATAAACCAGCTCCCGCTGCTGCCGTTAAATTTGCCGTCGTTATCCACCAGCAGGTTCACGCTGGCGTTTCCCCAGGGCGACAGCCAGGACTCAATCTGCTGGTTCACTTCCCCGCTTACCGCGTCGCGCACCTGACCAAAGGCAAACTGACGCGCCTGCTCGCCGGTCGTCAGACCGTTGTCGGTCATGCTGGCTTCACCGAAGGCTTTCGCCATTTCGGCCAGATGTTTTTCCCCTTCGCCGGTGGGCGCCGCCATGCCGAGGTCGGGCAGACTGTCCCCGTTATTATCAAAGGGGTGCTGCGCCTGATGCATAAAGGAATTCGGCGCACCGTGAACGGCTCCGGCCGTAAGAAGGGGGAGTAAAAACAGCAAACGAATGCGGGACGATACAGCCATCAACGTCGTCAATAAGAACCTGTGTTTATGAATAAACTCTTATTATGTTAACGCGATAAGCCCTGAAATGCAGTCCTGGCGGACATTTCAGGATTATCCTGAAACAGCCCTTTCAGCTCCGGCACGCAGGAACCACAGTTCGTACCACAGCGCAGCTTAGCCCCCAGCGCGGTGACGGAATCACACCCTCCGGCAATCGCCTCCCGTATCGCCTCTTCCCCGACGCTGAAACAGCTACAGATAATGCGTCCCGGATCCGTCGCCCTCCCGACGCTCTGCCCGTTCAACAGGGCGTGGCGTTCTGCGGGCAGCACGGGTGGTGAATGAAAAGCGGCTTCAATCACCGTATGCGCCAGCGCCGGTAACGCGGTACCTTCCCAGAAACCCAGCATAAGCTGGCCTTCATACCAGGCCAGCACGCTGCTGCGTTCACCGGCCTGAGCAACCTGCAGTTGCCAGCCCCGGCCGCTGGCGTATTCCATTACCCACGACAGCAGCGGTTTATCGCACGCCACCGTCAGGCGTGAAGCTTTACGCCACCAGTAAACCGGAGAGGGCATTTCCAGTCCTTCGCGGGCATAGAGTTCTCCCTGCCAGGCGGGCTGCCAGGGCTGGATTCTGACGGCGGTTTGTTTACTCTCCGGCTGCCCCGAAACCGGATCGCAGCGCCCTTCCACCAGTGCATTCACCTTTCCCTGGCGGGCAAACTCAGCGTTCCAGTGCATCGGGGCAAAAGCGTTCCCTTCACGCTGAGCGTCGCTGATGCGCACTCTTGCTACCATGACGCCGCGCGGCGAACTGATGCGCGCCAGCTGGCCGCCGCACAGGGAAAACCGAACGGCGTCTGCGGGGCAAACCTCAACAAAGGGTTCGGTGATATGCTGCATGAGTCTGGCCACATATCCTGTTCGCGTCATGGTATGCCACTGATCGCGGATGCGCCCGGAATTGAGAATCAGCGGGTACAACGCGCTGACCGTCGCACCGTGCGACTGTGGGTCAACGGGAACAATGTTTCGGCACGGAAAATCCCCCCCAGGCCACTGCCAGGGCTCAAGCCGCTCCCACTCCTCACGGGTTAACGTAGCCAGGTCGTGAAGGTTTAAGGCCCGCGCGCCGTCATTTTCAAAGGCCGTCAGCGCCGCATGCTCGCAAAAAATCTCGTGGGGATGCTGCCAGGCAAAGGCGTCGCCGTGCCCCAGCCGTTTCGCCACCTGCGCGACGATCCACCAGTCCGGCTTTGCCTCACCGGGCGCGGGCAGAAACGCGCGCTGGCGCGAAATGCGTCGCTCGGAATTGGTTACCGTACCGTCCTTCTCTCCCCAGGCCAGCGCCGGAAAGCGAATATGGGCAAACCGGCTGGTGTCGGTATCGTTCATCACCTCAGAGACAATGACCAGCGGGCAGCGCCCCAGCGCCTGACACACCGCGTGGCTGTCCGGCAGCGAGACGGCAGGATTGGTGCCCATGATCCACACCGCCTTCACCTCGCCGCGGGCAATGGCGTCAAACAGCTCCACCGCCATCAAGCCCGGCGTCTGCGCAAGCCGTTCCGTTCCCCAGAAACGCGCCACCCGCGAGAGATCGTCCGGCTCAAAGTTCATGTGCGCCGCCAGCTGATTTGCCAGCCCGCCCACCTCTCTTCCGCCCATTGCGTTTGGCTGTCCGGTCAGCGAAAACGGGCCGCAGCCCGGACGGTTAAATTTCCCGCTGGCAAGGTGCACGTTAATGATGGCGCTGCATTTGTCGCTGCCGCTGGAGGACTGGTTGATTCCCATGGTGTAGAGCGTGATGGCCCTGGGCGCCGTCATAAACCAGTCGTAAAACGTACCAATATCCTGCGGCGAGAGGCCGCAAAACGCCGCCACGCGGGATATCGGCCACGCGCCCGTTCCCTGAATCACATTGAGCAGACCGACGAACAGCCCGGCGTCGCTGCCGGGAGTGAGCGCCAGATGCAGGTCAGCAATATCACAGGAGGTGGTTCTGCGCGGATCGATGACCACCACTTTCATCTCCGGATTGTTGTGCTTTGCCTGTACCAGGCGCTGATACAGCACCGGATGCGTCCAGGCCGCGTTTGAGCCCACCAGCACCACCAGATCGCTGTTTTCCACATCCTCGTAGCTGCACGGCACGACATCTTCACCAAAGGCGCGCTTGTAGCCAACGACCGCCGATGACATGCAGAGCCGGGAGTTGGTATCAATGTTCGCCGCGCCGATAAACCCTTTCATCAGCTTATTGGCGGCGTAATAATCCTCGGTAAGCAATTGCCCGGACGCGTAAAACGCCACCGCCTGCGGCCCCCATTTGTCGATAATGTCCTGGAGGCGCTCGCCTGCCGCTCCCAGCGCCTGCGCCCAGGCCACCTCAGCACCGTCAACAACGGGGCGCAGCAATCGCCCCTGTAACCCCATTGTTTCCCCCAGGGCCGATCCTTTCACGCACAAGCGGCCAAAGTTCGCAGGATGGGTTTCATCCCCCCGAACGCTGACCGTTTCACCGTCCACGCGGGCGACCACGCCGCAGCCTACCCCGCAGTAGGGACACGTTGTCCGGGTTTCCGTCATGAGGCCTCCGCACGCATTACCAGGGCATCATTACCGACCCACACCTTGCCGTTCTCAATTTTGACCGGCCAGGCGCGCACCGCGGGTTCGCCGTTCTCCACCTGACAGCCGTCGCGCAGGCGAATACGCTGCTTGTAGAGCGGAGAGATCACCACCGGCTCCCCCGCCGCATCGCCAAGAATGCCTCGGGAAAGCACGTTCGCGCTGCTGCCAGGCTCCCGGTCGTCAAGGGCATAGACGGTTTTGCCAAATCGGAACAACGCAATCGGCTTACGCCCAAGCCGCGCGCCAATGCCCGCCTGCTCGGGGATATCGTCGATGCCACAGATTTCCTGCCAGCGTTTACCTTGATCCGCTGTGATGTCGTTCACCGTCGTGCGGAACAGCGCCAGACGGTTCGGATCGTTAAGCGTGGTTTGCCATTCGCACTGGTAGGTCTCCACCACCCGGGCCATCTCCTGCTCCAGCTCGTGGGCGATGCCCAGGCTATCGTTGAGGATCACCTCCCGAAGGTAGTCGAGACCGCCTTCCAGGTTGTCCATCCAGGTGCTGGTGCGCTGTAGGCGATCCGCCGTGCGGATGTAGAACATCAGGAATCGATCGACGGTGCGGATCAGCGTGTCATCATCGAGATCGCTGGCGAAGAGATCCGCATGGCGAGGCTTCATGCCGCCGTTGCCGCACAGGTAGAGGTTCCACCCCTTATCGGTGGCAATCACCCCCACGTCTTTACTCTGCGCCTCGGCGCATTCGCGGGTACACCCTGAGACCGCCATTTTGATTTTGTGCGGTGCGCGCAGGCCTTTGTAACGGTGCTCGAGCCTGACTGCGAGGCCGGTGGAGTCCTGCACGCCGTAGCGACACCAGGTCGACCCGACGCAGGATTTCACCGTGCGCAGGGATTTGCCGTAGGCGTGCCCGGTTTCAAATCCGGCTTCCACCAGCGCCTGCCAGATCTCCGGCAGTTGTTCGAGCGTGGCGCCAAACAGATCGATACGCTGGCCGCCGGTGATTTTGCTGTACAGTCTGTAGCGTTTCGCAATCTGGCCGATGGCGATCAGCCCGTCGGCGGTCACTTCCCCCGCAGGCATGCGCGGTACGATGGAGTAAGTACCGTCCTTCTGGATATTGGCGAAGTAGCGGTCGTTGGTGTCCTGCAGCGGCAGGTGTGCCGGTTTCAGCAGATACTCGTTCCAGCAGGAGGCGAGCACTGACCCCACCAGTGGCTTACAAATTTCGCACCCGTGTCCCTGACCGTAGCGGCTAATGAGCTGGTCAAAGGTGCGGATATGGTTGACGCGCACGAGGTGGTAAATCTCCTGACGCGAGTACGGGAAGTGTTCGCAGATGTCCTTTTTCACCTCCACGCCCTGCGCCGCCAGCTGGAACTCCATCACCTGCTTCACCAGTGCGCTACATCCTCCACAACCGGTCGCCGCTTTGGTGCACTGCTTAATCGCGCCGATATCCGTTGCGCCCGCACTTACCGCCTGACAGATATCGCCTTTGCTGACGTTATGACACGAACAGATTTGTGCGCTTTCCGGCAGCGCTGCCACGCCGAGCGCTTTTGGCGCACTGCCTGAAGACGCGGGTAATATCAGCGTTTCCGGCTCTTTTGGCAGGGCTATCCCGTTGAGCATCATCTGTACCAGCGTGGCGTATTCACTGGCATCACCCACCAGCACGCCGCCGAGCAGCGTTTTGCCGTCGTGGCTGACCACGATTTTCTTGTAGATTTGCTGCGGGCCGTGCGTCCACTGGTAACTCAGCGCCCCCGGCGTGCGCCCGTGAGCATCGCCGAAAGAGGCCACGTCCACGCCCAGCAGCTTGAGTTTGGTGCTCATATCCGCGCCGGCGAAGAGGTTCTCCTCTCCCGCCAGCGCGGCGGCGGCCACCCGCGCCATCTGGTAGCCGGGCGCAACCAGCCCGAAGATTTTCCCTTCCCACAGGGCGCATTCACCAATGGCCAGCACGTCCGGATCGGAGGTCTGACAGCGGTCGTCAATGCCGATCCCGCCGCGCTCGCCGATAGCCAGCCCGCTGCTGCGCGCCAGCGCGTCCTGCGGACGAATGCCTGCAGAAAAGACCACCATGTCTGTTTCAAGCTGTTCGCCATCGGCAAAGCGCAACACCAGCCCGCCGTCCGCCGTGGCGATCTCCGTTGTCGCTTTACTGGTGTGAACGCCGACGCCTAGCGCCTCAATTTTCTTGCGCAGCATCGCCGCGCCGTCGTTGTCGAGCTGGACCGCCATCAGATTGGGCGCAAACTCCACCACGTGAGTTTCCAGCCCGAGCTGCTTCAGGGCATTCGCCGCCTCCAGCCCCAGCAGCCCGCCGCCAATCACTACACCCCGGCGTGAGCCCGCCGCATGCGCCGCAATCTTGTCCAGATCGTCAAGCGTGCGATAAACAAAACAGCCCGGTAGATCGTGGCCCGACATCGGTGGGACAAACGGATAGGACCCGGTCGCCAGCACCAGTTTATCCCAGTGGATCTCATGCCCGCTGGCGGTACGCACCACGCGCGCGTCACGATCGATAGCGACAATCTGCTGCGACAGGCGCAGCTCAATGCCGTTGTCGGCAAAGAAATCCCCTTCCACCAGCGAAAGCGACGCCGCGCTACGGCCGCCAAAATATTCCGACAGATGCACGCGGTCGTAGGCGGCATAGCGCTCCTCGCCAAAGACAACGATCTGATACTGCTGATGCAGATTGCGGTTCACGCAATCTTCGAGGAAATGATGGCCGACCATACCGTGCCCAACCACCACCAGAGTAGGTTTTGTCATAGCGTGCTGTCCTGCAACCTGCGGTTGCGTAGTGAAACGATCGAACAGCCAGTCCGCGTGCGCGGGCGCAGCCGTTGCCAGTAATTCGGTAAATGTCGCCGCGCTGCGGCAGTCCCCCATCAGCAGCACGCCAGCCAGCGCCCCCTGACGGATCAGTAAACGACGATAGTGACGGGTCAGCGGATCCCATGCGCTCCAGACCACATCGCCCTTCTGCTCTGCCGCGCGACCAAGGCTGAACAACTCCACGCCGGTCACCTTGAGGCGCATGCCGTTGTCGGTCAGGGCAAATGGCGCGGTGACGTCTCCGGCCAGCCGTGCGGCGAGGATATCCGCCTGCGCCAGACAGGGGGCGACCAGGCCAAACGTCTGGTCGTCAATTTCACAGCATTCGCCAATGGCGTAGACGTCCGGCACGGAGGTTTGCATTTGGTGATCCACCACGATGCCGCGCGCGCAGCGAATGCCGCTGGCCTGCGCCAGTACGACGTTAGGCTGCACGCCCGTCGCCAGCACCACGCGCGCGGCGGTGACGCTGCCTCCGTTCAGCAGCGTCACGCTATTCCCGTCAATCGCCGCGATGCCAGAGGCGAGCTCACAGCGCACGCCCCGCGCCACCAGCGCCTCTTCCAGCAGCACGCCCGCCTGCTCATCCAGTTGCTGCTCCATCAGCCACAGACCGCGATGAACAAGGATGACGTTGTCCCCTGAGCGCGCCAGCGCTGCCGCCGTCTCAACCCCGAGCACGCCGCCGCCCAGCACTACCACCGGACCGGCGATCGCCCCTATGGCCCGGATATCCTCAAGGGTACGGAACGTGAAGACATGCGGCGCATCGCAGCCGGGAATTGGCGGAACAAAGGGCGTTGATCCGGTGGCAAACACCAGCGCATCCCAGCCCAGCGTGCGGACGGTGGTTTGCACTTCCCGCGTGTCCACATTCACGGCGAGCGCCTTTTCGCCCCGCAGCACCGTCACGCCCCGTTCCTGGTACCAGTCGTCATTCTGAAGACTGATGCCCGCCGCCGTTTTTTCACCGCCCAGCACCGGCGAAAGCTGGATGCGGTTATAGGCATGCTCCGGCTCGTCACCGATGACGGTAATTGCGAAACGATCGGCAGCACGCCCGGTGAGCGAGGCAATCAGCCGCGTGGCCGCCATGCCATTTCCGATAATGACCAGTCGCATCAAAAAGCCCCCTCGCTACGCCGCTTTCGGCTGCTTTTCATAGAGGAAATGCAGGATCTGCTGGCGCATGTGGTGATAGCGGCTGTCGTCAGCCAGCTGCACCCGGTTACGCGGGCGCGGCAGGTCAACGTGCAGGATCTCCCCGATGGTCGCCGCCGGGCCGTTGGTCATCATCAGCACGCGATCGGAGAGCAGCACCGCCTCGTCCACGTCGTGGGTAATCAGCACGATTGTGGTGTTCAGCGCCTGCTGGATCTGCATCACCGAGTCCTGCAGATGGGCGCGCGTCAGCGCATCCAGCGCGCCGAAGGGTTCATCCATCAGCAGGACTTTCGGCTTCATCGCCAGCGCGCGGGCAATCCCGACGCGCTGCTTCATGCCGCCGGAGATCTCACCCGGGCGCTTGTGCAGGGCGTGCCCCATCTGCACGCGGTCGAGGTTGTGCTCAATCCACTCCCGGCGCTCCGCCTTGCTCATGCTGTGGCGAAACACGTGATCTACCGCCAGGGCCACGTTGTCGAAGCAGGTGAGCCACGGTAGCAGCGAATGGTTCTGGAATACCACCGCGCGCTCCGGACCCGGCCCGGCAATTTCGCGGTTGTCGCAAATCAGCCCGCCTTCCGTCGGCAGCGTGATCCCAGCGATAAGGTTAAGCAACGTCGATTTACCGCAGCCGGAGTGCCCAATCAGGCTGACGGTTTCGCCCTCATGGATATCAAAGGAGACGTTCTGCAGCGCCAGAAATTCGCCGCTGGCGGTGGAAAAACGCTGGCTCACGGCCTGGACCTGGATTAATGGTTTCATGTTCGCTCCTTATTTTTCCTGCCAGCTAAAGCGACGGGCGATCAGCATCAGCCCCTGCTCCAGCAGCAGCCCGACCACGCCAATGATGACGATGGCGATGAGAATGTTTTCGACGTTGAGATTGTTCCACTCGTTCCAGATCCAGAAACCGATCCCTAAACCGCCGGTCAGCATCTCGGCGGCGACAATCACCAGCCAGGCGATGCCAATAGAGAGGCGCACCCCGGTCAGCACCGCGGGCAGCACCGCCGGGAAGAGAATGCGGCGCATGATGGTCCACTCTGAAAGCTGCAGCACCCGGGCGACGTTAAGGTAGTCCTGCGGAATACACCGCACGCCTTCGGCGGTGTTGATCACCATCGGCCAGATGGAGCAGATAAAAATGGTCCAGCTCGACGCGGGCTCCGCTTTCTGGAACAGCAGCAGGCCGATGGGCAGCCAGGCCAGCGGGCTAACCGGGCGTAATAGCGCGATCAGCGGGCCGAACATGCGCGAAAAAAAGGTGAAGCGGCCAATCAGGAAACCAAGCGGGATCCCGGCGAACGCGGCCAGGCCAAACCCCACCGCCACGCGCTGTAATGAGGCGAGCACGTTCCAGCCGATGCCCATGTCGTTAGGCCCGTCGCGATAAAACGGATCGGCAAACAGGGTAATAGCGGAATCGAGCGTGCTGAGCGGCGTCGGGAAACCTTTGCTGTTAATCGCCGCCAGTTGCCAGAGCACCACCAGCAGTCCCAGCCCCAGAAAAGCCGGAATGATGCGCTGAAGGATCGCGTTAATACGACGCGCAAACGTCGGCGTACGGCGGCGAACCTGCACCGGAGGCAGGAGAATCACCTCTCCACTCTCCGGCGTCTCGTGTGATTTTGTCTTTTGCAGATGCTGCATAATCAGGCCCCTTTACGGTGAATGGCGAAACGGCTGGCGTATTCTTCCGGGTCGGTACCGTTCCAGACGGTGCCGTCCATCAATGTGCTGCTGCGTAGTGGTGAAGTCGGTGTGGTAATGCCCCCCACCGCCGTGGCGGCATCCTGCCAGACCGCCGTCTGGTTAATGCGCTGTGCGATGCCCGTATAGTCCGGGGCGGCTTTGAGCAAGCCCCAGCGACGGAACTGGGTTAAGAACCACATGCCGTCGGAGTGATACGGGTAGCTGACGGCCCCCTCGTTGAAGAAGCGGATCGGGTGCGCGTCCTGCCAGCGCTGGCCCAGGCCGTTGTCGTACTCGCCGAGCATGCGTCCGGTGAGATACTGCTCTTTGCAGTTGAGCCACGCCCGGCGGGAGAGGATCTGCGCGGTTTCGCGTTTGTTTCCCGGGGAGGACTCAATCCAGCGTGCCGCCTCCAGCACTGCGCTCACCAGCGCCCGGGCGGTGTGCGGATTTTTCTCCACCCAGTCGCGACGCGTCCCGAGGATTTTTTCCGGATGGTCGGCCCAGATAGACTGCGACGTGGCGGCCGTAAAACCGATGCGGTCGTTGATGGCACGCGCGTTCCACGGCTCGCCGACGCAAAAGCCGACCATGTTGCCAATGCGCATGTTCATAACCATCTGCGGCGGCGGCACCACCACCGTACGCACGTCGTCAAAGGGGTGAATGCCCGCGCTGGCCAGCCAGTAGTAGAGCCACATGGCGTGCGTCCCGGTCGGGAAGGTGTGCGCGAAGGTATAGGTGCCAGGCGCCTGCTGCCCAATCAGCTTTTTCAGCCCGTCAAGGTCACGAACGCCCTTCTCTGCCAAATCGCTGGAGAGCGTAATCGCCTGGCCGTTCTGGTTGAGGGTCATCAGGTTAGCCATCTGCTGTGGCTTGCCAGCGATGCCCAGCTCCAGTCCGTACAGCAGGCCGTAAAGAATGTGCGCGGCATCGAGTTCGCCCGCCACCAGCTTGTCGCGCACCGCCGCCCAACTCGCCTCTTTGGTGGGCAGGATGGTAATACCGTATTTTTTATCAAACCCTTTCAGCGCAGCGATAACCACCGGGGCACAGTCGGTCAGCGGGATAAACCCGATGCGCACTGTTTCCTGCTCCGGTTTATCCGAGCCTGCCGCCCATGCGGCCTGCATGACACCCGGCAACAGAATTGCACCACTCGCCAGCATGCTGGCCTGCAAAAAACGCCGTCTCGACAAATCCGCCATGACCACTCCTGAAAAAAAACCAAAAAAAAGCGCCCACGGTGCCGAAGCACCAGTGGACGCCTTTATCCCGAAGACGGATGCACCGCCGTTGGCGCATCGTCAAAAATGGTTAATCTGATAATGCAAAGTGAATGCCAGGTTTTAACACACTGTTTCTTGCGGTGCTTACCGTTCCTCCCTCGCCTTTACGCACCGCAAACAGGCATAAAATGCCCACTGACCGTGCAGCTACTCCTTTGGTGTTACCTGCCATACATTCTTCACCATGAGCAGCGCGCGGGCGATATCCACCATCCTTTGGTTCTTGTCCATCGCCATTTTGCGCAGCGCCGTCCAGGCCTGTTCCTCACTCATATTCTGGTGGGTCATCAGCACGCTCTTCGCTTTATCAATGATTTTGCGCTCTTCAAGCGTATCGCGCAGCGACGCAAGCTGACGTGAGAGCTGCTCTATCTCGCGCGCCTGCTGGCGAACCAGGGTAAGCAACGGTTTTTCCGGATAGCGGATCGGCGGATCATCCTGTTCATCGCCGGGGAGCGCGTACTCATCGTCACGGTGAATGCATTCGTCCACCGCGACCATCAGATCGGCGATGATCGTCTCCTCCAGCGTGCGCAGATGCTCAAGGCGCGCGGTTTGCAGAGCAAACCAGGCCAGTGCGGTAAGGCCGTTATCGGCGGCAGGCTGGCGGGTACAGGCCACGCGCCGGAGTTGCTCCGTTTCACGATCGGGCTGACAGTGCATTGAAAAGGTGGTCTGAACGTCAGCGGAGCTGTGCGAGAGAAAGATCTCAAAGCAGGCCTGCTGCCCGTCAATGCGGTCAACCAGCCTCTGACGAGTCACATCATCGAAAAAACCCTGCGTGAAGCCAATCGCCCCCAGCGCCCGCTCCTGTCCTGCCAGCTCTTTTCCCTGCATCAGGCTATAAAGCGCGACAAAACGTCCTGCGATTTGCGGATCGTCAATGCTGTCATTAAGCTGCGGCACGATACTGAGCAGATGGCGAAGCATACGGGAGTAGTGTTCCATCGCCTGGGGTGCCGTTACAGTCTGCTGAATCACACCGTCACGCAGCGCGGGAAGTGTATCCAGGCTCAGGAGCGCGCCGCCGATGCGTTCACAGACGGCACTTCCTGGGATCGGCGACTGTGTTTCAAGAATGCCGTAAAGGGCAGCGAGGTTTTCATCCACCAGCGCCCGGCTGGCTTTGCATTCGGGGGCGTACAGCTTGCCCTGTGAGCAGAGCCAGACGTTGGACGCCCCGCGCTCGCACTGTAACATGTGCACCAGTTGGCTAATGCCGTGCACAAGCACACCCAGCTGTGCCAGCTTGCTGAACTGCTCCTGGCGCATCATCTTTGCGCGCGTGAGCCATTCGGCAGCGCCTGGCGAAATGCCTGCCATTAATATCATGCTTACTCTCCCGGACAGCGAAACTCCGGGAAATTAAGCAATATTCGTGCCTTTATAAGAACAGGAGTCAACATGCAGAAGATTGTGATCGTCGCCAACGGTGCGGCCTACGGGAGTGAATCGCTTTTTAACAGCCTGCGCCTGGCCATTGCGCTGCGCGAAAAAGAGAGTGACCTCGCGTTACGCCTCTTTTTAATGTCGGACGCGGTCACCGCAGGGCTGAAGGGACAAAAACCGGCAGAGGGTTATAACATTCAGCAGATGCTGGAGATCCTGACCGCGCAAAACGTGCCGGTGAAGCTGTGCAAAACCTGCACCGACGGGCGCGGTATCACCGGGCTGCCGCTGATTGATGGCGTAGAAATTGGTACGCTGGTTGAGCTGGCCGAGTGGACGCTGTCCGCGGATAAAGTATTAACTTTTTAATAATAAACCCGTAAAAATATTATTTTCTTATGGACGCGGTTTCAGCATCAAGTTTACCTGCGGGGTTGCCGATAGGCATGGAAACAACACAGCAGGTATTTCACTTATGTTCAGATCGATTCGTGCACGCATCATCGCGGCGACGGCAGGCTGTCTGGTCGTCGCCCTTCTCCTCAATACCGTTATTAACTTCCAGGTCACACGCCAGGATAACCAGCAGTCACAGCGCGATATCCTGACCAGCACCAGCGCCAGCCATAACATGGCGATTGCCGACTGGGTCAAAAGCAAGATGACGGTGATTGCCTCCGCGCAGACCGTCGCACTGAGTGACGATCCGGTTCCGGTGTTTAAACAGCTTGCACAGGCGGGTGGATTCACCAACGTTTATGTCGGCTACGCCAGCAAAACGGCGAAATTCTCTGAACCGGCGGGGGTTCCGGCGGATTATGATCCGACCATTCGCCCGTGGTATCAGCAGGTGGTCAGTACGGACGGTCCGGTTGTCACCGCGCCCTACGTTGACGCGGGGACCGGTAAACTGGTGGTGACCTTCGCCGTGCCGGTGAAAGAGAATGGCACACTGAAAGCGGTAGTGGCGGGCGATGTGGCCATGGACAGCGTGGTGGCGAACGTACGCGGGATCCATCCAACCCCGGCCAGCAGCGGGTTGCTTCTGAACAGTGACGGCAGCGTGATTGCCGCTAACGATCCGGCTCTGACGCTTAAACCGTTTGCTGAGACCATCAAAGGCATCGATTTTGCTGCGCTGAAAAGCGGTAACCCGGTTGACGGCACGCTGAACGATGCTGAAAAAACCTTCGTGGCGACAGCCGTGCCGGGCACAAACTGGCTGCTAGTCGTCGCCCTCGACAACGGCGACGCCACCTCCGGCATGCGTTCCCTGCTTAAAGCATCGGCGATTTCGCTGGTGATCCTGGCACTGCTGAGCGCGACCATTGTTCACCTCCTGATTGCCCGCCTGCTGAAGCGTCTGTCCGACATTCGCGACGCGATGCACAACATTGCCAACGGGACTAACGATCTGTCCCAGCGTCTGCCGGACAGCGGCGAGGACGAAGTCGCGCAGATTGCGCAGGCCTTTAACGCCTTCAGCGATAAGCTGTCGGTGGTGATGGTGCAGCTCCGGGATGCCAGTGAATCGGTGAAAAACGCCGCCCAGGAGATTGCTGCAGGTAACCAGGATCTCTCCGGACGTACCGAGCAGGCGGCGTCCAGCCTGCGCGAGACGGCCAGCGCCGTGGAGCAGATCACCGCCTCCGTGACGCAGTCGAACGAGTCGGCGGCAGAAGCGAACGATCAGGCGAGCAAGGCCTCAGCGGCCGCGGCGCGCGGCGGCGAGGTGGTATCCCAGGCGATCAGCACCATGCAGTCCATCGAAGTCGCGTCGGCTAAAATTGGCGATATCACCAGCGTGATTGACGGCATTGCTTTTCAGACCAACATTCTGGCGCTGAACGCCTCCGTCGAGGCGGCCCGTGCCGGGGAGCAGGGTCGCGGGTTTGCCGTGGTGGCAGGCGAAGTGCGTAACCTGGCAAGCCGCAGCGCCCAGGCGGCGAAAGAGATCAAATCGCTGATCGATTCCACCACCGACAGCGTGGCCACCGGCTCCCGCTACGTGCATCTGGCCGGGGAAAGCATGGACGAGATCCGCTCCAGCATCGGTAGCGTCTCCGGCATCATGCGCGAAATCTCCATCGCCACCAGCGAGCAGATGAAAGGCATTCATGAGATCAATCATGCGGTGACCCATCTCGACAGGATGGTCCAGCAGAACGCCGAGCTGGTAGTGGAATCCGCCGCCGCCGCGGGTGCCCTGCAGAGCCAGGCTGGGGACCTTGCTGAAACCGCCGGCCATTTCCGCATTTAATTTTATTCCGGCGCGGGTTTACCGGGTAAAACCCGCGCCAGCTGAATGCTTTCAGGAATTTTGTCATTTTTGTTTAAACGTTATGCCATTTTTTGATCAAAATCATCATCCCTCGCCCCCCGCTTTGGTGTTATGCAATGAGTAATTTGTGAACAATATCACGCTCGGGATGGGCAAAATCGACGGGGTAAAAAAATGGCACTGGTAAAAACAAGTTTGAAACTGTTTGGCGGGGATACGGTAGTGGTGCGTTGCTCAGAGCGCTGTCGTATTCACCTGATGAGTGCGAAAGCACATAAACAATCCCAGGCGGATATTCTCACCGTGCAGGATGATAAAGCGTGGCTTACCGTACCGTATACCGGCACGTGGGATGTGCTGATCGACAGCCACAGCCAGTCGCTGGAGCATTCCGTCAGCTACGTGGCTGCATAATAATAAACGCCCGGCGAGCCGGGCGTATCATCAGGCAAAGCCCGGTCGCAGCGTGCCGTTGAGCGGGTTCCCTTCCAGCAGAGCCTTCACCTTTACCACCAGCTCATTCAGACAATCGTCTTTCATGCCGAGGCGGGTCAGCTCCTGATCCAGGGAGAAGAGATATTGTGCATTGGTCCCCAGCGGTCCGCTGGCGGCAGCAATCAACGGGGCTATGACCTGCGTGCGGGTGTCCGCTTCATACAGCGGATGACGCGGGTCCATAATAAACACCAGCGCATTGACGGTGCGTCCGTCGTCCAGCTCCAGCTTGCACCAGCTCGGCATATAGCAGCCGGTGATCATCTCACGCTTCCAGAGCAGCGTAAGCTCCTCTTCCAGCGAGGCATCAGGAAGGCGATACGCCACGCCCGTGGTGCGCCCGCCCTCTTTCAGTGCAAGCATACGTCCCGGCTGGCACGCGCTGCCGCGTCCGGCCGTCAGACGCAGGCAAAATGCGCGATGCCAGCCAGGCAGCGTTCCCGTTGCCGATTCGACAAATTCCAGAGCCGGGTTCCACATCAGGGAACCGTAGCCAAAAATCCATACCGGGCCATCATCCGGGCGGCAGGCAAGCGTGGCAGCAAGTGACGCCGCACGTTGTTCAACTGACCAGAGAAGCGATTCCTCAATAGCACCAAATGCCGTCTTACAATCTGCCTTCATTAAGAAATCACGCGTTAACACTTTACACCTCCGCCACTGCATGCTTCCTTGCGACATCTGTAATTCGCCTTCCCGGCATTATGTGCTGGTCATTTTGCCAGCAGTTAAATAACGATAAGCAATTAGCGGACCAGTTGCAATACAACGGCAGTTCAACCGCCTGAAAAGTCAAAATGAAGGCAGCGAATTATTTCACGGCTATTTCTTTTTATGCCATTTATCGTCGCCTCCTTTTTCATATTCATGTTTTACGGCGGACCAGGCGACTTTGTGTGCCGTCTCTTCACGGCTGGCATCATCCCGGCGATCGTCCTTATCTTTGTATTGATCCCAGGCGCTGTTAAACGCCTCTTTGTAGATATCCTGCGCGTGAGCGGGCAGCACGTTTTGCACGTTGTCTGGTAATTCGCGTTTCGTTTTATATGGCATCACTCACCTCTCTTTTGCTTAAAGAGATAAGTGTGGACGACGATATGGCAGCGTGCCACCCGGCCTTAATTTATGGTTTCAAACCAAATGTAATTTATTGTTATTTAATAAGTATTATATGAAAACCATCAATTACAGGAGTCAGGTATTAAATTTATGACAAAGGGTAAAATTAAGTAAAAAATAAAGGGTATTTAACAGAGATCTGTTAGTTTAATGACCTCAAAAATCTATCTATAATTACAAGCACCTGCATTGATGGAGAAGCTCATGACAGCAACACTCGAGGCGGTAAAGACCCGCCACAAGGAGACGTCACTCATTTTCCCGGTTCTGGCACTGGCTGTGCTGCTCTTCTGGGGAAGCAGTCAGTCACTGCCAGTGGTGGTTGGTATCAATATTCTTGCCCTGGTCGGCATCTTAACCAGCGCATTTAGCGTCGTTCGCCATGCGGACGTCCTGGCCCACCGTCTGGGCGAGCCGTACGGATCGTTAATTCTCAGCCTTTCCGTCGTTATTCTCGAAGTCAGCCTGATTTCCGCGCTCATGGCGACCGGCGATGCCGCGCCGACGCTGATGCGCGACACGCTCTACTCTATCATTATGATTGTGACGGGCGGCCTGGTGGGCTTCTCTCTGCTGCTGGGCGGGCGCAAGTTCGCGACCCAGTATATGAACCTGTTCGGCATTAAACAGTATCTGATCGCCCTCTTCCCGCTGGCCATTATCGTGCTGGTCTTCCCGATGGCGCTGCCGGGCGCGAATTTCTCTACCGGTCAGGCACTGCTGGTCGCACTGATTTCCGCCGCCATGTACGGCGTGTTCCTGCTGATTCAGACCAAAACGCACCAGAGCCTGTTTGTGTATGAGCATGAAGACGACAGCGACGACGATGATCCGCACCACGGTAAGCCGTCGGCCCACAGCAGCGCGTGGCATACGGTTTGGCTGATCGTACATCTGATTGCGGTGATTGCCGTCACCAAGATGAACGCCAACCCGCTGGAAAGGCTGTTAACCGAGCTGAACGCGCCGGTAGCCTTTACCGGCTTCCTGGTGGCGCTGCTGATCCTGTCTCCTGAAGGGCTGGGTGCGCTGAAAGCCGTCTTAAACAATCAGGTGCAGCGCGCAATGAACCTGTTCTTCGGCTCCGTACTGGCGACCATTTCACTTACCGTTCCGGTGGTGACGCTGATTGCCTTTATGACGGGCAACGAGCTGCAGTTTGCGCTGGGTGCGCCGGAAATGATTGTGATGGTGGCCTCGTTGCTGCTGTGCCAGATTTCGTTCTCCACCGGGCGCACCAACGTGCTGAACGGCGCGGCGCATATGGCCTTGTTTATTGCGTACTTAATGACGATTTTTGCGTAAGAGTGATCCGGTGCGGCCTGATGCCCTCACCCCAACCCTCTCCCACAGGGAGAGGGAGAAAACATAAAAAAACCCGCCGAAGCGGGTTTTTTTATTAGTTGCTGGTATCCAGCTCGTCGAAGCTCTTCACCAGATCGTCAATCGCTTTGATCTGTTTCAGGAACGGCTCCAGCTTATCCAGCGGCAGCGCAGATGGGCCGTCGCATTTCGCATTAGCCGGATCCGGGTGCGCTTCAATAAAGAGACCTGCCAGGCCGGTCGCCATACCGGCACGCGCCAGCTCGGTCACCTGGGCACGACGGCCACCGGATGCGGCACCGAACGGGTCGCGGCACTGCAGGGCGTGGGTCACGTCGAAAATCACTGGAGACTGGTTAGAGACGTTCTTCATCACGCTGAAGCCCAGCATGTCGACAACCAGGTTGTCGTAACCGAAGTTAGCGCCACGGTCACACAGGATCACCTGATCGTTACCGCCTTCGATAAACTTATCAACGATGTTACCCATCTGGCCCGGGCTGACGAACTGCGGTTTTTTCACGTTAATCACGGCACCGGTTTTCGCCATCGCCGCCACCAGGTCAGTCTGGCGAGCCAGGAATGCCGGGAGCTGAATCACGTCAACCACGTCTGCCACCGGCTGCGCCTGAGAGGCTTCATGCACGTCGGTGATCACTTTCACGCCAAAGGTCTGCTTCAGCTCCTGGAAAATCTTCATCCCCTCTTCCAGGCCCGGGCCACGGTAAGAGTTGATGGAGGAGCGGTTGGCTTTGTCAAAAGAGGCTTTAAACACGTACGGGATGCCCAGCTTCTGGGTCACGGTCACGTAGTGTTCGCAGATACGCATGGCGAGGTCGCGGGATTCCAGCACGTTCATGCCGCCAAACAGGACGAACGGCAGGTCGTTTGCTACCTTGATATCACCAATGCTAACCACTTTTTGTTTCATAGGATCGCCTTATTCAGGTGTGAATCGGAATTAAGATTAATGCAGTGTAATTTGCTTGTGCGAGATCGCGTTGATCTGCGCACGAATCATTTCGCTAATGGGGTCTTCCGGACACTGCTCAACGAAATAGCTCAGATCGTTTAGCGCCACATGCTCACAGTCGAGCTGGGCATAGATCAGCCCGCGGTCGCGAATTTCGTACGGATCTTCCGGGTTGAACTGCAGCAGCACTTCGCTGGCGCGCAGGGCCAGCTCCATCTGACGCTCTTCCATTAATGCAGACTTCAGCGTATCCAGCAGCTTGCGAATGACCTCTGCGTTGTCCGCCTCGTCGAGATCTTCGTTGAAGAGTTCGGCCACCGGGCTGATATTGCCTTTCAGCCACACGTCCAGCGTATGTTCATCCAGCGTGTCGCCGTTAAAGGGATTAATGAGCCACATTTCGCCGTCCAGCCACTCTGCACGCAGGATCATCTGCGTCGGGAAAATGACCGGCACCAGCGGAATATCCAGACGCTGTGCGACCCATAGTAAAATAGACCCCAGTGCCACGGCGCTGCCCTGACGATTTTTTAAGACCTGGTCCAGCCATAATGCGTCAGACAGGCGATACACGCCCCGCGTGTCGCAGAAACCCCATTCGCCGTAGAAAAGCTCCAGCAGCTTCTCTAGTTGCCAGTCTTGCGGGCGAGCCTGATTAATCTCTTCACGCGCCAGGCTGACCAGATTCTCCAGCTCATCATAGACAAACTGCGACGTAAAATCGTCGCGAATCATCTCTGAAATCAGGATCATGCCATCGCAAAGCGGCACTTTATTAAATTCGAAATCGGCTAAGGACCTCATGACTTACCCCAGTAACGCCTGAGCGAACAATGACGCTCAGGCGCGATAAAACTCAAAACGATGTAGATGATAACGCCAAACTGCCTTTCAGTCAGCCTTACGCCTTTATCAGTAAATGGCAGATACCCGGAACTCAAGACCACCGCCCCAGCGTCAGGCGTTCGTTGCCGCCGTAGTCGCGGCAGGTTTCGACAGCGTCATAACCTGCTTGCGTAAACAGTGCGCGCACGGCTTCTCCCTGCGTCCAGCCATGCTCCACGAGCAGCCAGCCGCCGGGAAGTAAATGTTCCCGTGACGTTGTCACAATGTGATCAAGATCGGCTAATCCCGTGTTGGCAGCCACGAGCGCCGTCAGCGGTTCGAAGCGAACATCTCCCTGCGCAAGGTGCGGGTCATGTTCATCGATGTAAGGAGGATTGCTGACAACCATCGCAAATGTGCGATTCTCCAGCGCGGAAAACCAGCTGCTTTGCAGCACCGTCACGTTGCGGACCCCGAGACGTTCCACGTTACGCTGCGCCAGCGCCACCGCGTCGGGCATGACATCCACCGCCGTCACCGCGCAGTCGGGCCGCTCGGTGGCGAGCGCCAGCGCGATAGCACCTGTTCCCGTCCCGAGGTCGAGAATACTGCAGGCCGCCGCCGGTAAACGCGCCAGCGCCTGCTCCACCAGACATTCGGTGTCCGGACGCGGGATCAGCGTCGCCGCCGAGACGAACAGCGGTAACGACCAGAACTCACGTTCACCGACAAGGTGCGCCACCGGCTCGCCGGTTTTACGACGGGCAAGCAGCGCGGCGAGCTGCGCTTCCTGCTCCGCGGTCAGTTCGGTTTCACCAAAAGCCAGCAGATACGTGCGGGCTTTACCCGTCACATACTCAAGCAAAATTTCGGCATCGCGTTTCGGGCTTTCGCTTTCGGAAAGCTCACCGGCCGCCTCACGTAACCAGCGCTTAAAATCCATTATTCCTGCTCGGACAGTGCCGCCAGCTGGTCGGCCTGGTATTCCTGCACGATAGGCTCAATCAGCATGTCCAGCTTCCCTTCCATCACCTCGTCCAGACGGTACAGCGTCAGGTTGATGCGGTGGTCGGTGACGCGGCCCTGCGGGAAGTTGTAGGTGCGGTTACGGTCGCTGCGATCGCCGCTCCCCAGCAGGTTACGACGCGTAGACGCTTCCGCCTGCTGGCGTTTCGCCATTTCGGCCGCGTGGATACGCGCGCCCAGCACGGACAGCGCTTTGGCTTTGTTTTTGTGCTGTGAACGCTCGTCCTGACATTCGACGACAATGCCGGTTGGCAGGTGGGTAATACGGATGGCGGAGTCGGTGGTGTTAACGTGCTGACCACCCGCGCCAGAGGAGCGGAAAGTATCAATACGCAGGTCCGCCGGATTGATGTCCGGCAGTTCCGCTTCCGGCAGCTCCGGCATCACCGCCACCGTACAGGCGGAGGTGTGAATACGGCCCTGGGATTCGGTGGCCGGTACGCGCTGCACGCGGTGACCGCCGGATTCAAACTTGAGACGACCGTACACGCCGTCGCCGCTGATCTTGGCGATAACCTCTTTGTAGCCACCGTGTTCGCCTTCGTTGGCGCTCATGATCTCCACGCGCCAGCGACGCGACTCGGCGTAGCGGCTGTACATGCGGAACAGATCCCCGGCAAACAGTGCCGCTTCGTCACCGCCGGTCCCGGCGCGGACTTCCACGAACGCGTTACGCTCGTCGTCCGGATCTTTTGGCAGCAGAAGCACCTGAAGCTGCTGCTCCATCTCTTCAGAACGCGCTTTCGCATCCTGCAACTCTTCCTGCGCCATCTCGCGCATTTCAGGATCGTCGAGCATCATCTGCGCGGTTTCGATATCTTCCTGAACCTGTCGCCAGTCGGTAAAGCATTTAGAAACATCACTTAACTGCGCGTATTCACGTGAGAGCGCGCGAAAACGCTCCTGGTCCGCAATGGTCCCGGCATCGCCGAGCAGCGCCTGGACTTCTTCATGGCGCTCGTGCAGAGCTTCCAGTTTAGCGACGATAGAAGGCTTCATAGGCGTAAGTGCACCTTGTCTTAGAAAATGGGTATAGGGCGCTATTCCAGCCCGAGGCTGTTGCGCAGAATAGTCAGGCGTTCATCATCCCCGTCACGGGCGGCCTGCTGAAGAGATTTGGTTGGCGCATGGATCAGGCGGTTGGTCAGTTTCCACGCCAGATCCTGCATAATTGCATGTGCGTCGCCGCCCTGCTCCAGGGCCGCTAACGCTTTGGCTGTCAGGTCGTCACGCACCTGCTCCGCCTGTCCGCGATACTCGCGGATGGTCTCGCTGACGCTTTGCGCGCGCAGCCAGGCCATAAACTCACTGGTTTCCTGCTCAACAATGGTTTCCGCCTGCACCGCCGCCGCTTTACGCTGGGCGAGGTTGTGCGAAATGATGCTTTGCAGGTCATCCACGCTGTAGAGGTAGGCGTTAGGCAGCTTGCCCACTTCCGGCTCAACATCGCGCGGGACGGCAATATCCACCAGCAGCATCGGCTGATTACGACGGGACTTCAGCGCACGCTCCACCATCCCTTTTCCGATAATCGGCAGCGGACTGGCGGTCGAGCTGATAATAATGTCCGCCTCTTTCAGACGTTCATCGATGTCGCTCAGGGCAACCACCTCTGCGCCCACTTCATCCGCCAGCACCTGCGCGCGTTCGCGGGTGCGGTTAGCGATAATCATCTTTTTCACTTTATGCTCGCGCAGATGGCGCGCCACAAGTTCGATGGTTTCGCCCGCGCCCACCAGCATCACGGTGACGGTGGAGAGGGATTCAAAGATTTGGCGCGCAAGGGTGCAGGCCGCGAAAGCAACGGAAACCGCACTGGCACCAATGTCGGTTTCGGTTCGCACACGCTTCGCCACGGAGAACGACTTCTGGAACATGCGCTCCAGCTCGCTGGCCTTCAGATGCCCTTTTTGCGAATCCGCAAACGCTTTTTTCACCTGCCCCAGGATCTGCGGTTCGCCGAGCACCAGCGAATCCAGCCCGCTGGCCACGCGCATCAGATGGCTGACGGCATCGTTGTCCTGATGCCAGTACAGGCTGTTGCGCAGCTCGTCTTCATTGAGATTGTGGTAGTCGCATAACCAGCGGATCAGCGCTTCGTGCAGGTTATCCTGCTCTTCCACGCTTAAATAGAGCTCGGTACGGTTGCACGTCGAGAGCACCACGCCACCCTGCACCATCGGCTGTGCAAGCAGGCTGTCCAGCGCCAGGTCGAGCGTATCTGGCGAAAACGTTACGCGTTCTCGCAGCGAAACCGGGGCCGTTTTGTGGTTGATGCCGAGTGCTAATAGGGTCATGTTGAGCGGGAGTAGTACCAGCGTTAATAAGGTTAGCAGAACGCATCATACAGGATGCGCGAGATCAATAAAAGAGACAGCCCCCTTTCGGAGTAATAGCTTATACCCGTCATACTTCAAGCTGCATGCGCGTTGGCTGCGCTCGTTCACCCCAATCACATAGTTATCTATGCTCATGGGGATTCACTCTCTTGCCGCCTTCATGCAGCTTGAATTATTTAGGGTAGATACAACGCTTTGAGATAATTTGAACGTAGACGGTAGCCCCCTTCGACGCTAGCATTAACAGTTATAACTGCAACGTATCTCAAGGATTTGTCCTTATTATGACCCGACTGATTCGCCTGCTGCCGCTGGCAGCACTGGTTCTGACCGCGTGTACCGTCACCCAGCCAAAAGGCCCGGGCAAAAGCCCTGATTCACCGCAGTGGCGTCAGCACCAGCAGGACGTCCGTAATTTGAACCAGTACCAGACCCGCGGCGCGTTCGCTTATCTCTCTGACGAACAAAAAGTTTATGCCCGCTTCTTCTGGCAGCAGACGGGTCAGGACCACTATCGCCTGCTGCTGCTGAACCCGCTGGGCAGCACCGAGCTGGAGCTTATCGCGAAACCGGGTGAAGCGCAGATCACCGATAACAAAGGTCAGCACTACACCGCGACCGATGCCGAAGAGATGATTGGCAAGCTGACCGGGATGCCTATCCCGCTCAACAGCCTGCGCCAGTGGATCCTCGGCCTGCCGGGTGACGCCACCGACTACACCCTGGACGATCAGTATCGTCTGAGCCAGGTGAACTACACCCAGAACGGTAAAACCTGGAAAGTGGTGTACAGCGCCTATGACAGTAAGAGTAAACCGTCGCTGCCATCGAATATGGAACTGACCCAGGGCAGCCAGCGTATCAAGCTGAAAATGGACAACTGGATCGTTAAATGATGACCCAATGGCCCTCTCCGGCAAAGCTGAACCTGTTCTTGTACATCACCGGCCAGCGCGCTGACGGTTATCACACCCTGCAGACGCTGTTTCAGTTTATTGACTATGGCGACACGATCTCCATTGAACTGCGTCAGGACGGGCAGATTTGCCTCCTGACGCCGGTCGATAGCGTGGCGCATGAGGACAACCTGATCGTGCGCGCCGCGCGTCTGCTGATGAAAGCCGCGGCGGAATCAGGCCGTCTGCCCGCAGGAAGCGGTGCGGATATTCGTATTGAGAAACGTCTGCCGATGGGCGGCGGTCTGGGCGGCGGCTCATCTAACGCCGCGACCGTGCTGGTTGCGCTGAACCACCTCTGGGGCTGCGGGCTGTCGACGGACGAACTGGCAACTCTGGGCTTGACGCTGGGGGCGGATGTCCCGGTGTTTGTGCGCGGTCATGCGGCCTTTGCCGAGGGCGTGGGTGAGATCCTCTCCCCGGCTGAACCGCCGGAGAAATGGTATCTGGTTGCTCACCCTGGCGTGAGCATTCCGACTCCGGTCATCTTTAAAGATCCTGACCTGAAAAGGAATACCCCGGTTCGGTCAATAGAAACGTTATTAAATTGTGAATTCAGCAACGATTGCGAGGATATCGCAAGAAAACGTTTTCGCGAGGTTGATGCGGTGCTTTCCTGGCTGTTAGAATACGCGCCGTCGCGCCTGACTGGTACAGGGGCCTGTGTCTTTGCTGAATTTGACACCGAATCCGCCGCTCGTCAGGTGCTTGAGCAAGCGCCGGTTTGGCTGCATGGTTTTGTAGCGCGTGGGATGAACATTTCCCCCCTACAGCAGGCCATTCTGGCGCAGACTGAGTTTCGGTGACAACGTCACCCTGTTCCAGACGTTGCATCGCGCTCTTTAATACACCGCCTGGATAGCCTTTGCCTGGCCCGCACAGTTTACGGCGAACGCTATCCACCACTGGACGCATGCCTGAGGTTCTTCTCGTGCCTGATATGAAGCTTTTTGCTGGTAACGCCACCCCGGAACTAGCACAACGTATTGCCAACCGCCTGTACACTTCCCTCGGCGACGCCGCCGTAGGTCGCTTTAGCGACGGCGAAGTCAGCGTACAAATTAACGAAAATGTACGCGGTGGTGATATTTTCATCATCCAGTCCACCTGTGCTCCAACGAACGACAACCTGATGGAACTGGTTGTTATGGTCGACGCCCTGCGTCGCGCTTCCGCAGGCCGTATCACTGCTGTAATCCCTTACTTCGGCTATGCCCGCCAGGACCGTCGCGTCCGTTCCGCGCGTGTGCCAATTACCGCTAAAGTTGTCGCTGACTTCCTGTCCAGCGTAGGCGTTGACCGCGTACTGACCGTTGACCTGCACGCAGAGCAGATCCAGGGCTTCTTCGACGTCCCGGTTGATAACGTATTCGGCAGCCCAATTCTGCTGGAAGACATGCTGCAGCTGAACCTGGATAACCCAATCGTGGTTTCTCCGGATATCGGCGGCGTGGTACGTGCTCGCGCTATCGCTAAGCTGCTGAACGATACCGACATGGCGATCATCGACAAACGTCGTCCGCGCGCTAACGTTTCTCAGGTGATGCACATCATCGGTGACGTGGCTGGCCGCGACTGCGTGCTGGTCGACGACATGATCGATACCGGCGGTACGCTGTGTAAAGCGGCTGAAGCGCTGAAAGAGCGTGGTGCTAAGCGCGTATTCGCTTACGCGACCCACCCGATCTTCTCCGGCAATGCCGTAAACAACCTGCGCAACTCCGTAATTGACGAAGTTGTGGTATGCGATACCATCCCACTGAGCGACGAGATCAAGGCACTGCCAAACGTGCGTACCCTGACCCTGTCCGGGATGCTGGCCGAAGCGATTCGTCGTATCAGCAACGAAGAATCTATCTCAGCAATGTTCGAACACTAATCGAACACGGCCGAAAAACCCGCTGCGGCGGGTTTTTTTGTCTCTGAGTTTTATTTGTATGATTAATGCCTCCTTCACCTGCCATTCACATGACAGATGATGCGCATACGGATGATAGATAATTGTGAAAAACGTAGCCTCCTCACATGTTCTGCCCTTTCGCGCCCTCATCGACGCCTGCTGGAAAGAGAAGTACACCTCCTCACGCTTTGTGCGTGACCTGATTGCCGGGATCACCGTAGGCATTATTGCCATCCCGCTGGCGATGGCGCTGGCGATTGGCAGCGGCGTTGCCCCGCAGTATGGCCTGTACACCTCGGCCGTTGCCGGGATAGTCATTGCCCTGACGGGCGGCTCGCGCTTCAGCGTTTCCGGCCCGACCGCCGCCTTTGTGGTGATCCTCTACCCGGTTTCACAGCAGTTTGGTCTGGCAGGCCTGCTGGTCGCCACCCTGATGTCCGGGGTCTTTTTGATTCTGTTTGGCCTGGCCCGCTTTGGGCGGCTGATTGAGTACATTCCCCTTTCCGTGACGCTAGGGTTCACCTCGGGGATTGGTATCACCATCGGAACCATGCAGATCAAGGATTTCCTCGGACTGCAGATGCCCCACGTACCGGAACACTACCTGCAAAAAGTGGGGGCCCTGTTTATGGCGCTACCGACTGCGAACCTCGGCGACGCCGCCATCGGGATTGTAACGCTGGGCACGCTGATCGTCTGGCCCCGTCTGGGGATCCGTCTGCCGGGCCACCTGCCCGCGCTGCTGCTGGGCTGCGCGGTGATGGCCATCGTCAATATGTTCGGTGGTCACGTCGCGACTATCGGCTCGCAGTTCCACTATGTTCTGGCGGACGGTTCACAGGGTAGCGGCATTCCGCAGCTGTTGCCGCAGCTGGTGCTGCCGTGGGACATGCCCGGCTCCAGCTTTACCCTAAGCTGGGATTCCCTGCGCGCCCTGCTTCCAGCCGCGTTCTCTATGGCGATGCTGGGGGCGATTGAATCCCTGCTCTGCGCCGTCGTTCTGGACGGGATGACCGGCACCAAGCACAAAGCTAACAGCGAGCTGGTCGGTCAGGGATTAGGCAACCTTGTCGCGCCGTTCTTCGGTGGAATTACCGCAACGGCAGCCATCGCCCGTTCAGCTGCAAACGTGCGCGCGGGGGCAACCTCACCCGTTTCGGCGGTTATCCACTCCGTGCTGGTGATCCTCGCCCTGCTGATCCTCGCCCCGCTGCTCTCCTGGCTACCGCTTTCCGCCATGGCCGCCCTGCTGCTGATGGTGGCCTGGAACATGAGTGAGGCGCATAAGGTGGTGAACCTGCTGCGTCGCGCGCCGAAAGACGACATCATCGTGATGCTGATCTGCATGTCGCTGACTGTGCTGTTCGATATGGTTATCGCCATCAGCGTCGGGATCGTGCTGGCTTCTTTGCTGTTTATGCGCCGCATTGCGCAAATGACGCGCCTCTCCCCGGTCAACGTAGAGGTGCCTGATGATGTGCTGGTTCTGCGCGTAATTGGCCCGCTGTTCTTCGCCGCGGCGGAAGGTCTGTTCAGCGATCTGGAGTCCCGCATCGCGGGCAAACGGGTTGTGGTGCTGAAATGGGATGCCGTACCGGTGCTGGATGCAGGCGGCCTGGATGCCTTCCAGCGCTTTGTTGCACGTCTGCCGGAAGGCTGTGAACTGCGGGTGAGTAACCTGGAGTTTCAGCCACTGCGCACCATGGCGCGGGCGGGCGTGCAGCCGATCCCTGGCCGCCTTGCCTTTTATCCTAACCGTGAAGCCGCATTAGCGGATCTGTGAGCCACCTGGTGCAGAGAAACGTCTTTGCATCATCACCCCGATCGCCTGCTGGAGCCAAGCAAGCACGGCAGGCGTCATCCAGGTTCCCTTCATCAGATGCGGCTCCTGCTGCATGGCCGTGCGAAACTTTTGCTGAGTCTCCGGGCTGGTGCCCGCGTAAGACTGGAACAATGTCAGCCAGTTTTCAGCCAGCTTTTGCGCATCGTCAGAGGCGGGGTCGATATTTTCTCGCAGCGCCTGATGCAGTTTTGCCACCAGCGGCGGCCACTCCATCATGCGGTCAAAGTAGTGTGCCCGGGTAAAGGCCATCTCTTCGGCAGTGAGATACTTCTCCCATATGTTGAGCTTTGATTCCGCAAACGCGCGCGTGATGTAAACCGTCATCACCGGCGTGATACCGGTCTGCACCTGCATCTGCGGTTCAACGCTATGCATTTCATTCAGCCGGGTGAGAAATTCCGGCTTGCCCGCCGTATCCTGCTCCAGGCGTTCCATCCAGCGCGTCGCCAGGTCCATGGCCCGCGGGTCCGTAACGGGTATGTGCTGTTTCAACAGCGTGTTTGCCTCTGCAACCAGCCCTGACCAGATAGCCGCCAGCGCATCCTTCTGCACCGCAAACGGGAGCTGCTGTAACTCTTCTTTGCTAAACCAGCGATCGTACATATTCATTAACTCCAGAGTCTGTAGCCAGGATTCCAGATCCGGCGTCGCATCGTCGAGAAGCCCGGTCCGCAGCTCCACCAGCCGGTCGCGCAGCGTATGTATGCTGCGCAGCTGTTTATCCAGCAGCGTGATTTGCGCATCGAGTAATTCGGTTAACGACAGCGACTCCTGTTCCAGGAAATCCCTGATTTCAGCAAGTTCCAGCCCCGCTTTTGCCAGCGCCTGAATCATGTGCAGACGCTGGACATCCGCCAGGTTGTAAAGCCGATAACCTGCCGCGCTTCTGGCAGAAGGCAGCAACAACCCTGTTTGCTCATAGTGGTGCAATGTCCGCACGGTGATCCCGGCACGTTTCGCCAGCTCACCCACCTGAATCAACATAACTGCTCCTTTTCTTTGCCAGTGGCATCACTCTGGAGCCTTACGTTACGTGAGGGTCAACCTTTGATGCAAAAAAAACGACTCCCTCAGGAGCCGTTTCGGTGTTCTTTATCATAGCACTAGCTGTGCTTATGCTGGTCGCGACGACAGCGTTTATCGTAGTGGCGCACCCACCAGTATTTGTCACACACTTCCTCATGGCCACTCACGCGTGCTCCCGCCAGCCACAACACTGCACCAATGAAGATGCTCAATATCGCGCCATGCGCAAAGTATTGCGGAAGATCAAGCTGCGGCAGCTGGTTTAAAATTGAATAACCCACGCCGGCTACCATCACGAACAGCCCCAACCCCATCAGCACGTTACCGAGTAACGAAGCGTTTTTGCGTTTCATGTGTCACCTCCGGAACTTTGGGTTGTCAGGGGAAAAGCCCCTAATCCTTGTGTGTAAAGTATAGACAACGCCCCTTTTATGAGTTGCGTGAATGATCACAATTACAGATAACTCCCAAACAAAAGTTTACAAATAACACTTTGAACAGCTTGAAATTCTAATTGTTCAAATCAGAAATTATTCGTATTTCGCTTCGACGATCGCAGAATTTTGTCAAGCGGCGCGTCAGACAGTAAACTACGCGCCAGATCTGGAACCCATTAGGAATTGAATCGTGACGATTAAACTGATTGTCGGCCTCGCCAACCCGGGCGCAGAATATGCGGCTACCCGCCACAATGCCGGGGCATGGTATGTCGATCTGCTGGCCGAGCGGTTACGTGCTCCCCTGCGTGAAGAACCTAAATTCTTCGGATATACCTCACGTATCAACCTTGCTGGCGCGGATGTTCGTTTACTGGTGCCTACCACCTTTATGAACCTGAGCGGTAAAGCTGTGGCGGCAATGGCAACGTTTTATCGCATCAACCCGGATGAAATTCTGGTGGCTCACGATGAGCTGGATCTCCCGCCTGGCGTAGCAAAATTCAAACTGGGCGGCGGGCACGGCGGCCACAACGGTCTTAAAGACATCATCAGCAAGCTGGGCAATAACCCGAATTTCCACCGTTTGCGCGTCGGAATCGGCCATCCGGGCGATAAAAACAAAGTTGTCGGTTTCGTACTTGGTAAGCCCCCGGTTTCTGAGCAGAAACTGATTGACGAAGCGGTAGACGAAGCGGCGCGCTGCACCGAAATCTGGCTAAAAGACGGGTTAACCAAAGCGACAAACCGCTTACACGCTTTCAAAGCGCAATAATCTGCCCGTTCCGGCTTTTTTACCGCGCGTCATGCGGGTTACGTGTATAATAGGCGTAGTTATTTACTTTTCATCAATCGGTTATCGTTAACGGATTGATTATCAAGATATTAAGGTGATTTAGAAATGGGATTCAAATGCGGTATCGTCGGTCTGCCAAACGTGGGCAAATCCACCCTGTTTAACGCGCTTACCAAAGCGGGTATCGAAGCGGCGAACTTCCCGTTCTGTACCATCGAACCTAACACTGGCGTGGTGCCAATGCCGGACCCGCGCCTGGATCAGCTCGCGGAAATCGTGAAGCCGCAGCGTATTCTGCCGACCACCATGGAGTTCGTGGACATCGCGGGCCTGGTAAAAGGCGCATCCAAAGGTGAAGGCCTGGGTAACCAGTTCCTGACCAACATCCGTGAGACCGAAGCGATCGGCCACGTTGTACGCTGCTTCGAGAACGACAACATCATTCACGTAGCGGGTAAAGTAAACCCGGCTGAAGATATTGATGTCATCAACACCGAGCTGGCGCTGTCGGATCTTGATACCTGCGAGCGTGCGATCCACCGTATCTCCAAGAAAGCCAAAGGTGGCGATAAAGATGCCAAAGCCGAGTTGGCGGTGCTGGAAAAATGTCTGCCACAGCTGGAAAACGCGGGCATGCTGCGTTCTCTGGATCTGAGCAAAGACGAGAAAGAGCTCATCCGCTACCTGAGCTTCCTGACGCTGAAGCCAACCATGTACATTGCCAACGTGAACGAAGACGGTTTTGAAAATAACCCGTACCTCGATCAGGTGCGTGCTATCGCCGAGAAAGAAGGTTCTGTCGTGGTTCCGGTTTGTGCCGCAGTAGAAGCCGATATCGCCGAACTGGATGACGAAGAGCGTGATGAGTTTATGGCAGAACTGGGCCTGGAAGAGCCCGGGCTGAATCGCGTTATCCGTGCTGGTTATGCCCTGCTCAACCTGCAGACCTACTTCACCGCTGGCGTGAAAGAAGTGCGTGCCTGGACCATTCCAGTGGGTGCAACTGCGCCTCAGGCTGCGGGTAAAATCCACACCGACTTCGAGAAAGGCTTTATTCGTGCGCAGACCATCGCGTTTGAAGATTTCATCACCTACAAGGGTGAGCAAGGCGCGAAGGAAGCCGGCAAGATGCGTGCGGAAGGGAAAGAATACATCGTTAAAGATGGCGATGTGATGAACTTCCTGTTCAACGTCTGAGTCGTCTTGAATGAAAAAAAACCACGCCCTGGCGTGGTTTTTTTATTGCGGGGTCAAAAGACATTGTCTAAGAGTTCTGTTTTCATGCTGGGTTCAAAAGGAATGATTTCAGCCGTCGCGAGCTTTAACCTCTGAAAAGGATCCTCGCGTAATCGCTCTTCAAGAGAGGCAAGACTCTCACATTTCGCGAGAATGACGCCACCGATTCTCGGCACCCGTTTTCCGGATGCGAGGAAAATTCCCTCTGCATACCCTTTTTTTAGCCACTCGACATGCGCAGGTATTGCTGCGTCAATCTCTTCGAGTGGTTTGATATAGGTTAAAATGACAATATAAACCGTGCTCATCCTTTGCCTCTCAGCTGTGTTTTTAGCCGTTTGTTGGAATTGCTTATGCAGTTCCTCTGTTGCCATCGGGTATCGTTATCATTTTGGGCACATTTGATCTTAATATGCAGGGCCCGATCGAGACAACGCGTTATTCTTCCTATTCCACGAATAGAACCAGTCATGCCAGCCGTTTTGCTTTACCACATAGCTACAGGCCACAATTACTTCCTTTGACTGGTTGAAAGTTAAGTAATAGAAAATAGCGCCTTCAGGAGGTGCAGACCAAAATAGTTTTTCGCCCTGAGCACTGAAGATGGTCAAAATAGTTGGTAATGGCTTTGGTTCGCTTAACGCAAAGACTAACTGGCGTGTTGAGTCGACCATTGCAGAGTCTAAAAATGGCATCCTAACCCGTATGTTACGTTCAGCACACGCCCACTGAAGCAGGTCATTTTCTTTAATACAAATGAGATTTTCAATCATCGGTAAACCTCAACTTTTAAAGTTTGATCTGTTTCAAATCACCTTCAAAAAGCCCCACAAGATATACCCGGTATCGTGCTGGCTGCACTTCTTTATACGTTAATACAGTAGAAAATTCCTTTACACACTTTGAACAAGTGTTTTTCGAAACATATAATTGGCTTTCATCGTAGATATACTTCTTATGTTCACTAACAAACTTCACACCTCTCATTTTCTTAACAAAAAAGTCTTTCACATCTTCAGAGAGCGAGTCAAATTCATATGAGTTTACGATAGAATAGATTATTACTCCCTCGCATTCAGGGCATGCTATTTCTGCGCCAGAATCTAAAAAGTCATTATCTATGCCATCCAGGACTAGTACCTTCTTTTTCAGTCGATTAGTTATTCTCATTTTCTATAACCTTTTAATTTTATTAATCAATAATGTCATTCAGTCAAACATTCCATTCTATATAAATTCCACAGTCGAAGCTTTTCTCATTAGACTGTACAATAATGCTTCCCCACTCATGATGCCACTGAGTTCCGTATGGAGGCGTACTAATTTTAAGTTTAGGGCGTGAGGTTATTTCACTATTAACCCATGCTGTCAAGCGCTGTTCTTCTTCAGATAAATTACGCAAATTGGCTCTTTTATCCCAATCCCATAAAGTTTTATAAAAATTCCCATTCTTACTGGTAAGGAATATGCAAGGAGAAAAAGAAAACACAGAAGGCCTCAGTTCTAATATGAAAGTTTGATCTTTCCAATCGATATTATCAATAGAGAAATAATAAGAGCCTATTGTATTCAACGGAGAGAATAACATGTAAAATTCGGAGTTTTTAAAAGTCTCAACATCCTTTAACTCGAGGGGGTAATTGTTAATAGCCACAAAGCCACTATTAACATCAAAATTCATTTCTAACATATCTAAACCACCTTGTCTGGAAGTGACTACATTATATTCCAGGTTAAATATATCCCGTGATTAAATGATTTTATCTCATATGAGACAGAAACCCGCCCCCATTCAAAGCGCCACCTAATCATGTCTGTTTCCGTGGTATCAGGCGTGTCCAGATTGAGTGATTCTTTTAGCCAATCAGATAAGCTTTTCACTGATTCATTTAGCATGTGAATATTAGCTCGCGCATTCCAGTCATTTAATGCGTTATAATACTGACTGTTTTTATCAACAAGATGAAGCATAAAAGGAAAACCATAGCACAACGGGCGTATAGTAACTTGAAATTCTTTGTCGAAAAACGCTACTGAGTCAACAAGGTAGTGATTCGGCATGGTTTTATTTACAGCTTTTCGCTTGTTTAATTCGTGGTATAATCCACTCTTACAAAATCCTTCTTCAGTATCAATTCCCAAAGGAAGATCATCAAATGTCAGATCACCGGTAATCGGATTTAAATTGAATTCAATCATGTTCCCCTGCTTTACTTTTGACTGTCTAACAAGATCTTAATGATATAGTCGACTTAACATGATAACAACTATATGACGATAATTTTCCGTGTAAAATCACATTTGTTATAACATTTACAATAATATCCACATAGCAATAAAGTCTTATTGCCAATGGTGCAATAAGTCAATCCACATTTCTTTTTCCCCAGCGATAACTTTTATGCCATCTTTATTTTGTTTTACATACTGCATGTATGTTTCATAAATAGCTCTTATCATCACCGTTTTTTCAGAGCGAGATCCTTCAATCAAAGTCATTATTTTTTCTAAATAAATTGATGAATTCACTCTTTCGTTGAAAAAAACAATGAGGTAATCGAGTACTTCGTTATATGAATCGTAATTCATGACAGGCTTCTCTGAGCTCTTATTTCGATTTATTTTAGTACATCCAACTTTTGGTTGCGCCTAAAACAGTGTTTCCATTTAACAAAGGAGTCATGTATGCAAGCGTTAATTGATACTAGAACGCTACGCATGGAGATTCTGGTTGGTTTGTACACCTGTTTAAGCAATAAAAACTAATCATTTTCTATGTCAGGAGGAGGAGTCGTAATGCTAAGAACATCTCGCCCAAATCGAATTTCATCGTTGGTTTTCTTTTTTAATTTTAGGATTATAACACCCAGTAGAGCATTGTTTTTATCTGAATAAATTTTAAAGGAAAATGACTTAGTTAGGATATTAATTACTAAGACAGTTTCTTCATCATAGTTTTCAAGAGCAATAATTAATTCATCAAGACCTTCTACCTTCAACCCTGTAAGTTTTGTATTATTTTTATGCGCTTTCATTATTCGCAACTCATCTTGAGTATTGTTTATAAATGATGCACATTGAAGATTATTCTTTTTTTTAGAGAAGAATTATATTCATCCGGAATTTTTTCTCGCGCATACTCAATAAGGTCATCATCATTTATCATGGTAAATTCGCCTCAACGTAGCCTCTTAGAAGTCCTTTCAGAATGATTTCATGTTCCTTCATGCGTCAAAAGAAGACTCCCACGACCACGAGTCACCTTGTAAAGGAGTCTATTGAAAGTGCAGTGTCTATATCTGATCCACGCGACCGCGCTGTCATCTCTCTTCATTTCTGTACCTCAGAGTAATCGGCCAGTTCAAAAAATACCGGAACTGATTGTCGTGCAACCCTGCCGGTGCATCATCGCCGTCAATACGCGGCAATGAGCGATCGAGACGGTAGAATTCATCGCATGCGCTCAACAGCCCTGCGTGCGGAAGGGAAAAATTGCATCGTTAAAGATGGCGACATAATGATCGCCTTCTTTACGTCTGATTCTTTATAAATTAATCTTCTTTGGTTAGCTTTAAATTTAAAAAACACCTTCTTTAAGAGGATGATTTTTTATTCCACCCCAGGGATCGTCTAGCAAAAACTTAGCTGCAACAGTTTCTTTTGTCGGTACGAGCGTGAAATTATAATAAATTTCATCTCCTTCACAAACTTCATAAAACAGTGAATAAGTTTTATCATTTAATCCTAAGCTTAAATCAAATTTTTCAGTTGCTGAAGCGACTTGTAATTTATGTTGTTCCGTAACAAAAAATGGCACAACGATGCAGCGCTGAGAATTATCATCTAAATTGAAAGATTGTTCTACTTTAATATTCACGTTTGCGCCAAATGCATCATCTGGCAATGGATCAAATATGACATAATCCTTATGAAGTACAGCACCTTGTGAAATATTTCCTTTCCCCCACTGACTCAGTTTCTCATCATAGTCTCGGGATCGTAACAATATTTGACTATGCGAAATCAGTAGATTAACTATTTGTATGTTTTTATTGTTCATTACCTTACCTCGATTTTTATTCTCGTTACACCTGACTGCTCTGATAAAAATGTTACCAATATTACAACATGCACCACAATTACTGCTCTTTGATATCCGTCATCTCTTGCCAGTTTTGATTATAAAAATTTATTGCCATATATTGAACAACTGCCTCCATATCTCCTGTTCCTCATGAGCAATGACTCTATAATCTTGAGTCTTTCGTCTATATACCATAAAGCATGAGTCTATAGATCGAATAGAAACCGTTTTTTCTTTTCGACAACCCTCTAAAATAGATTGCATATCCTGGAGGCAATTATAATCAAGAATATATTTTTGAAAAAATAATTCCAGAAAATCCAATGCTTCATTATAAGATTGCAAATTTATCATAGTTCCTCTGAGAAAATATCAATCTTGTCGTAATTAATAACTCTATTTTCAGCATGCAGCTGTTGAACACGACCCTGGTCGTATTCAGGGTATGAACTGTGAAGCTACAGACAACATTTACTTCCTTTGACTTTTTCAATTTTAAGTAAAAAAACGCCTTCAGCCGGTAAAACAAAAGTATTTTTTCTTCCTGTACTTTGAAGATTATCTGAATGGTTGATTAGTGCTCTTCAGAATTTATTTTATGAGGGATTATCTCTCCTCTATATGGTATGTATTTCTATTACTCCAGTAAATAATTTTATATTTACCAAATTTGATGTTTTGTTCTTTATAATACTCTATTACTTCAGATGGATACCAACCATGTCCAAATAAAAAAAGAGCACCTTCGTCAACTAACAGTCTTATTATTCTTTGTTTATTCTGTTCGTCAATTACAGGTATAACCATAAACTCATCTTTTAATGAAAAACCTATCGCCTGCATTTTTTTAATTAAACCACTTCCCAAAACACGTATTTTTATACTAGTCCCAGCCACATCAATAACAACAATTGAATTATCTGGCATCTTATTCAATTTACATTTACCCTTATTAATTGTAGTGAATGTATTGCTAACATTCAATGGCTTCTTATGAAAGATCTTCTTCTGTTACCAATCCATTAACAAAGATGGAAAATGAATTTGTCAGATATCTTTGAAGTTTTATATGATTCTCTTGCATAGTCAAATACTCATCAAAAGAATCTGTAGCAAAGTATACAATTGAGTAATTATCTAAATCCAGACAGAAGAAATTCCCTCCCCAATCATTTGCGAAGGGAAAAAGGTTTTTTGGGATCACTTGCCTATCCAACATGCTGACATAGCAACCATCAATTAAAGATCTAGGGTCATCATTTGTCTGACTATTATAAATAAACGGTTTAAACCCAGCCACCTCTACTGGTTCAAAATCTTCATCATCGGCCCACCAACTTTTCTCAGGAGTGCCACCATTAAATTGCAGATAATGTGAAATGAAATCATCAGGAAGAATAATAGATAATTCTTCTTCATTTTTAGCAATATCTGCACGTCCAATCTTTTTTTCACAGTTACTGAAATGATTCATATATTATTTGGCCAGATGTTCAAAAAAATCGCGAATTTATTTAAGGTGTTTATGAGCTGTTGCTGTATGAAAATTAGCTTAGGAAGCCCGCCTCCCCTGATGATCAAATATTTATCAGAACATTGTCGACAAGCTCAAAGCCTGAAACCCCCATTGTTGTGTAATTTGGATATTCAGCAACAGATAAACGCCTGATTTCGTCCTCCCCATCATATAAGCCGCCAGCATAATTAAATATTTTTAATTCTTTTTTTTCTTCAGTAAGATTAGCGTGGCCAATAATTTTCCAAATGCCTTTGCTAATATTCTGATTGCCAGTGAAAACAACCTTCATCTCTTTGCCAAACTTTTCAAAAGATAAAGGTCTCAGTGAACTGTTATCTTCAAGCTCCTCCGTATTCTGTATTGATAAAATGCAGAAACCTATTGCTTTCTTAAACTTTTCTTTTGGAGCAAATACAATCTGGCAAATCGCAAATTTCCCATTACTCATCGGAATGACAAAGATGTCACCCTCTTTGTATTTTACTTTCATAAGCTATTACCTTTCAGAATTGATAACGCATCTTTCAATACTTTTCCACCCCAATCACTGTTATGACCCGCAATATCCTATGTGCTAGCATTTAGGTTATAAGGACTAAATGATCTGATTTTATTTATGAGATTTTTTAAGGAGATCACTGACTTAGCTCCACCATTAAGAACCATAATCCTTTGTACCAGGAATTTAATTTCCGCTTTGGTCAAATTATTATCAAACATAATCAACTGTTGCAAATGTGATTTACCCGGTGTATTCGCATGGCTATTCAAACGAGCTGGAGCTTCCCCACGTCCTCCATAGATAATATTCTTTTCATCGTGAAGGGTTATCGTCCCGCTCTTCCCACACCAGGTTATTGCGGCAATCGTAATCCAGGCAGAGAGACCAGCGGTGGATCGCGGGTGTGGAAGGGGAAGATTATATCATTAAAAATTGCGATTTGATAAACTACTTTTTACTATTTGATTTGTTTTGAAAAAAATTCACGATTTGACGAGGATTTTTCAATGTTCTGAACTAGATGATTAATAAATCAAACATTATAGCCTAAATATGCTATTACTTTCTTTATCCATGTCCAGACTTCCTAACGCTCCAAGATCTAAATAATAAATCTCATCAGTACCTTTACGCAAATTCAAAAAGTATCCCAAATCACCATCTTGACCAATCAATAAAACGTCAGGCTCCACCGATTGAATTGTGTATGTATTATTTCTTTCAAGCAAGTCAAAACAATTGAAAACATAAAGCTGGCCACCATTTGCTCGTTGAATTTCATAAGAGTAGCTATCTTTGACGTTCTCAATCATAAAGCGCTTATATTCAGAAGGTAAAGACATGTGTATAATCTTTTCAACTTCATTTAACTGATCAATTAAATCTTGCTTTTCCATATCGGCTTACCTATAAATGAATAAATCCTATATTGAGATAAATATTATCTCCATTAGGTTCGCATTTATTGAGGAATTAGTTGTAATTATTAATAAGGGCAATTATTGTTTCTTTCCTGAAACTAACCAGCCATTAATTGCATAATAAAAAATGGAATAAAAAAACCAATTTTTCTTATCAATGTTCTATATATTCAGCGCAATGGTTAAAGATTGATAGAATCTTTATTTATAAACACCAAGCTCTTCAGATCTTGAAATTAATTCATCTTGTAAGGAGCCTTGTATTTCATCGCCGTCATATTCAAGTTTAAAATCCCCATCAATATTTGGAGGGAAACGTGAACCATCGATTGTTCCGAGAACAGTAGAAGTTGTATCTACAATGACCAACCTAAGGAAATTGAAAATTTTCTCCTGTTCTTCTGGGGATAGTTTATGAATTACACTTCTTGCCCGCGAATAAGGATCTTCATCACCATTTGACTTGGATAAATCAGATAGATTATCAATATAATAATTTAGCGTATCGCCTAAAAGCTCGGCAAGTAATGATCTCACAACTAACTCATCTTTATTCACATTATCTCCTACAATTACTTTTACCTTTAGGTTTTGATTTTCTCATTTCAGGATACATTGCTTTATTTTTTGCGATTAATTCCTGAAGAACGCTGTTTGCAATGTCTTGATAAACTCGCCTTAATTCTAAGATGTCTCTAGCAAGCAGTTCCCTCGCATTAGCAAATGGTTAGCCAGTTGAAGGATTAATTTTCTTCGTGAAACAATACCGACACCTTCTTTTGATATAGTATGGCTTTCTTAAGGTACTAAAATTGACGGGCCAGTTTTAGGGTCATAACCTTCTACAAGATCTTTCATAGTAGCTTTTTGCCCCGCTTGATGAGCATCAAGTCCTGTGTTACCTCGCAAAACTATATCTCTCAAATCAGTGTAGACGTAGGTCAGCGTCACGTCTCCATGCAGTTCCTTCAGCAGGCTGAACCCTTCCCGGACAAACCAGGTGGTCACCAGCTTACCGGCGGGCTGTCCGCCCAGCACCTGGCGGCTCGTTGGCGGGTAAAACATCCCGGCGATGCAGAAGCCCGAGGAGGTCGTACTCGCTGCGGGTGGTCAGCAACTACGGGGGCTATCCTGAGGTTGGGGTTATTCGTCACGAGTATAATGACCGATTATGGAGGTTAAGAGTAAGCAAAGTGCAAAAAAGCAAGCAAGGTGCGTGCAGAAGGAAAAAGAAAATTGTTAAAAATGACTATGTGATGAACTACTTGTATTATTCTATTTTTTCATTCAAAGATAAACTCCCTCTTCTAATGAGTTTTCAGTAATCGTTGCTTTTGCAAAGGAAATTAGAATATTTGAATCTTGCTTTTTATATTTAACTTCGTAACTACCAGGTTCTAAAGTAATAAACTCACCTGAAATGGCATCTGAGTTGTCAGGCTCAAGATCTCCGCCAGTGACATCTTCTCCCGCCCCAATGAAAACCTTTCCAGAAGGTACGTTTAAAAATAGCGACCCGGTACATTCATCAACATCTCTTTTAATATGGACTTTATAGGTTCCATCATCTCCAAGATTGAGAAATAACACATTACCTTTATTTATTTCTTCAACTTCATCTTCTGGAAGGCTCCACCAATCTACATCATCGTTAAGTCTATGTTTTAGTGACATTAAATCATAAATCACAATTGTTGCTGTATTTGTTTGGAAATGTATTATTGCATGCATAATTTTCAATACTTAATCTTTTATGAAATAATTAAAAACACTATTATGTCAAGTTATAATCTGTAGTATCAATCCCAACTCACATTTCAGCGTTATATTTTTTGAGGATTCCAGTCAGAGTAATCAGCTACACGGATTTCATTTAGAACGAGATCCAGTGGAACATGTGCAATGCTATCTGCGATTTCATCATAAGGCGCTGGCAACTCAAATGAAAAACCAAAGTTGTCATTTATAATAATGAAACCATTAAAAATGCGTTGTTTATTAGTCAAGTCGATTATTTGCCTCATCGTTTGACCTGGTTGTAATATGTTATTATACCTCCCCTTATAGCTTACATTACAACCAATCGAAATGATCGTTCCATCTTCAAGGGTAGCGATTGTGATAGTGTCATCTACAATATATGCAAGCCTTTTCTCATCATCAGGCAAAAAATAATCAAAGTAATTTACCTTAAACCCGGTATATAACTCATTCATATATTTACTTATATTTTCACCCAAAAACACGTTACCTAGCGCTCTCCCTGATAAAATATCAGCATTAAAATCAATCATTTATACCCATCCATTCGGAAAAAGAATTAAATTATAGTAAATTCCATCTCCTTCACAATTCAGCGCAATGGTTAAAGATTAACATGATGCATCTACCATTGCACACTCAAAAAAAATGGTATGTTGGAAATATATTTTTACCCTTTAGTGATTACAATGCTCCTATGATCTGTCTCATTTTTTATCCATAACATTTCATCTTGAGGTAACGATCCATCACTGCAGAAATCTACAAGTTCACCTTGCCAATCATCAGGAACATATTTGTGATAATGCATACTTTCGACATATTGGGAATATAGTCTTTTATTATCAAAGTCTATAAACAAATCTGGCATTAGATCATATATATCCCACCAGGTGGTTTTTTGCGAAAGCCTATTATAAAACTCCTCAGCTATATCATCCTTATTATATAAATAAGCATCTTTAATTAAACCATCAATGAATATCTTTGCGTTTTCTTCATTTACAACTGGTATGTTATATCTTTCCTTATGAATATCCTGTAGGTTTATTTCCATCCCACTTCTCACAAAATCTTCTACCCATTTTGCTCTGTCTAAAACCCACATTTCTTTAAAGGCCACGAACCAATAAAATCTTCCTTCGTTCTTTATTATCACAAGGAGTTCTTCATCTTTATTAATATTCATATAATAACCTATTTTACACTCCCCGAGACTGGAATCGCTACTTCGTCAAGCCATTCTGCCCATATTGATGGTAATTCATACGATCTAACTGGCGTTGTCGGATCCACACGCTTAGGAATTAATCCCTCTTGATGTAACGGATTAGTACGATAACCAACCTGAGGTATTGCACTTTCTTCTTTTAAATCCGCCATCCGCTTAGGGACTTTAAAGGAGAATACATTTGCCTCGCTCATGTAGATATTTTTAAAAGTTACAAAATGACCCTTTTCCCACATGAATTATCCGTAATACTTGGCGGAAATAACAAATTATTTTTTCCAATAAAGAATCCTCTGGTTAAGAAAATAATCCGCACAATTAATAGAGGCATCCGCCAAGGCACGGTATGAGAGATACCAAGTTTTCAACTTACAACGAGCAAACCGTAAATCTATTGTCCTGCCATGGTTTGGCCTTCAAGAATCGAGGGCTCGACAGCGGTTTGAACATTCAAAACCTAATGCCCCCCGACAGTGATCTAACATTAATGCCTTAAATCGAATATATTAAATTAAATAGCATTCGACCTTCATTTTTTTCAAGGCTGATGTCATATTCATTGCCAACCACCTTAAATATCTCGTCTTCATTCACAAAAAAAACTCTGTACACTATTGAGGAAATTATTTGTCTAAACATATCTGAAGAAACATGTCTTCTTAAAGTTTTGAGATCAGCCAAATTATTTCTAACAATATAATACGAATAATTCATTAGAATGAAATTTGATATTAGTAAATTCTTCGTGGATTGATACTTGTCAAAACAATGTTCCAAGGCTCTATAAATTGTTTTTTTAGATTTCTCATAAGTATTAATAAAACTATCAGGATCGCAAAGGTAGCAGTTTTTATCATTAAAAGACAGGGAACTTCTATCGTTGTTCGCAACAAACAAAAAATTCAGCACTGATAATTGATAATGTTTTATAGACTTAATATCTTCAAAGTTTTTCTTTTTTTCAAATTGTACATAAAATTGCTCAAGCAAAGACAATATTGAGACATTACCATGCTGAGAAGTATTTATACAAATCCCATCTTTAGTAATGCATAGCAAATTATAAGAGTCATCATCCATGCCCATTTCAAAACACAAAAATCTTAAAAAAAAGCTTTTTGCTTTTATAGCGTAATCTTCTTCGTTATCTTTTAAAGAAAACAGTTGATAGATATAAAACAAGATAAAGATATCTTTATCTATACGCTGTCGGTTATCTATTTGAAAAAGATAACCTAATCGAGAAAGGAAAACTTCAAATGCATACTTACCATCTTCACTTAGGCCTAACTTGTTTAACGCACGCTGAAACATAACTTTAGGAAAGTAAGTTTGCCAACGACTCAACTCTACATGCTTCCCATTTTCTTTTTTAAAACAAACGGGGAATAGGTCCGGTTCATCCTGAACATAGATATATTTTCCAAAACTTTCAATCTCTGCTCTCGCATTAGTGAAGTGTTCAATTTTATGTATAAACATTTCAAAAATCATTACGTAATCCTCTTACCACATTTCTTCCAATTACCTTTAGCATCTTTCTTTTCAATCTGGAATGAAGTGATTTTATCATTAAAACGAGGAAGGATATTTTTATCCAGGGTTAAATCCTGGTCGGCTATCATGATTAACCCATATGGCTTTATCACCTCGATTATTTGGGACCAATCCACCTTTACCACCACGCTCAGAAGCTGATGCAATCGCCTCATCTTTACTCGTATAGCGTATAACTTCCTCTTGTTTTAATCCCAGAAGGTCTATTCGCGTAAGACTATTTGCACCATACAGGTAAAGATTTATCTCCCCCGCCAGCCCTATCGGGTCCTTCTGCGTAAACCGTCCGCAGTCCGGGTCGTAATACCGGAACAGATTGTCGTGCAACCATCTCACAATGCAGGTGTTGACCCTGCATCCGCAGGTTCTGGGAATATCCTGATCCCTGCGTCTCGCTTTCCCGCAACAGCTTGCCCCAGGCGCTGTTCACCCCTTCCCAGCGCACCTGCCCTTCGATATCCGTCATCCGCTCTGGCGTGCCGTTGGACTGGCAGTGGAACCAGAAGATCCCCGGCGCTTCCACGCCGTCAATTCGCGCCAGCGGGTCGTAGCTGTCCTGGTCGCTGTAGACATAGGTCAGAGGCACGTCTCCGTGCAGCTCCTGCAGCAGACGGAACCCTTCCCAGACAAACCGGCTTGCCGGTTAGCTGTCCGCCTTGCATTTGGCGTCGCATTTTGCTGATGCGTGGTCCGAGCGGGTCGTAGCGGAAGCTGACCTGCATCTGCGGCCTTTTGCGATCCCGCGGCTGGCTGATAACCTCCGTCAGGCGGTGTTCGCCGTCGTACCGGTAGTGCCAGCGGATCTGGCCGTTATCCTTCTCTACGGTACGGCCGTGGATGTCATAACGCCACTGAATACCGTTCAGTTGCGTGACCCGGTTATGGGCAATCTTCTTTCCAGCGCCCTCTAACGGATTACCAGCCGCATCCCAGCGCCACTGCTCCTGACCGGGCAGCGAGCCGTCCTGAGCGAGCAGGCCCCGGCGCTGTCGTACTGCCAGCGGTTCCAGTTAAACGGGTTATCGTCCCGTTCTTCCCGCACCAGGTTATTGCGATAATCGTACTCCAGGCG
>NZ_JBVPGT010000020.1:0-174013 GCF_055817355.1 Enterobacter sp. PL_is379
ACGAGTCTGAGGCATTGGGCCGTCAGTCGCAGCAACAACCAGGATCGCGCCGTCCATCTGCGCAGCACCGGTGATCATGTTTTTAACATAGTCGGCGTGGCCTGGGCAGTCTACGTGTGCGTAGTGGCGAGTCGGGGTGTCATATTCAACGTGGGAAGTGTTGATGGTGATACCACGTGCTTTTTCTTCTGGTGCGTTATCGATCTGGTCGAATGCACGAGCAGAACCACCGTAGGTTTTAGCCAGAACGGTAGTGATTGCAGCAGTCAGGGTAGTTTTACCATGGTCAACGTGGCCGATAGTACCAACGTTGACGTGCGGTTTTGTACGTTCAAATTTTTCTTTAGACACGGCTATATTCCTTACTATAGTGCTCTCCCCTGTGGAGAGAGCACGGGACTTAGGTTTTAATCCTGTGGATTACTTACCACGGGCTTCAATAACGGCCTGAGCAACGTTGTTAGGCGCATCATCATACTTCAGGAATTCCATGGTGTATGATGCACGACCTTTGGTCAGAGAACGCAGCTGAGTTGCATATCCGAACATTTCAGACAGCGGAACTTCAGCGTGGATCTTAACGCCAGTTACTTCGGATTCCTGACCACGCAGCATACCGCGACGACGGCTCAAGTCACCGATAACGTCACCGGTGTTCTCTTCAGGAGTTTCTACTTCAACCTTCATGATTGGCTCAAGCAGAACTGGTTTTGCTTTCTTAAAGCCTTCTTTAAAGGCAATAGACGCAGCCAGTTTAAACGCCAGTTCAGAGGAGTCAACGTCGTGGTAAGAACCGAAGTGCAGACGAACACCCATGTCAACAACCGGATAGCCAGCCAGAGGGCCCGCTTTCAGCTGTTCCTGGATGCCTTTATCAACGGCTGGGATGTATTCGCCAGGAATTACACCACCTTTGATGTCGTTGATGAACTCGTAACCTTTCGGGTTAGAGCCCGGCTCCAGTGGGTACATGTCGATCACAACGTGACCGTACTGACCGCGACCACCAGACTGCTTAGCGTGTTTACCTTCAATGTCGGTAACTTTCGCGCGAATCGCTTCGCGGTAAGCAACCTGAGGTTTACCCACGTTCGCTTCAACGTTGAATTCACGCTTCATACGGTCAACGATGATGTCCAGGTGCAGTTCACCCATACCAGCGATGATGGTCTGGTTAGATTCTTCATCAGTCCATACGCGGAATGATGGGTCTTCTTTCGCCAGACGGCCCAGAGCCAGACCCATTTTTTCCTGGTCAGCTTTGGTTTTTGGTTCAACTGCGATGGAGATTACCGGCTCTGGGAATTCCATACGCTCCAGAATGATCGGGTGATCCGGGTCACACAGGGTGTCACCAGTGGTCACGTCTTTCAGACCGATAGCTGCAGCGATGTCGCCCGCACGAACTTCTTTGATCTCTTCACGTTTGTTAGCGTGCATCTGTACGATACGGCCAAAACGCTCACGCGCCGCTTTCACGGAGTTCAGGATGGTGTCACCGGAGTTAACCACACCAGAGTAAACGCGGAAGAAGGTCAGGTTACCCACGAATGGGTCGGTAGCAATTTTGAACGCCAGTGCAGAGAATGGCTCTTCGTCGCTTGCGTGACGCTCAGCCGGGGTATCTTTACCGTCGTCCAGGATGCCGTTGATCGCAGGAACGTCAACCGGGGATGGCAGGTAGTCAACTACCGCATCCAGCATCGCCTGAACACCTTTGTTCTTGAACGCAGAACCACAGGTTACCAGGATGATTTCGTTGTTCAGAACGCGCTGACGCAGAGCTTTTTTGATCTCTTCTTCAGTCAGTTCTTCACCACCCAGGTATTTCTCCATCAGCTCTTCAGAAGCTTCAGCAGCGGATTCGATCAGGTTCTGGTGCCATTCGTCAGCCAGGTCCTGCATTGCAGCTGGGATATCTTCGTATTCGAAGGTAACGCCCTGGTCTGCATCGTTCCAGTTGATGGCTTTCATTTTCACCAGGTCGATAACGCCGGTGAAGCCTTCTTCAGCACCAATTGCCAGCTGCAGCGGAACAGGGTTCGCGCCCAGACGGGTTTTGATCTGACCAACAACTTTCAGGAAGTTAGCACCCATACGGTCCATTTTGTTAACGAACGCGATGCGTGGAACTTTATATTTGTTCGCCTGACGCCATACGGTTTCAGACTGTGGCTGAACACCACCAACTGCGCAATAAACCATTACCGCGCCGTCAAGAACACGCATGGAACGTTCTACTTCGATGGTGAAGTCAACGTGCCCTGGGGTGTCGATGATGTTTACGCGATGCGGTTCGTACTGCTTAGCCATACCTGACCAGAATGCAGTAGTCGCTGCGGAGGTGATGGTGATACCACGCTCCTGCTCCTGTTCCATCCAGTCCATGGTGGCTGCGCCGTCATGAACTTCACCGATTTTGTGGTTTACACCGGTGTAGAACAGAATACGTTCGGTAGTAGTGGTTTTACCGGCGTCGATGTGCGCACTGATACCGATGTTACGGTAGCGTGCGATGGGTGTTGTACGAGCCATTTGATTCCTCGTTTATATCTTTAGGCGTTCAGTTAAGTTACCCAGAGCGGGCGGCTTCTCTGAAGCGCCCGCCTGGTGACTAAGACTCCGAAGGGATTACCAACGGTAGTGTGCGAACGCCTTGTTGGCTTCTGCCATACGGTGAACGTCTTCACGTTTCTTAACTGCAGTACCTTTGTTGTCTGCAGCATCAGAAAGTTCGTTCGCCAGACGCAGAGCCATGGATTTATCACCGCGTTTACGAGCAGCTTCAACGATCCAACGCATTGCCAGGGCATTACGACGAACCGGACGAACTTCAACTGGAACCTGATAAGTAGAACCACCAACGCGGCGGGACTTAACTTCTACAGTTGGGCGAACGTTGTCGAGAGCGACTTCGAAAGCTTCCAGTTCATTTTTACCAGAACGCTGAGCCAGGGTCTCAAGCGCGCTGTATACGATTGCTTCTGCAGTAGATTTTTTACCATCTACCATCAGGATATTTACAAATTTTGCCAGCAGTTCTGATCCGAATTTCGGATCTGGAAGAATTTTACGCTGACCAATGACGCGACGACGTGGCATGGGAATACTCCGTTGTTAATTCAGGATTGTCCAAAACTCAAAGAGTTTAGTGTGACATTAAGATAAATCAGTTTGGCCTTACTTAACGGAGAACCATTAAGCCTTAGGACGCTTCACGCCGTACTTGGAGCGAGCCTGCTTACGGTCTTTAACACCTGAGCAGTCCAGCGCACCACGAACGGTGTGGTAACGAACACCCGGAAGGTCTTTAACACGACCGCCACGGATCAGGATCACGGAGTGCTCCTGCAGGTTGTGACCTTCACCACCGATGTAGGAAGTCACTTCGAAACCGTTAGTCAAACGCACACGGCATACTTTACGCAGTGCGGAGTTTGGTTTTTTAGGAGTGGTGGTATATACACGAGTACATACGCCACGTTTCTGCGGGCAGGCTTCCAGCGCAGGCACGTTGCTTTTCGCAACTTTGCGTGCACGTGGTTTGCGTACCAGCTGGTTAACTGTTGCCATTAAATAGCTCCTGGTTTTAGCTTTTGCTTCGTAAACACGTAATAAATCGACCTCATACAATATGAGGACGCGAAATTTTAGGGCTACGTCGAAAAGGTGTCAAGAAATATACAGCGATCTCAGATCACCAGTTCATTTGACTGGCGTGCGTCACAGTAAGATTGACGAAATCAGTATAGCCAACCACGTCAATTTTGGCTGAAATTTGACCAGAAAGACCCCGCGCATCCAGATCGTCTTTCAGCGCAGAGACTGTTATGGGGGCGTTCGTGAGAATTTCAACGAAACGACTGCCTTCCAGTGCGGCAAGCACGCCATCCTGAATCAGCAGCAGATCGTCACCTTCGCGCAGCATACTCAGTAACGCGTCGATATCACATTGCCACGGTGAATGGCTCAGAGTATGGAGCATGGCGGCCTCAGAAAGTCAGAACGGTGTCGTAGTGGGAAAGGTGTTCGCGCAATGCAGCAGAAGACAGGACGGTCACATCCAGCACGAAAGGCGTCTTCTCATCCAAACCGCGAGCGGCCAGCGAGTCGGCGCAGACATAAAGGTTTTCAATGTCGTACAGCGGCAACACTTTGAAGGTAGCGATGTAATCCCGCGCCAGAATGGCCTGTGGCTGCTGACCCGCCAGAAGCTGAAACACCCCGTCCCCCAAAAAGAAGACGCCGATATCTTCGGTCAGCGCGGACGTCGCAAGTAACGCATCCAGCCCTTCGCGGCCGGAAGCGCTGCCGTGCGGCGCAGACGTAAAAACAAATGCCACGCGCTTCATCAGAATTGCACCACTCTGTCGCAGGTTAATGCCGCCTGTGCCAGTGCACCCAGACCACTTAACGAAAAACCGGGCTGCAGGTTAGAACCCGATAAACCAAGACGCGCGGCTTCGGTTGCATCTGTCACGCCGCGGCGCAGTGCCGCCGCGACGCAGATATGCAGTTCTACGCCCTGCTTTTCGTTTAGTGCCTGCCAGCCGCGCACCACGTCAAACTCATCGCTCGCCGGTGACGTAAACTGGTTCGCGTTATACACCCCTTCCCGATAGAAGAAGACGCTCGCCAGCTCATGTCCGGCTGCCAGCAGCGCATGCGCAAACTGCAGCGCGCTGCTGGCCTGCTGAGTCCCGTACGCCGGGCCTGTCACCATTAACGCAAAACGCATTACTTGTCTTGTCCCAGGAAATCACCGCTTTTGAACTGGCGAATATAGAGATAGACCGTGTGCTTGGAGATGTTCAGACGATCGGCCACCTGGTTGATGGCGTCTTTAATATCAAAAATCCCTTTTTCATAGAGATTGAGCACAATCTGACGATTCTTGGCGTTGTTCGAGACGTTGCGGTCGGCATTCACCTCTTCAATAGTGAACTCCAGCGTCTGCGTCACAAGATCTTCGACGGAAGAGGCAAAGTTAACAGAAGAGCCAACATCCGGCGTTTCGGGTGGAACAAAGGTGCTCATGATCTGCGAGAATGGCACATCAAGGTTCATGTTGATGCACAGCAGCCCAATCACGCGATGCTCGCGGTTTCGAATCGCGATGGTTTCTGACTTCATCAGCACGCCGCTTTTGGCGCGGGTGAAATAGCATTTGGAGACGCTGCTGTCCGCGCCGGTCATGTCATGCAACATACGCAATGCAAGGTCGGTAATTGGCGAACCAATTTTACGGCCAGTATGCTCACCATTCGCAATGCGGATGGCGGAACACTTCAGATCTTGCAGGGAGTGCAATACGATTTCGCAGTGGGAGCCAATGAGCATCGCTAACCCGTCCACTACCGCTTCATAGGATTTCAGAATATCGAAGTCGGTCTGATCGAAAGGACGTTGATCCAGTAAATCAAGTTCACTGGTTTCGTTGGTTAAAAGCGACCTGGACATGAAAAAAACACTCCTTTTCAGGAGCCTGTCGTTAGGTTTTCAGGGCAGGCTCATTATCTACACGGACAACTAAATTAATACAGCGTGCCTAACGCTTTCCAGTGTTAATTATATCTGCCCCACAATAAAAAACCGCCGCCTTAAAGGCGGCGGTTTTTTTTCAGCATTACTTCTTAGCAGCAGCGGCTTTATCGTCAGCCGGCGCGTCTGCCTTGGCATCCGCTTTCGGTGCCGGTTTGATGTCCAGCAGCTCTACGTCAAAGACCAGCGTAGAGTTGGCAGGGATACCTGGCACGCCGGTTTTGCCATAGGCCAGATCCGGTGGGATAACCATCTTGATCTTGCCGCCTTTCTTGATGTTTTTCAGGCCTTCAGTCCAGCCCGGGATCACACCATCAAGACGGAAGGAGAGCGGCTCACCGCGGGTGTAAGAGTTATCGAACTCTTTACCGTCGATCAGCGTACCTTTGTAGTTCACAACAACGGTGTCGCTGTCTTTAGGCGCATCGCCGGTGCCTTCTTTCTCAACTTTGTACACCAGGCCAGTCGAAGAGGTTTTCACACCCTTCTCTTTAGCAAAGGTGTCGCGGTAGGCTTTGCCTTTCGCTTCGTTGTCTTTAGCGTCCGCGTCCATCTTAGTCTGCGCGGCACCCTTCACGCGCGCTTCAAACGCCTGCAGAGTCTGTTCAATTTCCTGGTCAGACAGTTTGCTCTTATCTGCAAATGCGTCCTGAACGCCCGCGATCAGCTGAGCTTTATCCAGTTTGATGCCCAGTTTCTCTTGTTCTTTCAGAGAGTTTTCCATGTAACGGCCCAGAGATGCGCCCAGTGCGTAGGCAGATTTCTGGTCGTCATTTTTGAACGCCGCTTTGCTGTCTGCAGTGGCAGCAGGCTTCGCAGCAGTATCAGCAGCGAATGACAGCGGCGCGTTCAGCGCAACAGCCATCGTCGTCGCCAGCAGCGTTACTTTAAACAGTGATTTCATCCATATCTCCAGGGCCTGGGGACTCTCACCCCAGCGTTAAACGTAAATGAGTTACGTACTATAAAACGTTGCGGAAGAAATCTACAGACAGACACTTCCAATTCTCGCCACTTTTCAGACTATTTTTGTTTAAATAAGTTTCCTGCCAAGGGGATGCGGACTGTACTTAAGGATAAACTCGGTTAAACTGCGCCGCCGCAGGACCAATATGGCGAATCTGAAATAAACGAGGTGAATGATGAAGGATACAGCATTAGAAGCGAGAATGGCTGAGCTGGAAAGCCGCCTGGCTTTTCAGGACATCACCATCGAAGAGCTAAACCAGACCGTGACCGCACATGAGCTCGAAATGGCAAAACTGCGGGATCATATGCGCCTGCTGACGGAAAAGCTGAAGGCTACGCAGCCGTCGAACATTGCCTCTCAGTCGGAAGAGACGCCACCTCCTCATTATTGAGGCGTAAAAAAAGCGGGATTATCCCGCTTTTTTATTTTCCGCATGACGGAATTAGTGGCAACCGCAGCCGCCGTTACCGCAACCACCTTTACCGTGATCGTGGTCGTGACCATGGTCGTGGCCGTGACCACCGCAGCAGCCGTCGTGGCCGTGATCGTGGTCATGGTCGTGACCGTGCGCACCGTGAACGTGGCCATGAGCCAGCTCTTCTTCGGTCGCTTCACGGATCGCAACAACTTCTACGTTGAACTTCAGGTTCTGGCCAGCCAGCATGTGGTTACCGTCAACCACGACGTGGTCATCTTCCACTTCGGTGATTTCAACAGGAACCGGGCCCTGGTCGGTTTCAGCCAGGAAGCGCATGCCAACCTGCAGTTCGTCAACGCCCATGAACACGTCTTTAGGAACGCGCTGAACCAGGTTGTCATCATACTGACCGTAAGCGTCGTTCGCGCCTACAGCAACGTCAAATTTGTCGCCAACTTCATGACCTTCCAGCGCGTTTTCCAGGCCGGAAATCAGGGAACCGTGACCATGCAGGTAGTCAAGCGGCGCACTCACCGGAGACTCATCAACCAACACACCGTCTTCTGTACGTACCTGATAGGCCAGGCTGACCACCAGGTCTTTTGCTACTTTCATGATATCTCCTGAGCGTGGGAAAATTGCTGGCGCAGATTGTAGCGGAAATCTGCACCTGTGTACCCTTTAGCTTAAAAAAACTCAGGGCATATCGCTAGTCCGGATGAAAAATCCCGATAACTTGCTCTTCTTTGCGAACGTGATCGCGGGCCTCTTTGTCGGCCTCACGCATCTGGTGACCGCACTTAACACACTCAACAACATCAATATTATTTTCCCGCCACATCGCCAGGGTATCTTGCGCCTGGCAGGTCGGGCATTTTGCACCCGCGATAAAGCGTTTACGTACAGCCATCTTTCGTTACCCTTTATTCAAATTCATCCCAGCCATCGAGCTGGCGTCGTTCCTGCTGCATCTCGCGCTGAAAGATCTCCTCCAGCTCGCGACGTGCTTCCCGCACGCGGGAGATCTGCGCCGTATCGGTATGGACCGGCATTAGCTCGCGCAGCATCCGCATATCCAGCCGGCGGAAGTGCATTTGGGCGCGCTGCGCCTGATGCGGATGCATGCCGAGCGAGACCAGCGCCTTACGGCCCAGCTCCAGCGCGCTGGAGAATGTCTCACGGGAGAAGTGTTTCACACCCGCCTGCAACAATTCGTGAGCTTCAACACGTCCCCGCGCACGCGCCAGAATATGCAGATGCGGGAAATGCTGCTGGCACAGCTCCACCAGCTTCATCGTGTCTTCCGGATCGTTACAGGTAATCACGATGGACTCTGCCGCTTCCGCCCCCGCCGAGCGAAGCAGCTCGAGCTGGGTCGCGTCGCCGTAGTAAACCTTATAGCCATATTTACGCATCAGGTTAACCGCGCTGATATCCCGCTCCAGTACCGTAATGCGCATTTTGTTCGCCATCAGCAAACGCCCGATAACCTGTCCAAAACGACCAAAGCCCACCACAATCACCTGCGGCTTGTCGTCTTCCACCCACGGTGCTTCGTCTTCATCGTCAGTGGGATTCAGGCGGCGCGACAGCAGTTTATCCACCAGCTTCATCAGCAGCGGCGTGGTCATCATCGACAGCGTGACCGTTACCAGCAAAAGCGCCATCTGATCGTCTTTAAACAACTTCTGGGAGGAGGCGGTAGAGAACAGCACAAACGCGAACTCGCCCCCCTGGCTTAACACGCTGGCAAACTGCATGCGTTCCGAACTGCGCAAGCCATAAATGCGCGCCATGACGTACAGCACCAGCGTTTTCACCGCCACCAGGATGGCGACGCTCACCACAACCCACAGCAGATGGGTATAGAGCACGCCAAGGTTGAGCGCCATCCCCACCGAAATAAAGAACAGGCCTAACAGCAGCCCTTTGAAGGGATCGATGGCAATTTCCAGCTCGTGCCGATACTCGCTCTCCGCCAGCAGCACCCCGGCGATAAAGGTCCCGAGCGCCATCGACAGCCCCAGCGCGTCCATAAACAACGCCGACCCCAGCACCAGCAGCAGCGTCGCGGCGGTAAATACCTCGCGAACGCCCGACGCGGCAATAAAGCGGAATACGGGACGTAACAGGAAACGACCGCCAATCAGCATGCCCGCGAAGGCCAGCACCTTCATGGCGATTTTCGCCCAGTCGAAGTGATCGTCTCCGGACCCCGCCAGCAGCGGCACCAGCGCCAGAGCCGGGATGACTGCCAAATCCTGGAACAGCAGCACCGAAAAGCCGAGCTGGCCGGCTTCGTTGCGATTCATCCCTTTATCGCGCATCAGCTGCAGCGCCATCGCCGTCGACGACATCGCAAGGCCTATCCCGCCAATCACCGCCGCCTGCCATGAAAAGTTGGTCAGCATTAACAGGCCACCCAGGATCGCGGCGCTGAACATCACCTGCGCGGCGCCCACGCCAAAGATAGAGCGTCGGAGTTGCCACAATTTCGAAGGATTCAGTTCCAGCCCGATGATGAACATCAGGAACACCACGCCCAGTTCGGAGAAATGGAGAATCTCATCTACATCGCTGATAAATCCCAGTCCCCAAGGGCCAATCGCGATCCCCGCCAGCAGATACCCCAACACCGCACCGATACCAATGCGTGCCGCAAGCGGCACCGCGACGACGGCCGCAAATAAAAACAGCACCCCGGCGAGGAGCAAATTCGATCCTTCCATTAACGACCTCCTGCCGGAATCGGTGACGCCAGCCATTCACCATAGGCTCTGGCGTGGCTGGCCAGTTCTTTCGGATCCTGACGTCGGGCCCAGTAGACAATAATCGGGCTCATCCAGTGCATACGGCACATCGCCGCCGTCAGCTCGAAAGGCCGCAGAATATCGCTCATCGGATAGCGGTTCAGCCCGTCGTGGCGGTAAGCACTTTCCGGCTCTCCGGTGGTGATCACACTACGCCAGTACTTTCCCGCCAGCTGGTTGCCCCCCACCCCGCTGGAGAAGCCCCGGCTCAGCACGCGGTCCAGCCACTCTTTGAGCAGCGCCGGACAGCTGTAGGTGTAAAGCGGATGCTGGAACACAATGACGTCATGCTGACGCAGCAGTTCCTGCTCGTAAGGGATATCAATAAAGAAATCAGGATAGTGCGCGTAGAGATCGTGCACCGTCACGTTGCTGAGCTGTGTGGCCGGCTTAAGCAGCACCCGGTTTGCCACCGAGTCCTGAGATTCCGGATGGGCATACAGCAGCAGCACTTTTGCTGTCTGAGACATCATTCCCCTCCCGGTCTTGTTTCTGTTTTTGTGTATCGTCGTTGTTTTGGGCTACCATGGCGGCCCGGTGCGGAAAATGGCCCACACCTTACATTATCATAATGACAAATTAACATAGTCGGAACATACGGCGCTTCTATGATTGTTTTCTCCTCGTTACAAATTCGTCGCGGCGTGCGCGTCCTGCTGGATAACGCCACTGCTACCATCAACCCGGGCCAAAAAGTGGGCCTGGTCGGCAAAAACGGCTGTGGTAAATCCACCCTGCTGGCACTGCTGAAAAACGAGATTAGCGCGGATGGCGGTAACTTTACCTTCCCGGGGAACTGGCAGCTCGCCTGGGTAAACCAGGAGACGCCGGCGCTGAGCGAACCGGCACTCGACTATGTTATCGACGGCGACCGGGAATACCGTAAGCTCGAGGCGGAACTTAACGCCGCTAACGAGCGCAACGACGGCCACGCCATTGCCACCGTTCACGGCAAGCTGGACGCCATTGACGCGTGGACCATTCGCTCCCGCGCCTCCAGCCTGCTGCACGGCCTGGGCTTCAGCAATGAACAGCTGGAACGCCCGGTCAGCGACTTCTCCGGCGGCTGGCGTATGCGCCTCAACCTGGCGCAGGCGCTGATCTGCCGCTCTGACCTGCTGCTGCTCGATGAACCGACTAACCACCTCGATCTCGATGCGGTTATTTGGCTGGAGAAGTGGCTCAAGAGCTATCAGGGCACTCTGATTCTGATCTCCCACGACCGAGACTTCCTCGACCCGGTAGTGGATAAAATCATTCATATCGAACAGCAAACGATGTTCGAGTACACCGGCAACTACAGCTCGTTCGAGCGCCAGCGCGCGACGCGTCTTGCCCAGCAGCAGTCCATGTACGAAAGCCAGCAGCAGCGCGTGGCGCACCTGCAGAGCTTCGTGGATCGCTTTAAGGCCAAAGCCTCAAAAGCCAAGCAGGCCCAGAGCCGCATCAAGATGCTGGAACGCATGGAGATGATTGCCCCGGCGCACGTGGATAACCCGTTCCACTTCAGCTTCCGCGAGCCGGAAAGTCTGCCGAACCCGCTGCTGAAGATGGAGAAGGTCAGCGCGGGCTATGCCGACCGCATTATTCTCGACTCCATCAAGCTCAACCTGGTGCCGGGTTCGCGCATTGGCCTGCTGGGGCGTAACGGCGCCGGTAAATCAACGCTGATCAAGCTGCTGGCGGGCGAGCTTAACCCGGTCAGCGGTGAAATCGGCCTGGCGAAGGGCATCAAGCTTGGCTACTTCGCCCAGCATCAGCTGGAATTTTTACGCGCGGATGAATCGCCGATTCAGCACCTCGCGCGTCTGGCGCCGCAGGAGATGGAGCAGAAGCTGCGCGACTATCTCGGCGGCTTCGGCTTCCAGGGCGATAAGGTGACGGAAAACACCGAGCGCTTCTCCGGCGGAGAAAAGGCCCGTCTGGTGCTGGCGCTGATCGTCTGGCAGCGCCCGAACCTGCTGCTGCTCGATGAACCAACCAACCACCTGGATCTCGACATGCGCCAGGCGCTGACCGAAGCGCTGATTGAGTTCGAAGGCGCGCTGGTGGTGGTTTCGCACGACCGTCACCTGATCCGCTCCACCACGGACGATCTCTACTTAGTGCATGGCGGCAAAGTCGAACCGTTCGACGGCGATCTGGAAGACTACCAGCAGTGGCTGACGGACGTGCAGAAGCAGGAGAACCAGCCGGAGGAATCGGCAAAAGACAACGCCAACAGCGCGCAGGCGCGTAAAGACCAGAAGCGTCGTGAAGCGGAGCTGCGCACCCAGACGCAGCCGCTGCGTAAAGAGATTGCCCGTCTCGAAAAAGAGATGGAAAAACTCAACGCCACGCTTGCCGCTGTTGAAGAGAAGCTCGGCGACAGCGGGCTGTATGACCAGAGCCGCAAGGCTGAGCTGACGGACTGCCTGCAAACCCAGGCGAAAACCAAATCCAGCCTCGAAGAGTGCGAGATGGCGTGGCTGGACGCTCAGGAACAGCTGGAAGCGATGCTGCAGGCTGACTAATCCACCGGGAGGGTTATGAGTTTCGATAACACGAGCGAGATTACATTCCGCAAGCTCAGCATCTTCATGACGTTTATGGAGAAGGGGAATATCGCGCGTACCGCCGAAACTCTGGGCCTGAGCGGCGTCAGCGTGCACCGTGCGCTGCACACCCTGGAAGAGAACGTGCGCTGCCCGCTCTTCACCCACAAGGGGCGCAACCTGATTGCCCTGCCTTCCGCCTGGACGCTGCTGGAGTACTGCCAGGAGGTGATGCAGGTGATGGAGCGCGGGCTGGAAGAGTCGCGCAAAATTGCCGGGATCGGTCAGGGGCGGCTGCGAGTCGGGACGCTCTACTCGCTCACCCTGGAAACCGTGCCGCGTCTGATCATGGGCATGAAGCTGCGCCGTCCGGATCTGGAGATGGATCTGACGATGGGCTCCAACGACACCCTGCTGCACATGCTGGATGAAGGCTCGCTGGACGCGATTCTTATCTCCATCTCCGAAAGCGACATTGACCGTAACAGCCTCGAAGTGCTGCCCCTGTTTCATGACGACATCTTCCTTGCCGCACCGGCTTCCGCCACGCTGAATACCCGCGGACCCGCGGATCTGCGTGATTACAAAGACCAGAAATTTGTCGCTCTGGCAGAAGGGTTCGCCACCTATGCAGGGTTTCAGGAAGCCTTTCATATCGCCGGTTTCGAGCCGGAGATAGTTACTCGGGTGAATGACATTTTCTCGATGCTCAGCCTGGTGCAGGCAGGTGTTGGATTTACGCTAATGCCGGGCAGGATGAAGAAAGTGTATGAGAATTCCGTGCAGCTGTTGAAGCTGGCGGAGCCGTACCAGATGCAGCAGCTGATCGCGATCGTCTTTGCCCGCAACCGCGAGCAGGACCCGAGCCTGCGGGCATTAGCCGCCGAAGGGCGGATGTATGCGCGCAGCCTGCAGGAAAGTACGTGATACAAAACAAGGCAATCGAACCCGTAGGCCCGGTAAGGCGCAGCCGCTACCGGGCAAAATTCTCACCGCTGAAGCCGCTTCGCCAGATGCACCGCCACGTCCACCCCGCTGCGCTCCAGTGAAATCGTCTCTCCTTCCCACTGCGCCTGACGCGTCAGGCAGGTCAGTACGCCGCCAGGCGGCATTTCAATCGCCAGCCGGGCTTCGCGTTCATTCGCTGAAATCATCGCCTCCTGCCAGCGCACCGTACGCGCCATGTTCATCGCCAGATCGTCGGCGATCTTTTCCGGCTGCCACAGCACGCGCCCGGTGCTGCCGCTCAGATAGGCGCAGCGTGGGCGTGAAAGCGTAACCGATTCAAACGCCGCCGCCAGCTTTTGTGCCGGTTCCGCCAGCAGTTCGCAGTGGGACGGCACGCTGACCGCCAGCCGTTTGGCCTTGCTCGCCCCTTTCGCCAGCGCGCGTGCCGCCGCCTGCGCCATCCCGTCATCGCTTCCGGCAATCACGATCTGCGTTTCAGCGTTCAGGTTGGCAATGTAGGTTCCGGTGCCCTGGATAAGGTCCTCCACCTGCGGCAGGGTTAAGCCCATGATGGCCGTCAGGCCGTAGCCGTGCGGGTACGCCTGTTCCATCAAATCACCGCGTAGCGCCACCAGCTTCAGCGCGTCCGAAAAGTCCAGTGCGCCTGCGATAACCGCCGCCGGATAAGCGCCGATGGACAGCCCGCTGACGATATCCGCCGTCACGCCGCGCCGTTCCAGCTCGCGCGCCCAGGCCACGCCTGAAATCAGCAGGCAAAGCTGAACCGCGCGGGTGTGGGTTAATGCGTCTGCGCTATCCAGCGTATCCACTTCGGCGCCAAGCACCTCATGCGCTTGAGCCAGTTCCGTTCCCGGCAGGTTTTGCAGCATGCCTTCGTGCTGCGTGCCCTGTCCCGGAAAGGTAAACAGTATTTTCATCACTCCTCCCTGCGCCACGGATCCGCCACCAGGCGCGGTCCACGGCAGGTTTTCAGCAGCGTGTTGCCGTCGCGCAGCCACTCCGCCAGCGCAAAGCCACCCTCGGGGGTATCCACCTGCGTATCCGCACGGCACAGTGCGCGGCTAAGCTGAGACTGCCAGCCAGCAAACGCATCAGGGGAAACGGCGTGCGGGGCGCGGATCAGCAGATCAAGATCGCTGTCGGCATGAATAACCGGAATACCGGTCGCCAGCGCGTAGCCGGTGCTGCCGGTAATGCCCCACGTCCACGGCCACGCCTGCTGAGAAAGCTGCAGCGCCACCTGAACGGGTGGCTGGGTAACAAACGGCGAGCGCAGCAGATCGGCCGCAACGCTCAGGTCTTCCGGTGAAACCACGCGTAACACGTTTTCCGGCTTCACCCACCCGGCCGCCCGCTGGTCTCGGCGCAATCCGCGCACGCCAACGGGGATCCGGCCTTCACTGTCAACATCACGCCGCACCACCACCGGCAGGCCGGTATGCCAGGCCGCCTCCACCCAGGATTCGGTGATGCCTTCCAGCGCGTCGCGCGCGGTAAGCCAGATGAGGTCGTGCGGGCGTAATGTTGTGGTCATGATTACATTCCTGAAGTCAGCGAGATAAACAGCGGCAGCGACAGGATACACAGTACGGAGCTTAACAGCAGCACGGCTTCAGCATCCGGCGACTGCACGCCAAAGCGGTTACCGAACACCACGCCGAAGAAGCCCGCAGAAAGTGCAATCATCAGGATAGCGGTGATCGCCACGGAGCCATGCAGGCCGAAGATCAGCACAATACCCCAGGCAATCGCTGGCTGAATCAGCAGCTTGGCGATGGTTGACGTAATCACCATGGTGTTGATCTGCAGCTTACGGGCAGAGAGGATCACCCCGGTCAGGAACAGCGCGGCAGCGGTGGCGGACAGCCCCAGCGGTTTAATCGCTGCAAGAACCAGTTCCGGCATTTTGATCCCAATGGCGGAAAGAATCACGCCCAGCAGCGGGCCCATCACGATCGGTTTTTTAATGGAGCGCCACATCAGCACTGGCAGCATGGAGAGCGTCGAGCCCGAGTTATTCCCCTCGGCGCGTGCTTTCTCACGCTCCAGAATCAGCAGGCAGAACGGGGTCATCAGCACCGAACCGCAGGCAATAGAGACCGCAACGGAAAGCGACGTGGACGAACCTTCACCCAGCACGCTGCCCAGAATCGGCAGGCCAAGCGCTGCATAGTTCGGTAAAGCTACCGTCAGGGTCAGCACGGCCGCGTCCTGCGGGGATTTCTTAAAGACTTTCGTGGCGAGGAAGTAGATGGCCGCATAGGTGATCCACATCGCCAGAGTGAGAACCAGAATCAGCGGCGACTGCGCCACGATGCCGGTCCACGGCGTTTGCACGGTGGCGCTAAACAGCGCGGCAGGCAGTGCAAAATCCATGACGAATATATTGAGCAGGGAAACGTTTTTGTTATCGACCATCTTTGCCTTACCGGCCCAGAATCCCAGCAGCATGATGACGAAAATCGGTGCAAGAGCATGAACAATTACGTAAGTCATAAATCACCTGTAGTAAAAAAAGTTTTAGCACTGGTGCGATGTTTATTATTTTTCAGGATGCAGGCTCCCGCGCGGGCGCAGCGGGCGCGCCCACGGGGTTTGCATCTCTGGCAGGTCTTTTTTTTTACTTACCAGCTGGCTCGCATACGTTCGCGTACGAGCGCCGAGCTGCTGCGGTTGTCAGCACCCAGACGGTTTTTCAACGTGGTGTCCTGACGAGCGTCACTGATGGCCTGTTGCAGGGTGGTTTTCACCAGCGTCAGATCGTTATCGGAGGGGGCATCCGGGTTGCTGATATCCAGCAGGTTAGAGAGCAGCCCCAGCGTGGCGTAGTTGCCGATGTCGTACGCCATGGGCGGAATGGTCGCCGCCAGTTTTTCCAGCGCCTCGACGGTTCGCAGCGTGATGCGCGCCGCGGACTCTTTGCCCATCGCATGGATCAGCACGCCCTTGTCATTAAAGGCGATCAGACGGTTGGCCTGGTAGCCGTGCGCCAGGAACGCGCCGGACATTGCCTTGCCGACGATCAGCCCAATCACCGGGTGACCGGCCAGGCGCGCGTTAGCATAGGCTGCCGCCGCACCGGCCAGCGCCTGATGAATACCAAACGCCTCTTCGCGTCGGCCATAGGCCTGGCTTGGGACGTCGATCACCGCCACAATCGGGCGCTTCACGGCTTTATCGGCATCCGCCGCGACGGTTTCGCTGACCACTTTCGCAAGCCACCAGCCTTCCAGCAGACCGACTTCCCCTTTCGCCGCGCGCGGGAAGTGGTTGTGGGCATCCGGCACCACGGCGACAAAGCGCACCGCCTCGCCGTTAAGCTCACCGTCTGCCGCCTGGACGGACGGGCACAGCCCCGCGAGACGTTTGGCATTCGGGGCGAGGGTTTCCAGCCAGAGCTCGCCACGGCTTTTTGAATTACTCATCATTTCACCTCCCGGGCAAAAAGCGCGTTAATCTGTTCGGCATCGGCCTGTTTGCGGGTGTCGAAATTCGTTAAACGGTTCAGGTAATCGTCGTAGTTGTCGGTGCGGTGTTTCGCGGGAACGCCTTTAGCAATCGCGTCGTTCATCGCCTGTTTCACCGCGTTGATACCGTCGCCGACGAGCGCATCCACCAGCCCGCTTTGATAGCGCACTTCGCCGCCGGTCATGCTCCAGATAAACGGACGATCGCGGGAGTCGTACTCCTCAATGCCCGCCTCCTGCTCGATAACCTGCGGGCCGTTAAGACCAAGACGCGCTTCGCGGGTCACAATCAGGTAGCTGCACAGCGCTGCCGCGATGGACATCCCGCCGAAGCAGCCCACGGTCCCGGCCACAATTCCCACCACCGGGGTGTAGCGGCGCAGGTCAACAATCGCGGCGTGGATATCGGCAATCGCCGCCAGGCCGAGATTCGCTTCCTGCAGGCGCACGCCGCCGGTTTCGAGGCACAGCACCGCCTGAGTCGGAATGCCGTTGCGGTTATCTTCCGCCGCCAGCTCCAGCGCCGCCGCCATTTTGGCACCGGACACTTCGCCCATGCTGCCGCCCTGGAACGCGCCTTCAATCGCCACGACGACGGCAGGCTTGCCGTTGATGGTGCCTTTCGCTACCACCATGCCGTCGTCCGCCTGCGGCACAATGCCCTGTGGCCCAAGCCACGGAGAGATAATGCCTTCAAACGGATCCAGCAGTTCGCGGTAGCTGCCCTCGTCGAGCAGAGCCTGCGCGCGCTGGCGCGCTTTCAGTTCGATAAAGCTGCTGTCATCACGCATGGCTCACCCCCTCAAAAACCTGTTCGATGCGAATGCGGGCCACGCCCGGCGTCGCGCCGAAGTCGTGGATGGTCAACTTCCCTGCGGGCAGGCTGCTGACGGTTTGCAGACGGTTGAACAGCGCCTCCCAGCGACCCCGACTGTTGTCGACTGAGGTGGTGATATCAATGCTTAGCATCTGGCCCGGTTCGGCGGTGAAGAGCACCTCCATATCCCCGGAGCCAACTACCCCTGCCAGCGCCCTGCCGCTCAACGCGCGGCTGGCTGGCACGGTCAATGTGATTTTTTCCATAACATCCTCTTAATGCTTTGAATTTGGCGTTTCGATGCGGTCGAGAAACAGCGTGGCGGCAAGCAGGTCGGCAGCGCCGCCCGGTGAGGCGTTGAGCGCCAGCATCTGACGGTCTAACCTGGCCAGCGCCTGCTGGCCCGCAGGCGTTGCGCTGCCGCCGGCGTTCAGCACCGCACGGGCGCCGTCCTGCATGGCGTCAAGCCCTTCCATTCCGGCACGTGACAGCACGCAGGTGTCGGTGAGTGAGGTCATGATGGCCATCAGCGCGTCGAGCCTGGCGTGCGTTTCGCTGCTGCCGTTGAGGCGGCTCAGACGAAGCTGCGGCAGCGCACGCTGCATAACGTGCGGAAACGCCTGCTGCGCCTCTTCACGCGCGCCCGGCACGCGGTAACGGTGCGTGGCGCGCAGGCCTTTACTGAACACCTTCGGCGCCGCGTCGTCCGGCAGTCTCGCCAGCTGTGCGGCGGTGCGGGCGACGTCTTGCGCCCTGGCATCACCGCCGAGCATCGCCACCGCGCTGACCAGCAATCCCAGCGCCCAAATCGCGCCGCGATGGGTGTTTACGCCTCCGGTTGCGGACATCATTTGCTGCTCGCCTTCGCGACCGAGTCGCCCGACGGTTTGCCGAAGTGCGATATCTGCCGGACGCTGCCAGCTTTGCTGCGCCAGCGCCTGAAACGTGGAGGTCAGGCTGTGCGCGGAGCGCTCCATCAGCGCAAGGGATAAATCGTGGTGCGCGCCGTTCCCCCGACTGTCCACCAGACCGGGTTTCGGGCTTAAACGTGCTTCGTCAATCAGACACTGCGTGGCGGTTCGCGCCAGCCATTCGGCACCGCCTTCAACCTGAATCTGGGGGAGAAGTTTCATTACCAGCTCCGGAATTTCGCAGGTGGGTTATACAAACCGCCGGACCATTCCACCAGGTCAGACACGCTGCCCGCAGCCAGCAGAGAGCGGGCGGCGTCAGTGCGGCGAATCCCCATATCTTCCGGATACACAACCTTGCCGCTCTGGCGCAGTTCCGCCACGCGTTTGGCGTCCACGCCCAGGCCGATGTCGGTGATCCCCGCGACGGCGGCAACCATGGCCCGACGCTCTTCCAGATCTTTCGCCCGGTAGAGGTAGGCAATCCCCTCTTCCGTCAGCACGTGCGTCACGTCATCGCCGTAAATCATCACCGGTGCCAGCGGCATGCCGGAGGCTTTCGCCACGTCTACGGCATCGAGTTTTTCCACGAAGGTTGGCTTCACGCCTGCCTGGAAGGTTTCGACCATCTGCACGACCAGCTTTTTACCGCGCTGCATCGGGTCCGGCTCGGTGATCATGTTCAGCCAGGCCGGCGTGGCGTGGCGGCGACCGTGCGGGTCATGGCCCATGTTTGGCGCACCGCCGAAGCCGGAAAGACGACCGCGGGTCACGGTTGAGGAGTTGGCGTAGCCGTCTACCTGCAGCGTAGAGCCGATAAACATATCCACCGCGTACTGACCTGCCAGCTGACAGAAGGCACGGTTGGAACGCATAGAGCCGTCGGCACCGGTAAAGAAGACGTCCGGACGAGCACGGATGTACTCTTCCATCCCCAGCTCGCCGCCGAAGCAGTGCACGCTCTCCACCCAACCGCTTTCGATGGCGGGGATCAGCGTCGGATGGGGGTTCAGCGTCCAGTGTTTACAGATTTTGCCCTTAAGGCCGAGCTGTTCGCCGTAGGTAGGCAGCAGCAGCTCGATCGCTGCGGTGTTAAAGCCGATACCGTGGTTCAGGGACTGCACCTGGTGCTCCGCGTAGATGCCTTTGATGGCCATCATCGCCATCAGGATATGTTCCTGTTTAATGAGGCGTGGGTCGCGGGTGAACAGCGGTTCGATAAAGAACGGCTTGTCGGCAACCACGACGTAATCGATCCAGGAGCCCGGGATATCCACGCGCGGCAGCTCGCATTCGTCGTCCACCAGCTCGTTCACCTGCGCGATGACGATGCCGTCGTGGAACGCAGCGGCTTCCACCAGCGCCGGGGTATCTTCGGTGCTCGCCCCGGTGTAGAGGTTGCCTTTGCGGTCGGCTTTAAAGCCGGCAATCAGCGCCACGTTGGGCGACAGGTCGACGTAGAGACGTGAGTAAAGTTCGATGTAGGTGTGAATTGCGCCGATTTCGAGCTGACCGTCTTCCAGCAGCTGGGAGATTCGCAGGCTCTGCGTCCCGGAGAAGGAGAAATCCAGCTTGCGGGCGATGCCTTTCTCGAAGATATCCAGATGCTCGCTGCGGCCGACGCTCGGCATGATCATATGCAGGTCGTGGACAATTTGCGGATTCACTTCGGCCAGCGAGCGGGAAAGGAAATCCGCCTGCTTCTGGTTGTTACCTTCCAGAACGACCTTGTCGCCAGGCGCGATCAGTTTTTCCAGCATGGCGACAAGATCGCCGGTTGGCAGTACCTTGCCCTGCACCGGTACGGACGCCAGGCGACGCGCTTTTTCGCTGCGTCGCGTGTTCCATTGCCGGGTGGGTGTTTGCCCAGATAACATTATTAACCTCCTGATTCAGCTAATCATTTTGATTTGCTTAACGTTGAGTAAAGTGTGCGCTCTGGTGAGAAAGGCATCAATTAAGCGTAGAGTGGAATCATTAGCCTGAGAGTAATAATCAAGGTAAAGATTTGTGATCGGGATCAGTTCATGTTTCGGAAAACCAGGCTAAACGGGGTACAATTCGGAAAGTACCGTAAATTTCTGACAAGAATCAGCATCGCCCTTATGACCCAAATCATTCCATCAGACTTCGACATTGCGGCCGAAGACAGCACTGAGTTCGTGCCTATGCGCGGCGTGGCCAATCGCCATTTGCAGACCATGCTGCCGCGACTGATCCGCCGCAAGGTTCAGTTCACCCCACACTGGCAGCGGCTTGACCTGCCAGACGGTGATTTTCTGGATCTCGCCTGGAGCGAAGCGCCGGAGCAGGCCCGCCATAAGCCGCGTCTGGTGGTCTTTCACGGTCTGGAAGGCAGCCTGCACAGCCCGTATGCACACGGGTTAATTGAGGCGGCAAAAGCGCGCGGCTGGCTCGGCGTGGTGATGCATTTTCGCGGCTGCAGCGGCGAACCGAATCGTCAGAAACGCATTTATCACTCGGGTGAAACCGAAGACGGAACGTGGTTTTTACACTGGCTACGGGACAACTTTGGCACCGTGCCGACCGCCGCGGTGGGCTACTCGCTGGGCGGCAATATGCTGGCCTGCCTGCTGGCCAAAGAGGGTGAAAGCGTCCCGCTGGATGCCGCCGTCATTGTCTCCGCACCGTTTATGCTGGAGCAGTGCAGCTACCACATGGATAAAGGCTTTTCCCGCGTCTATCAGCGCTACCTGCTCAACCTGCTGAAGGCCAACGCGGCGCGTAAGCTGAAAGCCTACCCGGATACCCTGCCGGTCAGCCTGCGTCAGCTGAAAAAGGTGCGTCGTATTCGCGAGTTCGACGACCTGATCACCGCGAAAATCCACGGCTTCGCCGATGCGATTGACTATTATCGTCAGTGCAGCGCCATGCCGCTGCTCAGCAAGATCACGCAGCCGACGCTGATCATTCATGCCAAAGATGACCCGTTTATGGATCATCACTCGATCCCCGCTCAGGAATTCCTGCCCGACAACGTTCACTATCAGTTGACCGAGCACGGCGGCCACGTCGGGTTTATCGGCGGTACGCTGCGCCGCCCGAAAATGTGGCTTGAGACGCGTATTCCTGACTGGCTAACCCCTTATCTGGACGGTGCAAAATGATTATTCCCTGGCAGGATCTGGCTCCCGAAACGCTCGATAATCTGATTGAAAGCTTTGTATTACGCGAAGGCACCGATTATGGTGAACAGGAACGCTCGCTTGAGCAAAAGGTCAACGATGTAAAGCGCCAGCTGAAAAGCGGCGACGTGGTGCTGGTGTGGTCAGAACTGCATGAGACGGTCAATATCATGCCCCGCAACGCGTTTCACGGCTGATCTTCCACCCTTTTAAGTCAGGGAGTTGCTATGTCTGCCAGACATCCGGTTATTGCCGTTACGGGGTCGAGTGGTGCGGGAACCACCACCACCAGCCTCGCCTTTCGCAAGATTTTCGCCCAGCTGAATCTTCGTGCGGCTGAGGTCGAAGGCGACAGCTTTCACCGCTACACGCGTCCGGAGATGGACATGGCCATCCGTAAAGCGCGCGATCTGGGTAAACACATCAGCTATTTCGGCCCGGAAGCCAATGACTTCGGCCTGCTGGAACAAACCTTTATAGAGTACGGTCAGAGCGGCAAAGGGCAGTCCCGCAAGTATCTGCATACCTATGATGAAGCTGTTCCCTGGAATCAGGTGCCGGGGACGTTCACCCCGTGGCAACCGCTGCCGGAACCCACCGACGTGCTGTTTTACGAAGGATTGCACGGTGGCGTGGTCACCCCTCAACACGACGTGGCGCGCCACGTGGACCTGCTGGTCGGCGTGGTCCCTATCGTTAACCTGGAGTGGATCCAGAAGCTGACGCGCGACATGAGCGAGCGCGGCCATTCGCGAGAGGCGGTGATGGACTCGGTGGTGCGCTCCATGGAAGATTACATCAACTTCCTGACGCCGCAGTTCTCCCGTACCCATATCAACTTCCAGCGCGTGCCGACGGTGGACACCTCCAACCCGTTTGCCGCCAAAAGTATCCCGTCCCTTGATGAGAGCTTTGTGGTGATCCATTTCCGCAATCTCGAAGGCATTGATTACCCCTGGCTACTGGCCATGCTGCAGGGCTCGTTTATTTCGCACATGAATACGTTAGTCGTGCCGGGCGGAAAAATGGGGCTGGCGATGGAGCTCATCATGACGCCGCTGGTGGAGCGACTGATGGAAGGGAAGCAGATTGCGTGAACATGTTCCCTCTCCCTGTGGGAGAGGGTTAGGGTGAGGGCATCAACACGCACGATGCCCCAATAATTAAGCCTCGACCACTTCATACGAATGCGTGATTTTTACCGCTTTCTCCAGCATTAACGCCACAGAGCAGTACTTCTCCGCAGACAGGTCCACCGCACGCGAGACCGCTGCGTCCTTCAACTCTTTACCGGTGACCACAAAGTGCAGATTAATATGGGTGAACAGGCGTGGCGCCTCTTCGCGACGTTCTGACGTGAGTTTAACCTCACAATCCGTCACGTCATGACGACCTTTTTGCAGAATCGACACCACGTCAATAGCGCTGCATCCTCCTGCCGCCATCAGCACCATTTCCATTGGGCTGGGCGCTTTATCGCCGGAGTTACCGTCCATCAAAATCTGGTGCCCTGACGCGGATTCGCCCAGGAACGTTAAACCTTCAACCCACTTCACGCGCGCTTGCATATTCTTAAACTCCAACGTTGCATTTTTGGTGACAGATTACGCGTGCGTTACATTTCTCGCAATGGAAGGCGACCTGCATCATGCTGAAGCGAGACACCAGGAGACACGCGGCGAAAGCTATGCTAAAACACTCAGGATGCTACAGTAATACATTGACGTTACACATGTATGCAGAGGACATCAAACTTTACTGGCTGCGAAACGTTACGGTAGCCGACTTCCCAGGGTATGGGTAAGAATTCGATTGCAACCCCAGAGTCCGGATGCATCTGATGACTCTGGTGACAGCTTATAACAGAGGATAACAGCGCATGGTGCTTGGCAAACCGCAAACAGACCCGACTCTCGAATGGTTCTTGTCTCATTGCCACATTCATAAGTACCCATCGAAGAGCACGCTGATTCACCAGGGTGAAAAAGCGGAAACGTTGTATTACATCGTTAAAGGCTCGGTGGCAGTGCTGATCAAAGATGAAGAAGGGAAAGAGATGATCCTTTCTTATCTGAACCAGGGCGATTTCATCGGTGAACTGGGCCTGTTTGAAGAGGGCCAGGAACGTAGCGCCTGGGTTCGTGCAAAGACAGCATGTGAAGTGGCTGAAATTTCTTACAAGAAGTTCCGTCAGCTGATTCAGGTTAACCCTGACATCCTGATGCGTCTTTCTTCCCAGATGGCGCGCCGTCTGCAGGTCACCTCAGAGAAAGTGGGCAACCTCGCCTTCCTGGACGTTACCGGCCGTATCGCACAGACCCTGCTGAACCTCGCGAAACAGCCAGACGCCATGACCCACCCGGACGGCATGCAAATTAAAATTACCCGTCAGGAAATTGGTCAGATCGTCGGTTGCTCCCGTGAGACTGTGGGCCGTATCCTGAAAATGCTGGAAGATCAAAACCTGATCTCCGCCCACGGTAAAACCATCGTGGTCTACGGAACGCGTTAATTCCGCTTAAACGGCGTGCCATCGCAAGGTGTCACGCCGTTTTTGTCTCTATTCCCCATGTGGCGCAGGCTGATCTATCACCCGGAAGTTAACTACGCACTGCGACAAACGCTGGTGTTGTGTCTTCCTGTGGCCATAGGCCTGATCCTCGGGCATCTTCAGCAAGGCCTGCTGTTTTCCCTTGTACCCGCCTGCTGCAACATTGCTGGTCTGGACACGCCGCATAAGCGCTTTTTCAAACGCCTGATTATCGGCGGCTGCCTGTTTGCGGGCTGTAGCCTCGCCGTACAGCTTTTACTGGCTCGTGATATTCCGCTGCCGCTGATCCTGACCGTGCTGGCGATGACCCTCGGCGTCACGGCGGAAATCAGTTCGCTGCACGCCCGCCTGCTTCCCGCGTCGCTGATTGCGGCCATTTTCACGCTGAGCCTCGCCGGGAATATGCCGGTGTGGGAGCCGCTGCTGATCTACGCCCTGGGGACATTATGGTACGGCCTGTTTAACTGGTTCTGGTTCTGGCTGTGGCGGGAGCAGCCGCTGCGTGAATCCCTGAGCCTGCTCTATGTGCAGCTTGCGGATTACTGCGAAGCCAAATACACCCTGCTGACCCAGCATACCGATCCGGAAAAATCCTTACCGCCCCTGCTGACGCGCCAGCAGAAGGTGGTGGATCTGATAAGCCAGTGCTATCAGCAGCTTCATATGCTCGCCGCCAACAAGAACCACGAGTACAAACGGCTGCTGCGCACCTTCCAGGTCGGGCTGGATCTGCAGGAGCATATCTCCGTTAGCCTGCACCACCCGCAGGAGGTGCAAAAGCTGGTCGAGCGCAGCCACGCCGAAGCGGTGATCCGCTGGAACGCGCAGACGGTGTCCGCACGCCTGCGCGTGCTGGCCGATGATATTCTCTATCACCGCTACCCGACGCGCTTTAACATGGATAAGCAGCTGGGCGCGCTGGAGAAAATCGCTCGTCAGCATCCGGATAACCCCGTCGGCCAGTTTGCCGCCTGGCACTTCAGCCGTATCGCCCGCGTGTTGCGCACGCAGCGCCCGCTTTATCCCCGCGACCTGATGGCGGATAAGCAGAAACGGCTGCCGCTATTGCCCGCGCTCAAAAGCTATCTTTCTCTTAAATCGTCCGCCCTGCGCAACGCCGCACGAATTAGCGTGATGCTCAGTACCGCCAGCCTGATGGGCATGGCGCTGCATCTGCCGAAACCCTACTGGATCTTAATGACCGTGCTGTTTGTCACCCAGAACGGCTACGGCGCCACGCGGGTGCGTATTCTGCATCGGGCGGGCGGCACCATGGCCGGGCTGATCATCGCGGGCGTGACGCTGCACTTCCACGTGCCGGAAGGCTATACTCTGGCAGGCATGCTGGCGATCACGCTGGTGAGCTACCTGATTATCCGCAAAAACTACGGCTGGGCGATGGTGGGGTTTACGGTGACGGCGGTATACACCCTGCAGCTGCTCACGCTCAATGGCGAACAGTTTATTGTCGCCAGGCTGATTGATACCCTGATCGGCTGCCTGATTGCCTTTGGCGGCATGGTCTGGCTGTGGCCGCAGTGGCAAAGTGGACTGCTGCGCCAGAACGCCCACGACGCGCTGGAAGCCGACCAGCAGGCCATTCGCCTGATCCTGAGCGACGACCCGCAGCCCTCCCCGCTGGCGTATCAGCGCATGAAGGTCAACCAGGCGCACAACGCCCTGTTCAACTCGCTCAACCAGGCGATGCAGGAGCCGGGCTTTAACTCGCACTATCTGGCAGACATGAAGCTCTGGGTGACGCACAGCCAGTTTATCGTCGAGCACATTAACGCCATGACCACGCTTGCGCGCGAGCACACGATGCTCACGCCGGATCTGGCGCAGCGCTATTTGCAGTCGTGTGAAATTGCGTTGCAGCGGTGTCAGCAGCGTCTGGAGTATGACTCGCCGGGTGAGTCGGGAGATTCGAACATTCTGGAAGCGCCGGAAACGTTAACCCACGGGCCAATGAGCACCCTGGAACAGCATTTGCAGCGCGTACTGGGGCATCTGAACACCATGCACACCATTTCGTCGGTGGCATGGCGTCAGCGTCCGCATCACGGGATTTGGCTAACCCGCAGGTTGAAGCGGACGGCGTATTAACCTTTTACGATCTTCGCGACCGCGGCGGCAAAGCGGGTTAATCCTTCTTCGATGTCTTTGTCTTCCACCACCAGCGAAGGTGCGAAACGCATCACGTCCGGTCCGGCGTTCAGCACCATCACCCCTTCGCGAGCGGCGGCGTGCAGGAAGTCGCGCGCGCGGCCCTTATACTGCGGCTTCAGCTCGGCACCAATCAATAACCCCATCCCGCGGATCTCGCTGAACACATCGTACTGCTCGTCAATCTTTTGCAGGTGTTTTACGAACAGCTCGCGCTTCGCGCTGACGCCGTTCAACACCTCTGGCGTGTTGATGATGTCGAACGCGGCACCCGCCACGGCGCTCGCCAGCGGGTTACCGCCGTAGGTAGAGCCGTGAGAGCCAACGTGGAACGCGGAGGCGATCTCCTGCGTCGTCAGTACCGCACTCACCGGGAAACCGCCGCCGAGCGCTTTCGCGCTGGTCAGAATATCCGGCGTCACGCCGTAGTGCATATACGCGAACAGATCGCCGGTACGTCCCATTCCACACTGCACTTCATCAAAGACCAGCAGCGCCTGATGTTCGTCGCACAGTTCGCGCAGCCCTTTCAGGAATTCCGGGGTTGCCGCCGTCACGCCGCCTTCACCCTGGATCGGCTCAACGACTACCGCGCAGGTATGGTCGTCCATCACCGCTTTCACCGCGTGCAGATCGTTAAACGGCACGTGGACGATATCAGCCGGTTTCGGGCCAAACCCGTCGGAATACTTCGGCTGTCCGCCAACGGAAACGGTAAAGAAGGAGCGTCCGTGGAAGGCATTGTGGAAGGCGATGATTTTGGTTTTGTACGGGCTGTGGCGCGTTGTCGCGTAGTAGCGCGCCAGCTTAAAGGCGGTTTCGTTGGCTTCGGTGCCGGAGTTCATAAACAGCACGCGCTCGGCGAAGGTGGCATCGATGATCTTACGTCCCAGGCGCAGCGCCGGTTCGTTGGTGAACACGTTGCTGGTGTGCCACAGGGTTTCGCCCTGGGTTTTTAGCGCCTCAACCAGCGCGGGATGGCAATGACCCAGCGCCGTGACCGCAATACCGCCCGCGAAATCCACATACTCTTTACCCTGCTGATCCCAGACGCGGCTGCCCTTTCCCTTCACTGGGATAAACTCAGCCGGTGCATAAATCGGCAGGATCACTTCATCGAATGTCGCGCGGGTAATTGCTGGTTGTTCAGTTGCCATGTCATGACCATCCATTTTATGTCACAGTGATTGTGAAAATATAATCACAAAATATGCATAAAAAATCACAGCAAGGCAACAGTTATTCAGCGATGGAGGAAATTTGCCAGCAGCGCGTGCCCTTGTTCACTGAGGATGCTTTCCGGATGGAACTGCACGCCTTCGAGATCCCATTCGCGGTGGCGAATCCCCATGATCTCCTGCGTATCGCTCCAGGCGGTGACCTCAAAGCAGTCGGGCAACGTCGACGGGTCAATGACCAGGGAATGGTAGCGCGTCACGGTTAACGGATTATTGAGCCCCGTGAACACTCCGGTGCCCGTGTGGGTGACCGGCGAGGTTTTACCGTGCATCACTTTGGCGGCGCGCACGATGGTGGCGCCAAACGCCTGGGCAATCGCCTGATGGCCCAGACAGACGCCCAGGATCGGCAGCCTGCCGGCATAGTGCTGGATAACCTCCAGTGAAATACCCGACTCCGACGGGGTGCAGGGCCCCGGTGAAATAACGATTTTCTGAGGAGCCAGCGTCTCGATATCGGCGAGATCGATCTCGTCGTTGCGACGAACAACCACCTCTGCACCCAGTTCACAAAAATACTGGTAAAGGTTCCAGGTGAAGGAATCGTAGTTATCAATCAGCAGAATCATGGCGGCTCCCGAAAAAAATGCCGCCCTATTCTACTCAGATTCCCGCGCTTCGCTCACTACTTTGGCAAAGATAGCGTTTAGCGCGGTTAAATCACCCGTTGCGCCGCTGCGGTTAGCCGCCACCCACTGTTCGGGATCGATATCGCGCCAGTCCAGCGCGTAGCCCGCGTGGAGCGCCAGCTGCTCGAAGAAAACGCGCTGGGCAATACCGTTGCCGCGCATGAAGGGATGCAGCATGTTGATTTCGCAGTAATAGTGGCTAACCCGGTCAACAAACGCCGCTTTCTCAAGACCCACGAGATACTTTTCGCTTTCCAGCGCCGCCATCAGCTCATTACCCATTTTTTCGATGTATTCGAAATGGCAGAAGGGAATATCACCCTTGAATATATCATCGGTACGGAACTCGCCTGCCCGCTTCATCTCTCTGCGGTAGAGATGGCGGTGAATAAGGCACAGATGGGGTAACCCGGGCGCGGAAGGCCCAAGCTCAAGGGTCTCAATGTCGGGATCCGATGGACCATTACCTTTCTCAAGGAGACAACTGGCCTGAAAGTTGACGCTACGCTGCTGCTCCCAGAGACGGGATTTTTGCTTGTCGGTGAGTTTTTTCACTTAACGCCTCCCTGAATAGTCCGTTTGCCACAAGTATAAGCAGCAAAACGCGCTTTCGCAGGGAGGGCGACATAACGCGGGCATGAGAAGCCCGCGTTCAGAAGAATTACGGCAGAACTTTTGCGGAGAGGATCACGACAGGTTTTGACGGCACATTCTGATACGGACCGACGTCGTGAGTAGGCACCTGAGAAATCTTGTCGGCCACGTCCATCCCTTTCACGATTTTACCGAAGACCGCATAGCCGAAGTCACGCTGGCCGTGGTCGAGGAAGGCGTTATCCGCCACGTTGAGGAAGAACTGGCTGGTCGCGCTGTCTTTGTCTGCGGTACGCGCCATGGAGATGGTGCCGCGCTTGTTCAGCAGGCCGTTGTCCGCTTCGTTTTTAATAGGCGGGTTCGGCTGCTTCTGCTGCATCTGCTCGTTGAAGCCGCCGCCCTGCACCATAAAGCCAGGGATCACGCGGTGGAAGGTCGTGTTGTTATAGAAACCACTGTTCACGTAGTCGAGGAAGTTTTTCACAGAAACCGGAGCTTTCTGGCTATTCAGTTCCAGCTCAATGTTCCCGGCGGAGGTGGTCAGCAGAACGTGAGGGTCCCCTTTGGCTGCCAGCGCAGCAGGGGAAACGGCAGAAAGAGCAAACACAGCTGCGACAGCCGCCAGTGTTGATTTGAGCATGAGAATTCCTTAACAAAGCGCAGTATAAAAAGCGAATGGCTTGATTCTAAAGAGCAGTATGAACGGAGACCAGCCTTTTACCTAATTTTACGAAATTGAAACAGTTGTAACCACGCAAACGGTTGGCTTTAGGGTCTTTTTGTGTGATCAAGATCACACAAAAACATGCAATGAAGTTCTAATTTCTCTTAAAAGATATGAATAGATCACTTTAATGTCTAAAATCTGCCCGCTCTCAGCGCCCCCTGGGCGCTTTTCTTTTTCTGAACAGGCCAGACATGACTAACAGCAATCGCATCAAGCTCACATGGATCAGCTTCTTCTCCTACGCCCTGACCGGCGCGTTGGTGATCGTCACCGGGATGGTGATGGGAAATATCGCAGACTACTTCCAGCTGCCCGTTTCCAGCATGAGTAATACCTTCACCTTCCTCAACGCAGGGATCCTGATCTCTATTTTCCTGAATGCCTGGCTGATGGAAATCGTGCCGCTGAAAACCCAGCTGCGTTTTGGCTTTGTGCTGATGGTCGCCGCCGTGGCTGGCCTGATGCTAAGCCACAGCATCGCGCTGTTCTCAGCCGCGATGTTCGTGCTTGGTCTGGTCAGCGGGATCACCATGTCGATCGGTACGTTCCTGATTACCCATATGTATGAAGGCCGCCAGCGCGGCGCGCGCCTGCTGTTTACCGACTCCTTCTTCAGCATGGCCGGAATGATTTTCCCGATGGTCGCGGCCGTTCTGCTGGCGCGCAGCATCGAGTGGTACTGGGTCTATGCCTGCATTGGTCTGGTCTACGTGGCGATCTTTATTCTGACCTTCGGCTGCGAGTTCCCGGTGCTGGGCAAGAAAGCGCAAACCACCGCAGAACCCGTCGCGAAAGAGAAGTGGGGCATCGGCGTGCTATTCCTCTCCATCGCCGCCCTGTGCTATATCCTGGGCCAGCTGGGCTTTATCTCCTGGGTACCGGAATACGCCAAAGGTCTGGGCATGAGCCTGAACGATGCGGGTAAACTGGTGAGCGATTTCTGGATGTCTTACATGTTCGGCATGTGGGCGTTTAGCTTCATCCTGCGCTTCTTCGACCTGCAGCGCATTCTGACCGTACTGGCAGGTCTGGCGACCGTGCTGATGTACCTGTTTATCAACGGCTCCCCGGAACATATGCCGTGGTTCATTCTGACCCTGGGCTTCTTCTCCAGCGCGATCTACACCTCGATCATCACCCTGGGCTCCCTGCAGACCAAAGTGGCCTCGCCGAAGCTGGTTAACTTCGTTCTGACCTGTGGCACCATCGGCACCATGCTGACCTTCGTGGTGACGGGCCCGATCGTTGCCCACAGCGGCCCGCTGGCCGCGCTGCATACCGCGAACGGTCTGTACGCCGTGGTGTTCATCATGTGCTTCATCCTGGGCTTTGTGACCCGCCACCGCCAGCACAACGCGGCAGCGGCATCGCACTAAACCCTGCGCCCCTTTGCATTAGGCAGAGGGGCTGTTTCTGGCGAAACTTACCTCTTCTCCTCCGGTATCCATCTGGATCCAGGTCTGCGCCAGCTGCGTGGTGGTAATGATCCGTCCCTGACGAATCGACCAGCGCACCGGCACCTGGCAGCGCACCGCTTCAAACCCGCTCTCCGCAGGCAGAATAATCAGGTTTGCCGGGTTTCCCGTTTCAATGCCGTAATCGCTCAGGCCAAAGGTCCGGGCGCTGTTGTGGGTGATGAGATTCAGGCCGCTGTCGATTTGCGGATAGCCCATCATCTGACAGACGTGCAGCCCCATATGCAGCACCTGCAGCATGTTGCCGGTACCGAGCGGGTACCACGGGTCGAAGACGTCGTCGTGACCGAAGCAGACGTTAATGCCCGCCTCCTGCAGCTCTTTCACCCGGGTGATGCCGCGACGCTTCGGATAGTCATCAAAGCGCCCCTGCAGGTGGATGTTGACCAGCGGGTTCGCGACGAAGTTAATCCCCGACATTTTCAGCAGGCGGAAGAGCCGCGAGGTGTAAGCGCCGTTATAGGAGTGCATGGCGGTGGTGTGGCTGGCCGTCACGCGCGGGCCGATGCCGGCCTCATACGCCAGCGTGGCCACCGTCTCGACAAACCGCGACTGTTCGTCGTCAATTTCATCACAGTGGATATCCAGCGGTCGGTCATACTTCTTCGCCAGCTCAAACGCGATATGCAGCGACTGGACGCCATATTCCCGGGTAAATTCGAAGTGCGGGATCGCCCCCACCACGTCGGCCCCCAGTTTTAACGCCTCTTCCAGCAGCGCCGCGCCGTTCGGGTAAGAGAGAATACCTTCCTGCGGAAACGCGACGATTTGCAGCGTTACCCACGGCGCCACCTCCTGTTTCACCTCCAGCATCGCCTTTAGGGCGGTGAGCGTCGGGTCAGAGACATCCACATGGGTACGAACAAACTGGATGCCGTTAGCGATTTGCCACTTCAGCGTTTTCCAGGCGCGGGCTTTCACATCCTCATGGCTGAGCAGCGCCTTGCGCTCCGCCCAGCGTTCAATGCCTTCGAACAGCGTGCCGGACTGGTTCCAGTTCGGCTCCCCCGCCGTCTGGGTGGTATCAAGATGAATATGCGGCTCGATGAACGGCGGGAGAGCAAGCCCACCGCGCGCGTTCAGTACCTCATAACTTTCGGCGTGGGTATCGTCCATGGGGGTGATGTCACCAAATCGCCCGTTCTCGATGGCAAGTTGCCACAGCCCATCCCGACCCGGTAAACGTACATTCTGAACAAGCCATAACGGTGATGTAGACATACCTTTTCCCTCATAAACGCAGCTGATATTCAGGCGTATCGATTTTTGCAAAACCGCCCCTGAGTTGTACACAAATTCAACGAACACGAAAAGCCTGCGATTTCCGCAACTTATAAAAATCCTGACAAATCAGTCATATACCACCTAAGGAGTAGGCGAAGACGTATTTGATTTGCATCAATAAGCGCCCCTGCTGAATCGTTAAGGTAGGCAATAATAGAAAAGAAATCGAGGCAATAATGAGCAAAGTCAGACTCGCTATCATCGGTAACGGTATGGTCGGCCACCGCTTTATTGAGGATCTTCTCGATAAGGCCGATGCTGAGCAGTTCGATATTACCGTGTTCTGTGAAGAACCCCGCAAGGCGTACGATCGTGTGCACTTGTCTTCCTACTTCTCCCATCATACCGCCGAAGAGCTCTCTCTGGTGCGCGAAGGTTTCTACGAGAAGCATGGCGTAAAAGTGCTGGTGGGCGAACGCGCTATCACCATCAACCGTCAGGAAAAAGTGATCCACTCCAGTGCTGGCCGTACGGTTTTTTACGACAAGCTGATCATGGCGACAGGCTCGTACCCGTGGATCCCGCCAATTAAAGGCTCGGAAACGCAGGATTGCTTCGTCTACCGTACCATTGAAGATCTCAACGCTATCGAATCCTGTGCGCGTCGAAGCAAACGCGGCGCGGTTGTCGGCGGCGGCCTGCTGGGTCTGGAAGCGGCAGGCGCGCTGAAAAACCTCGGCGTGGAAACCCACGTCATCGAATTTGCCCCGATGCTGATGGCCGAACAGCTCGACCACATGGGTGGTGACCAGCTGCGTCGTAAAATCGAAAGCATGGGCGTGAAGGTTCACACCAGCAAGAACACCAAAGAGATCGTTCAGGAAGGGACTGAAGCGCGCAAAACCATGCGCTTTGCCGACGGCAGCGAGCTGGAGGTGGACTTCATCGTCTTCTCCACCGGTATTCGTCCGCGCGACAAGCTGGCGACCCAGTGCGGTCTGGCCGTCGCGCAGCGCGGCGGGATCATGATTAACGACACCTGCCAGACCTCCGATCCGGATATCTACGCCATCGGCGAATGCGCCAGCTGGAACAACCGCGTATACGGCCTGGTGGCGCCGGGCTACAAAATGGCGCAGGTCGCCGTGGATCATATCCTCGGCAGCGAAAACGCCTTCACCGGCGCAGACATGAGCGCCAAGCTGAAGCTGCTGGGCGTGGATGTAGGCGGTATTGGCGATGCGCACGGCCGCACCCCGAATTCCCGCAGCTACGTCTATCTGGACGAAAGCAAAGAGGTCTACAAACGACTCATCGTCAGCCAGGACAACAAAACCCTGCTCGGCGCGGTGCTGGTGGGCGACACCAGCGACTTCGGTAACCTGCTCCAGCTGGTGCTCAACGCCATCGAGCTGCCGGAAAACCCGGACGCGCTGATCCTCCCGGCGCACGCCTCCAGCGGCAAGCCGTCCATCGGCGTGGATAAACTGCCGGACAGCGCGCAGATTTGCTCCTGCTTCGACGTGACCAAAGGCATGCTGATCTCCGCGATCAACAAAGGGTGCCACACCGTTGCGGCGCTGAAAGCGGAAACCAAAGCCGGTACCGGCTGCGGCGGCTGTATTCCGCTGGTCACTCAGGTGCTGAACGCCGAACTGGCGAAACAGGGCATCGAAGTGAACAACAACCTGTGCGAGCACTTCGCGTATTCTCGCCAGGAGCTGTACCACCTGATCCGCGTGGAAGGCATTAAGTCCTTCGACGAACTGCTGGCGAAGCACGGCCACGGCTACGGCTGTGAAGTGTGTAAACCGACCGTCGGCTCCCTGCTGGCCTCCTGCTGGAACGAGTACGTGCTCAAGCCCGAGCATACGCCGCTGCAGGACACCAACGACAACTTCCTGGCCAACATCCAGAAAGACGGCACCTACTCCGTGATTCCACGCTCGGCCGGTGGTGAAATTACGCCGGAAGGGCTGGTTGCGGTGGGCCGTATCGCACGTGAATTTAACCTTTACACCAAAATTACCGGCTCCCAGCGTATCGGCCTGTTCGGCGCGCAGAAGGACGATCTGCCGGAAATCTGGCGTCAGCTGATTGAAGCGGGCTTCGAAACCGGCCACGCGTACGCCAAAGCGCTGCGCATGGCGAAAACCTGCGTGGGCAGCACCTGGTGTCGCTACGGCGTCGGCGACAGCGTGGGCTTCGGCGTGGAGCTGGAAAACCGCTACAAAGGCATCCGTACCCCGCACAAAATGAAGTTTGGTGTCTCCGGCTGCACCCGCGAATGTGCGGAAGCGCAGGGTAAAGACGTGGGTATTATTGCCACCGAGAAAGGCTGGAACCTGTATGTGTGCGGCAACGGCGGGATGAAACCGCGCCATGCGGACCTGCTGGCGGCGGATCTCGATCGCGACACGCTGATTCAGTATCTCGACCGCTTCATGATGTTCTACATCCGTACCGCCGATAAGCTGACCCGTACCGCCTCCTGGCTCGATAACCTCGAGGGCGGCATCGACTACCTGAAATCGGTCATCATCGACGACAAGCTGGGCCTGAACGAGCATCTGGAAGCGGAAATGGCGCGCCTGCGCGAGGCGGTGATCTGCGAGTGGACGGAAACCGTCAACACCCCGGCGGCGCAGACGCGCTTCAAACACTTTATCAACAGCACCCAGCGCGACCCGAACGTACAGGTTGTGCCGGAGCGCGAACAGCATCGTCCGGCGACGCCGTATGAACGTATTCCGGTCACGCTGGTGGAGGAAAACGCATGAGCCAGTGGGTAAACATCTGCAATATTAACGACATTCTCCCCGCAACCGGCGTCTGTGCGCTGCTGGGCAACGAGCAGGTGGCGATTTTCCGCCCTCGTCACGATGAACAGGTTTTTGCCATCAGCAATATCGACCCGTTCTTCGAGGCCAGCGTGCTCTCCCGCGGACTGATTGCCGAGCACCAGGGTGAACTGTGGGTCGCCAGCCCGTTGAAAAAGCAGCGTTTCCGCTTAACCGACGGACTCTGCATGGAAGATGAAAGCTTCTCGGTCAAACACTACGACGTCCGCGTGAAGGACGGCGAGGTGCAGCTGAAAGCGTAACCCCTCGCCTTTTCAATAGGAAAGGCTTATGACCCCTTATGGGTAACGGCAGGAAAAACCGTATGTTCTGTACGATTCCTGCTGTTATCCTGACGTCAATTCTTCCCCCGCCATGAATGCTGTGAGGTAACGTCGTGGATCACCTGCCGATTTTTTGTCAATTACGCAACCGCGACTGCCTGCTCGTGGGCGGCGGCGACGTGGCCGAGCGCAAAGCGCGCCTGCTGTTAGAGGCTGGCGCCCGCCTGACCGTGAATGCCCTGTCCTTCGCCCCCCAGTTTGAGGTTTGGGCGCAGGAAGGGATGCTCACGCTGGAACAGGGTGCGTTTAATGAATCCCTGCTGGATACCTGCTGGCTGACCATTGCCGCGACGGATGACGATGAAGTGAACCAGCGCGTGAGCGATGCCTGCGAAGCGCGCCGTATCTTCTGCAACGTGGTGGATGCGCCGAAAGAGGCCAGCTTTATCATGCCGTCGATTATCGACCGCTCGCCGCTGATGATTGCGGTATCGTCCGGGGGACGTTCACCGGTTCTCGCGCGTCTGCTGCGGGAAAAACTGGAAGCCCTGTTGCCCCAGCATCTTGGTCAGATTGCGCATTATGCCGGGCAACTCCGCTCCCGCGTGAAGCAAACCTTCTCGACAGTGGGCGAGCGCCGCCGCTTCTGGGAAAAATTCTTTGTGAACGACAGGCTGGCGCAGTCGCTGGCGAATCAGGATACCAAAGCCGTTGAAGAGACGACCGAACAGCTGCTGAGTGAACCGCTGGACCATCGCGGTGAAGTGGTGCTGGTGGGCGCAGGTCCCGGCGATGCGGGTCTGCTGACGCTGAAAGGACTACAGCAGATCCAGCAGGCGGATATCGTGGTGTACGACCGTCTGGTTTCTGATGACATCATGAACCTGGTACGCCGCGATGCCGACCGCGTCTTCGTGGGCAAACGGGCGGGCTACCACTGCGTGCCGCAGGAGGAGATTAACCAGATCCTGCTGCGCGAGGCGCAGAAAGGTAAGCGCGTAGTGCGCCTTAAGGGCGGCGATCCGTTTATCTTTGGTCGCGGCGGCGAGGAGCTGGAAACCCTGTGCGACGCGGGCATTCCGTTCTCCGTCGTGCCGGGCATTACGGCAGCATCCGGCTGCTCAGCGTACTCTGGCATTCCGCTGACCCACCGGGATTACGCCCAGAGCGTGCGTCTGGTGACGGGCCACCTGAAGACCGGCAGCGGGCTGGACTGGCATAACCTGGCCGCCGAAAAGCAGACGCTGGTGTTCTACATGGGGCTCAATCAGGCCGCCACGATTCAGGCGAAGCTGCTGGAGCACGGTATGAATGCGGATATGCCCGTCGCGCTAGTCGAAAACGGCACCGCCATTACGCAGCGCGTGGTGGATGGTGTACTGACGCAGCTCGGTGAGCTGGCGCAGCAGGTTGAAAGCCCGGCGCTGATTGTGGTGGGCCGTGTGGTTGAACTGCGCGACAGGCTGAACTGGTTCTCGAATCACTAACGCATACTCTTCCTTCCCGGAGTAGTCCTTAAGCGGACTACTCCCCTCTTACCGCTGTCGATAACATACCGCCCCGAAGTGGAACTTTTCCCTTTATTCCATTGAGTTACATCCAATTTTCGTTTTTAAGACAAGGAATGCGTATGTTCAAACTGGCAAAAGCCGCCATTCTGGTTGGCCTGTTATCGACGCTGACTGCCTGCACCGGTCACGTACAGAACACCAAAAATAACTGCAGCTACGATTATCTGCTGCACCCGGCGATCTCCATTTCGAAGATCATCGGTGGTTGCGGCCCGGCGGCGCAGCAGTAAACGTTTTACAGGCGTAAAAAAACCGGGATGTCCCGGTTTTTTTGTTTAGGGAAGTGCGGCCTGATGCCCTCACCCTGACCCTCTCCCACAGGGAGAGGGAACAAACCCTAAAAACGGTAACGTGGTTACCGTTTTGCTTTTACTTAAGGTTTACCCACAAACCCAATCGCGTTGTATACCGCTTTCAGGGTTTCGGACGCGCGCGCGCTGGCTTTTTCCGCGCCCTCTTTCATCACCTTCTGCAGGAAGGCTTCGTCATTGCGATAGCGGTTATAGCGCTCCTGCAGCTCAGTCAGCATCCCGGAAACGGCGTCTGCCACTTCACCTTTCAGGTGGCCGTACATCTTGCCTTCGAAGTGCTGTTCCAGCTCAGGAATGCTCTGGCCGGTCACGCCGGAGAGGATATCCAGCAGGTTGGAGACGCCCGCTTTGTTCTGCACGTCGTAGCGCACAACAGGCGGCTCGTCGGAGTCGGTGACCGCGCGCTTGAGCTTTTTGACGACGGATTTCGGATCTTCCAGCAGGCCGATAACGTTGTTGCGGTTATCGTCAGACTTGGACATCTTTTTGGTCGGCTCCAGCAGCGACATCACGCGCGCACCGGATTTTGGAATAAACGGCTCTGGCACTTTGAACACATCACCGTAGATCGCGTTAAAGCGCTGGGCGATATCGCGGCTCAGCTCAAGATGCTGCTTCTGGTCTTCACCCACCGGCACCTGGTTGGTTTGATACAGCAGGATGTCTGCCGCCATCAGCACCGGATAGTCAAACAGACCGGCGTTGATGTTTTCAGAGTAGCGCGCGGATTTATCCTTGAACTGGGTCATGCGGCTCAGCTCGCCGAAATAGGTGTAGCAGTTCAGCGCCCAGCCCAGCTGCGCGTGCTCCGGCACGTGAGACTGAACGAAGATGGTGCTTTTCTCAGGATCGATGCCGCAGGCAAGGTACAGCGCCAGCGTATCGAGAGTGGCTTTGCGCAGCTTCTCAGGATCCTGACGCGCGGTAATCGCATGGAGATCGACGATGCAGTAGATGCAATGGTAGTCATCCTGCATGCTGACCCACTGACGTAACGCACCCATGTAGTTACCAATGGTCAATTCACCTGAAGGCTGTGCGCCACTAAAAACGATGGGCTTAGTCATTATTCAATTCCTGATGTTCACTGTGCGAAAGCCCGAGTGCGGGCAACAAATCTTTGAAGTGGTCAAAGACCACATCCGGCTCACTTAGCGTGATGGCCTCACCGTAGTTGTAGCCATAGGTTAATCCGACGGAAGGACACCCTGCCGCTCGGGCAGCCAGAATATCATTGCGCGAATCCCCGACAAAGAGCAGCTCCGCAGGCGTTAAGGATAATTTTCCTGCCACCAGCAAAAGCGGTTCCGGATGCGGCTTTTTGTTCTGCACGTCATCGCCGCCCACAATCACGGAGAAATACTTCGCGATATCGAGCGCTTCCAGCAGAGGTGCAACGAACGGGGTTGGCTTGTTGGTCACCAGCCCCAGCGGGATGCCCTTCGCGTGCAGCGCGCTCAGCGTTTCCTGAACGTCCGGGAACAGGAAACTGCCCTCCTCGACGGTCTCTTCGTAGAAACGATCGAACAGTTTGCGCAGAATACGCAGCTGCTCATCCTTAGGAATGTCAGCGTGATCGACGCTCGGTTTACCCTGGGCGGAACGCTGCGACGCACGCTCCTGGCGAGCCCACGTCAGCGCACGCTCCATCAGAACATCGGCGCCGTTGCCAATCCACGTTACCACGCGTTCTTCACCTGCAACGGGCAGCTCAAGTGCGTACAGCGCCTGATCTACGGCGCTCGTTAAGCCCGGCGCGCTGTCGACCAGCGTACCGTCGAGGTCGAATGCCACACCCCGAATAGCCTGTAATTTATCCATGACTTACCTTCGCCAGCTCGCGGCGCATTTCATCAATGACTTTTTTGTAATCCGGTTGGTCGAAAATGGCTGAACCGGCAACAAACATATCCGCGCCCGCTGCCGCAATTTCACCAATGTTATTCACTTTCACACCGCCGTCCACTTCCAGACGAATATCGTAGCCTGACTCGTCAATACGACGGCGAACTTCACGCAGCTTATCCAGCGTGTGGGGGATAAACGACTGGCCGCCAAAGCCCGGGTTAACGGACATCAGCAGGATCACGTCCAGCTTGTCCATGACATAGTCGAGATAGCTCAGCGGCGTGGCCGGGTTAAACACCAGACCCGCTTTACAGCCGTTCTCTTTGATCAGCTGCAGCGTGCGGTCGACGTGTTCAGAGGCTTCCGGATGGAAAGTGATGATGCTGGCACCCGCCGCGGCGAAGTCAGGCACGATGCGGTCAACAGGCTTCACCATCAGGTGAACGTCGATCGGCGCGGTAATGCCATAGTTACGCAATGCCTTGAGCACCATTGGACCAATGGTCAGATTCGGAACGTAGTGGTTATCCATCACGTCGAAATGGACGACATCTGCGCCAGCCGCGAGAGCTTTGGCGGTATCTTCACCCAGACGGGCAAAATCGGCCGACAGAATTGAGGGAGCAATCAAAAACTGTTTCATCCGCTTCTCCTTGAAATGTGTTTACCGGCGGGCAAAACGGCTCAGGGGCGATAAAGAGCCAGAAGTTCGTCCACCTTTTTACGTGTGCCGCCGTTGCTGCTAATGCTACGCCGCACTTTGACCTGAAAATGCTTCGCGGCTTTGTACCATTCGCGCGTATCAGGGGTATCGTGATTCGAAATTAACACCGGAATTCTTTTGCTGACCAGCTTTTCCGCCATCTCAGCCAGACGAGCCTGTTCGGCCGGGCTGAAGCTGTTGGTGTGATAGGCGGTGAAGTTCGCCGTCGCAGACAGCGGCGCGTAAGGCGGGTCACAGTAAACCACCGAGTTTACGCCTGCCAGTTCCATACACTCTTCATAGGAGAGGCAATGAAACTCTGCGTTCTGCGCTTTTTCGGCAAAGTGATACAGCTCGTCCTGCGGAAAATACGGGCGCTTATAGCGGCCAAAAGGCACGTTAAATTCCCCGCGCAGGTTATACCGGCACAGGCCGTTGTAACCATGTCGGTTGAGGTAGAGGAACAGCAGGGCTCTGCGGAACGGGTCCTGGCTCTGGTTAAACTCCGCGCGGTACTGGTAGTAAACGTCCGGGTTATTGTTCTCGGGCGTAAACAGTTTGCGCGCCTCGGCGACATACTCATCGGTACGCAGCTTAACGATGTTATAGAGGCTGATAAGGTCGCTGTTGATATCCGCCAGGATATAACGAGAAAAATCGGTGTTGAGGAACACCGATCCTGCACCCACGAAAGGTTCGATAAGACACTCGCCTTTAGGCAGGTGCTTTTTAATATCATCGAGCAGGGGGTATTTCCCCCCTGCCCATTTCAGAAAAGCGCGATTTTTTTTCATGCTGACTAACTGATTACACCTTCTCCAGCTGTGGAGAAAGCTCCGACAGCATCCTGCGCTTTAAACATTACTTCAGATCGGCCTGAACCTGATGAATCGGCTTCGCCCATGGGTTTTTCGCCTGAACATCAGCTGGCAGCGCCGCTACGGCACGTTTTGCTTCATCTTTGGACGAATAAACACCGCTCACCAGCACATACCACGGCTGACCGTTACGGGTCGTCTGATAAACAACGTAGTTTTTCAGATTTGATTTCTTCGCCCAGCTGTTGAGGTTGTCATAGTTAGACGAACTGCTCAGCTGCAGCGTGTAGTTGCTGGATGGCGCAGACTTCAGCGAGCCAACGTTACCTGCAGTTTTACCTGCTGCGCTGCTGGAGGCTGTTGCCGTGGCTGCTGGAGCCGTTGCTGCAGGCGCAGCTGTGGCAGCCGGTGCCGTGGTGGTCGCCGTGGCTTTCGGCGCAGTCTGCGTGACGGGCGCTTTAGCTGGCTCGCTCACCGCGGCCGTTTCGGTGTGTTTCGGCTGTGCCGGTACGGCTTTCACTTCAGGCGCTTTAACGACTGCCTGAGGTTTGGTTTCACGCTTAGGCTCAATCACCGCCTGCTTGCGTTCAGGACGTGTCGCAGTCTGCGTCTGGCGCGGCTTGGTTTCCGTCGCGGCCGCTTGCGGCTGAGCGTTACCACCGCGAACCGGGGCAACGGTTGCAGGTTCAGTTGGCAACGTAGAGTTAACCACGACGTTATCAACCTGCTGCTGGTTCTGCGGCTGCGTCAACGCATTGTTCAGGTCTCCCTGAACTTCTACGCGCTGCTGGCCTTCAGGCGTAGCAGGTGCCTGACCCTGAGCAGGGGTTGAAGAAACAGGCGGCAGAGAAACATCCTGCGGCGCTGCGGTGTTCCCTGCGGTCTGCTCTGCGGAAGTGGTACCCGGAGCAGGCTGCGCACCATTCGCCTGATTGGACGCATCGTTACCGGACAGGTTGATGCTCTTCTCAGCGGAAGCCGTTTGCTCGGTTGAGTTCGTTGACGGTGCTTTAAGCGCGGAGCCAATGCCGACAATCAGCAGCACAAGCACCAGAACGCCAAGGCCCATCATGATGTACTGGCGGGACGCCGGTTTAGGCGCAGCGGCTTTTTTACGTTTACGCGGGCGACGCTCTACAGGCTGTTCGTCCATTGAATCTTCTTCGGACTCATAATCCTCTTCTGCTCGCTCTTCGTGCGCGTTGCGGCTGCGCGAAGGGCGACGATCGTCTGCATCCAGATCAACATCGTCAAAGTTGATCTGCGGCTCGTTATCACGTTCTGAAGATTGACGAGAACGACCAGTACGACGATCGCTGGGATCGGGTTTCAGCTCGTCTTCTGGTTTGAATTCATCCATTTAACACCCCACTCAAAGGCTTATGCCAACGACTTTGCATTTCACCTGAAGCTAAACGACCACCTGCGACAGTGGCCTGACCTTTCTAGTTGTTACGCCTGCTGACAGTCAGCGATAGCGCCAAGAACGACATCGTGCGGCACTCCGCCGCGTACTTCACTCTTCCCTATTGCAAGCGGGAGTACAAGACGCATCTCACCTGCCAATACTTTTTTATCGCGCATCATGTGGGGTAAATACGCTTGCGCCGACATCTCCTGCGGCCCGGTCACCGGCAAACCTGCACGCTCAAGCAGCGCAATAATGCGTGCCGTCTCTTCCGGCTTGAACTGCCCGAGACGTTCGGAGGTGCGAGCCGCCATCACCATGCCGGCCGCAACGGCTTCACCGTGCAGCCAGTTACCGTAGCCCATTTCGGCTTCAATCGCGTGACCAAACGTATGCCCAAGATTCAGTAAAGCACGTAAGCCCGTTTCACGCTCGTCTGCGGCAACAACTTCTGCTTTCAGCTCACAGCAACGACGAATGCAGTATGCCAGTTTAGCCTCATCCAGGCCCAGCAGCGCATCCATATTCTCTTCAAGCCAGCTAAAGAACTCGCCATCCAGAATAATGCCGTATTTGATCACTTCCGCCAGACCAGAAGCCAGCTCGCGCTTCGGCAGCGTTTTCAGACAGTCGAGATCCACCACCACCGATGCGGGCTGGTAGAAGGCGCCAATCATGTTTTTACCGAGCGGATGGTTGACTGCCGTTTTGCCACCGACAGAGGAGTCGACCTGGGACAGCAACGTGGTCGGGATTTGAATAAAACGGACGCCACGTTGATAGCTTGCGGCCGCAAAACCGGTCAGATCGCCCACAACACCGCCGCCCAGGGCAAGCAGTGTTGTATCGCGACCGTGTGGTTTTTGCAGCAATGCGGTAAAGACGGTATCCAGTACCGTCAGGCTTTTATACTGCTCGCCATCGGGGAGAATCACACTGTCGACTTTTACGCCCGCCTGCTCAAGCAGGTGGCGTACGCGGTCGAGATAAAGCGGAGCCAGCGTCTCATTGGTGACCAGCATCGCCTGATCACCCGCTTTCAGTGGTAAAAAGGAAGCTGGGTCGTTAAACAAACCAGCCGCGATGGTGATAGGGTAACTACGTTCCCCGAGAGTAACTGTAATCCTCTCCATGACGCGACATCCACCTTTAATGCTTTTACCCGCAGGCGAGTGTATATAAAGCCAGAATCAGTTGCTTTCCAGCATATGAATAATCTGGTTTGCAACCACTTTAGCGCTCTGGTCGTCAGTACGAATGGTCACATCGGCAATCTCTTCATACAGCGGATTGCGTTCATCGGCCAACGCTTCCAGAACTTCGCGTGGTGGCGTTTCAACCTGCAGCAGCGGGCGCTTTTTATCGCGCTGCGTACGTGCCAGCTGTTTCTCGATAGTCGTCTCAAGATAGACCACTACGCCACGGGCGGAGAGACGGTTGCGGGTTTCGCGAGATTTCACAGAGCCGCCGCCTGTTGCCAGAACGATGCCCTGTTTTTCCGTGAGTTCGTTGATCACTTTTTCTTCTCGGTCACGGAAACCTTCTTCGCCTTCTACGTCGAAAACCCAGCCCACATCAGCTCCGGTTCGTTTCTCAATCTCTTGATCAGAATCGTAAAATTCCATATTGAGTTGTTGAGCTAACTGACGCCCAATAGTGCTTTTGCCGGCACCCATAGGCCCAACCAGAAAGATATTGCGTTTCTCTGCCATTTTATCGGTACTACTAAGACTATTCGTTAATGGTAATCCCCGCTGCGCAGACACCCGGCGTAGCAGGACATGAACTGAAACCTCATATGCAATAGAGCGAGAGTCAGACTAAAAATTATCTCAATACTCCGGCTTGTTTGGCAACTGATTAAATCACCGCGCCGGGCGCATAAGGTAATAAGACGTAAGTCCAACTCAAATCGGTACTCCTTGTATGCTAATTCATGCCCCACGTCAAACATCTGCAACAAACTGAATGCAAATTCATTGCGGGGATCGTTACCCGTCAGCGAATACCGACCAGACGTGGTGTAATAAACACCACTAACTCCCGCCGTTCGTTGTCTTTCCCGTCATGGCGAAAAAGCTGACCAAGCCAGGGGATTTTTCCCAGCCCCGGTACGCTGTCACTGCCGGTTTTGTTCTTCTGCGAAAAAATTCCGCCCAACGCCAGCGTTTCTCCACTTTTTACCTCCACCTGGGTTTCTATCTCCTGTTTGTCGATCGCCAGCGTTTCGCCGTCCGCCTGCTGTAGAACCTGTCCCGGCATATTTTCGCTGATGTGTAGTTTCAGGCGCACGCGTCCCCCCGGTAAGACCACCGGTGTGACCTCCATTCCGAGTACCGCCTCTTTAAACTCAACGGAGGTGGCGCCGCTTTCCCCGCTTGAGACCTGATACGGAATTTCGCTGCCCTGCTTGATACTGGCCGGTTGCCCGTGCGAGGCCAGCAGCCGCGGGCTGGCGATGATATCGACCTGCTGTTTTTGCTCCAGCGCTGAGAGCTCCAGATCCAGCAGCCGACCATTGATCCGTCCGATGTTAAAACCCACGTGGCTGGTGGCGCTGGAGACGGAAAGATCGCTGCCAAGCGTGGTGAGCTGGCCAACCTTGCCCGCGTCGGTGGCGTCGGCGAGATTCCACTTCACTCCCAGCTCACGCAGGCTTTTTTCATTAATGGTCACAATGTGCGCCGCCAGCTCGACCTGTTCGACGGCAATATCCATCTGAGCGGCCCAGCGCTGCAGCGTCTCCACCACCGTCTGGTTATCCCGGATCAGCAGGCGGTTGGTGCGTTTGTCGACGGATAAACTCCCCTTCGGGCTCAGGAGTTTTTCCGCGGCTTTTTGCAGCTCTCCGGCATCGGCATAGGAAAAAGGGATAGTGTGAGACACCAGCGGCGCATCAAGCTGTCGACGCGCCCGATCTTGTTCTGAACGTTCCTGCTGTTCACGCTGCCAGGCGGCGGTATGCACGTAAAAAATGCCCGCGTCCTCGCGCAGGACAAGTCCGGCACTGGAGACTACCGTCCGTAACGCCTGCCGCCAGGGGACGCGCGTCAGGTTGAGCGAAATCGTGCCGTTGACATCAGGCGAGACCACCAGATTACGGTTCTCCTGTGCGACCAGGGCCTGTAACACCTGGACCACAGGAACGTCATCCACCACCAGCGTGACCGGTTTTGGCGCGGCGGCCCACAGCGGATGGCTGAACGCCAGCAGCCACAGCATTATCCGTAAATTCATTCTTATCCGTTCCTTCTCGTTGCCACGTCCATTTTTCTGGTTCACATGTGTCACCCACATCAACAACCAGTTCCGTTGCATTGATGGCTGTTATCGTCCAGCCTGCCGGGAAGCGCTCATGCGTTTTCAGCCGGTACCAGCGCTTTTGCCCATCCTGTAAAATGCCGATAGCCTGCTGTCCTCCCACCATGCCGCGATAGTGCCACTGCGCCAGCTCGCCAATGGCGCAGGGATCGTCCGGCGGGTGAAACGGATCGCGCATGCCGGTCAATAGCAGCGCTGAGCAAACCAGCAAATATCGCGCGCTATTTCGCATGTGCCAGCTCCAGCCGCAGGCGCAACGCTGTACCTTGTGGCACAATCGCAAAAGCGGCGATCTGCACATCCCGCTGCGCCAGCCGGGAGAAAAGCGCCGGAAGCGCCTGCCACTCAACCTCCAGCATCAGTTCCCCTCCGTTCTGCAGCGGCTTCCAGTGAATCAGCGTCGTGTTATCACCCTGAAAATCGAGCGGGGAAAAAGATATCAATTCCCGTGATTCCGGTGTTTCCGGACGAAACGGCACCTTTCTGACGGCAGGCCATAACGCTGCGTTAGCTCTCGTGTCCTGAGTCAGCTGGCGCTGTCGTTCAGCACACTGCCTGTCTACCGGTCTGAGCAAGGTGCCCCACGCGGCCAGTCCTGCCAGGAGACTCCCCAGACACCAGAAGAGCACCCGATACCTGGGACGGCTTTCGCACCAGCGTTCTAACAGGGTATCCACGCGTTACCCCTCGCTTTTAAGCTGAAGGGTGAACATCCAGCGCCCCTGGCTGTCCCGCCGAAGCTCACCCGCCGTCCCGGGCGTAAAACCCGCTATTTGGCCAAGTGCATCGCGCAGAGCAGACAGGGCCGGCAGGGTTATGGCATACCCGCTCAGCATCAGAGCAGGAGGCTGATAGCGCAGCTCTGTCAGCCAGACCTGTGCCGGAATGGTGCGGGAAAGGGCTTCCAGCACCGGTTGCCATGCACGTCGTTGAAGTTCCTGCGCTGACAGCTGCGCCTGTGAGGCGAGTCTCTGCCGGGAGAGAAGCACATGCTGCACGGCCTGCATGCCCGTCAGATCCGTTTGCAGAGCGTGCAGCCTCATAAGAGGGTTCATCCGCAGACAGAAAATGGCCATGAAGATTAACAGTACGGTGCCGACACACATTGCGCCCCAGAAACGCAGGCATCGCGCGCGCCGCTGCTGCCGCCAGGGCAGAAAGTTCATGATGCTCATCCGGGCACCTCGCTCATGGCCAGCGCCAGCGCAACGGTATAATCAGCGCCGCAGTCCGGCAGCGGGGCATGGCAGCGCTCAAGGATTTCCCACGGGTCACGTCGGCTATCAAACAGCGCGATGTCATCCGGACCAAGCGCCAGCAGCGCCGACAGCTCAGCCACATTGTCTGCTTCTGTGGTAAAGCGGCGTCCCCACTGGTGGCGCATCGCCCAGAGCCACTGCCGCTCGTCCCGCCAGGCGATGCACTTCGCTGGTGTCACCGCAGGAAGAAGATTCGCCAGAGCGCTGGCATCCGGCGTAATGGTCATCAGCCGCAAACGCAGCGCCTTCGCCAGCGCCAGAAGGGTGTCAACCTCGTTGTTTTGTGCGGCTGTCACCTGAAAGGTATTGCTGAGCGTATCCTGCACGTAATCGAAACAGAGCGTATCGGCAGACATCTCCAGTTCGCGGGCGAGCGCGGCGCCAAGCCATGAGAGCTGCTCGCTGTCGCGCAGCGCAACGGTCGGACGGGCAAGCGACCGCTGCAGGGTGCGTGCTGCCGGGAAAGAGAGGAACGCCCGGTGGTAGTGCGGCAGCGTTTTTCGCCAGTCGCGTAACGCATCAACCAGCTGTTCTGACTGATAAATTTTGCCGTCACGAATGATGCCTTCAGCCAGCGGGATTGCCCACCAGCGCCGCAAACACCAGCCGGACTTCTCCCGGGCCAGTGCGACGATCAGCACCCTATCCTGTTGAATATGAATGCCCGTTTGCCAAGTTTTGAAAGCCATGCTTCACGATCTCCTTATCGCCCGTCACCCTGACGGCTATATCAATGAATCAGGCTTGCCTTTATACTACCGCGCGATTGTTTAGAAACTGCCCAAGTGAAACCAAATGGGAAATCTCCGGTGAAGTTCGTAAAGTATTTATTCATCCTTGCAGTCTGTTGCATTCTGCTGGGAGCAGGCTCGATTTACGGTTTGTACAAATATATTGAGCCACAGCTACCTGATGTCGCCACGCTTCGCGATGTGCGACTCCAGATCCCGATGCAAGTCTATAGCGCCGATGGCGAGCTCATGGCGCAGTATGGCGAGAAGCGTCGTATTCCGCTGACCTTAAACCAAATTCCCCCCGTGATGGTGAAAGCCTTTATCGCCACGGAGGACAGCCGTTTTTACGAGCACCACGGTGTCGATCCGGTGGGGATTTTCCGCGCCGCGAGCATTGCGCTGTTCTCTGGTCACGCCTCTCAGGGAGCGAGTACCATTACGCAGCAGCTGGCGCGTAACTTCTTCCTCAGCCCTGAAAAGACGCTGATACGTAAGATCAAAGAGGTGTTCCTTGCGATCCGTATTGAACAGCTGCTGAGCAAAGACGAAATCCTTGAGCTGTACCTCAACAAAATCTACCTGGGCTACCGCGCTTATGGCGTGGGGGCTGCCGCACAGGTGTACTTCGGTAAGCCTGTTGAGCAACTCACCTTAAGCGAAATGGCAACCATTGCCGGTCTGCCGAAAGCGCCGTCCACGTTTAACCCGCTCTACTCGCTCGATCGCGCCACCGCGCGTCGGAACGTCGTCCTGTCACGTATGCTGAGCGAAGGCTACATCAGCCAGAGCGAGTACGAGCAGGCGCGTAACGATGTCATTGACGCTAACTACCACGCCCCTGAGATCGCCTTCGCCTCCCCTTACCTGACCGAAATGGTTCGCCAGGAGATGGTGAATCGTTATGGTGATAAGGCCTATGAAGATGGCTATCGCGTGTACACCACCGTCACCCGCAAAGTTCAGCAGGCGGCGCAGGAAGCGGTACGCAACAACGTGATGGACTACGATATGCGTCACGGCTATCGCGGCCCGTCAAACGTGCTGTGGAAAGTGGGCGAAAGCGCGTGGGACAGCAAAAAAATCACCAGTACGCTGAAGGCGTTGCCAACCTATGGCCCGCTCCTTCCTGCCGTGGTGACGCAGGCCGATCCCCAGGAAGCCATTGCAACGCTCGCGGACGGAACCTCCGTCTCCCTGCGTATGGACGGTATCCGCTGGGCGCGTCCGTACCGCTCGGATACGCTGCAGGGCGCAACGCCGCGTAAAGTGACCGATGCGGTACAAACCGGGCAGCAAATCTGGGTGCGCAAGGTAGGTGAATCCTGGTGGCTGGCGCAGGTGCCGGACGTCAACTCGGCCCTGGTCTCTATCAACCCGCAGAACGGCGCCATCCTGGCCCTGGTCGGCGGGTTTGATTTCAACCAGAGCAAATTTAACCGCGCCACCCAGGCGCTGCGTCAGGTCGGTTCCAATATCAAACCGTTCCTCTACACGGCAGCGATGGATAAGGGTCTGACCCTCGCCAGCATCCTGAACGACGTGCCAATTTCCCGCTGGGATGCCGGTGCCGGTTCCGACTGGCAGCCGAAGAACTCCCCTGCAGAGTATGCCGGTCCTATTCGTCTTCGTCAGGGCCTGGGACAGTCGAAAAACGTGGTGATGGTGCGTGCCATGCGCGCGATGGGCGTCGACTATGCCGCAGAGTATCTGCAGCGCTTCGGCTTCCCGGCGCAGAATATCGTTCGCACCGAGTCGCTGGCGTTGGGCTCAGCCTCCTTTACGCCGCTTCAGGTTGCACGCGGGTACTCGGTGATGGCCAACGGCGGCTTCCTGATTGATCCGTACTTCATCAGCAAGATCGAGAACGACCAGGGCGGCGTGCTGTTTGAAGCGAAGCCGAAAATTGCCTGCCCTGACTGCGATATTCCAGTCATTTATGGCAATACGCCGAAATCCGACGTGCTTGAAAACAAGGACATGGAAGACCCGGCCGTGTCGCAGGAGCAGCAGAACGGCGTTGTGCCGCAGCCGCAGCTGGAACAGGCGAACCAGGCGCTGGTGGCGCAGACCGGTGCGCAGCAGTATGCCCCGCATGTGATCAACACGCCGCTGTCGTTCCTGATCAAGAGCGCGCTGAACACCAACATCTTCGGTGAACCGGGCTGGCAGGGTACCGGCTGGCGTGCAGGACGTGATTTGCAGCGCCATGATATCGGCGGTAAAACGGGGACAACCAACAGCTCGAAAGACGCGTGGTTCTCCGGTTACGGGCCGGGCGTGGTGACATCGGTCTGGATCGGCTTCGACGATCACCGCCGCGATTTAGGGCGTACAACGGCCTCCGGCGCGATTAAGGATCAGATTTCCGGCTACGAAGGCGGAGCGAAGAGCGCGCAGCCGGCCTGGGACGCCTACATGAAGTCCGTTCTCGAAGGCGTGCCGGAGCAGCCGCTGACGCCACCGCCAGGCGTGGTGACGGTCAATATCGACCGCAGTACGGGTCAGCTCGCCAACGGCGGTAACAGTCGCGAAGAGTATTTCATTGAGGGCACCCAGCCAACCACACAGGCGGTGCACGAGGTGGGTACAGAGATCATTGACAACGGCGAAACGCACGAGCTGTTCTAAACATAAAAATGCCCGGTAAAAACCGGGCAAAGCATCGTAGGCCGGGTAAGGCGAAGCCGCCACCCGGCTTTTTTTATGGCCTACAGCCGCCCCTGCCCCTTCAGCCACTCCCGAACCAGGAACAGCGCGCTCACGTTACGAGCCTCATTAAAGTCAGGGTCTTCCAGCAGGTCCATCAGATGCGCCAGCGGCCAGCGAACCTGCGGCAGCGGCTCCGGCTCATCCCCTTCGAGCGATTCAGGATAGAGATCTTCAGCGACCACAATATTCATTTTGCTGGAAAAATAGGACGGCGCCATGCTCAGTTTTTTCAGGAATGAAAGCTCATTCGCCCCGAAACCGACCTCTTCTTTCAGCTCGCGGTTGGCCGCTTCAAAGACGGTTTCACCCGGATCGATAAGCCCTTTCGAGAACCCAAGCTCGTAAGATTCCGTTCCCACAGCGTATTCGCGGATCAAAATCAGATGATCGTCGATAATGGGAATAATCATCACCGCTTCGCGCGACGAGGGGCGCATACGTTCATAAACGCGACGCACACCGTTGCTGAACTCCAGGTCCACACTTTCAACATTAAACAGCCGCGATTTGGCGACAGTTTCAACATTCAGAATGGTGGGTTTTTGTAGTGGTTTGCTCATCGTGATGGGTCTTAGCAGTGAGAACTGGGGTTATTGTGCGATACGCCGCACGGTTTCGGCAATGTCAATTGTTCTGTATTTACATTTGTGCAACCTAGCAGGAATCAATCCTCAATTCAAAACAAATGTCAAGAGGTTGAAATGTTTCCAGGAATTTGCTGATATCGCGCCATAACAGGCTTTGCTATCATCACCGGTCACTGGGATGCGCTTCAGAATGCTCAAGTTCGACTCCATACTTGCCGATAGCCAACCACAGACACTCATTCAATGTAAAGGTGCTACTGACTACACCTGTAAGAAGATAAGTAAGATGGGGAAAGCATGAGCACCATTTTGATTGTTCTCGCTGCTATGCTGGCCGGCGCATTGGTTGCAGGGTGGTTGTACAGGCGTCGCGTACAGCGACGTTATCGTCTGCCCTTTTTAAATGCATTTACGGGCGCGACCACGCGTAAACTCACGCAAGAAGAGCGCGATGCAGTTGAAAACTATCTCGAAATCCTGAACCGTTCTCAGCTCACGCCTGGGCCAACGGGAGCCACCACTGCGCCCGTCGCGCTAAAGCTCAATGCGCAAAGTGATACCGTGCTCTGCGTGACGCGCTCCATCACGCGCTATGGCATCACCACTGATGACCCCAACAAATGGCGCTATTACCTGGATTCCGTCGAAGTACATCTCCCTCCGTCCTGGGAGCAATACATTAATGACGAAAACAGCGTTGAGCTGATTCACACCGATTCGTTGCCCCTGGTTATCTCGCTTAACGGCCACACGCTGAATGAATACCTTCAGGAAGCCCCGCGTTTTGCGCTGGAGCGTGCGAGTTCAACGCAGGCTTCCATTCGTGGCGAAGAGACTGAGCAGATCGAACTGCTGAATATTCGCCAGGAGACGCATGAAGAGTACGCCCTGAGCCGCCCGGACGGCATTCGTGAAGCGCTTCTGATCGTCTCCGCCTTCCTGCTCTTTTTTGTCTGCCTGCTGACGCCGGATGTGTTTGTCCCCTGGCTGGCGGGAGGCGCGGTGCTGCTGCTGGCGGCCGGGCTTTGGGGTCTCTTTGCCCCACCGGCCAAAACCTCGTTGCGCGAGATCCACTGCCTGCGCGGTACGCCAAAGCGCTGGGGCCTGTTCGGTGAAAACGATCAGGAACATCTCAATAATATTTCGCTCGGTATTATCGATCTGATCTACCCGCGCCACTGGCAACCGTGGATTGCGCAGGACCTGGGTCAGAAAACGGATATTGATATCTACCTTGACCGCCACGTTGTGCGTCAGGGGCGCTTCTTGTCCCTGCATGATGAAGTGAAAAATTTCCCGCTTCAGCACTGGCTTCGCAGCACGGTCATTGCCGGAGGCGCGGCGCTGGTCTTAGTCATGCTTCTGCTTTTCGTGCCGCTGGATATGCCCATCAAATTCACCCTGTCGTGGATCAAAGGGGCGCAAACCATCGAAGCGACCAGCGTCAACAAGCTGGATGAAGCCGGTGTGCGCGTGGGGGACACGTTGCGCCTGAAGGGTACCGGGATGTGTAATATTCACACCCCGGGGGCGTGGAACACCCGCCAGAATTCGCCGTTTATGCCGTTCGACTGCTCGCAAATTATCTGGAACGACGCACCGCCGCTGCCGCTGCCGGAATCCGAAGTGGTGAATAAAGCCACGGCCCTTACCCAGACGGTGAACCGCCAGCTGCACCCGAAAACGGACGATGACTCGCGCGTCAGTCCCGCGCTGCGCTCGGCCATTCAAAAATCAGGCATGGTTCTGCTGGATGATTTTGGTGACATCGTCCTGAAAACGCAGGATTTATGCTCCTCTCAGGATGAGTGCATACGTCTTAAAAACGCCCTGGTAAACCTGGGTAACAGTAAAGACTGGGACTCGCTGGTGAAACGCGCCGAAGCGGGACGACTGGACGGTGTTAACGTGCTGCTGCGTCCGGTGAGCGCTGAATCGCTGGATAACCTGGTCGCCACCTCCACCTCGCCGTTCATGATGCGCGAGACCACCCGTGCGGCTCAGGCGCTGAACAGCCCGGCACCGGGTGGGTTTGTGATCGTCAGCGATGAAGGCAGCGACCTGGTCGATCAGCCTTACCCGCAGGTTGCGCTTTATGACTACCCGGCGCAGGAGCAGTGGAGCCAATTCCAGCGCCTGGCACAGATGCTGATGCAAACGCCGTTCAGCGCCGAAGGGATTGTCACAAGCCTCTACACCGATGCCAACGGCACTCGCCATATCGGCCTGCACCGGATGCCGGATAGCGCAGGTTTATGGCGTTACGTTGGCACCTCTTTGCTGATGACCGCGATGCTGATTGCCATTTTCTGGAACGGTTTTATGGCCCTGCGCCGCTACCAGCGCTCGCGCACCCGGCTTGCCGACATCCAGCAGTATTATGAAAACTGCCTCAATCCTAAGCTGATCCCCTCGTCTGAGAGCCTGATCTGATAACGTTGTTGCGCGGCAAGATGTGCTACCCTGTCGCGCACGTTTCTTCTGGCTGGAGTTCCCCCTTATGCACCTTGATATCGCCTGGCAGGAGGTTGATACCGTTCTGCTGGATATGGACGGCACGCTGCTCGATCTCGCCTTTGATAACTATTTCTGGCAAACGCTGGTTCCTGAAACCTATGGCGAGCAGCAGGGGATCTCCCCGGCAGAAGCGCAGGCATTCATTCGTTCGCAATATAGCGCGGTCCAACATACGCTAAACTGGTACTGTCTTGACTACTGGAGCGATCGCCTCGGTCTGGATATTTGTGCCATGACCACCGCCCAGGGTCCACGCGCCGTATTGCGCGAGGATACGGTTCCGTTCCTGGATGCGCTGAAAGCAAGCGGCAAGCGCCGTATTTTACTGACCAACGCGCATCCACATAATCTGGCGGTGAAGCTGGAGCATACGGGTCTGGCGTCGCACCTTGATTTATTACTTTCCACCCACACATTTGGTTATCCGAAAGAGGATCAGCGGTTGTGGCATGCGGTGAAGGAAGAGACGGGTTTGCAGCCAGAACGTACGCTGTTCATTGATGACAGCGAGCCCATTCTGGATTCCGCGGCAAAGTTTGGCATCCGCTACTGTTTGGGCGTTACCAATCCTGACTCTGGCCTGGCTGAAAAAAGCTATCTGCGCCACCCTGGACTGAACGACTATCGCCAGATGATCCCCTCACTGACCGTGAAGGAGACGCCATGAAAGAAAAACCCTCTGACGGGGTAAGACTGGATAAATGGCTGTGGGCGGCGCGTTTTTATAAAACGCGCGCCCTTGCCCGCGAGATGGTTGACGGCGGAAAAGTGCATTACAACGGCCAGCGCAGCAAACCGAGCAAGCTGGTTGAGCTGAATGCCACCTTAACGCTGCGTCAGGGCAACGATGAACGTACGGTAGTGATTAAAGCCATTACCGAACAACGTCGACCCGCAACGGAAGCCGTACTGCTTTATGAAGAGACGGCGGAGAGCATTGAAAAGCGCGAGAAGACCGCTCTGGCGCGCAAAATGAACGCGCTGACGATGCCTCACCCGGACCGGCGACCGGATAAAAAAGAGCGCCGCGACCTGATGAAATTTAAACACGGTGAGACTGAATAACCTCACCCGCACGAGAGATGAAAATGGCCCAACACGACCAATTACACCGCTATCTGTTTGAACAATTCGCCGTGCGCGGCGAGCTGGTCACCGTATCTGAAACCTGGAAACAGATTCTGGAAAACCACAACTACCCGCTGCCGGTGAAGACCCTGTTGGGCGAACTGCTGGTTGCCACCAGCCTGCTGACGGCGACGCTTAAGTTTGCCGGTGATATCACCGTGCAGCTGCAGGGTGACGGCCCGATGACGCTGGCGGTCATTAACGGCAATAACCAGCAGCAGATGCGCGGCGTCGCGCGCGTTCAGGGCGACGTGCCTGAAAATGCAGACCTCAAAACGCTGGTGGGTAATGGCTACCTGGTGATCACCATCTCCCCTGAGGAAGGTGAGCGCTATCAGGGCGTGGTGGGTCTGGAAGGCGATACCCTGGCGGCCTGCCTGGAAGATTACTTCATGCGTTCTGAACAACTGCCGACGCGTCTGTTCATCCGCACCGGTGAAGTGGACGGTCAGCCTGCTGCGGGCGGTATGCTGCTGCAGGTTCTGCCTGCGCAGGACGCACAGACCAATGACTTTGAGCACCTGGCGACGCTGACAGAAACCATCAAAGCGGAAGAGTTGTTCAACCTGTCAGCGACTGACGTGCTGTGGCGTCTGTACCACGAAGAAGAAGTGACCGTTTACGACCCGCAGTCCGTGGAATTTAAGTGCACCTGCTCCCGCGAACGCTGCGCTGGCGCACTGAAAACCCTGCCGGACGAAGAGATCGACAGCATCATGGCGGAAGACGGTGAAATTGATATGCACTGTGACTACTGCGGTACGCACTATGTGTTCAATTCAATGGATATCGCTGAGATCCGCAATAACGCCTCCCCGGCAGATCCACAGGTTCACTAAACCTCTTTCCCCTCACCCTATAACCCTCTCCCCTTTGAGGAGAGGGCTGGGGTGAGGGGTAAAAACTCCGCCCAAGCTGAATCGTTTTCCCTATGTAACTCTTACGTAATTTTCTTACGTGTATGCGATTACATTCACATTCCTTCCGATAAAATCACCAGTCTTTAACCTTTTCGGAACATTTTCCCCACCCAAAAAGCGATTCCTGCGATAATCCGCCTGCGCTGTGACTGGAGTCGCAGCGTTTTCCGTTAGTAAGGGTTTTGTCCAGATGCATGAATCTATGAGCCCCGTCGCGGTAAACAACCCCAGAAAAACCCTACAATTTCAGGCAGTACATATTGGCTAAGGAGCAGTGATATGCGTGTTACTGGTTTAACCCCGCAAGATCTCAAGGCTTATGGTATTCACGACGTCCAGGAAATCGTCTACAACCCCGACTACGATACGCTGTATCAGGAAGAGCTCAATCCAGCACTGGAAGGATACGAGCGTGGTGTGTTGACGAATCTTGGTGCTATCGCCGTCGATACCGGTATCTTTACCGGTCGTTCGCCGAAAGATAAGTATATCGTCCGAGACGAAACCACCCGCGATACGCTGTGGTGGGCTGACAAGGGCAAAGGGAAGAACGACAATAAACCGCTCTCTCCGGAAACCTGGCAGCACCTGAAAGGGCTCGTCACCCATCAACTTTCCGGCAAGCGTTTGTTTATTGTCGACGCTTTCTGCGGCGCTAACGCCGACACCCGTCTCTCCGTACGTTTTATCACCGAAGTGGCCTGGCAGGCGCATTTCGTGAAAAACATGTTTATTCGTCCAACCGACGAAGAGCTGCAGGATTTCACCCCTGATTTCATCGTGATGAACGGTGCGAAATGCACCAACCCACAATGGAAAGAGCAGGGTCTGAACTCCGAAAACTTTGTTGCCTTCAACCTGACCGAGCGTATCCAGCTGATCGGCGGTACCTGGTACGGCGGCGAAATGAAGAAAGGGATGTTCTCGGTCATGAACTACCTGCTGCCGCTGCGGGGCATCGCCTCCATGCACTGCTCGGCGAACGTCGGTGAAAAAGGCGACGTGGCGGTCTTCTTCGGCCTGTCCGGCACCGGGAAAACGACTCTGTCCACCGATCCAAAACGTCGTCTGATTGGCGATGACGAACACGGCTGGGATGACGACGGCGTATTCAACTTTGAAGGCGGCTGCTACGCGAAGACCATTCGCCTGTCTGAAGAGGCCGAGCCGGATATCTTCCACGCGATCCGTCGCGATGCGCTGCTGGAAAACGTCACCGTGCGTGCCGACGGCTCCATCGACTTCGACGATGCGTCGAAAACGGAAAACACCCGCGTCTCTTACCCGATCTACCACATCGACAATATCGTGAAGCCGGTGTCAAAAGCGGGTCATGCCACGAAGGTTATTTTCCTGACGGCGGATGCGTTCGGCGTGTTGCCTCCGGTGTCTCGCCTGACGGCCAGCCAGACGCAGTACCACTTCCTCTCCGGTTTCACCGCCAAGCTGGCGGGTACCGAGCGCGGCGTGACGGAGCCAACCCCAACCTTCTCCGCCTGCTTCGGTGCGGCCTTCCTGTCGCTGCACCCGACGCAGTATGCTGAAGTGCTGGTGAAACGCATGCAGGCATCCGGCGCGCAGGCATACCTGGTGAACACCGGCTGGAACGGCACCGGCAAACGTATCTCCATCAAAGATACCCGCGCCATTATCGACGCCATTCTGGATGGTTCTCTGGACGACGCCGAAACCTTCACTCTGCCGATGTTTGACCTGGCGATCCCAACGTCGCTGCCGGGTGTGGATACGCATATCCTCGACCCGCGCAATACGTACGGTTCGCCGGAGCAGTGGCGTGAGAAAGCGGAATCGCTGGCGAAGCTGTTTATCGAGAACTTCGAGAAGTACACCGATACCCCGGCGGGTGCTGCGCTGGTGAGTGCGGGTCCAAAACTGTAGTCCATGTCGGGTGGCGGCTTCGCCTTACCCGACCTACAAAAAAGGGTGGCTCGTGCCACCCTTTTTTCAACTCTCTTTCACCTGCCCTCGCGTCACCGGAACCGGCAACCAGGCGCGAATGCTCAACCCACCCCGCTCGCTGGTACCAATCTCCAGCAACCCGTTATGGTTATCCACAATACGCTGCACAATCGCCAGGCCTAAGCCCGTACCGCTGGTGCTGCGCGCGCTGTCGCCGCGCACAAACGGCTGGAACAGATGCTTACGCTGCTCGGGCTTGATGCCCGGACCGTCGTCTTCCACCTGGAACCAGGCGCGGTTGAGCTCAGAGCCGCTGCTGACCTTAATCCAGCCGTTGCCGTAGCGCGCCGCATTAACCACCATGTTGGCCACCGCGCGCTTAATGGAGAGCGGGTGCATACGTACCTGGATCTCGCCCGCCTGAAGGTCGGTATCGATCTCGCGCTCGTAGCCGCTTTCCGCCGCCACCACTTCGCCCAGCACCGCGTTCAGATCCGCCATCTCCATCGGCATCTCCTGACCGGTGCGCAGGTAGTCGATGAACTGCTCGATGATGGCGTTACACTCTTCGATGTCCTTATTGATGGACTCGGCAAGATAACCGTCCTCTTCTCCCATCATTTCCGTCGCCAGACGGATACGCGTCAGGGGGGTGCGCAGGTCATGGCTCACGCCCGCCATCAGCAGCGTACGGTCATCCGCCAGCTGCTTCACGCCTGCCGCCATATGGTTAAACGCGCGCGTCACCGAGCGGACTTCCGAGGCGCCATACTCGCGTAGCGGAGGAGGAATAATCCCTTTACCGACCTGCAGCGCAGCGTGCTCCAGGTCGACCAGCGGTCGGTTCTGTATACGGATAAATAGCCACGCGCCGCCTATCGCCAGCAGCATAATCGCCAGGGTGTAGCGGAACAGCGGCGAGAAGTCGCCCTGATGGATTTCGGTCAGCGGGACGCGCACCCAGATATTGGGTGACAGCCAGGTTTTCAGCCAGACGACGGGCGAGCTCTTGTTGACCTCAACGCGCACTTCCGTCGGGCCGCCCAGCTGCTGCGCCATCTGCTGGCTGAGAAATTCATAGTGCTGTGCCCAGCGCAGGCCCGCATCTTCCGCCGCTTCATTCGAGTAGAGCGAAATACCCAGTTCACGGTAGATTTCACGGCGAAACGCCGGGGGAACGACGAGCTGCGTGCCGTCCTCCAGCTGCAGTTTATCGGTCATCAGCATACGGACTTCGTAGGCCAGGACCTTATTAAACTGCTGGAGGCTCGGCAGGATCGCAAAGTTCAGCACCACCAGATAGGTCGTCACCAGGCTGACGAACAGCAGGGTGACGATCAGTAACAGGGTGCGGGCAAACGAGCTACGCGGCGAGAAGCGCATTCGCCTCATGCTTTAGAGCCGTCCGGGACGAACACGTAGCCCAGACCCCATACGGTCTGAATATAACGAGGATGCGCCGGATCTTCTTCCACCATGCGGCGCAGGCGGGAGATCTGCACGTCAATAGAGCGTTCCATTGCGGAGTATTCGCGACCGCGCGCCAGGTTCATCAGCTTGTCACGGGAAAGCGGTTCACGCGGGTGGCTGACCAGCGCTTTCAGGACCGCAAACTCGCCGCTGGTGAGCGGCATTGGCTCGTCTTCACGGAACATCTCGCGCGTACCGAGGTTCAGCTTGAACTTGCCGAAGGCGATGACGGCTTCTTCCTGCGACGGCGCGCCAGGCAGTTCGTTCGCCTGACGACGCAGCACGGCGCGAATACGCGCCAGCAGTTCACGCGGGTTAAACGGTTTTGGAATATAGTCGTCGGCGCCGATTTCGAGGCCCACGATACGGTCAACTTCTTCTCCCTTCGCCGTCACCATGATGATCGGCATCGGGTTGCTCTGGCTGCGCAGACGGCGGCAGATAGAAAGCCCGTCTTCGCCAGGCAGCATCAGGTCGAGAACCATCAGATGGAAAGATTCACGGGTCAGCAGACGGTCCATCTGCTCAGCGTTCGCGACGCTACGAACCTGGAAGCCCTGCTCGGTCAGATAACGTTCCAGCAGCGCACGCAGGCGCATGTCGTCATCCACGACCAGAATTTTGTAGTTCTCTTGCATTGTGTGTACTCCCAAAGGTTCGGATAGTCTTTGTAACAGCGTATTCTAAAAAAGTGCACGTATTCGACCAGCTAATTCTGGTATAAATTCTAGTCGAAATTGTTACAAAGCATATTTAACAGCAGCTTATCTGCTCATTTCATCACATAAATCATTATTAATCCTGTCTGTTACACTGTGTGGTACGTATTGTGCGCAAGACAGAAAACCGGCAGCAAAGGCTTTACCATGAAAACGCCCCTGATCACCCGCGAAGGGTATGAGAAGCTCAAAAAAGAGATGGATTACCTCTGGCGCGAAGAGCGTCCTGAGGTGACCAAAAAAGTGACCTGGGCCGCGAGCCTGGGCGATCGCAGCGAAAACGCTGACTACCAGTACAACAAAAAGCGGCTGCGCGAAATTGACCGCCGGGTTCGCTATCTGACGAAGTGCCTCGAGAATCTCAAAATTGTCGATTACTCCCCGCAGCAGGAGGGCAAAGTGTTCTTCGGCGCGTGGGTGGAGATTGAAAACGACGACGGTGACACCCTGCGCTTTCGCATTGTCGGCTACGATGAAATTTTTGGTCGTAAGGATTACATCTCCATCGACTCGCCGATGGCTCGCGCGCTGTTGAAAAAGGAAGTGGGCGATCTGGCCGTCGTGCAGACCCCAGCCGGCGAAGCCAGCTGGTACGTCAATGAGATCGTCTACGTAAAATAGTCCGAGAGCGCCCTCCCCGGCTGGCATTTTGCCGTGTCAGCCCGTATAACTATCCCCTGATTTTTGACCCACAAGATGATAAAGCCATGATGAAAGATTCGCTCTGCCGCATTATTGCGGGTGATATTCAGGCCAGAGCCGAACAGGTAGAAGCTGCCGTTCGCCTGCTTGATGAAGGGAACACCGTGCCATTTATTGCGCGCTATCGTAAGGAAGTCACCGGCGGTCTGGATGACACGCAGCTGCGTAACCTGGAAACCCGTCTCGGTTATCTGCGCGAACTGGAAGAACGTCGTCAGGCGATCCTTAAGTCCATCGGCGAACAGGGCAAGCTGACCAGCGAACTGGAAAGCGCCATCAACGGCACCCTGAGCAAAACCGAACTCGAAGACCTCTATCTGCCGTATAAACCGAAGCGCCGCACGCGCGGACAGATTGCGATTGAAGCGGGTCTTGAGCCGCTGGCCGACCTGCTGTGGAACGAACCGTCCCACGATCCGGATACCGAAGCGGCGAAATTCATCGACGCCGACAAAGGCGTAGCGGATACCAAGGCCGCCCTCGACGGCGCGCGCTATATTCTGATGGAGCGCTTCGCCGAAGACGCCGCCCTGCTCGCCAAAGTGCGTGATTACCTGTGGAAGAATGCCCACATCGTCTCTACCGTCGTCGCGGGTAAAGAGGAAGAAGGCGCGAAATTCCGCGACTACTTCGATCACCACGAACCGATCTCTACCGCCCCTTCCCACCGCGCGCTGGCGATGTTCCGCGGCCGCAACGAAGGCGTGCTGCAGCTCTCCCTGAACGCCGACCCGCAGTTTGACGAGCCGCCGAAAGAGAGCCACTGCGAGCAGATTATCATCGACCATCTTGGCCTGCGCCTGAACAACGCCCCGGCGGACAGTTGGCGCAAAGGCGTGGTGAGCTGGACCTGGCGCATCAAGGTGCTGATGCACCTCGAAACCGAGCTGATGGGCACCGTGCGCGAGCGCGCCGAAGATGAAGCGATCAACGTCTTCGCCCGTAACCTGCACGACCTGCTGATGGCCGCCCCTGCTGGCCTGCGCGCCACCATGGGTCTCGATCCGGGTCTGCGCACCGGTGTAAAAGTCGCTGTGGTTGACGGCACCGGCAAGCTGGTGGCGACCGATACCATTTATCCGCACACTGGCCAGGCAGCGAAAGCGGCCGTGGTAGTAGCGGCGCTGTGCGAAAAATACAACGTAGAGCTGGTTGCCATCGGCAACGGTACGGCCTCACGTGAGACCGAGCGTTTCTACCTCGACGTGCAGAAGCAGTTCCCGAAAGTGACGGCGCAGAAAGTGATCGTCAGCGAAGCGGGGGCATCCGTCTATTCCGCATCCGAGCTGGCGGCACAGGAGTTCCCGGACCTGGACGTTTCCCTGCGCGGCGCGGTCTCGATCGCTCGCCGCCTGCAGGATCCGCTGGCGGAGCTGGTGAAGATCGACCCGAAATCCATCGGCGTGGGCCAGTATCAGCACGACGTGAGCCAGACTCAGCTGGCACGCAAGCTGGATGCTGTCGTGGAAGACTGCGTTAACGCCGTCGGCGTTGACCTGAACACCGCCTCCGTTCCGCTGCTGACCCGCGTGGCGGGCTTAACCCGCATGATGGCGCAGAACATCGTCGCCTGGCGCGACGAGAACGGCCAGTTCCAGAACCGTCAGCAGCTGCTGAAGGTGAGCCGTCTGGGGCCAAAAGCCTTTGAGCAGTGCGCGGGCTTCCTGCGCATCAACCACGGCGATAACCCGCTGGATGCCTCTACCGTTCACCCGGAAGCGTACCCTGTGGTGGAGCGTATTCTGGCCGCCACCCAGCAGGCGCTGAAAGATCTCATGGGCGACAGCAGCGCCCTGCGCAATCTGAAAGCCGTTGATTTCACCGATGACAAATTTGGTGTCCCAACCGTTACCGACATTATCAAAGAGCTGGAAAAGCCGGGCCGCGATCCGCGTCCTGAGTTCAAAACGGCGACCTTTGCTGACGGCGTGGAAACCATGAACGACCTGCTGCCCGGCATGGTGCTGGAAGGCGCGGTGACCAACGTCACCAACTTTGGCGCGTTTGTGGATATCGGCGTGCATCAGGACGGTCTGGTCCATATCTCCTCCCTTGCCGACAAGTTCGTTGAAGACCCGCACACCGTGGTCAAAGCGGGCGACATCGTGAAGGTCAAAGTGCTGGAAGTGGACCTGCAGCGCAAGCGTATCGCCCTGACCATGCGTCTGGACGAACAGCCTGGCGACGCCAACGCGCGCCGTGGCGGAAACGGCGGTGGCCGCGAGCAGCAGCGTCCGGCCGCGAAAGCGGCAAAACCGCGCGGACGTGATGCCCAGCCTGCAGGCAACAGCGCGATGATGGATGCGCTGGCGGCAGCGATGGGTAAGAAACGCTAAACCCTCACCCTAACCCTCTCCCCACAGGGGAGAGGGAATAATAATATCGTGCCGTAATATATGAAACCGATTGCACATCCATATTTAAACCACCAATTATCACCCCGTTAACAAATCCTCTCCTTTTCGTTTTCCAGGCATTTCAGCAAATATTGAGCAAGGTCAAAAAGGCCGTAAATTAATATCGCAAACAACATTCCGTCACAGTTTTAATATTGCTGATAAAAACTATTCTCATTATCATCCCATAGTAGATAATTTAACCTTTCGTGGAATCAGGCGTTATGCAATTCACTCCAGACAGTGCATGGAAGATTACCGGTTTTACCCGCGAAATTAGCCCGGCCTATCGGCAAAAGCTGCTGTCGCTGGGCATGCTGCCCGGCTCGTCCTTTCAGGTCGTACGCGTGGCGCCGCTAGGTGACCCGGTTCATATCGAAACCCGCCGCGTGAATCTGGTGCTGCGTAAGAAAGACCTCGCGTTAATAGAAGTCGAAGCCTTATCCCGATAACAAGCCAGCGGTTTCAGTGAGTCTAAAAAATGAAAAAGTTAACTATTGGCTTAATTGGCAATCCTAATTCCGGCAAGACTACGCTTTTTAACCAGCTGACTGGAGCCCGCCAGCGCGTGGGCAACTGGGCGGGCGTGACGGTTGAGCGTAAAGAGGGCCAGTTCACGACAACGGACAATCAGGTAACGCTGGTCGACCTTCCCGGCACCTACTCCTTAACCACCATTTCGTCGCAAACCTCGCTCGATGAGCAGATTGCCTGCCACTATATTCTTGGCGGCGACGCGGACCTGCTGATCAACGTGGTCGATGCCTCCAATCTCGAGCGTAACCTTTATCTGACGCTGCAGCTGCTGGAGCTGGGGATCCCCTGCATCGTGGCGCTCAACATGCTCGACATTGCGGAGAAACAAAAGCTGCGCATCGACGTCGATGCCCTCTCCGCGCGCCTGGGGTGCCCGGTCGTTCCGCTGGTCTCGACGCGCGCTCGCGGTATTGATGCGCTGAAGCTGGCCATTGACCGTCACGCAGGAAATCGTGACATTGAGCTGGTGCATTACGCGCAGCCTCTCCTGCGCGAAGCCAATTTGCTGGCGCAGGAGATGGACAACAGCATGCCTGCGAAACAGCGCCTGTGGCTTGGACTGCAGATGCTGGAAGGGGATATCTACAGCCGCGCTTACGCCGGGCATGCGGCCGATAAGCTGGACGTGACGGTGGCCCGGCTTAGCGACGAGCTGGACGACCCGGCGCTGCACATTGCCGACGCCCGTTACCAGGCCATCGCCTCGATTTGCGACGTTGTCAGTAACGCGCTGACGGCGGAACCTAGCCGCTTTACGGCGGCGGTGGATAAGGTTGTGCTTAACCGCTTCCTAGGTTTGCCGATCTTCCTGCTGGTGATGTACGTGATGTTCCTGCTCGCCATTAACATCGGTGGCGCGCTGCAGCCGATTTTTGACGCCGGTTCCGTCGCGGTCTTCGTCCACGGGATCCAGTGGGTGGGTTACACCCTGCACTTCCCGGAATGGCTCACCATCTTCCTCGCGCAGGGGATCGGCGGCGGTATCAACACCGTTCTGCCGCTGGTGCCGCAGATCGGCATGATGTATCTGTTCCTCTCGTTCCTGGAAGATTCCGGCTACATGGCGCGCGCCGCGTTCGTGATGGATCGTCTGATGCAGGCGCTGGGCCTGCCGGGTAAATCCTTCGTCCCGCTGATTGTCGGCTTCGGCTGTAACGTGCCGTCGGTGATGGGCGCACGCACCCTGGATGCGCCGCGTGAACGTCTGATGACCATCATGATGGCGCCGTTTATGTCCTGCGGTGCCCGGCTGGCGATCTTTGCGGTCTTTGCGGCAGCCTTCTTTGGCCAGCAGGGCGCGCTGGCGGTCTTCTCGCTGTATGTGCTGGGCATCGTGATGGCGATCCTCACCGGTCTGATGCTGAAGCACACCATCATGCGCGGTGAAGCGTCACCGTTTGTGATGGAGCTGCCGGTGTACCACGTGCCGCATCTGAAAAGCCTGGCGATCCAGACCTGGCAGCGCCTGAAAGGCTTTGTGCTGCGCGCCGGTAAGGTAATTGTCATTGTCAGCATTTTCCTGAGCGCGCTGAACAGCTTCACCCTCAGCGGGCAGGCGGCAGATAACATCAACGACTCTGCCCTCGCTTCCGTCAGCCGCGTCATCACGCCGGTCTTCAAACCGATTGGCGTGCATGAGGATAACTGGCAGGCAACCGTCGGGCTGTTCACCGGCGCGATGGCAAAAGAGGTGGTTGTCGGTACCCTGAACACGCTTTACACCGCTGAGAACATTCAGGAACAGGAATTTAATCCAGCAGAGTTTCATCTCGGTCATGAGCTGCTGGGTGCCGTAGAGGAAACCTGGCAGAGCCTGAAGGACACCTTCAGCCTGAGCGTGCTGGCGAACCCGATTGAAGCGAGCAAAGGCGACGGCGAAATGGCGACGGGTGCCATGGGCGTGATGGGCGAGAAATTTGGCAGCGCGTCCGCGGCCTACAGCTACCTTATCTTCGTTCTGCTCTATATTCCGTGCATCTCGGTGATGGGGGCGATTGCCCGCGAGTCCAGCCGCGGCTGGATGGGTTTCTCCATCCTGTGGGGGTTAAACATTGCCTACTCGCTGGCGACGCTGTTTTATCAAACCGTTAACTTCAGCCAGCATCCGCGCTACAGCCTGGTCTGCATTCTCGCGGTTGTGCTGTTTAACGTGGTAGTGCTCGGTCTGCTGCGGCGGGCACGCAGCCGCGTCGATATCGACCTGCTGGCAAACCGTAAAACCGCCGCGACCTGCTGCAGCAGCCCGGCGGGCGACTGCCACTAAGGAGTACACCACATGGCATCGTTGATTCAGGTTCGTGACCTGCTGGCGCTACAGGGGCGGATGGAGGCGAAACAGTTGAGCCTCAGCCTGCATACGCCGCAGCCGATGATCGATGCCATGCTGGAAAGACTGGAAGCCATGGGGAAAGCCGTGCGGATTCAGGAAGACGCGGACGGCTGTCTCTCCGGCAGTTGTAAAAGCTGTCCGGAAGGAAAGGCCTGCCTCAGGGAGTGGTGGGCACTGCGCTAGTAAAGCCAGGCATCGCTGCCCGGCTTTATCGTATTACTTGTAGACGTCCGCCGTTGCGCGTACGTTCTTCGTGTCTTTGTTTGCACTGGTTACCACGTAGTACGTCCCACCCAGTTCATCCGCTTTCTTCGACAGCTCTCTGCGAGCATCCATCGGCGCGGTAGTATCAGACGTAGAGATCTCACCAACTTTGGTCAGATTCATGCCGGCAACTTTATCTTTTTCCAGCTCTTTTGCCGCAAAGACGCCAAATGAAAGTGACCCAATAACCAGAGAAGTGACAATACCTGTAACAAGTTTCATAACCTGACTCTCCATAGGATTGTTGTTTTGATTATCGTAAGCAGAACAACCGCAACGACATCTGGAGTATGGTTGCGGTGTGTAACTTTTTCCAGGCTGGATAGAAAATAATCAGTCGAAACGTTGACTTAACGCAATGAGCGCTGAACAAAACTCCGCCGGATGAGAGATGAACGGGGCATGTGCAGCTTTGGCAACGATCTGCGATTCGCTGTTCGGCCAAAGTGAATCCAGGAGTGGAACCACCTTGCGCGGCACAATTCCGTCGAGGTAACCGTAGATACGCAGGTGCGGCAGCGTCAGGGCGGCCAGCGGCTCTCGCAGGTCAACGGTTTTCAGGAGCTCAAGACCACCGTTAAGCACCTCAACCTCCGGCATCGGCAGCGACAGCACGGTCTGCTTCAGCGTGCGGGCATCCTTACGGGCGGTTTCAGTTCCCATCGTCTGCAGGGCGAGGAAGCGCTCTACGGTCCGCTGGAAATCTTCGCTCAGCTGCTGCTGGAATCCCGCCAGTACCTCGGGTTTTATCCCCGGCCACGCGTCCTGCGCGCTAAAACAGGGCGACGACGCCACCGTCACCAGCGCTTGTACGCGGTCTGGTCGCGACAGCGCAATCTGGCTTGCCACCAGCCCGCCCAGGCTCCAGCCCAGCCAGACAGCGTTTTGCGGCGCGGCGTCCAGAACCTGCTGCGCCATCTCATCAAGCGACAACGCGCCATATCCGCGGCTGCGGCCAAAGCCGGGTAAATCTACCAGATGCAGTGTGAAATGCGAGGCGAGTTCCTCACGTATGCAATGCCATATCTCCGCATTCAGGCCCCATCCGTGCAGCAGCACAAGATGGCAATTTCCTGTCCCTACAGTCTGCCACCACAGCGTCTTCATCAGTTACTGTTCTCTTTTTTTTCACATGGAGGTTGCACATGCTAACAGTACCTGGGTTGTGCTGGCTATGCCGAATGCCGCTGGCGCTCAGCGAGTGGGGCGTCTGCTCCGTCTGTACGCGTTCGCTGGAATGGCGTATCGGGATCTGTCCACAATGTGGTTTACCGGCCACAAATTCCTCTTTGCCCTGCGGCCGCTGCCTGAAGAAATCCCCGCCGTGGAGCGCGCTGGTGGCCGTAGATGATTATGTTCCACCGCTAAGCAGGCTGATTCACGCGCTGAAGTTTTCCGGGCAGAGCTCGCTTGCACCGCCCCTTGCCCGCCTGCTATTGCTGGCGGTTTTGCAGGCACGGCGTCATCGCGCACTGCCGAAAATTGACAGGGTGGTGAATGTCCCCTTATACCGACATCGGCACTGGCGGCGCGGCTATAACCAGAGTGACCTGATCTGCCGTCCCCTCGCACGGTGGCTCGGCTGTCGGTATGATGCCAGCGCGCTGACGCGTGTTCATGCCACCGCCATCCAGCATCAGCTCAGCGCGCGACTTCGCAAAAGAAACCTCAAAAATGCCTTTCGCCTTGAATTACCGGTCGACGGTCTCCATATCGCGATTGTGGATGATGTCGTCACCACGGGCAGTACTGTTGCTGAACTTTCCCGACTGCTTTTGCGAAGCGGCGCCGCGTCGGTTCAGGTATGGTGTCTGTGCCGTACCTTGTAGCCCTTCTTCAATGGGCGTATGATTATACCCAGGTAATTTAGTCAACTATTAGGCCAAAGCTATGATCCGTATTTCCGATTCTGCACAAGCGCACTTTGCCAAACTGCTGGCAAATCAGGAAGAAGGGACGCAGATCCGCGTGTTTGTGATTAATCCAGGCACTCCGAATGCAGAATGTGGTGTTTCTTATTGTCCTCCGGACGCTGTGGAAGCCACCGACACTGCCCTTAAATTTGAACAGCTCACCGCCTACGTTGATGAGCTGAGCGCACCGTATCTTGAAGATGCGGAGATCGACTTCGTCACCGATCAGCTGGGTTCTCAGCTGACCCTGAAAGCGCCGAACGCGAAAATGCGTAAAGTGTCTGACGATGCCCCGCTGATGGAGCGCGTCGAGTATCTGCTGCAATCCCAAATCAACCCACAGCTGGCGGGCCACGGCGGTCGTGTTTCCCTGATGGAAATCACGGAAGATGGCCTGGCGATCCTGCAGTTTGGCGGCGGTTGTAACGGTTGTTCAATGGTCGATGTCACCCTGAAAGAAGGGATCGAGAAGCAGCTGCTGAACGAGTTCCCGGAACTGAAAGGCGTGCGTGACCTGACCGAGCACCAGCGCGGCGAGCACTCCTACTACTGATTCAGTGCCCGTCTGTATTGCCCGGTGGCGCTGCGCTTACCGGGCCTACAAAACCCTGCTCCCCCTCTTCGTTCCCCTCTATATGTTGACCTGCGTCTCATAATTCACATTTTGCCTGCCAGGGTGATTCTCAATCACGTCATGTTACCCGTATCATTCTCATGGGCACTAAGCACACTCATAACAGCCGACTAAACTTAATGGTTTCCAAGGCATCAGTATTAGTGCCGTTACTTCTCTGTTCCCAGTTGGGGCAAACGGAATGTGTCGTTGAAACAATGACGTTACCCATAACAATTCAAAGGCCAGGTAAATCATGCCATTAGTCATCGTTGCTATCGGTGTTGTGTTATTACTGCTCTTGATGATCCGTTTCAAAATGAACGGATTTATCGCTCTGGTTCTGGTGGCACTTGCAGTCGGTCTGATGCAGGGTATGCCGCTGGTTAAAGTTATCAGTTCCATCAAAGCCGGTGTCGGCGGCACGCTCGGCAGCCTGGCGTTGATCATGGGCTTCGGCGCTATGCTCGGTAAAATGCTGGCGGACTGTGGTGGCGCCCAGCGTATTGCTACCACGCTTATCGACAAATTTGGTAAGAAGAATATTCAGTGGGCAGTGGTGTTAACCGGTTTTACCGTCGGTTTCGCGCTGTTCTACGAAGTGGGCTTCGTGCTGATGCTGCCGCTGGTGTTCACCATCGCGGCTGCCGCGAGCATCCCGCTGCTGTATGTTGGCGTGCCGATGGCTGCGGCGCTGTCCGTGACCCACGGCTTCCTGCCGCCGCACCCGGGTCCAACCGCTATCGCGACCATCTTCCACGCGGATATGGGTAAAACCCTGCTGTTCGGTACGATTCTGGCGATCCCGACGGTGATTCTGGCAGGCCCGGTTTATGCCCGCTTCCTGAAGGGCATTGATAAGCCAATCCCGGAAGGTCTGTACAGCGCCAAAACCTTCACCGAAGAAGAGATGCCTGGTTTTGGCGTCAGCGTCTGGACCTCTCTGGTACCGGTGATCCTGATGGCAATGCGTGCCGTGGCAGAGATGATCCTGCCGAAAGGTCATGCGTTCCTGTCCGTTGCGGAATTCCTGGGTGATCCGGTGATGGCAACGCTGATTGCCGTGCTGATCGCGATGTTCACCTTCGGTCTTAATCGCGGCCGTTCAATGGATCAGATCAACGACACGCTGACCTCGTCCATCAAAATCATTGCCATGATGCTCCTGATCATCGGCGGTGGCGGTGCATTCAAGCAGGTTCTGGTCGACAGCGGCGTGGACAAATACATCGCGGCCATGATGCATGAAACCAACGTGTCGCCGCTCCTGATGGCCTGGTCTATCGCTGCCGTGCTGCGTATTGCCCTAGGCTCTGCGACCGTTGCGGCGATTACCGCAGGCGGTATCGTTGCTCCGCTGATTGCTACCACGGGCGTGAGCCCTGAGCTGATGGTTATCGCCGTCGGTTCCGGTAGCGTGATTTTCTCTCACGTTAACGACCCGGGCTTCTGGCTGTTCAAGGAGTACTTCAACCTGACCATCGGTGAAACCATCAAGTCCTGGTCCGCGCTGGAAACCATTATTTCGGTGTGCGGTCTGGTCGGGGTGCTGCTGTTGAATATGGTGGTTTGATGTAAAAAAGCCGGGTGGCGCTGACGCTTACCCGGCCTACATTCTATTCCCTCTCCCCCTGGGAGAGGGTTAGGGTGAGGGTGAAACTACCGTTTCTTACCCACCGCCCTTCTGCGCTTGTCCAAATCCTTAATCAGCCTGTTCACCCCGTCATCGGCAAACATCTTCTCAAGCGTGGTGGACAGCTTGCGACGCCAGTTCTTGTACTGATAGCTGGTGCCCGGAATGTTCACCGGCTCCGCCATATCAATCCAGTCTTCCGGCTGCAGGCCCAGCAGGGCGCTGTTGCTGTCGGCAATATAGCGCTGCAAACCACGGTTGAGGGTCGCGGTCATCGACATCAACGACGCCTTATGCCCGGCGCGTTTCGGCAGACAGCCCTGCTTGTGCAGCGCATCCAGCAGCCCCTGCTTAGAAAGCTCGCGATCCTGATACAGGCCGCGCAGAACCTCTTCATCAGGATACAGTCCCAGCGTTTTGCCGAGCGTCAGATCGCCGCTTTCCCAATAGCCACGAAGCGTAGGAAGGTCATGCGTCGTCGCGACTGCCATTGACTGTTCAGGGTACGCTTTCGGCGCGCGGAAGGTTTTCTCATGGTCGTTTTCAAAATAGAGCACTTTATAGGAGTAGACGCCGCTGTCGCGGAGCTTGCTGACAATCTCCACCGGCACGGTACCGAGATCTTCACCGATCACCATGCACTGGTGACGCTTGCTTTCCAGCGCCAGGATCGACAGCAGATCGTCAACCGGGTACTGCACGTACGCCCCGTGATCCGCCGTTTCACCGTACGGGATCCACCACAGGCGCAGCACGGACATCACGTGGTCAATACGCAGCGCCCCGCAGTTCTGCATGTTAGCGCGCAGCAGGTCTATAAACGGCTCGTAGGCGCGCGCCGCCATGACGTGCGGATCCATTGGCGGCAATCCCCAGTTCTGACCGAGCGGGCCAAGGATATCCGGTGGCGCACCCACGGAGGCTTTCAGACAGTAAAGTTCACGATCGCACCAGGTTTCCGCGCCGCCTTCCGCCACGCCGACGGCCAGGTCACGATAGAGGCCGATCGGCATCTTATAGCCCTGGCTCACCTGCCAGCAGGCGGCAAACTGGCTGTACGCCAGCCACTGCAGCCACAGGTAGAAGTCCACCTCATCGGCATATTTTTTACAGAACGCTTTTACTTCCGGCGTGTCGACGGACTGATACGCTTCAGGCCAGACCGGCCAGCCCCAGCGCATTTCGTCCTCTTTCACCTGATACGCGTGCAGCGCATCAAACGCCGCCTGCCAGTACAGGCTCTCGCCCTCCTGCGTCACAAACTGACGGAACGCGGCCATCTGCTCGTCGTCACGCTGCGAAAAGCCTTTCCACGCCAGGCGCAGCGCGGCCATTTTCAGCGCCGTGACGGTGGAATAGTCCACCCAGTCTGCGTCGCGCGCCTGCTTCAGTGCCTGCTGCGTGGTGCTAAGTTTCCACCACGCCTGCGCCTCCTGGCTGTTTTTGAAGTCATCTAAGGCGTTAACGTCGATATAAATCACGTTCAGCCAGCGACGGGACGACGGGCTATACGGGCTGGCGCTCTCCGGGTTGGCGGGATAAAGCGCGTGGATCGGGTTGAGGCCGATAAACGCGCCGCCGCGCTCGCCCACGGATGCCAGCATGTTCTTCAGATCGCCAAAATCACCGATGCCCCAGTTGCTGTCGGAACGCAGGGTGTAGAGCTGCACGCAGGTGCCCCACAGCTTTTTGCCTTCAAGCAGCGCCTGCGGCTCGTAGCAGCGTTTTGGAGCGACGATCACCCGGCAGTGGAAACGCCGATCGTCCTGGGTGAGCGTGAGGGTGTGATAGCCCTCCGGCAGCTTCGCCGGAAGGTTTAACGTTTTGCCGCCGGTGGCGTGACCTTTGTGCTGATGCCCCTCTTCGGTGGTCAGCAGCCAGCTAAACTCGCCGCGCCCCTCCACCGCCAGCGGCATCTTTTTGCCTGCGGTGAATACCTTCACGTTCGGCACCGGCGCACCCGACGCTTTCGCGTCGGTTTTGTGCATAGCGTCCAGCAAACGTCTTTTGGTGTCGGCGCCAATAGACTGCGGTTTGCCGTGAGCATTAATGTAACTGAGGCTGATCCCCGCCGCCTGCGCGGCGCTGTCCAGACGTTTACTCTCCATCGCGCTTCCTTAGCGTTTTGCCTGCCAGATACGGGCCTGATAATCACGGATTGAACGGTCAGAGCTGAACATACCGCAGCGGGCGGTGTTCAGGATGCACGCCCGGGTCCACGCCTCCTGATCGCGATAGAGCACGTCGACCTGCTTTTGCGCTTCGACATAGGCCGTGAAGTCCGCCATCACCAGATACGGGTCACCGCCGTGTTTGTCCATGCTGTGCAGCATCTGGTCAAACGCGTGCTTGTCGCCGTCGCTGTATTTACCGCTTTCCAGCTCCTTCAGCACCGCATCAAGCACTTTGTCTTTCTTACGCCATTTCACCGGGTCATAGCCTTTGGCCTTGATGGCTTTCACCTCTTCCACGGTATGGCCGAAGATAAAGATATTCTCTTCCCCCACCTTCTCGGCGATTTCGACGTTGGCCCCGTCGAGCGTACCGACGGTAAGCGCGCCGTTCAGCGCCAGCTTCATGTTGCCGGTACCGGACGCTTCTTTCCCTGCGGTAGAGATCTGCTCGGAGATATCCGCCGCCGGGATCAGCATTTCAGCCGCCGAGACGCAGTAATCCGGCAGGAACACCACCTTCAGCTTGTCGCCCACTTTCGGATCGCTATTGATCGCCGCCGCCACTTTGTTGATGGCGAGGATGATGTTTTTCGCCAGGTAGTAACCCGGCGCCGCTTTCGCACCGAACAGGAACACGCGCGGCACGCGGTCAGCCTGCGGGTTCTCGCGGATCTCTTTGTACAGCGCCAGAATGTGCAGCAGGTTCAGGTGCTGGCGTTTGTACTCGTGCAGACGCTTGATCTGGATATCGAAAATCGCATTCGGGTTGATTTCAATCCCGGTACGCATTTTCACGAACTCCGCCAGGCGAACCTTGTTCTCCAGCTTGATCGCACGGTACTGCTCGCGGAATTTCGCGTCGTCGGCCTGTTTTTCCAGGTTGATGAGCTGGTCCAGATCGTTGGCCCACTCTTTCTTCAGGGTCTTATCCAGCAGGCTGGCCAGCAGCGGGTTGCACTGCTTGATCCAGCGACGCGGCGTGATGCCGTTGGTCACGTTGTGGAATTTGGTTGGCCACAGCTGGTGGTATTCAGGGAATAGATCTTTCACCACCAGATCTGAGTGCAGCGCCGCCACGCCGTTCACCGCAAAGCCGCTGACTACGCACATGTTTGCCATGCGCACCTGCTTATCGTGAACCACCGCCAGCTTCGCCCAGACCGCTTTGTTGCCCGGCCAGGTTTTATCCACGAGCTTTTTAAACTGGTCGTTAATCTTGTTGATGATCTGCATGTGGCGCGGCAGCAGCGCTTTCACCAGCTTCTCATCCCAGCACTCGAGCGCTTCCGGCATCAGGGTGTGGTTGGTGTAGGCAAAGGTACGGCTGGTGATGGCCCAGGCGTCATCCCAGCTCAGCTGATGCTCGTCGATCAGCACGCGCAGCAGTTCCGGGATCGCAATCGTCGGGTGCGTGTCGTTGAGCTGAATCACTTCGAAGTCCGGCAGCTGCGCCAGCTTGCGGCCCGCCAGGTGATGGCGACGCAGAATGTCCGCCACGGAGCAGGCGCACTGGAAGTACTGCTGCATCAGGCGCAGCTTTTTACCGGCCAGGTGGTTGTCGTTCGGATAGAGGACTTTGGTCAGCTTCTCGGCGTCGATACCCTGCTGCTCGGCGCGCAGGAAATCGCCGTCGTTGAATTTGGTCAGGTTAAACGGATGGGCGTGCTTCGCCTGCCACAGACGCAGCGGCTGCGCCACGCCGTTACGGTAGCCAAGCACCGGCAGATCCCAGGCTTCACCGGTGATGGTGAACGCTGGCTCCCAGAGCCCCTGCTTTGTCACTTTCCCGCCAATGCCAACCTGCACATCCAGCTGCGTGTTGTGGCGGAACCACGGATAGGTATTGCGATGCCAGTCGTCCGGCGCTTCCATCTGATGTCCGTCGGCAAACGACTGACGGAACAGGCCGTACTGGTAGTTCAGGCCGTAGCCAATCGCCGACTGGCCGACGGTCGCCATGGAGTCCAGGAAACAGGCCGCCAGACGTCCCAGGCCGCCGTTGCCCAGCGCCGGGTCAATCTCTTCTTCCAGCAGGTCGGTCAGGTTAATGTCGTGCTCTTTCAGCACATCACCGACTTCCTGATACCAGCCGAGGTTCAATAGGTTGTTGCCCGTCAGACGGCCAATCAGGAACTCCATTGAAATGTAGTTTACATGGCGCTGGCCTTTTACCGGTTTTGCCAGGGGTTGAGCATCCAGCTGCTCTGCGAGCGCACCGCTCACTGCCTGCCACCACTGGTGAGGCGTCATTTCGTTTGCAGCATGAAGGCCAAAACGCTGCCACTGACGCGTCAGGGCAGCCTGGAATTGAGCTTTGTTGAAGGTAGGCTGTGACATAGGGGATCGGCATCCTTTAGAAAGAAAACACAAGTTGGCGCTAGTGTGCCTGGCTCATTTCCCCTCTTCCTCCTCCCGTGGGGGATTAGACAGGGAGGAGTAGCGGGGATGAGCAGAAAAGTGTGATCGAGGCCACTCTCAGAGCATAGTTCGAGTGTGCCCGGAAGATAAAAAAGTAACCGAGGATAATGTCAAAGAAATGAAATGCAGTTTCGGGTGAAATCAAACCCCACCGAAATAATTACTTACGTAGAATAATATTTCTGCAATCGGGTAATCGCTAAGGAGATTATTAATCTCCCTTAACTTTACCAGCAGTATATTAAATTTGACGTCACTATCCCTTTCTGAAACCAGTTTCAGCGCAGCGGTAACCAGTACAGACAAGCCAGCAGTGACGCGGCGTCAAAGACCTTTCCAGAAAGTTCCATCTTCTTCCTGAATGTTTTGTGACAGAGTGCAAATTCACAGCCACCAAATCCAGACATAACTTGCAATAGTTAACTTATTGGCCGACCTTATATCCATTAATTACGAAGCGCAAAAAAAATAAAATCTCTCGTTCCCCACAGTGAAGTGAAACCTATGTTGATTCCGTCTAAATTAAGTCGCCCGGTTCGCCTTGACCATACAGTGGTCCGCGAACGTCTGTTGGCTAAACTTTCCGGCGCGCATAATTTCCGACTGGCGCTGGTTACGAGCCCTGCAGGTTATGGAAAAACAACGCTCATTTCGCAATGGGCCGCAGGTAAGAGCGATCTTGGCTGGTACTCCCTCGATGAGGGCGATAACCAGCAAGAGCGTTTTGCCAGCTATCTGATTGCTGCCATACAGCAAGCCACCCATGGACACTGCGTCGCCAGTGAGATGATGGTGCAAAAGCGCCAGTATGCCAGCTTGTCTTCCCTTTTCTCTCAGCTGTTTATCGAACTGGCCGAATGGCATCGCCCGCTTTACGTGGTGATTGATGATTATCATCTCATCACTAACCCGGTGATTCATGAATCGATGCGTTTCTTCCTGCGCCATCAGCCGGAAAACCTGACTTTAGTCGTGCTGTCACGCAACCTGCCGCAGCTGGGTATTGCCAACCTGCGCGTGCGCGATCAGCTTCTGGAAGTGGGCAGCCAGCAGTTGGCCTTTACCCACCAGGAAGCAAAACAGTTCTTTGACTGCCGCCTGACCTCACCGATTGAGGCCGCCGAAAGCAGCCGTCTGTGTGATGACGTTGCGGGCTGGGCCACGGCGCTGCAGCTTATCGCCCTCTCTGCCCGGCAAAACAACAGTCCGGCGCATCAGTCTGCGCGGCGTCTGGCGGGCATCAACGCCAGCCACCTTTCTGACTACCTGGTGGATGAGGTGCTGGACAGCGTCGATCCCTCGACGCGTAATTTCCTGCTGAAAAGCTCTCTGCTGCGTTCCATGAATGATGCGCTCATCGTGCGGGTGACGGGCTGTGAAAACGGTCAGCTGCAGCTCGAAGAGATTGAACGTCAGGGCCTTTTCCTGACGCGCATGGACGATCCGGGCGAGTGGTTTAGCTATCACCCGCTGTTTGGTAGCTTCCTGCGCCAGCGCTGTCAGTGGGAACTGGCGGTTGAACTCCCGGAGATTCACCGTGCCGCCGCTGAAGGCTGGATGGCACAAGGTTTCCCGAGCGAGGCCATCCACCACGCGCTGGCCGCCGGTGATGCCAGCATGCTGCGCGATATCCTCCTCAACCATGCATGGGGCCTGTTTAACCACAGCGAACTGACGCTGCTGGAAGAGTCCCTCAAAGCCCTGCCGTGGGAAAGCCTGCTGGAGAACCCGCGTCTGGTGCTGCTGCAGGCCTGGCTGATGCAGAGTCAGCATCGTTACAGCGAAGTGAACACCCTGCTGGCGCGCGCCGAGCAGGAGATGGAAAGCGAAATGGATACCACCCTGCACGGCGAGTTCAACGCGCTGCGCGCTCAGGTGGCCATTAACGACGGCGACCCGGACGAAGCTGAACGGCTGGCGATGGTCGCGCTGGATGAACTGCCGCTGGCTAACTTCTACAGCCGCATCGTGGCGACCTCGGTGCACGGCGAAGTGCTGCACTGCAAAGGCGATCTCACGCGTTCGCTTTCACTGATGCAGCAAACCGAGCAGATGGCGCGTCGTCATGATGTCTGGCACTACGCGCTGTGGAGCCTGATCCAACAGAGTGAGATTTTATTCGCGCAGGGGTTCCTGCAGGCCGCCTGGGAAAACCAGGAAAAAGCGTTCCAGCTGATTCGTGAACAGCATCTGGAACAGCTGCCGATGCACGAGTTCCTGTTGCGTATTCGCGCTCAGCTGCTGTGGGCATGGTCGCGTCTGGATGAAGCAGAAAGCTGCGCCCGTCAGGGTGTAGACGTGCTCTCCAGCTTCCAGCCGCAGCAGCAGCTGCAGTGCCTGGCGCTGCTGGTGCAGTGCTCGCTGGCGCGCGGCGATCTCGATAACGCCCGCAACCATCTGAACCGCCTGGAGAACCTGCTCGGCAACGGCCAGTATCATAGCGACTGGGTATCGAACGCCGATAAGGTTCGGGTGATTTACTGGCAGATGACCGGCGACAAAAAATCCGCCGCCAACTGGCTGCGCCAGACGCCAAAACCGGAATTTGCCAACAACCACTTTCTGCAGAGCCAGTGGCGCAACATCGCCCGCGCGCAGATCCTGCTCGGTGATTTAGAGCCCGCAGAGATTGTCCTGGAGGAGCTGAACGAGAACGCGCGCAGCCTGCGCCTGATGAGCGACCTGAACCGCAACCTGCTGCTGCAGAACCAGCTCTACTGGCAGGCGGGTCGTAAAAATGATGCCCAGCGCGTGCTGCTGGAGGCGTTGCAGCTGGCTAACCGCACCGGGTTTATCAGCCACTTTGTGATTGAAGGTGAAGTGATGGCGCAGCAGCTGCGTCAGCTTATTCAGCTCAACACGCTGCCGGAGCTGGATCAGCATCGCGCCCAGCGTATTCTGCGCGAGATTAACCAGCATCATCGGCACAAGTTCGCGCACTTCGATGAGAACTTCGTTGAACGTCTGCTGAACCACCCGGAAGTGCCGGAGCTTATTCGCACCAGCCCGCTCACCCAGCGCGAATGGCAGGTTCTGGGGCTGATCTATTCAGGCTACAGCAATGAGCAGATTGCCGGTGAGCTTGCGGTGGCGGCGACCACCATCAAAACGCATATCCGCAACCTGTACCAGAAGCTGGGCGTGGCGCATCGTCAGGATGCGGTACAGCATGCACAGCAGCTGTTGAAGATGATGGGGTACGGAGTTTAGGTTTTGTGCGGCCTGATGCCCTCACCCCGACCCTCTCCCACAGGGAGAGGGAGAACGGCTTTTCAACACAACTCTAACTGCAAATTATTATCTTTAATCACCTGCATCACGCCCGCCGGCGGCATCACGTCGGTGTAGACCGCATCCACCATGCTGATGCTGCCCATGTTCACCATCGCGTTACGGCCAAACTTCGAGTGGTCTACCACCAGCATCACGTGGCGAGAGTTTTCAATGATCGCACGCTTGGTGCGCACCTCGTGGTAATCAAACTCCAGCAGCGAGCCGTCGCTGTCGATGCCGCTGATCCCCAGAATGCCGAAGTCGAGGCGGAACTGAGAGATAAAATCGAGGGTCGCTTCGCCGATAATCCCGCCGTCGCGGCTTCGCAGTTCGCCGCCCGCGAGGATGATGCGGAAATCATCTTTCTGCATCAGGGTGTTGGCCACGTTCAGGTTGTTGGTGACCACGCGCAGGTTCTCGTGATCCAGCAGGGCATGGGCGACCGCTTCCGGCGTGGTGCCGATATCAATAAACAGCGTTGCCCCGTTCGGGATCTGGCTGGCGACCTTGCGGGCAATACGCTCTTTCTCCGCCGTCTGCGTGGCTTTACGGTCGTGCCAGGAGGTGTTAACCGAGCTGGACGGCAGCGCCGCGCCGCCGTGGTGGCGAAGAATACGGTTCTGATCGGCCAGGTCGTTCAGGTCACGACGGATGGTTTGTGGGCTGACGGCAAACTGCTCCACCAGCTCTTCGGTGCTGACGTATCCCTGTTTTTTTACCAGTTCGATAATGGCGTCATGACGTTGTGTTTGTTTCATCAATTATCCCTGAGAATTATGTTCGTTTTCGCGCATGGAGCGTGTCGGCAAACGCCATCGCCAGCCCCACGGCCAGCCCGGCGACGTGTGCACCGTTGGCGATAGACATACCAAACAGATCAAACCATCCGGCAATTAGCCATATTAACGCAAAGGTTATTAATCCGCGTTGCAGATAGATGCCGCTTTCCGGGTCGCGCTCCCCGCGAAGCCAGACGTAGCCCATCAGGGCATACACAACGCCCGATAGCCCGCCGAACCACGGCCCGCTGAACTTGTGCTGCACGTAGCCGCTCAGCAGGGCGCTGATAAGGGTGATAACGATCAGCTTGCCGCTGCCCAGACGCTTTTCAACGGCACCGCCGAGATACCACCACCAGAGCAGGTTAAAGAGGATATGCATCACCGAGAAGTGCATCAGCGCGTGGCTAAAGTAGCGCCAGACGTCAAACTCAAGTGACGGATCATAGGGCCACGCCAGGGCAATCATCACGCTCTGGTCGCCGACCACGTTCATGATAATGAAGACAATGATGCAGGCCGCCATCAGCAGCAGCGTAAACGGGCCCGCGCGCTCGCGAATGGTGGCGATGAAGGGAAAGCGGCTGTAGTGCAATCCGCTGCCGGTCTGGCCGGACTGCCAGCTTGCCGCCAGATAGCGCGGGTCGCCAGGGTTCTCAAGAAAACGCGCCAGCTCCTCGTTTACCCGCCCGGCCTGGCTCTCATCGGCCAGCCAGACGTCGGTCTGCGTATGTTGCTGAATAGTCAGAATAACGCCCTGCGTCGCCATATAGTCGACAAACGCCTGGGCGACGCGCGGGTTGGTAAAAGAGGTGATCATCAACATGGGCAGCGGTCGCTTATTTCCACACAAAAGGGGACAGTATAGCGGGATCAGCGCTCAAAAGCGTATTCCACTTCTGCCGGGAAATGACGATGCCAGGCATCGAAGCCGCCGTCGACGCTGTATACCGCGTCGTAGCCCTGCTGAAGCAGATACTGCGCCGCGCCTTTGCTGCTGTTGCCGTGATAGCACATGACCATCACCGGCGTGTCGAAGTCGTTATCGCGCATAAACGCGCCCAGCGTGTCGTTGGTGAGATGGAACGCGCCCGGCGTATGGCCCATCGCAAAACTCTGCGGATCGCGGATGTCCACCAGCACCGCTTTTCCCTGGTGCATCTTCTGGTGGGCTTCTTCTACGTTAATACATTCAAACTGATCCATGGTGTTCTCTTTACAGTGGTCAACGACAAGATTTTACCTCGTAGTGTACGTCCTGGCGGCGGGTAAACGCCATTATGTTATCCATATCACTCTAAATTGTTTTTTTGATGTTACCAAAAGCGCGTTCCTTTGCTATTATGAGCGATATCGAACATTTCTGAGCTTTAACGAAAGTGCATGAGGGTGTTATGGAAACCAAAGATCTGATTGTGATAGGCGGTGGCATCAACGGTGCCGGTATTGCGGTCGATGCCGCAGGACGCGGTTTATCCGTACTGATGCTGGAAGCTAACGATCTCGCCTGCGCGACGTCGTCCGCCAGCTCCAAACTGATTCACGGTGGCCTGCGCTACCTGGAACACTACGAATTCCGTCTGGTCAGTGAAGCGCTGGCCGAACGTGAAGTGCTGCTGAAAATGGCCCCGCATCTGGCGATTCCGATGCGCTTCCGCCTGCCCCATCGCCCGCATCTGCGTCCGGCGTGGATGATCCGAATTGGTCTGTTTATGTACGATCATCTGGGTAAACGCACCAGCCTCCCGGGTTCGAAAGGTTTGCGTTTTGGCTCAGAATCGGTCCTTAAGCCTGAAATCGTGCGCGGATTCGAATATTCCGACTGCTGGGTGGACGATGCCCGTCTGGTGCTGGCGAACGCGCAGATGGTTGAGAAGAAAGGCGGCGAGGTGAAAACCCGCACCCGCGCGACCTCTGCCCGCCGTGAAAACGGCCTGTGGATTGTCGAGGCGGAAGATATCGATACCGGCGAGAAATTCAGCTGGAAAGCGCGCGGCCTGGTGAACGCCACTGGCCCGTGGGTGAAACAGTTCTTTGACGAGGGCATGCATCTGCCTTCCCCGTACGGCATCCGCCTGATCAAAGGCAGCCACATTGTGGTGCCGCGCGTGCATACCCAGAAGCAGGCGTACATTCTGCAGAACGAAGACAAGCGCATCGTGTTTGTGATCCCGTGGATGGACGAATTCTCGATCATCGGCACCACCGACGTGGAGTACAAAGGCGATCCGAAGAACGTCGAGATCGACGAGAGCGAAGTGAACTACCTGCTTAAAGTGTATAACGCGCACTTTAAGAAACAGCTGTCGCGCGACGACGTGGTCTGGACTTACTCCGGCGTGCGTCCGCTGTGCGATGACGAATCTGACTCACCGCAGGCCATCACCCGCGACTATACGCTCGATATTCACGACGTAGACGGCCAGGCGCCGCTGCTGTCCGTGTTTGGCGGCAAGCTCACCACCTACCGCAAGCTGGCCGAGCACGCGCTGGAAAAACTGGCGCCGTACTACAAAGGCATTGGCCCGGCATGGACCAAAGGCGCGGTGCTGCCCGGCGGTGATATCGGCGGTAACCGCGATGATTACGCCGCGAAGCTGCGCCGTCGCTTCCCGTTCATCACCGAAGGGATGGCGCGCCACTATGCCCGCACCTACGGCAGCAATACCGAGCTGTTCCTGGGCGATGCGAAGGACATTGCGGATCTGGGCGAGCATTTCGGCCACGAGCTGTATGAAGCCGAGCTGCGCTACCTGGTTGAGCACGAGTGGGTGCGTCGTCTGGACGATGCTATCTGGCGCCGTACCAAAGAAGGGATGTGGCTCAACGCCGAGCAGCAGTCTCGCGTGGCGCAGTGGTTGCTGCAACATGCGGGAAAGCGTGAGCTGTCGCTGGCGTCTTAATGCGATCGGTGCGGGCTGATGCCCTCACCCTGACCCTCTCCCACAGGGAGAGGGAACAAACACTAAAAACGGCAACCGAGGTTGCCGTTTTGCTTTTATAACCTCACCGGATCAATATGCCAGATCGTCTCGGCATACTCCTTGATGGTCCTGTCAGACGAGAAATACCCCATATTGGCGATGTTATACATCGCGGCGCTGGTCCACTTCTCCGGCTGGCGATACAGTTCGTCCACCTTGTCCTGACAGTCCACGTAGCTGCGATAATCCGCCAGCACCTGATAGTGATCGCCAAAGTTAATCAGCGAATCCACCAGATCGCGGTAGCGGCTCGGTTCATCCGGGCTAAACACGCCGGTCGCGATCTGCGTCAGCACCTGACGCAACTCTTCATCCCCTTCGTAATATTGACGTGGCGAGTAGCCTTTTCTGCGCAGCGCCTCCACCTCTTCCGTCGTATTACCGAAGATAAAGATATTGTCTTCACCCACGTGCTCCAGCATCTCGACGTTCGCCCCGTCAAGCGTACCGATGGTCAGCGCGCCGTTAAGGGCAAACTTCATGTTACTGGTGCCGGATGCCTCCGTCCCCGCCGTGGAAATCTGTTCAGAGAGATCCGCCGCCGGGATGATCAGCTGCGCCAGGCTGACGCTGTAGTTTGGAATGAACACCACCTTCAGCTTGTCGCCAATGTCCGGATCCTGGTTAACCACCTTCGCCACGTCGTTGATGAGATGAATAATGTGCTTCGCCATGTAGTAGGCCGACGCCGCCTTACCGGCAAAGATCTTCACGCGCGGCACCCATTCGGCCGTCGGATCGGCCTTGATGCGGTTGTAATGGGTGATCACGTGCAGCACGTTCATCAGTTGACGCTTATATTCGTGGATGCGTTTGATCTGCACGTCGAACAGCGCTTTCGGGTTTGCCACCACGTTGAGGTGCATCGCCAGCCAGACCGCCAGACGCTTTTTGTTCAGCAGCTTGGCTTCGCGCACGGCTTTGTTCACCGTCGGGAAATCAATATGCTGTTCCAGCTCGCTCAGCTGGCTCAAATCGGTACGCCAGGTGCGGCCGATATTCTCGTCCAGTACCTCAGAGAGCGGCTGGTTGGCCAGCGCCAGCCAGCGGCGCGGGGTGACGCCGTTGGTCACGTTGCAGAACCGCGTCGGGAAGATCTTCGCAAAGTCCGCAAACAGCGACTGCACCATCAGGTTCGAGTGGAGCTCGGACACGCCGTTGACCTTGTGGCTGATGACAACCGCCAGCCAGGCCATGCGCACGCGACGACCGTTGGACTCATCAATGATGGACGCGCGGCTCAGCAGGCCAGTATCGTTCGGATACTGCTCCTGCAGCGTCTTGAGGAAGTAGTCGTTAATCTCAAAGATAATCTGCAGATGGCGCGGCAGGATTTTGCCGAGCATGTCCACCGGCCACGTTTCCAGCGCTTCGCTCATCAGCGTGTGGTTGGTGTACGAGAACACCTGGCAGGTCACCTCAAAGGCGTCGTCCCAGCTGAATTTATGCTCGTCGATCAGCAGGCGCATCAGCTCCGGAATAGAGAGCACCGGGTGGGTGTCATTAAGGTGGATCGCGGTTTTCTCCGCCAGGTTGGCGTAGGTTTTGTGCAGCTGATGGTGACGGCTAAGGATGTCCTGAATGGTCGCCGAAACAAGGAAGTACTCCTGACGCAGGCGCAGCTCGCGGCCCGAGTAGGTCGAGTCATCCGGGTACAGCACGCGGGATACGTTCTCGGAGTGGTTTTTATCCTCCACCGCCGCGAAGTAGTCACCCTGGTTAAATTTACCGAGGTTAATTTCGCTACTGGCCTGGGCGCTCCACAGCCTCAGCGTGTTGGTGGCGTCGGTGTCGTAGCCGGGGATAATCTGGTCGTAGGCCACGGCCAGGATCTCTTCCGTTTCCACCCAGCGGGATTTTTTCCCTTCCTGCTGAATACGCCCGCCAAAGCGCACCTTGTAGCGCGTGTTGTGGCGCTTGAACTCCCACGGGTTACCGTACTCCAGCCAGTAGTCCGGGGACTCTTTCTGACGCCCGTCGACGATGTTCTGCTTGAACATGCCGTAATCGTAGCGAATACCGTAGCCGCGGCCCGGCAGCGCCAGCGTCGCCAGCGAGTCGAGGAAGCAGGCGGCGAGACGTCCCAGACCGCCGTTACCGAGGCCCGGGTCGTTCTCTTCGTCGATCAGTTCTTCTAAATCTAACCCCATCTCTTCCAGTGCGGTTTTGACGTCGTCATAAATACCGAGCGACAACAGCGCATTGGACAGCGTGCGGCCAATCAAAAATTCCATCGACAGGTAGTAAACCTGACGCGTCTCCTGCGAGAGCTGGGCGCGGTTTGAGCGCAGCCAGCGTTCAACTAAGCGGTCACGTACGGCAAACAGGGTGGCGTTCAGCCACTCGTGCTTGTTGGCAATAACCGGATCTTTCCCGATGGTGAACATCAGCTTGTAGGCGATGGAGTGCTTTAACGCCTCAACGCTGAGCGTGGGTGAAGAGTAGCTAAATGGAGCGTTCATATCAGTAACTTCGCCTCGTTACATCAAGCGTTGATAGAGATCGCGGTATGACTGCGCCGCGACGTGCCAGCTAAAGTCCATGGACATCGCCTGACGTTGTACGTAACGCCACAGCGATGGACGGGACCACAAGACGAAAGCACGCCGAATCGCCCGAAGCAGCGACCAGGCATTACTGTCCTCAAAGACAAATCCGCTGGCGATACCGTCCGCCAGGTTTTCCAGAGAGCTGTCGGATACGGTATCCGCCAGTCCGCCCGTGCGGCGTACCAGCGGCAGGGTGCCGTATTTCAGGCCGTACAGCTGCGTCAGGCCGCAGGGTTCGAAACGGCTTGGCACCAGAATGACGTCCGCGCCGCCCATAATGCGGTGCGAGAACGCTTCGTGGTAGCCAATCTGCACGCCCACCTGCCCCGGGTGTTCCGCGGCGGCGGCAAGGAAACCTTCCTGCAGCACCGGGTCGCCCGCGCCGAGCAGCGCCAGCTGTCCCCCCTGCTCCAGTAAACCGGGCAGCGCCTCCAGCACCAGATCCAGCCCTTTCTGGCTGGTCAGGCGGCTCACGACGGCGAACAGCGGCACTTTGTCGTTCACCTTCAGGCCCATCGCAATCTGCAGCTGGCGTTTGTTCTCCGCTTTGTCTTCCACGGAATCACGACCGTAGCGCGCCGCCAGCAGGAGATCGGTTTCCGGGCTCCAGATCTGTTCATCCACGCCGTTCAGGATGCCCGACAGGCGGCCTTCGCGATGGCGCTGCTGCAGCAACCCTTCCATGCCGTAGCCAAACGCCGGCTGGGTGATCTCACGCGCGTAGGTTGGGCTCACCGCCGTGATGTGATCGGCGTAGTACAGCCCCGCCTTCAGGAACGAGATCTGCCCGTTAAATTCCAGACCGTGCATGTTAAAGAACGACCATGGCAGATCGATGTCATTCATGTGATGGGCGTAGTACATCCCCTGATACGCCAGGTTATGCACGGTAAAGACCGATTTCGCCGGGTGGCCGCGCGCGGCGAGATACGCCGGGGCAAGCCCGGCGTGCCAGTCGTGCGCGTGCACCACATCCGGACGCCAGAACGGATCCAGCCCCGTCGCCATTTCGGCGCCGACCCAGCCGAGCAGCGCAAAGCGCAGCACGTTGTCGGTGTAGGCGAACAGGTTCGTATCGTGATACGGGCTGCCCGGGCGATCGTATAAATGCGGCGCGTCGATCAGATAAATCCCTACGCCATTGTAATGTCCAAACAGCAGGGTAATGCGTCCGGCAAACGTTTCACGGCGGGTCACCACTTTCGCATCGGGTATACCGCGCCGGATATCCGGAAAGGCGGGCAGCAGGACTCGGGTATCCACGCCTCCGGCGATTTGCGCCGCCGGTAATGCGCCAAGCACATCTGCCAGTCCGCCCGTTTTTAATAACGGGAACATCTCAGAACATACGTGTAAAACCTGCATCATCGCTCCTGTTTGATCTGCAGCTTCCGCAACATTTCCCGTGTGACTAACACGATCCCCTCTTCCGAACGGTAGAAACGACGCGCGTCTTCTTCCGCATTCTCCCCAATAACCATCCCTTCAGGGATGACGCAGGCACGGTCGATCACGCAACGACGCAGACGACACGAGCGCCCTACCCAGACATCCGGCAACAAGACTGCCGAATCGATATTACAGAATGAATTTATCCGCACACGCGGGAACAGCACCGACTGCACCACCACCGAACCGGAGATAATGCACCCGCCGGACACCAGCGAGTTCAGCGTCATACCGTGGCTGCCGGAGCGGTCCTGGACGAACTTGGCCGGCGGCAGCGACTCCATATGGGTACGAATCGGCCAGTTCTGGTCATACATATCCAGTTCAGGCGTGACCGATGCCAGATCGAGGTTCGCTTTCCAGTACGCTTCCAGCGTGCCCACGTCGCGCCAGTAGGGTTCCGCATTCGGGTCGGACTGCACGCAGGACAGCGGGAAAGGATGTGCATACGCCATGCCAGCTTTCGTGATTTTCGGAATGATGTCTTTACCGAAGTCGTGGCTGGAGTTTTCGTCTTTGTCGTCTTCTTCCAGCAGCTCATAAAGATAATCTGCGTCAAAGACATAGATCCCCATGCTGGCGAGTGATTTGGTGTCATCGCCCGGCATGGTTGGCGGGTTCGCCGGTTTTTCAACGAAGTCGATAATTTTGTCGTCGGCATCCACGTGCATGACGCCAAACGCCGTCGCTTCAGCAACGGGCACAGGCAGACACGCCACGGTGCAGCGCGCCCCTTTTTCGACGTGGTCGATCAGCATGTGGGAGTAATCTTGCTTGTAGATGTGGTCCCCGGCGAGGATCACGATGTATTCCGCGTTGTAGCGACGAATGATGTCGAGGTTCTGGGTCACCGCATCCGCCGTACCGCGATACCAGTTCTCGCCGTGGACGCGTTGCTGCGCAGGAAGGAGATCGACAAACTCGTTCATCTCTTCGCTGAAGAATGACCAGCCGCGCTGGATATGCTGAACCAGCGTATGCGACTGATACTGCGTAATGACGCCGATGCGGCGAATGCCCGAGTTCAGGCAGTTGGAGAGCGCAAAGTCGATGATACGGAACTTACCACCAAAGTGAACAGCCGGTTTGGCGCGCTTGATGGTCAAATCTTTCAGACGGGTACCACGCCCGCCCGCAAGTATCAGGGCAACCGTTTTTAATGGTAGCTGGCGTGCCAACATTAAGGGATCGTTCTTCTCTAATCTAACCATGACTAACTCCTTTTTTATCATCTTTGGAATACGCACACTCCGTGCGCAGGCCCGTGCCAGACAGCCATTACTACCGGATTATCCGCTCCGGCAAAGGGAGGAACGGCGCGCCATTCCCCTTCAGGTAAAACAATCTCTGCGACGTCATCCGTCGCGTTCAGCGTGACCAGCCATTTATCCGACAGCAGGATTTGCAGGCGTGGTACGCCGTGTTGCCACTCTTGCGCGCTTAACGGTTGCGCGTCTTTATTCAGCCAGCGAACGTTGCCGTCACCCTCTTCCCACCAGCTGTTGGCGGTCAGCGCGGGGATCTGCTGGCGAAGATGGATCAGCGCAGCGGTAAAATGAATCAGCCCGCTGTTGGCTTCACCCCAGTCGAGCCAGGTTAAGGTGTTGTCCTGGCAATAGGCGTTGTTGTTACCGTGCTGGCTATGACCATGCTCGTCGCCTGCCAGCAGCATCGGCGTGCCCTGCGACAGTAAAAGCGTTGTCAGCAGCGCATGAACGCTGGCGCGTCGCCGCTCTATCACATCCAGACTTCCGCCTAACCCTTCTATACCATGATTGAAGCTATGGTTATTGTTAGTGCCATCGCGATTCTCTTCGCCGTTCGCCTCATTGTGTTTCTGATTGAAACAAACGCAGTCCCTGAGCGTAAAACCGTCGTGCGCCGTCAACAGATTGACGGTGGCCGACGGGCGTTTGCCGTCGCGCTTAAAGAGATCGCTCGACGCGGCAAAGCGCCCGGCAAATTCCCCCAGCGACAGGTTCCGCTCCAGCCAGAAGCGGCGCACGGCGTCGCGGTAGTGGTCGTTCCACTCGGCAAACAGCGGCGGGAAATTCCCGACCTGATAACCGCCTTCACCGATGTCCCACGGCTCGGCAATGAGCTTCACCTGCGAGAGCACCGGGCAGTTTTTTATCGCCTCAAACAGCGGCGCCTGCTGGCTGAACGCCGGCGTGCGCCCCATCACCGGCGCCAGGTCGAAACGAAAACCGTCGACGTGGAACGTCTCCACCCAGTATTTCAGGCATTCATATGCAAAATGCGTGACCGCCGGATGGCTGAGATTGAGCGTGTTGCCGCAGCCGGTCCAGTTCTCGTAATCGCCATCCTGCCTGATCCAATAATAGCTACGGTTATCAATTCCGCGCATGGAGAGCGTCGGGCCGTCGAGATCGCTTTCGGCGCTGTGGTTCAGCACTACGTCCAGAATGACCTCAATGCCCGCCGCGTGGAGCGCCTTCACTGCATCGCGGAACTCGTCGCGCGCCTTTTCCGGATGGACGGCATAGCGCGGTTCGAGCGCGAACATCGCCAGCGGGTTATAGCCCCAGTAATTGCTCAGCCCCAGCCGCTGCAGACGCGGCTCGCTGGCAAAATGGGCAACGGGGAGCAGTTCCAGGGCGGTGATGCCGAGGTGTTTCAGGTAGGCGATCATGGTGGGATGCCCGAGCGCCTTGTAGGTGCCGCGCATCTCTTTGGGGATCGACGGATGCAGGTAGGTCAGCCCTTTGACGTGGGCTTCATAAATCACGGTATTGCCCCACGGCGTCTGCGGCGGGGCATCGTCTTCCCAGTCATAAAGATCGTTCACCACCACGCTTTTTGGCGCGACGGGCGCGCTGTCGCGGTGGTCGGGATCGCCGTAACCCACGTGGAAGAGCGGGTCGTCTTTAAATTCGCCGTCCACGCGGTGCGCGCACGGGTCAATCAACAGCTTCGCCGGATTAAACCAGTGACCCTGCGCCGGATCCCACGGACCGTGTACGCGAAAGCCATAGTGCAAGCCTGGCCGCCCTCCGGCCAGGTAGCCGTGCCAGGTATCCCCCGTGCGCGCGGGTAAATCGTAACGGTGCTCGTTGCCTTCCCCGTCAAACACGCACAGTTCTACCCGCTCAGCGTGAGCGGAAAAGAGGGTGAAATTGACCCCCTTCCCGTCAAAACGCGCCCCGAGCGGTTCGGGTTTACCTGCCGTAAGCTGCGTCATTCGCCCTCCCGCATTAGCCAGATGGTGCCAAGCGGCGGCAGCGTCAGGCTCAGGGAGTTGGGTCGTCCGTGGCTTTCGATGGAGTCGCTCTGTACCAGCCCGCCGTTACCGGCGTTACTGCCGTGGTAGTGCATCGAGTCGGTATTCAGAATTTCGCGCCATTTGCCCGGCTGGTTAATGCCGAAGCGGTAGTGTTCGCGCGGCACCGGCGTAAAATTGCTGGCGACGATGATCTCGTTACCCGCCTTGTCACGACGCACAAAGACAAACACCGAGCGCTCATGGTCGTCCACCACCAGCCATTCAAAGCCGTACGGATCGAAGTCGAGCTCGTGCAGCGCTTTGTGGTGGCGATAGGTCAGGTTCAGATCGCGCACCAGACGCTGCACCCCGTGGTGCCAGTTGTCACCGCCTTCCAGCAGATGCCAGTCGAGGCTGGCGTCGTGGTTCCACTCGCGCCCCTGGGCGAACTCATTGCCCATGAACAGCAGTTTCTTGCCCGGGAAGGCAAACATCCAGCCGTAATAGGCGCGCAGGTTGGCAAACTTCTGCCACGCGTCGCCCGGCATGCGGTCGAGAATCGATTTTTTGCCGTGTACCACCTCATCGTGCGACAGCGGCAGCATGAAGTTTTCGGTGTAGTTGTAGAGCATCCCGAACGTCAGCTTATCGTGATGATACTTACGGTGAACCGGATCCAGCTTCATGTAGTCGAGCGTGTCGTGCATCCAGCCCAGGTTCCACTTATACCAGAACCCCAGGCCGCCCAATGAAGGCGGACGGGAGACGCCCGCAAAGTCGGTCGACTCTTCCGCCATGGTCACGGCACCGTCCACCTGCTCGCCGATAATGCGGTTGGTATTACGCAGGAATTCAATCGCTTCCAGGTTTTCGCGGCCGCCAAACTCGTTCGGGATCCACTCCCCCTCTTTGCGGCTGTAGTCGCGGTAGATCATCGACGCCACCGCATCCACGCGCAGGGCATCGATGCCAAACCGCTCGATCCAGTACAGGGCATTCCCGACCAGGTAGTTTGCGACCTCACGGCGACCGTAGTTGTAGATCAGCGTGTTCCAGTCCTGGTGATAGCCTTCGCGCGGATCGCTGTGCTCGTACAGCTTCGTGCCGTCAAACTCTGCCAGCGCGAAATCATCCGCGGGGAAATGGCCCGGCACCCAGTCGAGGATGACGTTCAGCCCGGCGGCGTGCGCGGCATCAATGAAATAGCGGAAGTCGTCGCGCGTGCCGAAGCGGCGCGTTGGCGCATACAGCCCGGTGGGCTGATAGCCCCAGCTGCCGTCGAACGGGTGCTCGTTGACCGGCAGCAGCTCCAGGTGGGTAAAGCCCATCCATTTGGCATACGGCACCAGCTGGTCGGCAAGCTCCCGGTAGCTCAGCCAGAAGTTGTTATCGGTGTGGCGACGCCAGGAGCCGAGATGGACTTCATAGACGGAGATCGGCGCATCAAAGCGGTTGGCCTGCTTGCGCTCCTCCGTCTGAACGACCTTCTCCGGCAGGCCGCAAATCAGCGACGCGGTATCCGGGCGCATCTGCGCTTCGAAGGCATACGGGTCGGCTTTAATGCGCAGCTTGCCGCGGGCGTCAATCATCTCGAATTTATAAAGCTGCCCGTGGTGCGCCCCGGGGATAAACAGCTCCCAGATGCCGGTTTCCCGGCGCAGACGCATCGGGTGGCGGCGGCCGTCCCAGTAGTTGAACTGCCCGACAACGGAGACGCGCTGGGCATTGGGCGCCCACACGGAGAAGCGCGTGCCGGTAATGCCGTCCATGGTATCGGCATGGGCACCCAGCGTTTCATAAGGACGAAGATGCGTCCCTTCGGAGAGCAGCCAGGCGTCCATCTCTTTAAGCAGAGGGCCAAAGCTGTAGGGATCGTCAATCAGGTTTTGCTGACCGTGCCAGAGAACGGCGAGCTGGTAGCGAAACGGGTTTTTACGACGGGGCATTACGCCCGAGAAGAAGCCACGGGAATCGAGGCATTCAAGATTACCCACCTTGCGGCCGGTTTTGGGTTCAATCACCCAGACTTCTGTGGCATCCGGTAACAGTGCCCTAACTTCCAGACCGGCCTCAGTACGGTGCATCCCAAGTACAGAAAAGGGGTCAGCGAAATGACCCGCAATAAGCGCATTAATCACGTCTCTATCCACACGATCGGACATGGTATTCATCCTGTTTTTTATGTCGTCCTTTTTAAGCGCTCCGGGACGACTTTTAATGTGACCTGAACGGGACAGCACAAAAATGTGCATCCAATCTGCTCCGTTCGAACCTCAGGTAAGAAATGACTCTTCCTTAAAGCATAGCCAACGCTCTAGATGACTCCTGATAAAAAATAAGACATACGCGTGTTACTCCATGTAGTACGCAAAAAAAAGGGGTGAAAATCACCCCCGGTATTTAACAAATTATTACGCCAGCTGGCGCAGCATGCGGCGCAGCGGCTCGGCAGCGCCCCACAGGAGCTGGTCGCCAACGGTGAACGCGGAGAGATACTCCGGCCCCATGTTCAGCTTGCGCAGACGGCCAACCGGCGTGGTCAGCGTGCCGGTAACGGCAGCCGGGGTCAGCTCGCGCATGGTGATATCGCGATCGTTTGGCACCACTTTCGCCCACGGGTTGTGCGCTGCCAGCAGCTCTTCCACGGTCGGAATAGACACATCTTTTTTCAGTTTAATGGTGAAGGCCTGGCTGTGGCAGCGCAGTGCGCCGATACGTACGCACAGACCGTCAACCGGAATGGTGTTCGCGGTATTGAGGATTTTGTTGGTCTCAGCCTGGCCTTTCCACTCTTCGCGGGTCTGGCCGTTATCCAGCTGCTTGTCGATCCACGGGATCAGGCCACCGGCCAGCGGTACGCCAAAGTTATCCACCGGCAGTTCGCCGCTGCGGGTCAGTTGGGTCACTTTACGCTCGATATCCAGAATAGCGGATGCCGGGTTTGCCAGCTCGGTCGCAACGCTCTGGTGCAGTTGGCCCATCTGGGTCAGCAGCTCGCGCATGTGACGCGCACCGCCGCCGGACGCCGCCTGGTAGGTCGCCACGGAGACCCACTCCACCAGATCCTGCGCGAACAGGCCGCCGAGGGACATCAGCATCAGGCTGACGGTGCAGTTGCCGCCGACAAAGGTTTTCACTCCATTGTTCAGGCCATCGGTGATCACGCCCTGGTTAACCGGGTCGAGAATGATGATGGCATCGTCTTTCATGCGCAGCGACGAGGCCGCGTCAATCCAGTAGCCCTGCCAGCCGCTTTCACGCAGCTTTGGATAGATTTCGTTGGTATAATCGCCGCCCTGGCAGGTCACAATAATGTCGAGCGCCTTCAGCGCTTCCAGATCGTAAGCATCCTGCAACGTGCCTGTGGTACAACCAAAGGACGGAGCAGCCTGGCCGAGCTGGGAAGTGGAGAAGAAGACCGGGCGGATAGCGTCGAAATCGCGCTCTTCAACCATGCGTTGCATGAGTACAGAGCCGACCATACCGCGCCAGCCGATAAAACCAACGTTTTTCATAGCATTTTTTTCCTGCTGAGGGTGTGTGCTGTTTGTGCAAGCCAGTATTGAACTGGGATATGCTTCACATTACAAAATGCTGCCAAAGTCGCAAGCGAAATTAATCGATGATTGCCCGGCAATCAGAAATACAGCTAATTATCATAATAACCATAGAGAATTTCAGGGATAATTTACATGAGTGAAATCATTTCCGCAGCGGTTTTATTGATTCTGATAATGGATCCACTGGGTAACCTGCCGATCTTCATGTCGGTGCTGAAGCACACCGAGCCGAAGCGCCGCCGGGCGATCATGATCCGCGAGCTGCTCATCGCCCTGCTGGTGATGTTTATCTTCCTGTTTGCCGGGGAAAAGATCCTCGCATTCCTGAACCTGCGCGCCGAAACCGTGTCGATTTCCGGCGGGATTATTCTGTTCCTGATTGCCATTAAGATGATTTTCCCGAGCGCGGAAGGCAGCAGCAGCGGCCTGCCTGCGGGTGAAGAGCCGTTTATTGTGCCGCTGGCGATCCCGCTGGTTGCCGGGCCAACGATTCTGGCGACGCTGATGCTGCTGTCGCATCAGTATCCAAACCAGATGAGTCATCTGGTGATTGCCCTGCTGATCGCCTGGGGCGGGACGTTTATTATCCTGCTGCAGTCGTCCCTGTTCCTGCGCCTGCTGGGTGAGAAAGGGGTGAACGCGCTGGAACGCCTGATGGGGCTGATTCTGGTCATGATGGCGACGCAGATGTTCCTGGACGGGATCCGGGCGTGGATGAAAGGATGACTTTCTCCCTCTCCCCGTGGGAGAGGGTCGGGGTGAGGGCATCAGGCCGCAGAGGGCAGCCCATCTACCCCTTACGAATCAAATACCGGTACGGCAGCGCCTCGGTCTGCTGTGCCACCAGCTCATGTTCCATAAAGGTACAAAAACCGGGAATATCGCGGGTTGTGGCCGGGTCATCGGCAATAATCAACAGCGTTTCACCGGTCTGCATATTGCGCACGGTCTTACGTACCATCATTACCGGTTCCGGGCAGCGAAGGCCCTGGGCATCAAGGGTGTGGTCTGGGCTGGAAAACAGGTCGGTCATGATCTTCTCGGTCAGATAAAAACGGCTGTAGTTTACGCCCGGTTGCGATCAATGCAAACCAGGTTAACGATTGCGTAAAAACTAACCATTGCAATGTCCTGCCAAAGCAGTATCATGCTGCGGTTTTTATTGGGTTCCCTCACCCCAACGTATAAAAAGGTCACAATATGACGTCGTTTTCCGAATCTCAGCGCGTAAAAGCGTTGTTCTGGCTTTCGCTTTTCCATTTGCTGGTGATCACCTCCAGCAACTATCTGGTGCAGCTCCCGATCTCCATCTTTGGTTTTCATACCACCTGGGGCGCGTTCAGTTTTCCGTTTATTTTCCTCGCGACCGATTTGACCGTGCGTATCTTTGGCGCACCGCTGGCTCGCCGCATTATTTTTTCGGTCATGCTCCCGGCGCTGTTCATCTCGTACGTGATTTCGTCTCTGTTTTATATGGGAAGCTGGCAGGGCTTTGAGGCGTTAACCCACTTTAACCTGTTTGTCGCCCGTATCGCCGCCGCCAGCTTTATGGCCTACGCGCTGGGGCAGATCCTCGACGTGCACGTGTTTAACCGCCTGCGGCAAAATCACCGCTGGTGGATGGCGCCCACCGCCTCCACGCTGTTCGGTAACGTGAGCGATACGCTGGCCTTCTTCTTCATCGCCTTCTGGCGCAGCCCGGATGCGTTCATGGCCGAACACTGGATGGAAATCGCGCTGGTGGACTACTGCTTCAAGGTCCTCATCAGCATTGTCTTCTTCCTGCCGATGTACGGCGTACTGCTCAATATGCTGCTGAAAAGGCTGGCAGATAAATCTGAAATCACCGCATTGCAGGCAGGTTAAAGGTTCGCTTTATCAGTTGTGATAAGATGAGCGAATGAGCCGTTATGGCCGTTTATCGAAAGGAAGAAGTCAATGCGCAATCTGGTTAAATATGTCGGGATTGGCCTGCTGGTTGTGGGTCTTGCAGCCTGTGATAACAGCGACACGAAAACGCCTGCTCAGGGCGCATCCGCAGAGAGCAACGCGACCGGCCAGCCGGTTAATCTGATGGATGGCAAACTCAGTTTCTCTCTGCCAGCCGATATGACTGACCAGAGCGGCAAGCTGGGCACCCAGGCGAACAACATGCACGTTTACTCCGACGCAACCGGGCAGAAAGCGGTCATTGTGATTGTGGGCGACGACACCAGCGAAGATCTGGCCGTTCTGTCCAAACGTCTGGAAGATCAGCAGCGCGGCCGCGACCCGCAGCTGCAGGTCGTGACCAATAAATCCATCGAGCTGAAAGGTCATAAGCTGCAGCAGCTGGACAGCATCATCTCTGCAAAAGGCCAGACAGCTTACTCCTCTGTCGTGCTGGGCAAGGTCGATAACAAACTGCTGACCCTGCAGATCACCCTGCCAGCGGAAGATCAGCAGAAAGCGCAGACGGCTGCTGAAAACATCATTAACACCATCGTGATCCAGTAACGTTTCACGGCGATGACGTGGCCTCCGGTGCCTGCACCGGGGGCCATTTTTTTAGCCGCCACGTCAGCAGCAGCGCAATAATCACCAGACCCGCCGCGGCAAGATAGATCACCGGCACGCCTGCCCAGGCCATCACCAGCCCCGCCAGCGGGCCGGTAATGCCTAAAGACATATCCATAAACACCGTATAGGTCGCCAGCGCCGCCCCCTGATTCTGCTGCGGCACGGCTTTAACCGCCACCACGCCCAGCGCCGGGAAGACCAGAGAAAAGCCTGCCCCCGCGAGGAATACGCCCACTTTCGCGACCCAGGGCACCATCGCTATTCCGGTCAGCAGCAGCCCGACAATCTCTATCGCAAAGCAGATCATCGCCACGTTCAGCCCGCCCAGACGGTTGATGCCGTTAGGGAAAAGCAGGCGCGCGCCAACAAACGCACAGCTGAACAGGGTTAACGCAAAGGCCGCGCCGTCCCAGCCTTTGGCGTCATAGAACAGAGTAATGAAGGTGGCTATCACGCCGAAACCGGTGGTCGCCAGCGCCAGGGCCATGCCGTACGGCCAGACGCGCCCCAGCACCGCCCGAAACGGCAGCGGCTTGCCTTTGCTGGCCTTCACCTTCGGGCGCGGCAGCGCAAAGAGGATCGCCAGCAGCGCGACCGCCATAATGGTGATGGCCAGCCCATGCAGCCCGCCCAGCGCATAGCAGGCCACGCCGAGCGGCGCACCGAGCGCCATCGCACCGTAGGTGACAATCCCGTTCCAGGAGATCACCCGGCCAATGTGCGGCGCGCCGACAACCCCCACGCCCCACAACGTCGAGCCGGTTCCCGCCAGACTTTGCCCAATGCCCAGAATGACGCGCCCCAGGCAGAGCAGCGCCAGGCTGACCAGCGGCCAGTGGCTGGTTGCGGCAGCCAGAAGATAGCTCAGGCCGCTGAGGAAGCAGCCGCACAATCCCACCACCACGATGCTTTTTGGACCGAACGTGTCCGCGTAGCGCCCGGCATGCGGGCGGCTGAGGAGCGTGGCGAAATACTGCAGGCTAATCACCAGCCCCGCCCAGAAGGCGCTGAAGCCCATCACGTCATGGACATAGCCCGGCAGGACCGCCAGCGGCAGGCCAATGGTCAGATAGCTGGCAAAGTTGAAAATCACAACGGAAACGATGCGCAGATTGAGGCGCAGTCCGCTCAGTGCCGGTTCAGCGGCAGGTTCGGGCATGGGGTTCTACCTGGATTTTTTACAACAGTGTTTCACTATTACCACGCCCCAATAAGAAAATCAGCCCCGACTTTCAGATTAACGGCCCCAGACGAAGCGGAGCCCGGACACTACACTTATCGGGTCATCACATTAAGGAACACGCATGATCGCTAACCCGTCCGACAAAGCAGGGCTCCATATCTTATTAAAACTCGCCTGTCTGGTGGTTATCCTTGCGGGTATCCACGCTGCCGCTGACATTATTGTCCAGCTCCTGCTGGCGCTCTTTTTTGCCATTGTGCTTAATCCGCTGGTCACCTGGTTTTTACGCCGGGGCGTCAGCCGTCCGGTCGCCATCACCATCGTCGTCATCGTGATGCTGATTGCCCTGACGGCGCTCTTTGGCGTGCTGGCGGCCTCGCTGAGCGAATTCTCCACCATGCTGCCGCAGTACAACAAAGAGCTGACTCGTAAGATTGTCGCACTCCAGGAGATGGTGCCCTTTCTTAATCTGCATATCTCACCCGAACGGATGCTGCGCCGGATGGATTCCGAGAAGGTCATGACCTACGCCACCACGCTGATGACGGGGCTTTCCGGCGCGATGGCCAGCATTCTGCTGCTGGTCATGACGGTGGTGTTTATGCTGTTCGAAGTCCGCCACGTCCCCTATAAGCTGCGCTTTGCATTAAATAATCCACAAATTCATATTGCTGGCTTACACCGGGCACTGAAGGGCGTTTCCAAATATCTGGCGCTGAAAACGCTGCTGAGCGTCTGGACGGGGATCATTGTCTGGCTGGGGCTGATGCTGATGGACGTGCAGTTCGCGCTGATGTGGGGCGTGCTGGCGTTTCTGCTCAACTACGTGCCCAATATTGGCGCGGTGCTTTCCGCCGTGCCGCCGATGATTCAGGCGTTCCTGTTTAACGGCTTCTACGAATGCATGCTGGTCGGCGCGCTGTTCCTCGTCGTGCATATGGTGCTGGGCAATATTCTTGAGCCGCGCATGATGGGACACCGGCTGGGCATGTCGACGCTGGTGGTGTTTTTATCCTTACTGATTTGGGGATGGCTGCTGGGCCCGGTCGGGATGCTGCTGTCGGTCCCCCTGACCAGCGTATGTAAAATCTGGATGGAAACCACCAAAGGCGGCAGCAAGCTAGCGATCCTGCTCGGGCCGGGGAGGCCGAAAAGCCGGCTACCCGGGTAACCGGCCTACCTGTACAGGTAGGTTTAAAGCGTCAGTAATACACCGTAAATTACCGCGTCCCTAATCCGTCGCGGTATTTTTATTTGCGTTAAGGCGATATTCACCCTGTCTTTATTTACGCCACGCGCATTATGTTGAAACGCAATTAATGATTTAACGCAAATTATAAAAAATGAAATTCTTATTTATTTTCCATGTTATTATGCCCGCCTTCGCGTCAACGCAATGCAAACATTAATATTGATTAAAAATACATCTGGCGGCTTAAAAAAGCCGGATGCGTATTATTTGTAAAAACCACTACCTTTAATTGTTATTATTGATATGGAGTTGTTGATGAAAAAGATCGTTAAATGGTGTACTGCTGCCGTATTCGTGGGTGCACTGGCAGGCTGTGCGCGTACCGCCCCAATCGCTCAGGTTCACTCTATTGTCAGCGCGGGTCATACTGCCGATCAGGTAAAAACGGCAATTTTGAAAGCAGGCCAAAAGCGTGACTGGATCATGACGGAAGCGGGTCCTGGGATGATTAAGGGACGTCTGCAGTCACGCGATCACTCGGTCCAGGTGAGTATTCCGTACACGGCAACAAGCTATTCAATCAACTATGAAAACAGCCTTAACCTGAAAGCGGCAGACGGTAAAATTCACAAGAATTATAACCGCTGGGTGAATAACCTCGACCACGATATTCAGCTGAACCTCTCCGCTGGCGCCGCGCTGTAATATTTTTCTAAAGTCGGGCCGCGTATGGCCCGATAACCTCTCTTTATTGCCCTAAAAGGTTACGCAGTAATGTACGAAAAGGACACACTCAGCGCACTGGATGCCATTACCGAAGCGCAACGCATCGCCTTTGCCCCGATGTTATTCCAGACTGCGCTTTGTCTGCGTAACTCTGGCGTTCTCGCCTGGCTCGATAAACAAGGCAAAGAGGGAGCTACCCTCGAGGAAATAACCGAAAACAGCACCCTGAGTAGCTATGGTGTCAGCGTCCTGCTGGATATGGGATTAAGCGGGCGCATCGTTACCCAACAGGATGGACGTTATTTTCTGGCGAAAGTGGGACATTTTTTACTGCACGACGCAATGACCCGCGTAAATATGGATTTCACTCAGGACGTTTGTTATCAGGGGCTATTTCACCTGGCGGACGCCCTGCAGGAAGAAAAGCCGGCCGGATTAGCCGTGTTTGGCGACTGGCCAACCATCTACCCGGCATTATCCCAATTACCGGCTCCGGCGAAAGAGAGCTGGTTCGCCTTTGATCATTACTATTCTGACGCCGCTTTTGACGCTGCGTTACCATATATATTCGCAAGCTCGCCGACAAAATTGTACGATGTGGGCGGAAATACGGGTAAATGGTCGTTACGCTGCTGCCGCTATGACGAAAATGTTGCCGTGACGATCCTCGATCTGCCGCAGCAGATAGCGCTGGCGCAGGAAAACATCGTAAAAGCAGGTTTTTCTCATCGTATTGGATTCCATGCTGTCGATATGCTTAGCCCAGCAGCATTGCCGGGTGACGCCGACGTCTGGTGGATGAGCCAGTTCCTGGATTGTTTCTCTCCGGATCAGATTGTCGCCATGCTGACGCGCGTCGCACAGGTCATGAAGCCAGGCGCACGTTTGTGCATCATGGAGCTTTTCTGGGATGCCCAGAAGTTTGAAGCGGCCTCTTTCAGCCTGAATGCCACCTCGCTCTATTTCACCTGTATGGCGAATGGTAATAGCCGGTTTTACAGCGTAGAGAAGTTTTATCGCTACCTGGAGAGCGCAGGTTTCAGCGTTGAACAGCGGCTGGACAACCTTGGGGTCGGTCATACCCTGCTGATATGCACCAAACGTGAACAACAGAGCAGCGTAGCTGCCCGGGTGGCCCAGCCTGCCCTTTGAATACGGTTTTTTTCGCGGACGCGCGTAGATGAAATTTTCACTGAACATTATCGACTGGCAGGCAAGAGCGCCGGGACTCAGCGATGCCACAGAGTGGCAGGCGTGGTCGCGCCTGCAGTTGGCCGTTGACCCAGCGGCACCGCTTCCCCGGCTGACCGCTTTACCTATGATGACCGCGCGCCGCCTCAATTCAGGCAGTAAGCTGGCGGTGGACATTGGTCTTGCCATGCTGCAAAAGCACGCCATTGATGCCGTCGTCTATTCCAGCCGTCACGGCGAGCTGGAGCGCAACTACCGTATTCTGCATGCTCTGGCGACCGGGCAGTCCGTTTCCCCCACCGATTTCGCCATGTCCGTGCACAATTCCGCGGTGGGCAATCTCACGATTACCGCACGCCAGGCCATCGTCTCGTCATCCATCTCAGCCGGACTGGACACCTTCCAGCAGGCCTTATGTGAAGTGCTGAGCCTGCTGCATGCGGGCTATTCCCGCGTCCTGCTGGTCGATTTTGACGGCGCGCTGCCGGAATTTTACCATCCGGCGTTACCGCCGCAGATGCCCACCTGGCCATACGCGCTGGCGCTGGTGATTGAATCCGGCAACGGATTGCAGTGTGAAACCCGCAGCGGCAGCACGGGTGAAGAACCCGCCCTGCCGCAAAGCCTGTTGTTCCTGCAACGCTATCTCAGCGAGGCACGGCAGTTTGTGGTGCCCGGGGAACGATTGCTGTGGCAATGGACGCGCGCATGAACCGCCTGGCTGCCCGTATCAACTGGTTATGGCGTCTGGTGATGACCGGCTTCTGCTTCGCGCTGTTTGGCGTGGGCGGGCTGCTGCTGTCGCTGGTCTGGTTCAACCTGCTGCTGATCGTCCAGCGCGACCGCGCCAGCCGTCGTCGCCTGGCGCGTCGCAGCATTGCGGCCAGCTTCCGCTTCTTCCTGACCGTTGCTCGCAGTCTCGGAGTACTGGACTATCGCATTCACAATCTTGACGCGCTGCGCAGCGATCGGGGTTGTCTGGTGGTGGCTAACCACCCCACGTTAATTGACTACGTGATTCTGGCGTCGGTGATGCCGGAAACCGACTGTCTGGTGAAGAGCGCGCTGCTGCGCAACCCGTTTGTCAGCGGTGTTATCCGCGCGGCGGATTACCTGATTAACAGCGAAGCCGAGCCCCTGCTCGCGGCCAGCCAGCAGCGTCTGGCTCAGGGCGACACGCTTTTAATCTTCCCGGAAGGCACACGTACCCGATTTGGCGAGGCTATCTCTCTCCAGCGCGGCGCGGCAAATATCGCCGTGCGCTGTAACAGCGATCTGCGGGTGGTGCTGATCCACTGTAGCGAACATCTGCTGGATAAAAAAAGTCACTGGTATGATGTACCGCCAGAAAAACCTGTTTTCACCGTGGATGTCCGCGACCGCGTGAACATCGACGAATTTTACGATGCAACTGAACAAGAACCGGCGCTGGCGGCAAGGCAGTTAAACCGGCATCTACAGCATCGATTAACATCAGGCCTTCAATCTTTGTCAGGAATTAATGATGCAAGCGCTTTATCTTGAAATTAAGAATCTCATTATCACCACGCTGAATCTGGACGAGCTTACCGCAGAGGATATTGATACCGATGCCGCGCTGTTTGGCGATGGGCTGGGTCTCGACTCTATCGACGCGCTGGAACTAGGGCTGGCCGTGAAAAACCAGTATGGCGTGGTGCTTTCCGCCGAAAGCGAAGAGATGCGCCAGCACTTCTTTTCCGTCGCCACGCTGGCGTCCTTTATCAACGCTCAACGCGCCTGAGATGTGATCACGATGACCGAACAAGAAACCATTTATCAGGAAGTCTGTGGCCTTTTGACCAAGCTCTTTGAAATCGACCCGCAGGATATTACGCCCGAAGCCCGTCTTTACGAAGACCTGGAGCTGGACAGCATTGATGCGGTGGACATGATTGTTCATCTGCAGAAAAAAACGGGCAAGAAAATCAAGCCGGAAACCTTCAAATCGGTTCGTACCGTTCAGGATGTGGTAGACGCCGTCGAACAGCTTCTGCGCGAAGAGTAAGACATTGTGCGTGGTGGACGGACGTTCCCGGTCATCCCACTGCTGACGGGGCTGATGCTGCTGGCGTGGCCCTTCCTGATTGGATTTGGGCTGACGCACAACAGCCTGCAATGGCTGTTACCGGTGATGGCGCTGGTATTGCTGCTGCGGCTGCGTCAGGCGCAGCGAAACACCGGCCCGATGCGGTACGTGGTGCAGTGTGTTGCGCTGGCGGGCATCGTGCTCTGCGCGGCCAGCTATCTGCTGAAAACCCATCAGTGGCTGTTGCTCTACCCGGTGGTCGTCAACCTGGTGATGCTGGCCGTGTTCGGGGGTTCGCTGTGGACCGCGATGCCGCTTGTCGAACGACTGGCGCGCTTGCGCGAGCCAGATTTGCCCCCGGAGGGCGTGCGCTATACCCGCAGGGTGACTCTCGTCTGGTGCGGCTTTTTCATCGGTAACGGCGCGATGGCGCTGTTCACCGTCCTCCACGGCGACATGCATCTGTGGACGCTGTGGAACGGTATGGTGGCTTACATCCTGATGGGGACGCTGATGGCGACAGAGTGGCTGGTGCGCCAGCGGGTGATAAAAAAAGAGATGCACAATGACTAACCCCCTTCCACTGGGCCAGTGGTTAAACGCGCCGCGCCCTGACGATACGCCCGTTGCCTGGCTTGACGATCGTACCTGGACGCTGGGCCAGCTGCGCCACGACGTGACCTTACTGGTCGACACCCTGCGTCAGCAGGAAGGCGAGCGCTGGGCGCTGTGCTTTGAAAATAGCTACCTGTTTATTGTTGCGCTGCTGGCCTCGCTGCATGCCGGTAAAACACCGGTCATTCCCGGCCATAGCCGCGTCTCGCAGCTTGAAGAACAGCAGGCGTTGTTTAGCGGCGTTCTGAGCGATCGGACTCTCGCTTTCCATGGGAAGCTGATTGTGGTGGCCTCCCACCATCAGACAATTAACCACTGGGCGCCCCTGCCGGAGATTGACGAAAGCCGCTTCGTAGAGCTGTTCACCTCCGGCTCCACGGGTACCCCGCGCCGGGTGATTAAGCACATCGTCAGTCTGGATCGCGAAGCCCGTCTGCTGGCTGACCGCTTCGGCGATCGTCTGGCCGGCTGTAGCATTGTCGCCTCGGTCGTACCGCAACATCTGTACGGCCTGACTTTCCGCATCGTATTGCCGATGGCGCTGGGCCTGCCGCTGCATGCCGCGATGCTCTACTACGCAGAGCAGCTGGCCGCCCTTCCTCATGACAGGCATTACCTGTTCATCAGCAGCCCGGCGTTTCTGAAGCGCCTGGATACCGAGCTGGCCGCGCCGCCCGTCAGGATGCTGATTTCCGCAGGCGGAATGCTGCCCTGGTGTGACGTCGCCACCACCGCTGGCTGGCTTAACATCTGCCCGGATGAAATTTATGGCAGTACCGAAACCGGGATCCTCGCCTGGCGCCATCGCCAGCAGGATAACGTCCCGTGGCTGGCGTTCCCCGGCGTGATCTTCCATCAGGAAGATGAAGCCTGTCGCGTCACGTCGCCACTGATCCATGAGGCTGAAGGACTCCAGCTGGACGATATCCTCCACTTCGACAGCGAGGGGCTTTTCAGCATCGCCGGTCGTCGCGGGCGGGTGGTCAAAATTGAAGAAAAGCGCATCTCGCTTAACGAGATCGAACGTCGCCTGCTGGAGCTCGACGGCATTTGCGAAGCGGCTGTACTGCCGGTCACGCGCGGAGGCCGTCAGGGGATTGGTGCACTGCTGGTCCTGGACGAAGCGCTTCGTCAGCGCGGGTATATGCAGGATAAAAAAGCGCAGGAGTTCGCCTGGCGTCGCGCCCTGCTGCCCTGGCTTGAGCCGGTCGCCGTTCCACGCTACTGGCGCATTGTCGATGAAATGCCGGTAAACAGTATGAACAAGCGTGTCTATGCGCAGTTAGAGGAGTTGTTTCATGAAAATTCATGAAATTGAGCGCCACCAGACACAGCCGGAGAAGCTGGAAATCACTTTGCATCTCGACGCGGCGCTGTTCTGGTTTCAGGGCCATTTTGCCGTACAACCGCTACTGCCCGGCGTTGCTCAGCTTGACTGGGTGATGCACTACGCCACGACATTACTGGCACCGGGCTACCGCTTTCACAGCATTCAAAACGTGAAGTTCCAGGCGCCTTTGCTGCCGGAAACCACGGTCACGCTGGTGCTTGAGTGGCATGCCGAACGTCAGATGCTGACCTTCAGCTACCAGCGTCACGCCGGGGATGAGCGCCATACCGCCAGCAGCGGAAAGATTCGTCTATGTCAGTAATCTTTCGCCCCTGCGTTCTAATCCCGTGCTACAACCACGGCGCCATGATCGCCAGCGTGCTGTCGCGTCTCGCACCGTTCGGCCTGCCGTGCCTGGTGGTGGATGACGGCAGCGAAGCTGTCACCCGTCAGGAGCTCGAACGCCTGGCGGCGGCGGAGCCACAGATGACGCTGGTCCGTCTGGCGCAAAACGCCGGGAAAGGTGCCGCAGTCATCAGGGGGCTGGAGGAGTGTGCGCGCGCGGGTTATACCCACGCCGTGCAGGTGGACGCGGACGGCCAGCACGCCATCGAAGATATCCCCAAACTGCTGGCGCTGGCAGAGCGCCACCCGGACGCGCTGATTTCCGGCCAGCCCATTTACGATGATTCCATTCCACGCTCGCGACTCTACGGTCGCTGGGTAACCCACGTCTGGGTGTGGATTGAGACCTTATCCCTGCAGCTTAAAGACAGCATGTGCGGCTTTCGGGTCTACCCGGTCTCCCCCACGCTGCGGCTGGCAGCGCGTGAACCGCTCGGTAAACGCATGGACTTTGACACCGAAGTGATGGTCCGTCTCTACTGGCAGGGCAACACCAGCGTCTTTCTGCCCACCCGCGTCACCTATCCGAAGGACGGGTTGTCCCACTTCGATGCGTTAAAAGATAACGTGCGGATCTCCCTGATGCATACCCGACTCTTCTTCGGCATGCTGCGCCGCATGCCCGGCCTGCTTTTCCGTCGACGCCGCCAGCACTGGGCGCAGCAGGACGAAGTCAAGGGTCTGTGGGGGATGCGCCTGATGCTGCGCGTCTGGCAACTGCTGGGGCGGCGGGCCTTTGCCGTGCTGCTGTGGCCGGTGATCGGCGTGTACTGGCTTATCGCGCGTCCGGCGCGGCAGGCCTCGCGGCAGTGGATTGCGAGAGTGAAGCAAGAACTGCGTCAGCGGAGCATGCCTGTTCCCTCACGGCTCAACAGCTTTTTCCATTTTATGCGCTTCGGCAATGCGATGCTGGATAAAGTCGCCAGCTGGCGCGGTGAGCTGAAGTTTGATCGCGACGTGATCTTTGCTCCCGGCGCGAGCGAAGCGCTAGATATCGCGGCGCCGCAGGGCAAGCTCCTGCTCGCCTCGCACCTTGGCGACGTAGAAGCCTGCCGGGCGCTGGCTCAGCTGGAAGAGAGCAAAATCATCAACGCCCTGGTTTTCAGCGAGAACGCCCAGCGCTTTAAGCAAATCATGAGCGAAATGGCGCCCCAGGCCAGCGTAAATTTGATGTCGGTTACCGACATCGGCCCGGACACCGCGATTGCCATCAAAGAGAAGCTTGAGCGCGGAGAGTGGGTCGCGATTGTGGGCGATCGCATCGCAGTGAATCCGCAGCGTGGCGGCGACTGGCGCGTGATCTGGAGTCCGTTCATGGGCCAGCCTGCGCCGTTCCCACAGGGGCCGTTTATTCTGGCCTCCATCCTGCGCTGCCCGGTGGTGCTGATTTTTGCCCTGCGCCAGCAGGGGAAGCTCACCCTGCACTGCGAACCGTTTGCCGACCCGCTGCGCCTGCCGCGCGGTGAACGCCAGCAGGCGCTGCAGGATATCGTCGATCGCTACGCGCAGCGGCTGGAGCACTACGCCCTCATGTCGCCGCTCGACTGGTTTAATTTTTTCGATTTCTGGCATCTGCCAGAGTCCAGAGAGAAGGAGTAAAGGGTGCTGACCGATCCCCGCTTTACGACTGAAGTCGAGATCACCGTTCCGTTCCACGACGTCGATATGATGGGCGTGGTCTGGCACGGTAACTATTTCCGCTACTTTGAGATCGCCCGCGAGGCGCTGCTCAATCAGTTTAACTATGGCTATCGCCAGATGAAGGCCTCCGGCTACGTCTGGCCCGTCGTCGATACCCGGGTGAAATACCGCGATGCGGTGACCTTTGAGCAGCGAATTCGCGTCCGCGCACACATTGAAGAGTATGAAAACCGCCTGCGCATTGCCTATCAAATTTTCGATGCGCAGACCGGCAAACGCACCACCACCGGTTACACAATCCAGGTGGCAGTAGAAGAAGCCACCCGCGAAATGTGCTTTGTGAGCCCGGCAATACTGTTTGAACGAATGGGAGTGACGCCATGAAATGGTTGCCTTTGCTGGCGCTGATCGTCAGCCCGCTGGTCAGCGCCGTGACGCTGGATGAACTGCAGCAGCGCTTCACCGAGCAGCCTGTCGTGCGTGCGCACTTCGAACAGGTTCGCACGATAAAAGATATGCCGCAGCCGCTGCGCTCGCAGGGCGAGATGCTGATCGCCCGCGACAGTGGCCTGCTGTGGGATCAAAAAGCGCCGTTTCCGATGACGCTCCTGCTGGACGACAAGCGGATGGTTCAGGCGATCAACGGCCAGCCGCCGCAGACCATCACTGCCGACAATAATCCGCAGATGTTCCAGTTCAACCACCTTCTGCGGGCCCTGTTCCAGGCCGACCGCAAGGTGCTTGAAGAGAACTTCCGCATCGATTTTAAAGACCAGGGAGCAGGCCGCTGGTCGCTGGTGCTCACGCCAAAAACGACGCCGCTGGACAAGATTTTCGCCACCCTCGATCTGGGCGGCGCGACCTATCTGGAGACGATTCGCCTCAACGACAAACAGGGTGACCGTACCGATATCGCCCTTTCACGCCACCAACTGACGCCCGCCAGCCTGACCGATGACGAACGCCAACGCTTTGCCGCACCGTAAATCCCTGCGCCCGGCGCTGCTGTGGGCCACGCTATGCCTGATCCTGCTGGGCGTGCTGCTGTCGCGGCTGCCCGGCGCGCGGCTGAACAGCAGCGTGCTGGCCATGCTGCCGAAACAGACGCTGGGGGCGATCCCGCCGGCGCTTAACGACGGGTTTATGCAGCGTCTCGACCGCCAGCTGGTCTGGCTGGTTAGCCCCGGCAAAGAGCCGGATTCGCGCGTGGCGCAGCAGTGGCTGGCGATGCTGCAAAGCAGTGACGCGCTCAGCGAGGTCAAAGGCCCGATGGACGCCGCCGGGCAAAAAGCCTGGGGAGAGTTCTTCTGGCAGCACCGCAACGGCCTTATCGATCCCGCCACCCGCGCCCGCCTGCAAAACGGCGGAAACGCGCAGGCGCAGTGGATTTTATCTCAGCTCTATTCAGCCTTTTCCGGCGTCAGCGGCAAAGAGCTGCAAAACGATCCCCTGATGCTGATGCGCGGCTCGCAGCTCGCTCTGGCGCAAAACGGCCAGAAGCTGCGGCTGATGGACGGCTGGCTGGTCACAAAAGATGAGGCGGGAAACTACTGGTATCTGCTTCACGGTGAACTGGCGGGCTCGTCATTTGATATGCAGCAGACCCACCGGCTCGTGACGACGCTTAACGCGCTGCAGGAGACGCTCAAAGCCCGTTACCCGCAGGCACAGCTGCTTTCCCGCGGAACCGTGTTTTACAGCGATTACGCCAGCCAGCAGGCCAAACGCGACGTCTCAACGCTGGGCATCGCCACCCTGCTTGGCGTGTTCCTGCTCATCGTGGCGGTGTTCCGCTCTCTGCATCCGCTGCTGCTGAGCGTGCTCTCGATTGCCATCGGCGCGCTGGCGGGCACGGTGGTAACGCTGCTGCTCTTTGGCGAGCTGCACCTGATGACGCTGGTGATGAGCATGAGCATCATCGGTATTTCAGCCGACTACACGCTCTACTACCTGACCGAACGGATGGTGCACGGCGCGGAGCATTCCCCCTGGCAAAGCCTGGGGAAAGTGCGCAATGCGCTGCTGCTGGCGCTGCTGACGACCGTCGCCGCCTACCTGATTATGATGCTGGCCCCCTTCCCCGGGATCCGCCAGATGGCGGTGTTCGCCGCCGTGGGATTGAGCGCCTCCTGCCTGACGGTGATTTTCTGGCATCCATGGCTGTGCCGGGGTTTACCGGTGCGCCCGGTTCCGCTGATGGTCCCGATGATGCGCTGGCTGGCCGCCTGGCGACGCAATAAAAAATTGTCCGTTGGTTTGCCCGTCGCGCTGGCGCTGCTCTCCGCCGTGGGGATGAGCACCCTGAGGGTGGACGACGATATCGCCCAACTACAGGCCCTGCCAAAAGATATTCTGGCGCAGGAGAAGGCCATTACCGCCCTGACCGGACAGAGCGTCGATCAGAAATGGTTTGTGGTCCATGGCGCCTCGCCTCAGCAAACGCTGGAGCGGCTGGAAGCCTTTACCCCGGCGCTGGCCGAGGCGCAAAAAGCAGGAGAGATCGCCCGCTGGCGTACCCTGCCGCTGAACTCGCTGGCCCGCCAGAAAAGCGATCTTACGCTGCTGCGCGACGCTGCCCCTGCGGTAACGAACGTGCTGCAAAGCGCCGGGCTCAACGCCGTCTCCCCGAATCTCGACGCCATGCCGGTCAGCGTGGACGAGTGGCTTAAAAGCCCGGCCAGCGAAGGCTGGCGTCTGCTCTGGCTGACCCTGCCTGATGGAGAAAGCGGCGTGCTGGTGCCGGTGGACGGCGCGAAAAACAGCGCGCACCTCAGTGAACTGGCCGCGCGCCATGACGGCGTCGTCTGGGTCGATCGCAAAGCCAGCTTTGACAGCCTGTTTGCCCTCTATCGCACGCTGCTGACGGGGCTACTGTTTGCCGCGCTGGCAGTGATTGCCTGCGGGGCAATGCTGCGCCTCGGCTGGCGTAAAGGGCTGATAAGCCTGGTGCCTTCCGTGCTGTCGCTGAGCTGCGGGCTGGCGGTCCTGGCCGCAACAGGCCATCCGGTGAATCTGTTTTCACTGCTGGCGCTGGTACTGGTGCTCGGCATTGGCATTAACTACACGCTGTTTTTCAGCAACCCGCGCGGTACGCCGCTGACCTCAATGCTGGCGATTACGCTGGCGATGATGACCACGCTGCTGACGCTGGGCATGCTCGTCTTCAGCGCCACCCAGGCCATCAGCAGCTTTGGTATCGTGCTGGTGAGCGGTATTTTTACCGCCTTCCTGCTGGCGCCGCTGGCGATGCCGGATAAGAAAGAGAGAAAACGTAAATGAACGCTTTTTACCGCGCCGCCGCGCTGGCCGCCGCGCTGCTGCTGGCAGGCTGCAGCCATTCGACCGATACCAAAGAGACGCGTCCCCAGGCCTGGCTCCAGCCGGGAACTAAAGTTACGCTCCCGCCACCCGGCATTAGCCCGACAGTAAGCTCCCAACAGCTGCTGACCGGCAGCTTTAACGGACAATCGCAGTCTCTGCTGGTGATGCTCAACGCGGATGCGCATAAAGTGACGCTGGCCGGACTCTCTTCCGTGGGCATTCGTCTGTTCCTCGCGACGTACGATGAGACCGGTATTCATACCGAACAGTCGATCGTCGTGCCGCAGCTGCCGCCAGCCAGCCAGGTGCTGGCCGACGTGATGCTCAGCCACTGGCCAATTAGCGCCTGGCAGCCACAGTTGCCGAAGGGCTGGACGTTAACGGACAATGGCGATCGACGCGAGCTGCGCAACGCCAGCGGCAAGCTGGTGACGGAGATTGTCTACCTGCAGCGCAAAGGCAAGCGCGAGCCGATCAGCATCGAGCAACACGTATTCAAATACCACATCACCATTCAATATCTGGGTGACTGAGATGATTTATATTTCCGCTGTTGGCATGGTCAACGCGCTGGGCAACTCGCCTGATGAGATTGCCGCGAACCTGACGGCAGGCGTGGCGCCGGGGATGCATGCCCGGACCGGCTGGCTGCAGGGCTCACCCGAAGCCGTACTGGGCGGCGTGGAAGGCGAGCTGCCGACCATCCCGGACACCTACTCCGCACACCGCACCCGCAACAACCAGCTGCTGCTGGCCGCGCTGGCGCAGATTCAGTCGACCGTCGACGAGGCTATCGCCCGCGTCGGTCGCGACCGCGTGGCCGTGGTGCTGGGAACCAGTACCTCCGGGCTGGATGAAGGCGATGAGCATGTGCGCCGCATGACCGACGGCGAGATCAGCACGCGCTGGCAGTATCCGCAGCAGGAGCTTGGCGATCCGTCCCGCTTCCTTGCCAACTGGCTTCAGCTTGAGGGCCCGGCCTATACCATCTCGACGGCCTGCTCTTCCAGCGCGCGGGCGATGCTCGGCGGCAAACGCCTGATCGACGCCGGACTGGTGGATATCGCCATTGTCGGCGGGGCCGATACCCTGAGCCGAATGCCCGTCAACGGTTTTAACAGCCTTGAATCCTTCTCCCCTACGCTCTGCGAGCCGTTCGGTCGCGATCGCCGGGGGATCACCATCGGTGAAGCCGCCGCGCTGATGGTGCTGAGCCGTGAGCCCGCCGATGTGGCGCTGCTCGGAACGGGCGAATCCAGCGATGCTTACCATATTTCCGCTCCGCATCCGCAGGGCGAAGGGGCGATCAGGGCCATTACGCAGGCACTTAACGAAGCGGGTATGCAGCCGGATGATATCGGCTACATCAACCTGCACGGCACGGCCACGCCGCTCAACGATCAGATTGAATCGCAGGTGATACACGATCTCTTCGGGGAAAGCGTGCCGTGCAGCTCAACCAAACACCTTACCGGCCATACGCTGGGCGCTGCCGGCATTACCGAAGCGGCCCTGAGCTGGCTGATTCTGACGCGCAATCTGCCCTTGCCGCCGCAGGACTTCGCCCGCTACGCACCAGACGACACGCTGGCGCCGTGCGGCCTGCTGCACCAGAGTGCCGCTCTGAAAAAACCGGTCATTTTGTCTAATTCGTTCGCGTTTGGCGGCAATAACGCCAGCATTCTGCTGGGGAGAGCGTCATGAGCTACTTATCACCCGTCGACTATTTGCCGCACGATGCGCCAATGATGCTGCTCGAGTCCGTTGAGTGCGTTACGGATGACACGGCGGTATGCCGCGTTGTGGTCGACAGGCAAAGCGTACTGGCGCCGTTTCTGAATGCCGATGGCGATCTGCCGGGCTGGTACGCGCTCGAGCTGATGGCGCAGACCGTCGGCGTCTGGTCAGGCTGGCATCGCCAGCAGCAGGGGCAGGATCATATTGCGCTGGGCATGGTGCTCGGCGCGCGCGAGCTGGTCTGCGCCAGCGGGCGTTTTACGCAAGGTCTGACGCTGGAAATCACCGTAAAACTGCTGATGCAGGACGAACGCTTCGGCAGTTTTGAATGCGCGATTTCCGCTGATGAAGAGACGCTGGCCACGGGCCGCGTCAACACCTTCCAGCCGAGCGCAGAAGAATTAACCTCGCTTTTTAATCAGGGATCTAACGCATGAGTCGTTCCGTACTGGTCACAGGGGCCAGCAAAGGCATAGGGCGTGCCATCGCCCGCCAGCTCGCCGCCGACGGGTTTACCGTAGGCGTGCATTACCATCGTGATGCCGCAGGCGCGCAGGAGACGCTGGACGCCATCACGCAGGCGGGTGGCAACGGTCGTTTACTCGCCTTTGATGTGGGCAACCGCGAACAGTGCCGCGAGGTGCTGGAGCAGGACATTGAAGCCCATGGCGCATGGTATGGCGTGGTCAGCAACGCCGGTATCACTCGCGATGGCGCCTTTCCGGCATTGAGTGAAGACGACTGGGACAGCGTGATCCACACCAATCTCGACAGTTTTTATAACGTCATTCACCCCTGCATTATGCCGATGATTGGCACCCGTAAAGGGGGACGTATTATCACCTTATCGTCCGTATCCGGCGTGATGGGCAACCGCGGGCAGGTGAACTATAGCGCGGCAAAAGCGGGCATTATCGGTGCCACCAAAGCGCTGGCGATTGAGCTGGCAAAACGCAAAATCACCGTGAACTGCATTGCCCCGGGGTTGATTGATACCGGCATGATTGAGATGGAAGAGGCCGCGCTGAAAGAAGCGATGTCCATCATTCCAATGAAACGCATGGGCCAGGCTGAGGAGGTCGCCGGGCTGGCAAGCTATCTGATGTCAGATATTGCGGGCTACGTCACCCGCCAGGTCATTTCCATTAACGGAGGAATGCTATGACGCGTCGCGTGGTGATTACGGGCATGGGCGGCGTGACCGCCTTTGGCGAAAACTGGCAATCCGTGTCCAGCAGACTGCTGGCGTATGAAAATGCGGTGCGTAAAATGCCGGAATGGCAGGTGTATGATGGCCTGCACACCCTGCTGGGCGCGCCGATCGATGATTTCACGCTGCCGGAACACTATACCCGCAAGCGTATTCGCGCCATGGGCCGGGTGTCGTTGATGTCGACCCGCGCCACCGAGCTGGCGCTGGAGCAGGCGGGATTGATTGGCGAAGCGGTGCTCACCAACGGGCAAACCGGTATCGCCTACGGTTCTTCTACAGGCAGTACCGGACCGGTCAGCGAATTCGCGACCATGCTCACCGAAAAGCACACCAATAACATCACCGGGACAACCTACGTGCAGATGATGCCGCACACGACCGCGGTGAATACCGGCCTGTTCTTTGGGCTACGTGGCCGCGTCATCCCGACGTCGAGCGCCTGTACGTCCGGCAGCCAGGCGATTGGCTACGCCTGGGAGGCGATTCGCCACGGCTACCAGACCGTTATGGTTGCGGGGGGTGCTGAGGAGCTGTGCCCGTCTGAAGCGGCGGTGTTTGACACGCTGTTTGCCACCAGCCAGCGTAACGACGAACCCAAAACCACCCCTTCACCGTTCGATACGCAACGCGATGGTCTGGTGATAGGGGAAGGCGCAGGTACCCTGATACTCGAAGAGCTGGAGCATGCCAAAGCGCGTGGAGCCAGGATCTACGGCGAAATCGTGGGCTTTGCCACTAACTGTGACGCGGCCCATATCACCCAGCCTCAGCGTGAAACCATGCAGATTTGCATGGAGCAGTCGCTGGCCATGGCGGGATTAAACGCCCTGGATATGGGGTATATCTCCGCGCACGGTACCGCCACCGATCGCGGTGATATCGCCGAAAGTCAGGCCACTGCCGCTATCTATGGTGACAACGTGCCGGTCTCCTCGCTGAAGAGCTATTTTGGCCATACGTTAGGGGCCTGCGGCGCGCTGGAAGCGTGGATGAGCTTGCAGATGATGCGTGAAGGCTGGTTTGCCCCGACGCTCAATTTAACGCACCCGGATGAGCAATGCGGTGCTTTAGATTATATTATGGGGGAAGCCCGACAGATCGATTGCGAATATCTGCAGAGTAATAACTTCGCGTTCGGCGGCATTAACACCTCGATTATCATTAAACGCTGGGCGTAACTATGTACCAGTTTGTACTGGGAAAGATCTCCACCCTTAGCGCGGACCCGCTGGCGTCAACGCTCGCACACAGGGCACCTCAGGGTGCCCAACATGCCTCCTGGCTGGCCGGGAGGACGCTGCTCGCCAGAACGTTATCCCCTCACCCGCTCCCCGACATCATTTACGGTGAGCAGGGGAAACCAGCCTTTGCGAAGGATCATCCACTGTGGTTCAACCTGAGCCACAGCGGTGACGATATCGCCTTACTGATGAGCGATGAAGGCGAAGTCGGCTGTGATATCGAAGTGATTCGTCCAAGGAAGAACTGGCAGGCGCTGGCTAATGCGGTATTCAGCGTGACAGAGCATGATGAGCTGGAGCGTGAAGCGCCCGAGGAACGGCTTTCTGCGTTCTGGCGTATCTGGACGCGGAAAGAAGCGATTGTGAAACAGCGTGGCGGCAGTGCCTGGCAGATTGTCAGCATCGACAGCACTGCGCAGACACATGCGGTCAGTCAGCTACAGGTCGGCTCGCTGAGCCTTGCCGTCTGCACATCGACCCCTTATACCCTGACCAACGAGTCGATTATTCACGTTGGGACGTTCGGGGCAGAAAAATCACTAACACACCCAGAATAATAAACCCGACCCCCGCCAGCCCGTGCCAGGAGAAATGCTCCTCCCAGCCCGGCAGCAGGATCGCGGCGCCCCACACCAGAATATAACTGAGGCTCAGCAAGGCATAGGCTTTGCTGAGCGCCATACGATGCAGCGCCAGATACCAGCAGCCCATAGAGGCCACATACCCCATCAACCCCAGCAGCAGCGCGCCCGTGCCGGATGAGAAGTGCCATAGCGCGGAAATAAGCGCCAGAACATCGCTGACCGGCGGCAGTGCCTGCATCGCATTGCGCAGCAACAGCTGCGCGGCGCTGACTAACAGCACGCTGCATAAGGCCCAGAACGCCCCTTTCACAGGCTTCCTCCCAGGATAACAATCCCAATGATGATCAACCCTACCCCCAGCCAGTGATGCAACGCGACGTTTTCACGCCAGAATACCTTCGCCGCCAGCGTCACCCAGACAAAATTGAGGCTCAGCATAGGGTAGGCAATGCCGACAGGCAGGCGTTGCAGCACCACCAACCAGACCAGCATCCCGCTGCCCAGCGCCAGCAGGGCCAGGCCAAGCCACAGCGCAATATGCGCCCCACGCCGCCCGGCTTTCGCCGGACGGGTGGCTTGTTTCTGACACAGTTGTCCCGCGCAGCTGAGCAGGCTTGCCAGTATCAGCCAGATCCAGGTCATCACTTCGGCAGATACTGCAGGTAGGCCAGACGGCCCTGGATATACAGGCTGTCCGGTTCTGGCAGATTATCCCGCGCAAGGTCATCGCGTTTTGACAGCAGGATAACCAGCGATACGCGTCCCTGCTGACGGTGCTCAGCCAGCCACTGCGCGAAGTCATCTCTACCGACAAAACGATCTTTCACATCAGGATAATCCAGCCCGTAACGCAGCTCGCCGCTCTGACCAAACAGCGTGATGTCATTGCGCTTCAGCTCCCACGCCAGGCCAGCGGCCACGCCCACGTTATTGGCCAGAACAAATCGGCTGTCCTGAAGCGGCTCGCGCACGGTGTCGACCAGCGACTGCGGCTGTTTGGAATCCACCACCAGGTTAGGAATGGCAAAACCAATCAGCAGCGCCAGCCCCGCAGGGCACAGTGCCGCCAGCCACCAGCGCTGCTGACTCTGCCTGAACGTAAACCAGCCTACCGCGGCCCAGATAAGGAACGCGACCACCGCGCAGAAGACTTTATACAGTTCGACCGAGGTCCAGACCGGATGCTTAGACAGTCCCCACGGCGAGACCACAAGTGCCGCTATCACGCCGATAACGCCAAACGCCAGGTTAATCCCGCCGTTAATGCGCAACGCTCTGGCACCTTTCTCCGCCGCGAGGCAGGCATAGCGCGCCATCAGGATCGCCAGCGGGGCAAAGCACGGCAGGATATAAGTCGGCAGCTTGCCTTTGGCAATGCTGAAGAACAGCAGCGGCATCACCACCCATCCCAGCAGATAGAACCCGCCACCCGCGTTTTGTCGGTCATTCCAGCCGAGACGAAACGCACCGGGCAGCAGCGCCAGCCACGGCAGGCTACCCGCAATCAGGAACGGTATGTAGTACCAGAACGGGGCTTTGTGCTGCGCGTCGCTCTGGGCGAAACGCTGAATATGCTCAACCCAGAAGAAGTAACGCCAGAAGTCAGGCTCACGCTGCGCAATGGCCAGCCCCCATGGCAGAACAATCAGCACGCAGCTCAGGATCGCGAGCCAGCCAAAAATCAGCACCTCTTTCCAGCGCTTCTGGGCGATCACCCACGGCAGCACGCCAATCACCGGTACCGCCAGCGCCAGGAAGCCTTTGGTCATCACCCCCATCCCGCAGGCCAGCCCGAGCAGCACATAGCCACCCGCTTTTCCGGCAACAGTTTGCGCCTGTGAGGCCAGCCAGAAGCTGCACATCGCCGCCACCAGCCACAGGGTGATGATAGGATCCAGCACCGCATACGTGCCGATACCATACACCAGGAACAGGGTCAGGAAGATCAGGCCAGAGAAAATGGCTGTCCGCTTATCTCGCCAGAGACGCCAGGCCATCCAGATGACCAGCAGCGCGGCTAAGCCGGTGGAGAAGATCGACCCGGCGCGTACGGCGAGATTGGTGTGCCCGAACAGCATCTGCCCGATACTGTTGATCCAGTAGCCAGCGATCGGCTTTTCAAAGTAACGCAGTCCCAGAAAATGCGGGACAATCCAGTCTCCGGAGGCCAGCATTTCGCGGCTGATTTCCGCATAGCGCGTTTCATCAGGCTGCCACAGCAGGCGGACATCGACAGGAATGAGGTAGTAAACGATAAACAGTGCGAGAAGCGCTAAGCCATAACGGGCTGTTTTCATGGGACCGGACTCACGGTTTGTTGATAGCCAAGCCAGCCTTCCCGGCCAGCCAGTTCATTACGTACGACTTTGCCCACGGGCAGGGTGCTGAGGTCGTCTGGCAGCAGCTCGCTCAACGGGCAGAATTCGATGCCCTCCTGAGCGGCCATGGTCAGCAGTTCGTCGAAATCATGTTGATACGCAATCCCTTCCACTTCGGCATGGATGGTATACACCGGCGTACCGGCGTCACGATGAATGCGGTCCAGAATGTAGCGATTGAACTCATCCGCTTTTACCTCGCGTCCGACCACTTCATCCCAGGTGGGAAGCGTGACCGGAATTTGCACCGTACCGTAGCGATTTTCGCCTAACAGCGGCAAAAAGGGTCCGGTTCCGCGGCAATCGCTGTTGTAGCGAAACGCGAAGGCTTCTTTGGCTTTCACGACGCGCTGATCCGCACGCCATCCCGCCACGGCAGAGCAGCGCACGGGCTGACCGGTAATGGCCTCCAGCTCCAGCATCCCCCGCTCGACCTCACGGGACAGGCGCGGGATGTCCCAGACGCCTGCCCAGGCTTGCCAGGCATGGTGATCCCAGGCATGCAGGCCAATCTCATGATGCTGAGCCGCCTCGCGGATAATCGCTTCATTACCCGCGCCGATGCGTCTGCCGGGCCAGGCGGTGCCGGCCAGCAAAATATCCCAGCCGTAGAGGGATGCTGCGCGCGAGCGCAGCATTTTGAACAGAAATGCCGGTTTAACCAGACGCCATAAATGGCGTCCCATGTTGTCAGGCCCCACGCTGAAGAAAATGCTGGAACGCACACCGTGCTTGCTCAGCAGTTCCAGCAGTTTGGGTACGCCGTCACGCGTTCCCCTGAAGGTGTCGACATCAATGCGTAAACCGACTTTTTTCATGAGTCCTGTTCCGACAGCTCCACGGTGCGCAGGAAGAAATCGAGCGTCTCATCAATGGTCAGCTCCATCTTCACCGTCGGCGTCCAGTTCAGGCAGCGCTTCGCATTGCGAATGCTTGGCTTACGGTGCTCAACGTCCTGATACCCTTTGCCGTAGTAGCTGCTGCTTTCCACTTCGCGGAAACCGGCAAACGGCGGGAACTTATCGCGCAGCGGATGACGCTCGAAGCTGGCCAGCAGCATCTCGGCCAGCTCGCGAATGCTCGCTTCGTTGTCCGGGTTACCGATGTTAATGATCTCACCGTTGCAGCGGTTATCTTTGTTCTCGATGATGCGGAACAGCGCTTCGATACCGTCGCTGATATCCGTAAAGCAGCGTTTCTGTTTCCCGCCTTCGATAAGCTTAATTGGCGAGCCTTCCACCAGGTTGAGGATCAGCTGGGTGATCGCACGGGAGCTGCCGATACGCGCCGCGTTCAGGTTATCCAGACGTGGCCCCATCCAGTTGAACGGACGGAACAGGGTAAAGCGCAGACCTTCTTTCTCACCGTAGGCCCAAATCACGCGGTCCAGCAGCTGTTTGGAGACGGAGTAGATCCAGCGCTGTTTGTTGATCGGCCCGACCACCAGGTTGGAGGTGTCTTCGTCGAAGTTCTTATCGGTACACATGCCGTACACTTCAGAGGTGGACGGGAAGATGATGCGCTTGTCGTATTTCACGCAGTCGCGGATGATCTTCAGGTTCTCTTCGAAGTCCAGCTCGAACACGCGAAGCGGGTTACGGGTGTACTCGATTGGCGTGGCAATGGCGACCAGCGGCAGCACCACGTCGCATTTTTTAATGTGATATTCGATCCACTCGGAATGGATGCTGATATCCCCTTCCACGAAGTGAAAACGCGGGTTGTCGAGGAAACGACTGATCGCATCAGAGCCGATATCCAGACCGTAGATTTCGTAGTTATCGTCCTTGAGCAGACGCTCGGTCAGGTGGTTACCGATAAAGCCGTTTACGCCGAGGATAAGCACGCGGGTACGGCGTTTGATGGCTACAACCGGTGCGCTGGTGATCAGCGCCCCGGTCACCAGGCCCAGAGACTGAGCCAGCTGTGTGCCCTGAACGTACAGGCCGTTGTCGGTTTGTCCGGTGACGATCTCCAGCGCCTGCTCGCCGCAGCTCACAATCAGCGGGGAGACAGAGACGACGGTGCCCGGTTTAGCGGCTGGAATATCGTCACGCACGCGGGATTTCCAGACGATAAATTTGCTAACGCCAGCAAAGCTGTACGCGCCCGGCCACGGGTCGGTCACGGCGCGCACCAGGTTGTGCAGCTGGCGGGCGGGTTTGTTCCAGTCCAGACGACCATCTTCCGGCGTACGGCGACCAAAGCTGCTTGCCTTGCTCTCATCCTGCGCGGTCTCGCTGAAGGTGCCGCTGAGGATGGCGGGAAGTGCATCACGCAGCAGCGTCTGTGCCGTCGCGTTCAGCTTGTGATGCAGCTGCAGCGCAGTTTCGTCCGCATCAATAGCGACCTTCTGCTGTGCCACGATAGCGCCCGCATCCGCACGGTGCACCATGCGGTGCAGCGTCACGCCCGTTTCCGTTTCACCGTTCACCAGTACCCAGTTCAGCGGGGCGCGGCCACGGTAGGCCGGCAGCAGAGAGCCGTGAAGATTAAAGGCGCCTTTTGCGGCCAGGCCTAAGATCTCGTCGGAGAGCAGGTTGCGATAGTAGAACGAGAAGATCACGTCAGGCGCGAGCGCGCGGATGCGATCCACCCACAGCGGGTGATTTACGTCGTCCGGCGCATAAACCGGGATCCCACGCTCGGCGGCGATGCGCGCCACGGAGCCGAAAAAGTTATTCTCTCCGGCGGTGTCCGGATGGGTAAAGATTGCCGCAATGTCATAGCCCGCTTCCAGCAGGGCCAGCGTGCCCGTGCACCCCATATCGTGATAGGCAAATACAACAGCTTTCATGGGTGAATTTCCTCTTGAGATGCTTTGTGTTCCTGACGGACAACACGTTGAATAAAGTAGCGCGGACGCGCGCGAACATCGTTATAGATACGGCCAATGTATTCACCGAGAAGGCCCATTCCGACAAACTGGGCGCCGATGAACATAAACAGCACGGCAAAGAGCATGAAGACCCCTTCCGCCGCCCACTGCGGGCCAAAGACCAGTCGCAGCACCACCAGCAGAACGGACAGCGCAAAACCGGCCACGGCGATGATGCTGCCGAAAACGCTCAGCAGACGCAGCGGCGTGGTGGTCAGGCAGGTGATGAGGTCATACATCAGGTTGATGAGACGCATAAAGCTGTACTTCGATTCCCCGTGCTCGCGCTCGGCGTGCAGAACCGGGATTTCCGTTGCCTTACGGGCAAAGGTGTTCGCCAGAATCGGAATGAAGGTGCTACGCTCATGGCAATGCAGCATGGCGTCGACAATATGGCGGCGGTAGGCGCGCAGCATGCAGCCGTAGTCACCCATCGCTTTACCGGTGGTGCGCTGGATCAGGCGGTTAATGGTGCGTGACGCCAGCTTACGGAACAGGCTGTCCTGGCGGTTCTGACGTACCGTGCCGACCACGTCATAGCCTTCATCGGCTTTGGCAACCAGGCGCGGGATCTCTTCCGGTGGGTTTTGCAGGTCAGCATCCAGGGTGATGATCAGATCGCCCGTGACGTGGCTAAACCCCGCCATAATCGCCGAATGCTGGCCGTAGTTGCGGTTGAGCAGCACGGCCACAATGTGGCTGCCTTCAGCCTGCGCGGCTTCGGTCAGCATCAGTGCGGAATTATCGCTACTGCCGTCATCCACCAGCAGAATTTCGTAAGCCTTGCCCATCGTGTCACAGGCGGCCGTTGTACGGCGGATCAGTTCGGGCAGGCTCTCCTGCTCGTTATAAACCGGGATGACCACGGAAACTTTTTGTACAGGCGGTGCACTGAACATATCAATGTCCTGCAAGCTGATGGAGTGCGGTAATGACACGGGTTGTGTCGTCATGAGTCATATCCGGGAAAAGAGGGAGGGAACAAATACGCGCGCTATTCCATTCAGAATTCGGGAGCGATACTTCAGGAAAACGCTCGCGGTAGTATTTTTGGGTGTGGGCCGCGCGGAAGTGGAGGCCGGTACCGATGCCTTTCTCTTTCAGCGCCGCCATCAGGTTGTCGCGTGAGATCCCACAGCGCGCTTCATCAACGCGAATAATAAACAGGTGCCAGGCGTGCACGTGCGGCCATGACGGAATGGTGAGCGGCTGGAACGGCGTATCGGCCAGCTCCCGCAGGTAGCGTTCAGCGATTTCCTGGCGGCGCCTGTTGGCCTCTTTCAGTTTACCTAACTGCACCAGCGCCAGCGCGGCATTAATGTCCGCCAGGTTGTATTTATAGCCCGGCGCGATCACTTCCGCCTGCGGCGCACGACCGTGCGTCTTGCGGTCATAGGCGTCTACGCCAAGGCCGTGGAATTTCAGACTGCGGATCCGCTGTGCCAGCTGGGCATTATCCGTGACGACTAAGCCGCCTTCCGCGCAGGTCATATTTTTAATGGCGTGGAAGGAAAAAATCGCCGTCCCTTTCCAGCCCACGTGACGGTTCTTGTAGTACGTTCCGGCGGCATGGGCCGCATCTTCAATCACCGGAATACCGTGACGTTCACCGATGGCATGGATAGCGTCGATTTCACACGGCGCGCCGGCATAATGAACGGGAATAATGGCTTTGGTACGCGGGGTAATGGCGGCTTCAACGGCTTCTGGCGTCACCATTAATGTATCTTTGTCCACATCAATCATGACCGGTGTGGCACCCAGCAACACGATCATATTCAGCGTGGAGACCCAGGTCTGGGAAGGGGTAATGACTTCATCGCCCGGGCCAATATCCAGCGCCATCAGCGTGACGTGCATACCCGCGGTGGCTGAACAGACGGCAATCGCATGCTGATTCCCGGTAAGTTGACAGAATGCCTCTTCAAGTTCCTGATTCTTAGGCCCCGTGGTGATCCAGCCCGACATCAAAACGTCCTGAAGCGCCGCAATTTCCTCAGCGCCCATCGACGGTCGCGAAAAAGGCAGAAAATCACTCATTATTAATTTCCTTGCTGTATTAAAGGCGTCATCTTTTACTGCGCTGTCGTAATGGGCAGCTCAATGGGATCATGCAAGATGGTTATTAAATAAAGACCAAATAAAATTAAGTCGCTATAACAGTTATGTCAACAAACCATCAACTGAAGCAAAAGTAACGTCGTTTTCTTAGGAAAAAATTAAGACAGGTGAAGAGCGGAAGGGAAACAGCACATAAAATAGGATAGAAAATCGTTTTACAACAGCAGGATAGTGATTCTAACTATTTTTTTGTTTTTTTGTGGGTGGACTCACAGCGATTACTCTACTATTTCATTTCGTTTACATTAAAATTATAAGAAAAGTAAATGAATACTCAACCAAAATAAAAATCCCGGAGGTTTGGGTGGGAATTCCGTCATCCTCCGGGAACTTTCTATTAATATCAATTGTCGCGCATTCAACTGTCGCGCTTAGTTAAGATTAGCAGGGAAATCATTCGGCAATTCGCTGGCGGCGCAGGCGATAACGCTTTCATTATTTGCACCGCAGTCGCGCACAAAGGTGATCGTGGCAAATTCATCAATCACTTCCGTTGGATACGCCGGACCCGCATCGCGATAGCTATTCATCAGCGGGATATGGTCGTTCTGGAAGCAGACGGTTTTTTCCGGGTTGTTCATGACCCAGCGCGGGAAGAAGATGGTGCCGTGGAACAGTTTGTCGCCCAGGTTCACAATCAGGCTGACGTCGGTGCCGGTTGGCTCGGTCCAGGAAATTTTATAGATGCTCTCCCCTACCCGCACGATGTAAGCCTGCTGATCTTTCACCCAACGGTTTGCCACAAGACCGCTGTGAATACGGTAATCCAGGGTCGTCTCATTTTTGACGTAAATCTCGTAGTTCCAGCCGTTATCGTAGGTATAAACAAGGTGTTTGCCAACGAAGCCGCTTAAGTCGTGTTTGTCGAAGGTGTTCATAAGATGTCTCCTTTGTTTTGATGAGACGATCGTACCCCTTCAAAAAATGGATGAATAACGCTATGTTTTAATCAAATTCATCCAAATTTTAGATAAATTATGCATAAGACGACGCTGGAACAATGGTCCTTACTGGAACGAGTGGTGGAAGCGGGCAGCTTTGCCAAAGCCGCAGAAGAAACCCACCGCAGCCAGTCTTCGGTGAGCTATAACCTGTCGCTGCTGCAGGAGCGGCTCGGCGTGGCGCTGCTGGTCCCGGAGGGGCGACGGGCGGTGTTAACCCCGGCCGGTGAGCTTCTGCTCAACCAGGTTAAACCGCTGCTGAAAGCCTTTTCGTATGTTGAGACGCGCGCAGCGACCCTTCGCAACGGGATGCGCACGCGGTTGGATCTGGTGGTGGACTCCATTTTCCCGCGCCGCCGCCTGTTCGCCATCCTGCGCCAGTTCCAGCAGCAGTATCCGCAGACCCAGGTACGACTCACCGAAGTGCTGGAAAACACCCGCGCCGACGCCATTAACGACGAAGCCGATGTGATGATCTTAACCCGCCGCCAGGACATTACCGGGCTCGGCGAATGGCTGATGAATATCGACTTTGTTGCCGTGGCCCATCACCAGCATCCCCTCTTTCACCTCGACGCGCCGCTAAATGATGAGATGCTGCGCCCGTGGCCGCTTATCCAGATTGCGGACAGCCAGCCCGCCGCTCGTGCTGCCGGTGAGTCGTGGACCTTCTCCACCATCGATGCCGCCATAGAGGCCGTCGTCTCTCAGGTCGGCTACGGCTGGCTGCCAGAGGAACGCATCCAGACCCAGTTGGATCAAGGCGTCCTGAAACGCCTGCCGCTGAGCCACGGTGCGCGCAGAGCAACGCCGCTTCACCTGATTGTAAAGCGCTCCCTCGCCCCGCTTGACGAGCAGGTGGAGACGCTGCTGCGCCTTTTTAGCCAGGAGCCGTCATCCTCACCTGCTACGCTTTAAGGTCCGAACGTTAAAACGATAGGGAGCTGATGATGAAAATCGACTTTACGGGGAAAGTGGCGCTGGTGACCGCCTCAACCGGCGGGATCGGGTTCGCCATTGCCAGAGGTCTGGCAGAAAGCGGGGCAGAAGTGATCGTCAATGGCCGCAGCACGGAATCGGTGAACAGAGGTATTCAACAGCTACAGCAGGTGGTGCCGGGCGTACAGGTGCGCGCCGCGATTGCCGATCTCAGCACGGCGGAAGGGGTCGAGTCGCTGCTGAAGGTGGCGAATAACGTCGATATCCTGGTCAACAACGCCGGGATTTACGGTCCTGAGGATTTCTATTCCACCGACGATGAAACCTGGGAGCGTTACTGGCAGACCAACGTGATGTCTGGCGTGCGTCTGTCCCGCGCCCTGCTGCCGGGCATGGTGCAGAAAGGCTGGGGACGCGTGGTGTTTATCTCCTCCGAGTCGGCCTGCAATATCCCGGCGGATATGATCCACTACGGCGTGACCAAAACGGCACAGCTCTCGCTGGCGCGCGGGCTGGCGAAGTTCGTGGCAGGGAGCGGCGTGACGGTCAACAGCGTACTGCCAGGCCCGACGATGTCTGACGGTTTCGCAGAGATGATGAAAGATGAAATCGAAAAAACCGGCAAATCGCTGGAGCAGCTGGCGAAAGAGTTTGTGATGGCCAACCGCCCCAGCTCGGTGATCCAGCGCGCGGCCACGGTTGAAGAGGTGGCCAATATGGTGATTTATGTCTGTTCGCCACAGGCCTCCGCCACCTCCGGCGCGGCGTTACGCGTCGATGGCGGCGTCGTGGATGACATTATTTAATGTTGTCAGGCATCACTTGCCGCAACACGTCGGGCGGAATGGAGCAATCTGTGCGCCGCAATGCGTGATTCCGCCCCGCGGTTACCGGGTGATTTCCCCTTTCTGGTATGGATCGAGAATACGCTAGCGCAGCGGATCCGTTGCCTGATGCTTCAGGGCAGATTTCGCTGGCGATACTGCCAGTTCATGGTTCATCGATAACATCGACGCGGGAAGTTGAAAACTGAATGCAGAAAACGATGCAAAACTTAAAGTAAGGATTGAAATAAACGATCTAAGAGTCATATCAAGAAAGACGTAGTGAGTGAGTTTTTCCTTACCTGTGGGACCCAATGGTTCCCCGAAATATCGTGCGATGTGGCGATAATATAGGCAGCTCTTTTTTTCACCAATCCTTATCGAGACCAAAAATGGACTCACTTTGAGATCGCAAGATGGAGAAAAAATTGGTGGTGGTATAAGGACTGTCCAGCTAAAGCAGGTAAACTGATCCGCAGAATGTGTATTTCAGCTAAGACGTATTTATGACCAATATGATTGCCGACGAGACGGTGGCGAAATCCAGCGTGCTCTCTGTCTTTGACTTTGATGGGACATTAACGCACCACGACAGCTTTATTCCTTTCCTGCGCTTTGCCTTCGGGAAACGTTACTTCGCGGGTCGTCTGGTGCGTATGGCGCTGCCCACGCTCCACTGCGTGCGTCGTAAGCTGACGCGCGATGAGCTAAAGGAAGTGCTGATCAAAACGTTCCTGACGGGCGTGGATGAACACTGGTTGCGCCAGCAGGCGGAAGCCTTTTGCGAAAAATACTGGAACAAGCTGATGCGTCCCGAAGGGGTTCTGGCGGTGGCGGCTGAAGTGAATTCCGGTGCGGAGGTGACCATCTGTTCCGCCTCTCCGGCGCTGGTGCTTCAGCCGTGGGCTGACAAACTGGGCATTAAGCTGATTGGCACGCAGCTGGAAGTGAAAGATGGCAAGCTGACAGGGCGCATCACGGGCCACAACTGCCGCTGCGCCCAGAAGGTGGCAAGGCTGGAAAAAGTGTATGGCGATCTGAACGCCTATCACCTGCGCGCCTGGGGAGACACCCGCGGCGACCACGAGCTGCTGGCGGCGGCGCAGGATCCGCACTGGCGGCACTTCCACCCGCCGCGCAAGCGCCGGAATTCACCGATTAAGGGTTAGGTGCGCTCTGGTGCCCTCACCCCGGCCCTCTCCCACAGGGAGAGGGAGAAAAGCGGTACATCAGGCCTCACGTTTTCCCGGGAACATCACGCTCGCAATAATCCCCAGCGCCAGCACGCCTAATACAACAAACAGGCTGGCCGTCGCGCCAATGCTGTAACCGTGATGCCAGAAGTGGTCGGTGGCATTTAACCCCAGCTTGAACGCCACGAAGAACAGCAGCAGCACCACGGCTTTCTCGAGGTGTACCAGGTACTGCTTCAGCGCTTCCAGCACGAAGTAGAGCGTACGCAGGCCAAGAATGGCGAACATCATGGCGCTGTAGATAATCAGCGGTTCGCGGCTCACGGCAATAATGGCCGGCACGGAGTCAAACGCGAACATCACGTCAGAGAGCTCAACGACGGCCACGCAAAGCAACAGCGGGGTCGCATAGCGCTTCGCCTTCTTCACGCGGCCGACCATCACGTCCTGGTTTTCCGGCTTCTCCAGCTCCGCATCCACCTCTTTCTGCGTCAGAATAAAGGCATTGCTGCTGATTTTCGGCCAGACCGGATAGAAGCGCTTCACCAGGCGATAGGCGAGATGACCCGAGTAATCTTCCACTTCGTCGCTCTCTTCATTACGTCTGAGCATCATCACCGCCGTCCAGCCAACGACCAGCGCGAAAATCACCTCAACGTACGGCCCCAGGCTTAACAGGCTGGTGCCGATAGCCACGAAAATACCGCGGAAGACAATCGCCCCCAGCACGCCCCAGTAGAGCACGCGGTGACGGTACTTATCCGGCACGCCGAACCAGGCGAAGATCGCCATCATCACAAACAGGTTATCGACGGAGAGCACCTCTTCCAGCGCATAGCCGGTGAGGAACAGGCTCGCCATCTCGGCGCCGTGGTGAACGTACAGGAATCCGGCGAAGGCCATCGCCATCATGACCCAGAAGATGGACCACATCGCCGCGCTTTTCAGCGAGACAGGTTTATCGTGACGGTGCATAAAGAGGTCGATAAACATCGCCCCAACGGCCATCACCACAAAGACAACAACGGTTTCCGTCGGGAAACCGAGATGAGCAGCAGACATACAAAACCCTTTTGGCAGACAAAACACAGAACCATGCAAACTGGCGTAAACCAGGAACAGAAAAGGGCGGGCCGTTAATCAGCCTCTTCGCCCTCAAAATCGCAGCCATCTGGCCGCGCAAGGAGGGGTACTTTACCTTACCAGACGGGGATCGTGCATCAGCCGTTTAAGCGCTCATGCCGCGCAAACGCTGCAGCACCGCCACCAGAACCGCCACAGACCAGCCTACCATCAACGCGCCCACCAGCCCTTCCACCCCGCCGATGAGCCGCCAGTGCTGGGGTAACGTGACGTCGCCGTACCCTACCGTCGCATAGCTCACCAGCGAAAAGTAGAAGCTGGTGTTCCAGTCATTAAACGCGTCGATGACAAAATAAAACGCAGCAAACAGCCCGGCTTCCAGGAGATGGGCGAAAATCATAGAGATCACGATACCGACATTGCGTAAAACAATGCGTACCGCAGAATCGACTTCTAATGTGATGAATTTTAAAACGCCAAACATCCACAGCGAATGAATCACCACGGTTAGGGTAAGCAAAATAATAATGCTGAGTAGCTGCATGATGCGTGCTCTGACCAAAAGGAGTACGGCCCCGCGAACGCAGCGGGGCACCTGGTCGAAGCTTAGTCGAAGGGGGAGGAAAAGTTGGTGCAATAATTGCGTTGCGTGATTATTTCTCTACCAGCGCCTGAGCACACGCCCAGGCACTTGCCCATGCCCACTGGAAGTTGTACCCGCCGAGCCAGCCGGTCACATCCATTACTTCGCCAATAAAATAGAGCCCCGGCACGTTGCGCGCTTCCATGGTGCGGGAAGAGAGCTCATTCGTGTCGACCCCGCCCAGCGTCACTTCCGCGGTGCGGTAGCCTTCGGTGCCGTTTGGCTGCACGCGCCAGTTTGTCAGGGTCTCCACCAGCATCTCCTGCTCGCGGCTGTTAAGCTGCTTGAGCGACACGTCGGGGATCTGCCCCAGCACCTGCAAACACTCCACCAGACGCTTCGGCAGCTGCATTGCCAGCGTGTTTTTCAGGCTCTGATTCGGGTGCGCGGTACGCTGCTCGTTAAGGAACGCGTCGAGATCGCAATCCGGGAGCAGGTTAACCGTGACGAATTCCCCCGGCTGCCAGTAGCTGGAGATTTGCAGTACCGCCGGGCCGGAGAGGCCGCGATGGGTAAAGAGCAGATTTTCACGGAACACCGTCCCGTCTTCGGCGGTAATGACGGAGGGAACAGACACGCCAGACAGCGTCTGAAGCTGTTCGAGAAGCGGTTTATGCAGCGTGAACGGCACCAGCCCGGCGCGCGTGGGCAAGACTTTCAGGCCAAACTGTTCGGCAATCTTATAGCCAAACGGGGAAGCGCCCAGACCCGGCATGGACAGGCCGCCGCTGGCGATCACCAGATTATCGGCGCTGACGGTTTCACCGTTGAGCTGTAGCGTATAGCCCTGGTCGTCACGGGCGACTTCCAGCACTTCCGTGCGCAGGCGCATGACGACGCCGCCCTTCTCGCACTCGGCCACCAGCATATCGACAATCTGCTGCGCGGAGTCGTCGCAGAACAGCTGGCCCAGCGTCTTCTCATGCCATGCGATACCGTGCTTACCGACCAGGTCGATAAAATCCCACTGGGTATAACGCGCCAGCGCAGATTTACAAAAATGACGGTTTTGGCTCAAATAGGCCGCGGGTTCAACATACAGGTTAGTAAAGTTGCAGCGCCCGCCGCCGGACATCAGGATCTTACGGCCTGGCTTTTTACCGTTATCCAGCAGCAGCACGCGACGACCCGCCTGTCCGGCCATCGCCGCACAAAACATACCCGCCGCACCGGCGCCAATTACCACGGCATCAAACCTTTCCACGTCAAAACCCTCTTTGTTAACTGCCGCGGATTGTAAAGTTTCCTCTGTGGTCACACCAGCGTAAAAAGATATTACAAAGCCATTCCATTGAAATTTAAAGAATATCCTTTCAGGCACTTTTCTCAAATCAGGTGGTATGTCAAAAAAAGTCTATATTTCACTTTGCCCGTTGCGCATTTGTCCTGGATAATGCGCCGCGTTCATGTCCTCAAAATGGCGTAACGTCCTATGCTACATTTGTTTGCCGGCCTGGATTTACATACCGGGCTTTTACTATTGCTTGCTCTGGTTTTTGTACTGTTTTACGAAGCGATCAACGGCTTCCACGACACTGCAAACGCAGTAGCGACGGTTATCTACACTCGCGCAATGCGATCGCAGCTTGCGGTTGTTATGGCGGCGGTATTTAACTTTTTTGGTGTCCTCCTGGGCGGACTGAGCGTTGCGTATGCCATTGTGCATATGCTACCAACGGATCTGCTGCTTAACGTAAGTTCTGGCCATGGCCTCGCTATGGTGTTCTCAATGCTGCTTGCTGCAATTATCTGGAACCTCGGTACCTGGTATTTCGGCCTGCCTGCATCCAGTTCTCACACCCTCATCGGCGCGATTATCGGTATCGGGTTAACCAACGCCCTCATGACCGGTACATCGGTTGTTGATGCGTTAAATATCCCGAAAGTACTGGGGATTTTCGCTTCTCTCATCGTCTCCCCAATCGTGGGTCTGGTGGTGGCAGGCGGGCTGATCTTCATCCTGCGTCGTTACTGGAGCAATACTAAAAAACGCTCCCGTATTCACCTGACGCCAGCAGAGCGTGAAAAGAAAGACGGCAAGAAAAAGCCGCCATTCTGGACGCGTATCGCCCTGATCATTTCCGCTATCGGCGTGGCTTTCTCACACGGCGCGAACGATGGTCAGAAAGGCATTGGTCTGGTGATGCTGGTACTGATTGGCGTTGCTCCGGCAGGCTTCGTGGTTAATATGAACGCCTCCGGCTACGAAATCACCCGTACTCGCGATGCGGTCAACAACGTTGAAACCTATTTCCAGCAGCACCCTGAGCTGCTGAAAAAAGCGACCGGCGTTGACCAGCTGATTCCGTCTCCGGAAGCCGGGGCCACGACTGCGCCAGGCGAATTCCACTGCCATCCGGCAAACGCGATTAACGCGCTGGAACGTGCCAAAGGCATGCTGGGCAATATTGAAAGTTATGACAAACTGACCGTTGAGCAGCGTGGTCAGCTGCGTCGCATTATGCTGTGCATCTCTGATGTGACGGATAAAGTGGCGAAGCTGCCTGACGTGAATGCTGACGACCAGCGTCTCCTGAAGAAACTGAAAGGCGATATGCTCAACACCATTGAGTACGCGCCAATCTGGATCATCATGGCGGTCGCGCTGGCGCTCGGTATCGGCACGATGATTGGCTGGCGCCGTGTGGCGACCACCATCGGCGAGAAGATCGGTAAGAAAGGCATGACCTATGCGCAGGGTATGTCCGCGCAGATGACGGCGGCGGTGTCTATCGGTCTGGCGAGCTACACCGGTATGCCGGTATCCACCACCCACGTACTCTCTTCGTCCGTGGCAGGTACCATGATTGTTGACGGTGGCGGTCTGCAGCGCAAAACCGTAACCAACATTCTGATGGCCTGGGTATTCACCCTTCCGGCATCCATCCTGCTGTCTGGCGGGCTGTACTGGATTTCGCTGAAGCTGATTTAATCGGTTGAAGGCGACAAAAAAGCGGGTCAGGAAACTGACCCGCTTTTTTTATGGCTGTTGTGTTACTTAATCCATTGCTGTGATTAGGAAAATCTGAACACTATCTGTTCAGATTTTTACTGCACAAATAACTATTATCCCCGCGAATATTCTCAGTTCCCCCCATGACGGAAAAGACTATGCCATTCAAAACGGCTACTAAATGGATTCATCGCCTTGTTACGGTTTCGCTTCTGGCTCTGGTCATTGGATTTGTGTGGCTAAACCACCAGCCTAATCAGCGAAATAACGATGCACTTCAACGCGTTTATAAATTATCTGACAGCGTCTGGCTCTATATGACCGTGAACAATCAGGGTGGCGCCACCGTACCGACAATCTACCGTTACTATCTCTCGGAAAAGATAACAGGGAAAGACATCGACATTATCCATCAGTTGGCAATGAAGCATCCTGTCATTGAAGGTACGGGTACAATCACTGCGGCCAGCATTGATACAAACGGAGACGTTAATATCGCCTATAGCGGGAAGGTTATTTCGATTGAGAGCGATATCTCCGATCTCCGGTTCACGGTTAAGCCCTGAGCCAGAGGAAAGAAGGCGGGGCTGACCCCGCCTGCTGTGATGCTCAGTGCCAAATCATCAATGCAATCATGCTGACCACGACCAGGCCACACAGGGCGCTGGTTAAAATGAACTGACGACGCAGGCGCTCGCAGCGACGGATAAACTCTTCATCGTGATGATCGCGGTAGCGCTGATAGTAGATATATCCCACCAGACGCATCTGTTTGCTGGGCTGTCCATGCGAGGTGAAGAACCCTCCACCGTCCACATACTGATAAAGCAACGGATCGCAACCACGAAGTACCACTAACAGCGCACGTAACGATGAGAAGTAGCGCGCCATATTCACTATGCAAACTACGCATAACGCCCAAAACAATGCGACGGTGCTAATCATACATCCTCCCCGGCGTCCGCCCACGAAGCAAGGCTTCTGAGCTACCGCACCCCAATGCCCTGACAGACAGTTCAGTGAAAGAATGACCAAAAGTCGATCCGGTTCGCGTTTTAATATCCGAACGGCTCATTTAATAGTGTAGGAGATCCGTTAATTTTTTTGCCACAAGGTTAATCGTTATCAACACCAAAGCTTGAAAAATATGTTTAACTGGGCCGTAATGAAAGCATCAGACGACGGCTTTCCCATTTAGTCATCGATAACTTAAGGAAGGAGTAACACTATGGCTTACAAACACATTCTCATCGCGGTAGACCTCTCCCCGGAGAGCAAAGTGCTGGTTGATAAAGCGGTATCCATGGCACGTCCCTACAACGCGAAAGTTTCGCTGATTCACGTTGATGTGAATTACTCCGACCTCTACACCGGTCTGATCGACGTCAATCTGGGCGATATGCAGAAGCGTATCTCCGAAGAGACGCACCACGCCCTGAGCGAACTGTCCACCAACGCAGGCTACCCGATTACCGAAACCCTGAGCGGCAGCGGCGACCTGGGCCAGGTACTGGTTGATGCGATCAAGAAATATGACATGGACCTGGTGGTGTGCGGTCACCATCAGGACTTCTGGAGCAAGCTGATGTCTTCCGCGCGCCAGCTGATTAACACCGTTCATGTGGATATGCTGATTGTTCCACTGCGTGACGAAGAAGACGAGTAAGTGCGTTAAATTCCCCTCACCCTAACCCTCTCCCACAGGGAGAGGGGATAGATCGAGGACGTAGGCCGGGTAAGGCGAAGCCGCCACCCGGCTTTTTTTATTCCGGCGTACCTGAGTAGATATCAAACCGGTGCCCTTTGGTGGTCACCGCGTTGGTCGTGGCAACGTCCGCCAGGGGCGGCGCATAGTCAGGGCGTTTCACCACCACCCGCTTCGTCGCCAGCTGACGAGCCGGCTCCAGCAGGCCATCCGCGTCCAAATCAGGCCCCACCAGAGACTGAAACACCCGCATCTCTTTCTTCACCAGCGCGCTTTTCTGCTTGTGCGGAAACATCGGGTCGAGATAGACCACCTGCGGGCGCGGGGTGATATCGGTCAGCGCCGTCAGGCTCGAGGCATGAATCAGCTCCAAACGCTCCTGCAACCACGGACCGATTTCCGGGTCCGCGTAGCCACGGCTCAGACCGTCGTCGAGCAGGGCCGCCACCACCGGGTTACGTTCCAGCATCCGCACCCGACAGCCGACAGACGCCAGCACAAAGGCATCACGCCCCAGCCCCGCCGTGGCATCGACCACGTCCGGGAGGTAGCTTCCTTTAATCCCAACCGCTTTAGCCACCGCTTCGCCGCGACCGCCGCCGAACTTGCGCCGGTGAGCCATCGCCCCGCCGACAAAATCGACAAAAATCCCGCCGAGCTTCGGTTCGTCGCGCTTGCGTAATTCAAGATGTGCTGTGGTCATCACCAGCGCCATCGGGTTTTCATCATCGTGCTCCAGCCCCCAGCGGGCGGCCAGAACAGATAAGGCGCCGTCTCCGGCGCCTGTTTCATCCACTAAGCAGATCTTCACGTAACAATCAGCCTTTGATCCCGTAATGCTCAAGCATCGCATCCAGCTGCGGCTCGCGGCCGCGGAAGCGTTTGAACAGCACCATTGGCTCTTCGGAACCGCCGCGGGTCAGGATGTTGTCGAGGAACGACTGGCCGGTTTCGCGGTTGAAGATCCCCTCTTCTTCGAAGCGAGAGAAGGCATCCGCCGCCAGCACGTCGGCCCACAGGTAGCTGTAGTAACCCGCCGCGTAGCCGCCTGCAAAGATATGGCTGAACGCGTGCGGGAAGCGGCCCCAGGTTGGCCCGGGAATAACGGCAACCTGCTTTTTAATCTCGGCCAGGGTTTCAAGAATTTTCGCGCCCTGCTCCGGGCTGAACTCGGCATGCAGGCGGAAATCGAACAGGCCGAACTCCAGCTGACGCAGGATGAACATCGCCGCCTGGTAGTTCTTCGCCGCCAGCATTTTATCCAGCAGTTCTTTCGGCAGCGGTTCGCCGGTCTCATAGTGACCGGAGATAAACGCCAGCGCGTCCGGCTCCCAGCACCAGTTTTCCATAAACTGGCTCGGCAGCTCGACCGCATCCCACGGCACACCGCTGATGCCTGCCACGCCTGCGGTTTCGATGCGGGTCAGCATATGGTGCAGACCGTGACCGAACTCGTGGAACAGGGTGATCACTTCGTCGTGGGTGAACAGCGCAGGTTTGCCGTTTACCGGACGGTTGAAGTTACAGGTCAGGTAGGCGACCGGCTTCTGCAGAGAACCGTCTGCTTTACGCATCTGGCCCACGCAGTCGTCCATCCACGCCCCGCCGCGCTTGTTCTCACGCGCGTAGAGATCGAGGTAGAAGCTGCCGCGCAGTTCGTTTTTCTCGTCATACAGTTCAAAGAAGCGCACGTCCGGGTGCCAGACGTCGATATCGGTACACTCTTTGGCGGTGATGCCATAGATGCGCTTCACCACTTCAAACAGGCCGTTAACGGCTTTGTTTTCCGGGAAATACGGGCGCAGCTGCTCATCGCTGATGCTGTAGAGGTGCTGCTTCTGTTTTTCGCTGTAGTAAGCAATGTCCCACGGCTGCAGCTCGTCCACGCCGAACTCCGCTTTCGCGAAGGCGCGCAGCTGGGCCAGCTCTTTTTCACCCTGCGGACGCGCGCGTTTCGCCAGATCGGTCAGGAAGTCGAGCACCTGCTGCGGATTTTCCGCCATTTTGGTGGCGAGGGATTTATCGGCGTAGTTTTCGAAGCCCAGCAGCTGGGCCAGCTCGTGGCGCAGGGCGAGGATTTCCGCCATGACCGGGCTGTTGTCCCACTTACCGGCATTCGGCCCCTGATCGGAGGCGCGGGTGCTGTAGGCGCGGTACATCTCTTCGCGAAGCGCCTGGTTGTCGCAGTAGGTCATCACCGGCAGATAGCTCGGGATATCCAGCGTTAGCAGGAAGCCGTCCTGCTCTTTCGCCTCGGCCTGCGCTTTTGCCGCCGCCAGAGCGCTTTCCGGCATGCCGGAAAGCTCCGCTTCGTCGGTAATCAGCTTCGTCCAGCCCATGGTGGCGTCGAGCACGTTGTTGCTGTACTGGTTACCCAGCTCGGACAGGCGCGCGGCGATTTCACCGTAGCGGGTCTGCTTCTCTTTTGGCAGGCCTATCCCGGACAGCTCAAAATCACGCAGGGCGTTATCGACCGATTTTTTCTGCGCCGTGTTCAGTTCGGCATAATGGTCGCCGTCGCGCAGGTCGCGGTAGGCTTTGTAGAGCCCTTCGTGCTGGCCGACCCAGGTGCTGTACTCAGAGAGCAGCGGCAGGGTTTGCTCGTAGGCTTCGCGCAGCTCCGGGCTGTTTTTTACCGAGTTCAGGTGGCTCACCGGGGAGAAGATGCGCCCCAGCACGTCGTCCACTTCGGCCAGCGGCTGACACAGATTTTCCCAGGTGTACGGCGCGCCCTGCGCTACCACGCTTTCTACCGCCGCGCGGCAGTTGTCCAGGGATTGCGTAACGGCTGGAACCACATGCTCGGGGAGGATTTTAGAAAACGGCGGCAACGAAAAAGGCGTCAGTAATGGATTGGTCATAAACGCTGTCCTGTTGAATAAGATGAATGAAGCGCGCATCCGGCGCTGTGCATATGCGATCTAGAATGGGGTTAAGTGTAGAGGATTTCAATGCCAGACGTGGCGGAAAAGAGCCCGGTGGCGCTGCGCTTACCGGGCCTACGGGTAATCTGCGCCGTTCTGCTGTAAACTGTGGCAAATCGTCAATTCAGCGGAATATCATTACCCATGCTCAGTTATCGCCACAGCTTCCACGCTGGCAACCACGCCGACGTCCTTAAACACACCGTTCAGAGCCTGATCATCGAATCGCTCAAAGAGAAAGAGAAGCCGTTTCTCTATCTGGACACCCACGCGGGCGCGGGCCGTTACCAACTGAGCGGCGAGCATGCCGAGCGTACCGGTGAATATCTGGAAGGGATCGCCCGCATCTGGCAGCAGGACGACCTGCCTGCCGAGCTGGAGCCGTACATCGGCGTGGTGAATCACTTCAACCGCAACGGCCAGCTGCGCTACTACCCGGGCTCGCCGCTGATTGCCCGCCAGCTGCTGCGCGAGCAGGACAGCCTCCAGCTGACCGAGCTGCATCCGAGCGACTTCCCGCTGCTGCGTTCTGAATTCCAGAAAGACAGCCGCGCCCGCGTGGAAAAATCCGACGGCTACCAGCAGCTGAAAGCCAAGCTGCCGCCGGTTTCCCGTCGCGGCCTGGTGCTTATCGACCCGCCGTACGAAATCAAAACCGACTATCAGGCGGTGGTGACAGGGATCCATGAAGGCTACAAACGCTTCGCTACCGGGACATACGCCCTGTGGTACCCGGTGGTGCTGCGCGCGCAAATCAAACGCATGATCAAGGATCTGGAAGCGACCGGCATCCGCAAAATCCTGCAGATTGAGCTGGCGGTACGTCCCGACAGCGATCAGCGCGGCATGACCGCCTCGGGCATGATCGTCATTAACCCGCCGTGGAAGCTCGAAGCGCAGATGAACAACGTGCTGCCGTGGCTGCATAAAACGCTGGTGCCAGCGGGTACAGGCCACGCCACCGTCAGTTGGATCGTGCCGGAGTAATCGCAGCCATCGGTGGAAACTATTGATTTCAGGTATACAATCGCGGCAATTCACGATTAAGGACAAAAGCTATGACTAAGCATTATGACTACATCGCAATCGGCGGCGGCAGCGGCGGCATCGCCTCCATCAACCGCGCGGCCATGTACGGCCAGAAGTGCGCGCTGATTGAAGCCAAAGCGCTGGGCGGCACCTGCGTGAACGTGGGTTGTGTACCGAAGAAAGTGATGTGGCATGCGGCGCAGATCCGTGAAGCTATCCATATGTATGGCCCGGACTACGGCTTTGACACCACCATTAATAACTTTGACTGGGACAAGCTGATTGCCAGCCGTACCGCCTACATCGACCGTATTCACACCTCCTACGACAACGTGCTGGGCAAAAATAACGTCGACGTTATCCACGGCTTCGCCCGCTTTGTGGACGCGAAAACGATCGAAGTGAACGGCGAGACGATCACCGCCGATCACATCCTGATCGCCACCGGCGGCCGTCCTAGCCACCCGAACATTCCGGGCGTGGAATACGGCATCGACTCCGACGGTTTCTTCGAGCTGCCTGCGCTGCCTAAGCGCGTTGCCGTGGTGGGCGCGGGATACATCGCGGTGGAACTGGCCGGGGTGATTAACGGCCTGGGCGCAGAGGCGCACCTGTTCGTGCGTAAACACGCGCCGCTGCGCAGCTTCGATCCGCTGATCGTTGATACGCTGGTTGAAGTGATGAACACCGAAGGTCCAGCCCTGCATACCAACGCCGTGCCAAAAGCGGTCGTGAAAAATGCAGACGGCAGCCTGACCCTGGAGCTGGAAGATGGCCGCAGCCAGACCGTCGATTGCCTGATCTGGGCGATTGGCCGTGAACCGGCTAACGATAACTTCAACCTGGGCGTGACCGGCGTGAAAACCGACGAAAAAGGCTATATTGTCGTCGATAAATTCCAGAACACCAGCGTACCGGGCATTTATGCGGTCGGCGATAATACCGGTGCGGTTGAGCTGACCCCAGTGGCCGTTGCGGCGGGTCGTCGTCTTTCCGAGCGTCTGTTTAACAACAAGCCGGACGAGCATCTGGACTACAGCAACATCCCGACCGTGGTCTTTAGCCACCCGCCAATCGGCACCGTCGGCTTAACCGAGCCGCAGGCGCGCGAGCAGTATGGCGACGACCAGGTGAAAGTGTATAAATCGGCGTTTACCGCGATGTATACCGCCGTCACCTCTCACCGTCAGCCGTGCCGCATGAAGCTGGTCTGCGTCGGTCCGGACGAGAAGATTGTCGGTATCCACGGCATCGGCTTCGGCATGGACGAGATCCTGCAGGGCTTTGCTGTGGCGCTGAAGATGGGCGCAACGAAGAAAGATTTCGATAACACCGTGGCAATCCACCCAACGGCGGCGGAAGAGTTTGTGACCATGCGTTAAGGGCTTTTCGCAGGAAAGCACGTCATCAAAACTGGCCTTAGCGGGCCAGTTTTTTTATATGGCTCGATAATTTAAAGACAAAGCATCATCATCCCAGCGAATATAAAATCATCATCACGCTAAAAAGGAATTGAGATGAAAGCGCTTATCGGGTTGACCCTGCTTCTTTTTTGCTTTGCTGCCTCCTCATCTGATCAAATCACCTTCTGGGATACCCCTCAGCACGGCGGAAACAGCTTTAACCGCCTGCCACCCACGCAGGAATACTATGACGCGCTGCGAGGCTATGGCGCGACGTGGGTTCGCCTCTCTTATGATAAATGGAAACCTGCCGGGAGAGATTTTCTTCTCGGCAATGCCGACGGCTACCGTGGGCTCGAGGCCGCAGACCTCGCGACGCTCAAAGCCTCCATCAGGAAAGCCCACGCGGCCGGGCTACAGGTCGTTATTGCCCCACTCTCTTTACCCGGCATGCGCTGGGCGCAAAATAACAATAACCAGTTTGATGACCGCATCTGGCAGGATAAAAAATACTGGCAGGAAGCCGCTCAGTTCTGGCGTGATTTGTCCCAGGCCCTGAAGGACGAACCGGGCATTGCGGCCTGGAACCTGGTCAATGAACCCGCGCCTGAAAAAAGAGGCAACATTAGCGAGCAGGCGTCGCCAGAGGCGTTAAAAACCTGGTATCAGCAGCAGCAAAGTACGGCGCGTAACCTCCCCGCTCTCTACAATCAGATTATTGCCGCCATCCGCGAGGTCGATGCCACCACACCGATTATGGTCGATGGAGGCTGGTACGCCTCCGCGCGTGGTTTTTCTGGTTGGCCGTCCGCGCTTGAGGATAAGCGGGTGCTCTACAGCTTCCACATGTACGAGCCCTATGATTTCACCAGCGCGCCAAATGCACGTCGCAAGGTGCCGTTCGACTATCCCGGCATGGTTACATTCGGCGGTAAAAAGGTGAAATGGGACGCGACGGCCATAGAGAAATGGATGAACGCGCCCTTTGACTGGGCGAAGCAGAACGGCATTCCTGCCAACCGGGTTGTCGCGGGAGAGTTTGGCTGCGTTCGCACGCTGCAGGGCTGCAGGCAGTGGCTTAATGATGTCCTGACCGTCCTCGACAAACATCATGCACACTGGGCATTTTATGCGTTTCGTGAAGATGCCTGGGACGCCATGGACTATGAGCTGGGGAAAAAACCGGTGCCGTGGGCCTACTGGAAAGCCATTGAGGATAACGCACCTGATACGCTCAAGCGCCATTCTACCGAGGAATTTGAACCGATTGCTAAGCGGCTAAAACAAGGCCTTTGATCCGGCAGGCTCCCCTCTTGTTCAGTAGCCTCTCCTGGAGAGGCTACTGTTAACATACATAAATCGTTGCAAAACGAATGCTCCGAAAATAGTGATCTACCGCACATATTCCTCCCCCTCTACCGAAGCGAATGTCTACGCTTATAAGACGCCCGGATAAACCTGTCTTTTGAACACACAACCGGAGGTCCCTATCACCATGTTCAACCAGAAACTACAGGCTACCGAGAACATCGAATTCGAGATTGCAGAAGAGCTGCGCTACGAGACCGATCCCTGCGAGTTGAAACTGGATGAAATGATTGAGGCGGAGCCGGAACCCGAAATGATCGAGGGGCTACCCGCCTCCGATGCGTTGACGCCCGCAGACCGCTATCTTGAACTGTTCGAGCATGTGCAGTCGACGCGGCTGTTTGCGGACAGCAAAACTTTCCCCGACTGCGCGCCGAAAATGGATCCGCTGGATATCCTGATCCGCTACCGCAAGGTCAGACGCCACCGGGACTTCGACCTGCGCCAGTTTGTGGAGAACCACTTCTGGATGCCGGAAACGTTCGGCACCGAGTATGTCTCCGACCCGGGCCTCTCCCTGAAGGAGCACATTGATAACCTGTGGCCGGTGCTGACGCGCGAGCCGCAGGATCATATTCCCTGGTCTTCTCTGCTGGCGCTGCCGCAGGCCTATATCGTTCCCGGCGGACGATTCAGCGAGACCTACTACTGGGATTCCTATTTCTCCATGCTGGGGCTGGCGGAGAGCGGTCGTAACGACCTGCTGAAGTGCATGGCGGACAACTTCGCCTGGCTGATTGAACGCTACGGGCATATCCCCAACGGCAACCGTACCTATTATCTCAGCCGCTCCCAGCCGCCGGTCTTTGCGCTGATGGTGGAACTGTTTGAGGAGGACGGCGTGCGCGGTGCGAAACGCTATCTGGATCACCTCAAAATGGAGTACGCCTTCTGGATGGACGGCGCGGAGTCGCTGCTGCTTAACCAGGCCTACCGCAGCGCCGTGCGCATGCCGGACGGTTCATTGCTCAACCGCTACTGGGATGACCGTGATACCCCGCGCGACGAATCGTGGATTGAGGACGTAGAAACCGCGCGCCACTCGGGGCGACCGCCAAACGAGGTCTATCGCGACCTGCGGGCGGGGGCGGCGTCCGGCTGGGACTATTCGTCCCGCTGGCTGCGCGATCCGTCGCGGCTCGCCAGTATCCGCACGACGCAGTTTATCCCCATCGACCTGAACGCCTTCCTGTTCAAGCTGGAAAGCGCCATTGCCAACATCTCGGCGTCGAAAGGGGACAAAGAGACGGCCGACCTGTTCCGCCAGAAAGCCAGCGATCGTCGCGAGGCGGTGAACCGCTATCTGTGGGACGAGGAGAGCGGCTGTTACCGCGATTATGACTGGCGACGCGAAGAGCTGGCGCTGTTTTCTGCCGCCAGCATCGTGCCGCTGTATGTCGGCATGGCAACCCATGAGCAGGCCGAGCGCCTGTCGGATGCGGTCAAGGCGCGACTGCTCACGCCGGGCGGGATTCTGGCGACCGAGTACGAAACCGGCGAGCAGTGGGATAAACCCAACGGCTGGGCGCCGCTGCAGTGGATGGCGATTCAGGGCTTCAAGCAGTACGGCAACGATTCGCTGGGGGATGAGATCGCCTGGAGCTGGCTGCATACGGTGAACCATTTTTATCAGACGCACCATAAGCTGATTGAGAAGTACCACATCGCCAGCAGCACGCCGCGCGAAGGTGGCGGGGGTGAGTATCCGCTGCAGGACGGTTTTGGCTGGACGAACGGCGTGGTGCGGCGGCTGATTGGGTTGTATGGGGAGCCTTGAGCAGGGTGCGAGGTGCGGTCTGGTGCCCTCACCCCGGCCCTCTCCCACAGGGAGAGGGAGAACAACTTAGCGGATCACCTCATAAATGGCGCTCTGAATAGACTGCCATTTTTTCGTGGTGGCATCCGGCTGTGACTGCGCACGGCGTGTGGCCATGTCGAGATCGTGCTGCTGGCGTTTCACCACGGCAGGCACGGTGCAGAACGCTTTAAGATACTCTTTACGTACCGAGGTCAGAGACTCGCCGTTCGACATCGCGTGGCTGAGCGTGTTGATGAAGCGGCGACACGGCTTCTCCTCCACCATGTTTTGCCGGTAGCGTAACATCAGCTCCAGCACGTCGTCATAGCCTGCCGACATCGCCTCTTCGGTCCAGGACAGCTTCCAGTCCATACCACCCTGCAAAAAAAGCTGGGTCACGCGGGTGTCGTTGCGATTAATGGCCGAGCGGAAATTATTCTCGTCCCAGGTCACCCCCATGCGCGTGAGCGTTTCACGCGAGGAAGGCGTCTCGCGCATTTCCTGTGGTGGTGCCGCTTCAGCCGCGCTGGCGGTCGCAGGCTGCGGTTTGCTGCTGGTCACCAGCCAGAATCCCCCCGCCACGATGGCAATCACCATGACGCCAACCGCCCCCCATAGCGCGCCGGAAATAAGCTGTTCGCGTTGTTCGGGGGTGCGCGGCGCGCGCTGGGTCGGCTTTTCAATGGTGTCGCGGACTTCAAACAGATCCCCACCGGTGACGCGATCCATTTTCTGCGCCTTTTCCCAGAAGGTATGCAGTTCGCTGGCATCTACCGCCATGAATCCCGCCGGATTGACGCGCGTTCTCCCCTCTTCAAACGCGCGTTGAACGGGCCGCGCAATCTGCGCGTAGTAGTTATCCAGCAGCTGAATTTGCGCCGAGCTCAACGTTTTCTGAACGGTGATGCTGTTGCGAATTTGCCGGATGTCGTCGAGGAAGGTTTGCAGCGTTTTACGCGGTTCAACCAGCAGCGTCAGCATGGACGGATCGCTGAACAGCGAAGCGTAATAGCGGCTGAACTCTTTTTTATCCACCAGCATCTGCGCCAGCTCGCTGAACATCATGCCGCTCAGGACATCGTTGATCTCGCCAAGCTTCAGCCAGCGCCGAACGCGATCGGCGTTAAACAAGGTCTTCAGATGATTGTTCAGCCGTACCTGATCGGGCCAGGCCTGCTGGATGAGCCCTTTAATCATCAGCTCAATCGCCCGCACCTGCTTGTGCGCCTGCTGTTGCTGAAGTTCGCTTCCCGGTGCCAGGTCCGTGCTGTAGGTCAGCAGCGGCTGCTGCAGGCGCAGGTGTTCCAGCGCGGTGACAAACCGCATCGCCGCAATAAGCTGGTTTTCACTCACATCCTGTCCGCTTTCATACTGCGGAACGCGCTGCTGCAGCAGGCGCAGCTGGAGCGTAAATTCCGACATCTCGGCGTCATTCAGGTTGAGTTTTTTCGCAACGGCTCCCCAGCCGCCCAGCGCTAATCGAGCACTGTCGAGTTGCTCCAGAAACCAGCGTGGATCTTTACCCTCAGAAGCATGTACATTCAGAAGTAGCAAAATTTCCACCGACGCATGGCGAATGACCGCCAGACAGTGTTCGAACTGTTCGCGAATATGATGTGATGTGCTGAGACTCATTGTTTTCCTTAAGCGACAACGAAGACATCCGGAATGGGCACGAGACGGCCTTTTTTTCTTTTTATTTATACGCGATTAACCATACCTGACTTTCTGTTGAAATAAAGTGACAACCCTAAAATCATTTAAAATGTTTCAGGAGAATCTGAATGCCGGTTTTAATTACCCCTCGCCTTACCTGCTCACCTCTGCTGGAACAAGACTGGCCCTTTTTTCTGGCATTACAGCAGAATACCGACGTCATGCGCTTTGTGGCGGAAAACCGCCCCGTTGCGGCGATCCGCGAGGCGTTTGATTCACGCCTGACGCCCTGGTCACCGGGCAGCGCGCGCTGGCTCTGTCTCGTCGTGCGTGACGCCGCCTCCCAGGCCCCGCTGGGCGTTACCGGGTATATTCATCGGGAAGAGGACTGTGCCGAAGTGGGCTTCCTTTTCGCACCCGAGGCGCAGGGGAAAGGCTACGGCTTTGAATCCCTGAAAGCGCTTTGTGATTATGCTTTTCATCAGGGCGGTATACGTCGACTCACCGCCACCGTCACCGTGGGAAATGTCGCTTCAAGGCGCCTGCTGGAAAAAGCCCGCTTTCGCCTGGAAGGCGAATTACGCGAGAGCTATTATCTTGCGGGGCGCTGGCAAAATGACTGGTTATTTGGTTTATTGCAGCAGGAATACCTGAATAATAATGCCTGATCAACAGCCATTTGGCGGATATTTCTCGGACGTCGTTTCCTCTACAGTATCGTTCTTAAGAGGAAATGAATATGAAAGGTCATGCGCTGAAAATATCTTCTGCCGCCATTGCGTTAATAAAAAAACATCAGGGTCTTTCTCTGGAGAAATATCGTGACGAAAACGGATTATGGGTTATTGGCTATGGCCACGTTATCCGCGATCGGGCACATTTTCACGGTCCCATCACGCCTGCCGAGGCAGAAGATTTGCTGCATGACGATATTCAGCTGCGTGAGGCGCTGCTGCGGGAAAGTGTGACATATCCATTAACCCAACAGCAGCATGATGCGCTGGTCATGATGATATTCAGCTTCGGAGAGATGCCCTCGCTCCCAAACGCGATTTTTCAGACCTTCGCACGGGTATAGTACATGGCAGCCTGCGTTCTGTTTTTCACGTCCAGCCGCCGGAAAAGCGCCTCGAGATGCGCTTTTACCGTGGCCGCACTGATGTTGAGATTGCGGCCAATCTCTTTATTTGACTCCCCCGCCGCCAGCAATTCCAACACGTCGCGCTGACGCTCGCTCAGGGATGATAACGCCTGAGACGACGGCTGCCTGACCCACTCCCCGGGAAAACAGACCATCCCTCTGGACACCGAATCCAGCACGGCGGAAAACCGCTCGGGACTGGCATTTCGGGGAATAATGGCCATGATGTTTCGCTGCCGCAATTGCTCAACCCATCTGGCCTCTTTTTTCGCCAAAACCAGAATCACGCGTATCGCCGGAAAGCGTTGCAGCATCTCTTCCAGCAAAGCGCTCCCCTCGTCCTGCATTAAATTGCCGTCAATCATGACGATAGCTGACGGTGAAGCGGAAATCTGGGTCCATAAATCGTCTGCCTGACAGGTCCCTGTCATATCTATTTCCGGAATGAGCGTCTGAAGACTGTGTATCGCTCCGTGAATAAAGAGTGACTGCCTGTCAAACATGATTACTCGCATCGTTTTTTATCCCTCTGAGAATAGCGAAGGGGGATTCTACAGAGGGGTTATTTAAGAAAAAACTCAACGAATGGAGACGTTACAAATCCCCCCGAGTTCTTTAAATCTGTCCGTATTTAGACACATTGACCTTAAGGATTTCCTTAAGCGCGTACATCACAGGAACATGCCGCCTGAGACTTCAATACGTTGCGCATTCATCCAGCCCAGTTTGTCGCTGAGCAGTGCCGCAATGGCATCGCCAATATCGTCCGGCAGCCCCACCCGTCCCAGCGCCGTTTGCGAGGCAAGCAGCTGATTCAGCTCCGCGTTGTCGCGCACGCGTCCGCCGCCAAAGTCAGTTTCAATCGCGCCCGGCGCGATGATATTGACGGCGATCCCGCGCGCGCCCAGCTCTTTCGCCTGATAACGCGTCAGCACTTCCATCGCCCCCTTCATGGCCGCGTAGGTCCCTGAGCCCGGCTGGGTAAAGCGGGCCAGCCCGCTGGAGACGTTGAGGATCCGTCCCCCGTCGTTCAGCAACGGCAGCAGGCGCTGGGTCAGGAAGAAAGGTCCTTTGAAATGAACGTTCAGCGCCTCATCAAACTGGGCTTCCGTCGTGTCGGTATAGGGCGCATATAAACCCGTTCCGGCATTGTTCAATAAATAGTCAAAAGTTTCACGCTGCCAGACACGCCTAAGGGTTTCCTGAAGCTGTTGGGCAAAATGATCAAAACCCGTGATATCCCCGACGTTGAGCTGTAATGCCGCTGCGTTAACACCTTTTTCCTGAATTTCATGCACAACATCCAGCGCTTCCTGCTGGCTACGGTTGTATGTCAGGACGATTCCCGTGCCTTCTGCCGCCAGCTTTAACGCAGCGTTTTTACCCAGACCACGGCTACCACCCGTCACTAATGCGATACGTTCACTCATCATAAACCTCGTTTTGGCTGTTAAGGAGATTGAGAAAGAGCTTATTAGGTGATAGAAAATCAATAAAGATGGGTTAAAACGCTTCACTGTTTCAGCTGTAACAACAATGAGCTTCCGCTATGGATAAAATTCACGCAATGCAGTTATTCGTCCGCGTCGCGGAACTGGAGAGTTTTTCCCGCGCGGCCGAAACATTAACCTTGCCGAAAGGCAGCGTTTCACGACAAATTCAGGCCCTGGAAAACCGGCTTGGCACCCAGCTATTGCACCGCACCACGCGCCGCGTCAGCCTGACGCAGGACGGCATGGTCTATTACGAGCGGGCAAAAGATCTGCTGGCAAACCTTGATGAACTCGACGGTATGTTTCAGCACGATCCCTCCAGCATAAGCGGACGGCTCCGCGTGGATATGCCCGTCGGCGTTGCTCGAAATTTAGTCATCCCCAAACTGCCTGCTTTCCTGCAGCACTATCCGGGCATTGAACTGGAACTCAGCAGCAGCGATCGCCTGGTGGATGTGATCCGTGAGGGGTTTGATTGCGTCGTCCGCGTCGGCACGCTGAAGGATTCAGGGCTGATTGCCCGTCCGCTGGGCAAGCTGTCGGTGATTAACTGCGCCAGTCCGGATTATCTGGCGCGTTTTGGCTACCCGGAAACGCTGGACGATTTAGGCTCACACGCCGTGATCCACTACGCCGCGATGCTGGGAACTCGCCCGCAGGGCTTTGAGTTTTATAACGGCAGTGCGACGCAGTGGGTAAAAACGGGCGGGGTTTTAACAGTCAACAGCACGGAAACTTACCAGGCTGCCTGTCTCGCCGGACTGGGCATTATTCAGGTTCCGCGGGTTGGGGTGCGCGATTTACTCCGCGCGAAGAAACTGGTTGAGATCCTGCCGCAATACCGGGCCGAACCGATGCCTGTCTCCCTGATTTATCCCCACCGCCGCAACCTCTCCCGCCGGGTCCATCTGTTCATGGAGTGGCTAACCGAACTCACAAAAGCTTACGTGGACTAGTCGCAAGCTATAATTCAGTAACATCCAGCCAAACGAAAAGGAAAAGACGCGTGACGCCGGAAAACAACCCGCAACGACCCACCCAACATTTAGAGTATGAGCCCGTCAAAAAGATGGAAACCGGGCCTGAAGAGGCCAGGTCCCCTGGTACCGCCAGCAAAGCGCTGGGGACCGTCACCGGCATTGTCGCCAGAATTCAGCAGTTTCCCATGATTGCGCATCTGATACGCGCGACCGAACGCTTTAATGACCGCATGGGAAACCAGTTTGGTGCCGCCATCACCTATTTTTCCTTCCTGTCGATGATCCCAATCCTGATGGTGTCGTTTGCGGCGGCAGGTTTTGTGCTCGCGTCGCACCCGACGCTGCTGCAGGATATCTTCAATAAGATCCTGAATAACGTCAGTGACCCAACCCTTGCCAGCACGCTCAAAAGCACCATCAATACCGCCGTTCAGCAGCGTACTACCGTCGGTATCGTCGGTTTGCTGATTGCCCTTTACTCCGGCGTTAACTGGATGGGCAACCTGCGCGAGGCCATTCGCGCCCAGTCGCGCGATGTCTGGGAGCGTAAGCCGCAGGACCAGGAGAAAATTTGGGTTAAGTACCTCCGCGATTTTGTTTCGCTGATTGGCCTGCTTGTCGCGCTCATCGTAACGCTTTCCATTACCTCCGTGGCAGGCTCGGCGCAGCAGATGATCATCTCCGCGCTTTACCTTGATTACATCGAATGGCTGAAGCCCGCCTGGCGCAGCATTGGTCTGGCCATTTCCATCTTCGCCAATTACCTGCTGTTCTTCTGGATCTTCTGGCGTCTGCCCCGCCATCGTCCGCGCAAGAAGGCGCTGATCCGCGGCACGTTGATTGCGGCGATCGGCTTTGAAGCGATCAAAATCGTGATGACCTACACCTTACCGTCACTGGTTAAATCCCCTTCCGGTGCGGCGTTTGGCTCGGTGCTGGGGCTGATGGCGTTCTTCTACTTCTTCGCGCGTTTGACCCTGTTCTGCGCGGCGTGGATTGCCACTGCCGAGTACAAAGACGACCCGCGAATGCCGGGCAAAACGCACCGGTAACCCCACTCTCGGGCTGAAATTTCAGCCCGATTCATCATTTCAGCATATAAATCCAGCCTGTAACTTTTATTTAACCGAAAACCAGTTTTATTGACTGATATTTAAAATCTGTGAAGCATTTCATAGACCTGTTTTGGCCGGCCTGAAAATTATCCGCTTTTTGTTGCTTTTATCACCATCGCGCGGCTTTGTTACAGATTGAAATGTCGCTTTTGCTGTGCGTAATATGGCCTTTCGTTCGACAAAAATAAGAAAATATTATGCAAGCAACCGCCACCACACTCGACTCAGGAACGGAAAACGTTCCGGTAAACTCGCGCAATAAAGTTGTCGTCGCATCGCTGATTGGCACCGCCATTGAGTTCTTCGACTTTTATATTTATGCCACCGCCGCGGTCATCGTCTTCCCGCATATTTTCTTCCCGCAGGGCGATCCGACCGCGGCCACGCTGCAGTCTCTGGCGACCTTTGCTATCGCGTTTGTTGCGCGTCCGATTGGCTCTGCGCTGTTTGGACACTTTGGCGATCGCATTGGCCGCAAAGTCACCCTGGTGGCCTCGCTGCTGACGATGGGCATCTCCACCGTGGCCATCGGCCTGCTGCCTACGTATGAGACCATCGGCATTCTGGCGCCGGTCCTGCTGGCGCTGGCGCGTTTTGGTCAGGGTCTGGGCCTTGGCGGCGAATGGGGCGGCGCGGCGCTGCTGGCCACCGAGAACGCCCCGGCACGCAAGCGCGCGCTGTATGGCTCATTTCCGCAGTTGGGCGCACCGATTGGCTTCTTCTTTGCCAACGGGACGTTCCTGCTGCTCTCCTGGCTGCTGACGGATGAACAGTTCATGAGCTGGGGCTGGCGTATTCCGTTTATCTTCTCAGCCGTGCTGGTGCTGATTGGCCTGTACGTGCGCGTTTCTCTGCATGAGACCCCAGTTTTCGCAAAAGTGGCCGCGGCGAACAAGCAGGTGAAAGTGCCGCTGGGTACGCTGCTGACCAAACACGTCCGCGTGACCGTGCTGGGCACGTTCATCATGCTGGCAACCTATACGCTGTTCTACATCATGACCGTTTACTCCATGACCTTCAGTACCGCCGCCGCGCCGGTTGGGCTGGGTCTGCCGCGTAACGAAGTGCTGTGGATGCTGATGATGGCGGTGATCGGGTTTGGCGTGATGGTTCCGATTGCGGGCCTGCTGGCGGATAAGTTCGGTCGCCGCGCGAGCATGATTACCATCACCACGCTGATCATTCTGTTTGCCCTGTTTGTCTTCCCGCCGCTGCTGGGTTCAGGTAGCCCGGCGCTGGTGATGGCCTATCTGCTGATTGGTCTGAGCCTGATGGGGCTGACCTTCGGCCCGATGGGTGCGCTGCTGCCTGAGCTGTTCCCAACGGAAGTGCGCTATACCGGCGCGTCGTTCTCTTACAACGTCTCGTCTATTCTGGGCGCGTCCGTTGCGCCGTATATCGCCACCTGGCTGCAGGCAAACTATGGTCTGTTCTATGTGGGGGTTTATCTGGCGGCAATGGCGGGGCTGACGCTGATTGCGCTGCTGCTGACGCACGAGACGAAGCACCAGGCTCTGTAATTCACTGCGTGCGGCCTGATGCCCTCACCCCGACCCTCTCCCACAGGGAGAGGGAGAAAGGCGTTACTTCTTCATTTGCGACAAAATGGTCCGACACTGATTCGCCTCGCCTTCTGACGGCGAAATCAAGGCCAGCAGCGCTGCGGCTGGAGTGACCAGCGTTGCAAGCGCCGCAGCCACTGCGCCACGCGCAATCAGCGGTCCGGGCTTCACGCCCGCCTGCGGATTTTTGAAGGTCCCGCGCACGTAAAGCGGCGAGCGCAGGGTGATGATACGAATCCCCTTACTTTCCGGGTCAATAGTCAGATCAAGCTGCTCCGAGGCCATGCTCGCGGTACCGGTCACGTTAATCACCGCGTTTTCCGTGTCAAAGGCAAAAATCTGCGGACGCGCCACGCCGTTAACCAGATCCAGATTGGCCGCCGCGCAGTTCACCCGCACCTCGTCATCACCAAAGATTTGCCCGATGACGTAGTTACCGACGTTCAGCCCCAGGATCTCCATCAGGTTGCGGCTCACCAGCCCGTCGTTCATCAGCAGCTTCAGGTTACCATTGCCGCTGCCCAGCAGCGCCGCAACCGAGTTCCCCACGCCGCGAATATCGGCATCACCGTTCATTTCACCGAGGGTTTTCTGCATCAACTCGAGGTTCGGCATCAGCTCTTTCAGCTTTAATCGACGCGCCTGAATCTCCGCCCGTCCCTGCATCGGCTTCTTATCGCCTTCCAGGTGAATGTTCGAGGAAATCGTCCCGCCCGCCATGCCAAACTTCAGCGGCTGCAGACGCAGGTCGGCGCTTTTAAGGAGGATATGGGTCGTAAGATTGCTTATCGGCAGCGTACTGCCATGTTCAATTTTTCCGCCTTTGAAGCGCACATCCGCATCCATCACGTTCCATTTATCCGTCTCAAAACGTTCATAAGGCAGCACTTTGCCGGCAGGCTGAGGATCTTTCTTCACCTCTTTTGACTTCGTACCTTTACCGGAGTCGATACCTATCAACGGGCCTAAGTCGGCCAGACGCAGCTGACGGGACTCAACGTCCCCTTCCAGTTTCGGGCGCGGTTTTCCGGTGGTGTAGGTCAGCGTGCCGTGGATGTCGCTGTCGCCGATCCGACCGTTAAAATCCCGGTAGTCAAAAACAGACGCTTTTTCGGTATCGATTTTGGCGACCAGATGCCCGTCCGTTTCGAACGGTGGGGTATCCGGCAGCAGTACGCCGGTCAGTTCATACAGCTCGCCCAGCGAATCACCGGCAAATTTAAGCTGAAGATCAACGCCGCCCATGTTCATCGGGTCGTTGACCGTGCCCACGAACGCCACGCGGGTGTTACCGGAACGGAAGTCCGCCTGCACCGGGAACGGCGTGCCTTCGCTCCGTAGCGCCAGCATGCCGCCTATTTTCCCTTTACCGCTGAGCGGCTGGTCGTTATAGCGTCCTTTTGCCGTCAGGCCGAAGACATAGTCGCCCACGCTTGCCGCATCACCTTTCGCTTTCGTCCCCGTGACCTCGCTGAACGGCAGCGGCTTGCCCAGCGGATCGACCAGGATCTCCACATCCGCCTTGCTGACCTTATCGTCGATGGCGATCCGCCCGCGATCGAAGAGAATATTGTCGAGACGGAATGACCAGGAAGAAGGCTGGGCATTCGGATCTTTTTCGCTGTCGCTGGCCAGGCTAAACGTCCAGTTGTTGTTTTTTTCGGAGAGGCGGATCAGGCGCGCATCGGGCTGCTGAAGTTTGATCCACGGCAGATAGACCGTTTTGGTGAAGAGTGCCAGCGGAGCCAGCGTGGCTTCAACCCGCGGCAGGTGGATCATTGTGACGTCCGGGATATCCGGCGGGTTGCCGAGAATGATGTCGTCAGCATGGATATGTGGCCAGGGGATCCAGCTTCGCCAGCCGGGCTCCTCTTTCTGGCGTTCCCATACCACCCCCAAATCACCCCGTATGGCGAAGGGGCGGTTCAGCTCGGTTGAGACTTTCTGGTTGATGGTCGGCTTGAGACGGTTCCAGTCAAACGTCGCAATAATGATGGCGACAACCACGATCAACAACAAGAAAATCCCTGCTGTCCAGGAGATTACCCTGGTTGTTCTTGTCATTTTTATCCCCTTTCCTGATGACCTGTCCTGTAAAACTATAGTCCAGACAAAGGGAAGCGGGTTTATCAGAGGGTCGTTATGACGTTATCGAGGCGATCCATGGGTACCGGGCGAGAGAGATAGTAGCCTTGCGCCGCCGCTGCGGGAGAGTTTTGCACATCGCGCCACTCTTCCAGTGTTTCCACACCTTCAACAATCACGCCCTGGCAATAGCGGTTCATCAGCTGTAATAACAGCGTAAACAGATTCCGCCCTTCCGGGGTCTGACGCAGCATAATGAACAGATCGCGGGCCACTTTAATGTAGTCGTAGCGCACTTCACTCAGGGCGGAGAAGTTCGCCATGCCGGTGCCAAAGTCATCCAGCCACAGCGGGCCGTATTCGCATATCGAAGCAAACGAGGAGTCCTGCGGCAAACGGACATGCTCCACCAGCTCAAAGCGCATCCACGGCAGGGTGGCGATCAGCTCCTGCAATTTCGCGTTCTGGCGCAGCGCCAGCAGGGTTGGGCCATCGACGTTCACCGAGGCGAGGATATCGTGCTGTTCGAAAAAGGCGTGCTTCGTTGCCAGCATGCGAAGCTGCTCTTCCAGCACGTCCAGACGCTGGCGAACGGCAACTTCGGCAAAATAGCGATCCGGCGCGATGCGCTGAGTAGGGTTTGAGGGGTGCGTAACGACGGTCAAAATTTCGATGGCCATCAGTCGACCATCTGTTCGGTAGATCGGCTGATAGGTATACGCACGCTCACATTGCAGCCAGTAGCGATGCTCCTGCAAGTTCTCAATACTTGCCTCAGGCGTAGTGCTCAGCCGCTGGATAACCTGCTCTGACTTCATTTCAGATGTCCTGTTGTTGGGATAGCCTTTCTGGACTCGTCACAGGATTATCGGCGCGACAATTGAGAACTTTATGTTCAATTCACCCGGAAAATGAAATTAAGATGACAGAAATGCGCGGGAACACGCGCTGGCTCAAAAAAAATAATGGAACGTTGTTTTAATATAGTTGACCGGTTAATTCACTCAGCGCACACTGCTGATAATTCTTCTGTTCAGGTTCACGACTATGTCCAAAAAAATTGCCGTGATTGGCGAATGCATGATTGAGCTGTCACAAAAAGGCGCGGAAGTCAGCCGCGGATTTGGTGGCGATACGTTAAACACGTCCGTTTATATTGCCCGTCAGGTCGCGCCTGAGGCGCTCACCGTGAACTACGTTACCGCCCTGGGTACGGACAGCTTCAGCCAGCAAATGCTGGAGGCCTGGCAGAGTGAACATGTTGAAACGTCGCTGATTCAGCGTATGGAAAACCGCCTCCCGGGGCTTTATTACATCGAAACCGACAGTACAGGCGAACGCACGTTTTATTACTGGCGTAACGAAGCCGCAGCCAAATTCTGGCTGGAGAGCGACGCGGCCGCGGCCATCTGCGAAGAGCTGGCGACATTTGACTATCTCTATCTGAGCGGCATTAGCCTGGCGATTTTAAGCCCCGTCAGCCGAGACAAGCTGCTCTCGCTGCTGCGCGAATGCCGTGCCAACGGCGGTAAGGTTATTTTCGATAACAACTACCGCCCGCGCCTGTGGGCCAGCCGCGAAGAGACGCAGCAGGTCTATCAGCAGATGCTGCAGTGCACCGACATCGCCTTCCTGACGCTCGACGATGAAGACGCCCTGTGGGGTGAAAAGCCGGTAGAGGACGTAATTGCGCGCACGCAGGCGGCAGGCGTGAGCGAAGTGGTGATTAAGCGCGGTGCGGATTCGTGCCTGGTCGCGGTGGCGGGTGAAGCGCTGGTTGACGTTCCGGCAGTGAAGCTTGCCAAAGAGAAAGTGATTGATACCACGGCGGCAGGTGATTCATTCAGCGCGGGTTATCTGGCGGTACGCCTGACGGGTGGAACGCCGGAAGCGGCGGCACAGCGCGGGCACCTGACGGCCAGCACGGTGATTCAGTATCGCGGGGCGATTATTCCGCGCGAGGCGATGCCTGTTTAAGTAGGGTGCGGGCTGATGCCCTCACCCTAACCCTCTCCCACAGGGAGAGGGAATGTTTGCATTACTGCCCTTGCGGGATATCCGTCGCGTCCGGATGTAAATCATCCGCCGTGGCGGCCTGCGCTGGCTGCGGCGCGGTAGCCATAATGGCATCCCAGGTCGTCTGAAGTTCCTTCATGTCATATTCCGGCTCGCCCTTCGGTTGCAGAAGGATCAACGCCATCTCCTGCGACAGCTGCTGACGGAGGTCCTGATTGAGCATATCGACGGTCAGACCGTTCAGGAAGTCCTGACGAAGCTTCTGATACTGTTCCGGCGCAATGTCCACCACCTGATTCTGCAGGGAACGAATACGCTGGCTGATCAGAATGTCGGTATCGGCGCGAGCGTAGGTCGCAAACAGCTTCTGCAGCTCGAGTTTTTTCTGCGCCACGAGAGCGTTGAATTCCTCTTCGGAAAGCCCCTCTTTACGCACTTTTGCCAGCTCTTTCGCGACCACACCCAGATTGGCATTTAGCTTATCGCCCGGTGATTCAACGTTGATGGCACATTGTGCACGCTGGAACAGCACGCGGCAGTCAAAGCCAAGACCGATATTCTTCACGTTGTTCTTACTCAGCGTCTGCTGGACGTGCCAGAACAGCGCTTCACGTGCCAGATCGGCACGCCAGTAGCGTAACATCGCCGCAGATTCACGGATGGGCTGCCAGGCGTTATCCCACATGACGGAGAGGCGATCCTGACGCACGGTGTCCGTCATAATGCTGACAGGCTCTGCACGCAGCGGAGAGAGCGTCGGGACAGGGGCTGGCGTTTCACGCTTGCCTTTCAGATCGCCAAACGCTTTGTTGATCTGCTCCACCACCGCGCGGCTGTCCACGTTACCCACCACGATCAGCGTCATCGCGTCCGGGGTGTACCACTTCTGATAGAACGATTTCACCTGTTCGGCGTCCACCGGCTGTTTCAGCGGTTCGGCCGGATCATGTCCCAGTAACGTTGAGCCCTTCAGGCGGTAACGCCACCAGCCCTCTTTGGTATCCCCAGGCCAGGTTGCCACCATGTCGCTGTTACTCAACGCATAGTTGACGGTGTCCGGCGTAATCGCCAGATTGCCAGAGGCATCGGAGAGATACGTCAGCGCTTCTTTAAGCAGGTCGTTACGGTTGTTTGGAAGGCTCAGGTTAAACATGGTGTAGTCATACGAGACAACAGCCGGGGGAAGTGGGCGTTTCGGATCGATGGCCTGCTGCCAGAGTGAACGCACCTGAACCGCTTGCAGGCTGCCGCTCTGAGTGAGCGCCAGCCGGGGAATAAAGTGGCTGAAACCGGTTTGCTGGGTGCTTTCCGTGAGGGAACCGGTATTAACAGACAGACGGATTTCAATACGATCGCTGGGACGTTGCGGCGTGGCTAAGACCTGCCATTGAAAACCGTTCGCTAATGTCCCTTGTTGCCAGGCCGGGTCTGGCTGGAGCGCATCTGCCTGCACATAACTGGCTGCTGCCATCATCAGCAAACCGCCGGTTAAGAGTCGAATTTTTGTGCCCTGCATGTGAACCCCTGATCAACATTCCTGGTTAAAAAAGAGTGCCTCGCGACGCGCTTCACTCTTAAAGATGACGATGAAAACACGTCGATTAGACCGCGCGTTCGGCAAAACGTCACGGTCCGAAGTGAAATATACCCAAAAAAAATCTTGTCGAATTATGACAGGTATGAACAGTTATTATGCGCAGGAGCCCGCATCCCCACAAGGGAATACGGGCATTTGTGACAAGTTTAAGAGGATAAGCCAGGATTTTTGCTGTCAGTTGAACGATTATTCAGAGTATCGTCGAGCTTTTTGTGATCCAGCTCTTTCACCCATTTCGCCACCACCACCGTTGCCACACCGTTACCCACCAGGTTGGTTAACGCACGCGCCTCAGACATGAAGCGGTCAATACCCAGAATCAACGCCAGACCCGCCACCGGCAGGTGACCCACAGCAGAAATGGTGGCTGCCAGCACGATAAAGCCGCTGCCCGTTACGCCTGCCGCACCTTTAGAGGAGAGCAGGAGCACCACCAGCAGGGTAATCTGATGGAAAATATCCATATGGCTGTTGGTCGCCTGAGCGATAAATACGGCCGCCATCGTCAGGTATATCGAGGTACCGTCCAGGTTGAAGGAGTAGCCCGTCGGGATCACCAGCCCGACCACCGATTTACGGCACCCGAGTTTCTCCATCTTGTCGAGCATACGCGGCAGCGCCGATTCTGAAGAGGAGGTCCCCAGAACAATCAGCAGTTCTTCACGGATGTAACGGATAAATTTGAAGATGTTGAAACCTGTCGCGCGGGCGATGGAGCCCAGCACCACCACCACGAAAAGGATACAGGTAATATAGAAGCAGATAATCAGCTGACCCAGCTGCACCAGCGTGCCGACGCCATATTTACCGATGGTGAAGGCCATCGCACCGAAGGCACCGATGGGCGCCAGGCGCATGATCATATTGATGATGCCGAAAATGACCTGCGAGAAGCTTTCGATCACATTAAAGATAAGCTGGCCTTTGCTGCCCAGACGGTGCAGGGCAAAGCCAAACAACACGGCGAACAGCAGAACCTGGAGGATGTTTCCGCTGGCGAACGCGCCAATGACGCTGCCAGGAATGACGTCCAGCAGGAAGGCGACCACGCCCTGATCTTTCGCCTGCTCGGCATACACCGCGACCGCTTTGGCATCCAGCGTTGAGGGGTCTACGTTCATCCCCGCGCCTGGCTGCACCACGTTGACGATGATCAGACCGATAATCAGCGCAAGGGTACTGACCACTTCGAAATAAAGAAGCGCCACTGCACCGGTACGACCGACCGCCTTCATGCTTTCCATGCCAGCGATGCCCGTGACTACCGTACAGAAGATCACCGGAGCGATGACCATTTTGATGAGCTTAACGAACGCGTCGCCAAGCGGTTTCATTTGCGCGCCCAGTTCAGGGTAATAGTGACCCAGCAGAATACCGATGGCGATGGCTGTCAGGACCTGGAAATAAAGACTTTTGAAGAGTGAGGTTTTCATAAGGTGTCCTTGGGAAGAAAAACCACAGGCTTTGTAAGGTTATGGTTAACCTGCGGCTTTAAAATAACACCCACATAACAGGACAGAAATAAACTCAGTTCAAATTTGAAACACAAATGTTAAGAACTTTGAGCTGGCTCGCACAAGCCAGCAACAAAGTTACACTTTTGCGGGGTCGTCAGCACCAGAAAGGTATCGTTGTTCAAAGACATCCGAAGGAACAGCGGGGGCAAAAAGGAAGCCTTGCCCGCTCTCCACACCCGCCTCTGCCAGCCAGGCGCGTTGCGCGTCGGTTTCAATCCCCTCGGCAATAAGGTGCAGGTTGAGACTGCGCGCCATCTGGATAATCGCCTGCACCATGCTGCTGTCGTCCGGCAGACCGTCGACAAACGCTTTGTCAATTTTGAGCACATCTACCGGAAGGGTTTTCATGTGCTGAAGCTGGCGCAGCCCGGCGTACCCCATGCCAAAATCGTCCAGCGCAATGCGAATACCGGCATTACGCAGCGGCTTCAGGATCGCGACCGCCTCATTGGGGTCGTCAATACGTCTGCTCTCCGTCACTTCCAGGGTTAACGTATCTGGCTTGATGCGGTAACGATGGATCAGCTCCAGCATCTCTGAAACCATGGTCGGGTGCATAAGCTGCAGGGCAGACAGGTTAACCGACAGCGGCAGCGTCACGCCGCGCTCCTGCCAGGCCGCAAGCTGACGGCAGGACTCCTCCAGCACCCAGTAGCCGACGGTAACCATCAGGCCGCAGGACTCAATGCGCTCAATCAGCCCTTCCGGCAGCTCCCATGAACCATCCGGCTGCTGCAGACGCAGCAGAGCCTCGGCGCTTTTCACCTCTCCCGTCAGCAAATTCACCTGCGGCTGTAGCCAGAGGGCAAACTGGCGGTTATCCAGCGCGGTCAGGATGTCGCTCTCTTCCGTCAGGCGCTGCTGCGCCTTTTCCATCTGCTCCGGGTCGAAGAACTGGATCTGATTTTTCCCTTTGCGCCGGGCGGTAAACGCCGCCGAGAAGGCGCGACGATAAAGCTGCTCCGCCGTTAAATCACCGTAGTACATGGCGATACCGATGCTGGCGCTCGGGCGAAGCTGGATACCCTGAATGGGCAACCGCTCATTAATGACAGTGAGTACTTGCTGACCTAATGTGATCGCATGCCAGGGCTCTTTTACGCCATTGGCAATCACCACCAGGTCGTAACCGCTGACCTGAGTCAGCACCATGCGCGGGGCAAGGACAGATTTGATCTTTTCCACCAGGGTAAGCAGCAGCATTTCGCGCTGGCTCTCCTTGAGCACGCCAGCCGTGTCCTGCAGCGTTTCACAGGCGATAACCATCAGCGCCGTGGTTTGCTGGCGCTCAACGGTTTGCTCCAGCATTGCCATCAGGAAGGCTTTATTGGGAAGCTCCGACACCGGGAAGCGCGTGGCGCTGCTGTTTAACTCATCCTGCTGACGCTGGATGCGCTGCTGGTTGAGGTTGTAGCTGCGCACCAGCATGCCTATCTCATCGTCATGATGCAGACGCGGTAGCTCAAGCTGATGTCCCATCTGATCCTGCGGCGCAAGCGTATTCAGCTCGCGGGCGATGCGGCGCAGCGGATGAACAATCAGCCGGTTAATGCACCAGGTGAGCGCCACGCTGAGAATAAGCGTCATAAGTAAGCAAGTGGTCACTAACGTAACCACCCAGCTCATGACGAATTTATACATGCGGTAGGAGTCCGCCTGTAATACCAGGTAGGCCAGCGGCTGCGGATTGGCAGGGCGTTCGAGTGAATAAACGGGCAGCGAAATTTGCACCGGCAGTTCAAACAGGCGCATCACCATCATCGGGACGGGACGCTCCGGGATAAAGCTCATCCGCAGCGCCTGAAACTGGTTAGGCAAGACGACGTCGGCGCGGCTAACGACGCCGGCAGGCTGAATGCGTTTTAAAATGGTTTCCGCTTCGGGAATATCCCCTTTCAGAATCGAGGCGGAGAGCGGGCCGCGCACCGAGCGGGCAATACTTTCTAACTGCGAAGCCGTGTTATAGCGATTCTGCTGTACGGAATGAAACAGCAGAATTACGCAGAAAAGCAGGACAAACAGCATGGTGACGGCAGAAACCATCGCCATCTGTTTGATTGTTAAGGAACGGCTGACACGCAAAATGACTCTCCACAAAACTCGAAGCGCAGGGCGCGCCAGGGTGTAAACCTGGCGCGCCTGAGTATACCCGATTGCCGCGCTATTAAGAGAGACTTACAAATGGATTAAGGAAAATCCGATTACCAGTCCGCGTACGGGATAAGCGGCTGCGGCGGTAAGTCCATATCGCCCTGCCAGCCTGCAGCAGAGTAGCGCACATAGATCAGCGCGTGGCTTGGGGTATAGTCTTTCGCTTCCTGAATATCCACGCCCATGCCCACAAACCAGTTGGACGTTACGCGGCGTTCGATAATGGCCCGTGCGGTATAACCCGTACCGGAAGAACTGCTGCCGGTTTCCATCGCGCCCCGGTCGGTATAGCGGTCTGGCTCATCGGTCGGGATCAGATTCTGAATCGGGTAGCGCAGCTCGTCTTTGGTTTTGGAGTGGGACCAGGACACCGAGCCACCCAGCTCCCAGGACCAGTTTTCCGTGCGCTTACGCCATGTCACCGGCAAGGCGAAGGAGACATACTCCTGCGGGCTGTAATAGCCGCCCTGGCCCAGGGTATAACCGCTCAGGTCTTTGTCGTAGTGCCAGAGCATATTGGAGACGCCGACCGTCAGGCGCTCATTGTTTTTATTAATGAGCTTGTAGTAGTAACCCGTCATCCAGCGGACGCGCCAGTTATCCTCCACATTTTTACCCGTCAGCGTTTCCGCGTTCAGGCTTGACCAGACGCCGTTCGCTTCCCCTTTGTCATAGCTCATACTTACGCCGCCACCGGTGGCGCGTACGCCGCCCCAGGTGGTGCCGGTATTGGTATCTTTTTGCCCGCCGAAGGCCAGCAGAGAGCTGGAGATTGGGCGGCGATGGGCGTTAACGGTATAGCCGATGGGCCCCAGATCGCTGCTGTAGCTGATGCCGCCCACCACGTCGACGACGTCAAAGCCCATTGGTGTGGTGCCAATATCCATCGCCCAGGTCTTATTCTGCCAGCCGACGGCGACGCTCGCGCCATTGTCGGACTGATGGGTGTTGCCGCTACACGGCGTTTCGTAGCAGGTTCCCCATTTAGGGTCGTAAGTCCCGTTCTTGCTATCAAATGAACCGGCGTCCATGTTGACCAGATCGCTTCTGAAGAACATGCGCCCATCTGAGAGCGGGGCATCCACCTGTAGCATAGTGGTATGCGCTTTCAGGTCGGAATAACCGCCCGTGCCGCTGGAGCCCCAGTAGTCGTGCTGCAGCGTGACGTTAACATCCTGCTGACGGTACAGGTCACCGGCATCGCTGCGCACGCCGCGCTTCAGCCAGTCGTCTTTTTCATCGTTACGCGTCAGACGGGTGAAACTGTCGTTGTCAGCCGGACGCGTCGTGGTGATACCTGTCGATACCATCGCATCTTTATAGGTTTCCAGCGCCTGCTGAGGCTGGCCGTTCTGCGCCTGGAAACGTGCGGCATCACGCAGCACCAGCGCGTTTTCCATGGAGCCGGGCTGCGATTTAGCCTGCGGAATGATTTTGTTGAAGGTCTGTTCTGCGGCAGCGGAATCGCCCAGGCCCGCCTGCGCCATCGCGATGCGGCGCTGCATGTTGAGCGACAGCGGCTGACCGTTTTGCGCGGCGGGCAGTTTCGCCAGCTCTGCGCGCGCGGCATCTTTGTTACCCTGCGCGCTGTAAATCTCGGTCAGGCCGAGGATTGCGTCTTCGTTCTGCGGTTCACGCTGCAGGACGGCGTTGTACGTCGTTTTCGCCAAGTCCAGATCGCCACGCTGCTGTGCCCAGTCCGCCAGCGTGAGGTCGATACGGGTGGAGGTCGGCTGCTGGCGAAGGAGATTCTCTGCGTCCTGCTCTTTGCCGCTGTCGCGCAGACGGTTGGCGGTTTCCAGCACCTGGTTGCTTTGCAGGCGGTCGGCAAGTTCCTGAATATTGCCGTTCCACTGGCTGCGCGGCAGCGTGTCCAGATGCGCCAGCGCGGCGCGGTCCTGATCGTTTCCGGAAAGATAGAGCCCGTTGGCGTACACCTGATCCGGATCGGACGGTTTCTGGCTGGCAAGCTGACGCATCAGGGTATCCGCCTGGCTGCGCTGACCCGCGCTGTAGAGATCGCGCGAGAGACGGTAGGTTATCCACACGTCGCCGGGAGAGAGCGCCAGACGACGACGCTGAATGTCTGCCGCCTGAGCGTATTTCCCCTGATTTTCCAGCTGTTCGGCCTGAGTGGAGAGCTGCTCGTTGGTCAGGCTACGTTCAATATCGTCTATGCTCCGGCGCTGGCTGGCGGAGAGAGACTGGATAAACTGCGAAGCCTTCTCCGGCGACTGCGCGCGGTAAATATTGGCCAGCCCGCGAACCGCATTGCTGTTGCCGCTGTCCATACGCAGCGCCTGGCGATAATAACGTTCCGCCGCGTCGTTATCTTTACGCGCCGCGGCGGCGTCGCCCAGCCCCAGCACGGCATAGCTGTCGGCATTGTCGATACCGCGTGCCTGCTGATAGTAACGCTCCGCCTGCGCCGGGTTATTCGCCTTCAGCGCCGCGTCACCCTGCTGAATCAGCAGCCAGTAGCGGTTAACCTTCAGAAGACTGTCCCATTTACCCCGGTTATCGCTCTGGGGATCGAGGGCAATCGCCTTTTCAAACTGTGCCACCGCGCGGGCGCGGTCGCCCTTCTGGGAATACGCCTGTCCAAGGGCCCCCACAGCCTCACTGTCGGCATGGTTGGCGCTGACGGCTTTTTGCAGCTCCGCCACCGCCTTACTCCCCTGCCCGGCATCCACCGCCGCCAGCCCTTCCGCTTTCGCGCGGAACGCCGGATCGGCGAGCTGTTTTTGCTGCGCTTCAAGCTGGGCACGCGCCGCCGCGACGCTATCCCCGTCGCTGAATACGCTCAGGTATTTTTGCAGCGCGCTGACGCTGGCGCTGCTGGCAGGCTGACCTTTGATTTGGTCATACCACATATCAGACGCCTGGTTACGGCCATTGGTGGATTTGGCCATCTCCTGCAATACCGCAAAGCCTTCATCACGGCGTCCGCTCTGGAACAAAAGCTGGGACAGCGTTGCCTGAAGCTGCGTATTTCCGGGGCTGCTGCTGTTTATTTTCTTGAGCTGGTTAATGGCTGCATTTCGGCGAGCAGGGTCTTTCGCCACAACGTTCCAGTATTCCGTGGCCACGTCGCCGCCCGGCGGGTTGCCGTCAAACAGCTTGTCATAGGCGGCAATCGCCTCCTGCGTGTGTCCCGTGGTGGCGAGCAGTCGCGCCTGCTGGAGCTGCTGCCGGCCATCCGGGGTAGAAAGCAGCATCGTGTTGCGTGATGACTGGTACGCACTCGAGCCCGGCGCGATCCCTTTCAGACGATCCAGCTCTTTTTGCGCACCGGCGTTATCGCCCTGGCGCAGCAGGTAGCGAAAGCGTGCGGCAATGACGTCAGGGTTGTTCGGGTCAATCAGCTCTAGACGATAAAGCGACTGACGAACCAAATCCTCACGCTGTGTCGATTCGCCCAGCCGAACCTGTTCCAGCAGCTGTTTCTGCTGCGGAGAGTTGGCGGCTTCAGCCAGCGGCATCAGTGCCAGGCCAAGCGATAAAGTGAGTAGATTTACTGTGAACTTGCGCATTCCTGGCCCCAATCCGGTATTAATTCACCTTTTGCGGTGAAGCGAAAACGATGCTGATCCCATCCTTGCCCAAAGAGAGTCAGCACGTAGCTGTAATAGGCATTGTTATCGGGAAAATGGTCCGCAACGCGCTGGCGCTGAACCGCCTGGGCATCACGCTGTTGTAAAAACGGCAGCATGGCGGCAGAGAACCCGACCGGACCATTCCCGGTGCGTTTCCCCGTCGCCACATCCACTTTCTCCGGCGGCACACCCCGTTTCATGGTCTTTGCCGCCATCGGCTGGAAGCGCGTCAGCAGCCGGGCTTTCTGAGGATCGTTGTCACTCATCATGCCCACCCAGAGATACACGCGGATGGCGTCGTAGCCGCCCACCAGCGCCTTATCCTGCTGTAACCACCAGCCTTTGTTTTTCTGATACTGCACCCAGTCCGGCGAAAAACCTTTCGGCGCACTCTCCTGCAGCAGACGCAGATTGGTTTCACGAAGCTGGGTCCACGGGGAACCAAAGCGCGTGAAATAACTCGCTAACTGCGGAGGAAGATAGCTGGGGTTAAAGCGCCAGACCTGTTCATCGGCAAAACCGACTTTACCGGGAAGCAGCATTGCGCCGAGCCCCGGCACTTTCACCACTTCCTCGCTGACAATGCGTTTCAGCAACGCTTTACCCGTGCGGGTATAGTCCGGATGTTTCCACAGCCGACCCGCTTCGAGCAGTGCCCAGGCGATCCAGACATCGGCGTCTGAGGCGGAGTTGGTATCAATCACCGCCCACGTTTCTTTATCCTTCTGACCCCATAGCCAGGCAGGCAGATGGTCGTTGAGATCGCCGCTGGCAAGATTATCGCGCGTCCACGTCAGCAGCTGGTCAAACGCGTTGCGATCGTTCGCCGCCAGGGCAAAGAACAGGGCGTAGCTTTGCCCTTCCGAGGTCGTAATTTTGCGCGTGTCACTGGGATCAATGACACGCCCGCCCTCACTGATGTAGTCCTTTTTAAACTGCTCCCAGGCAGGCCAGGTACAGGCGGCGCGAAGAGGAAGCGCCGCCAGCATCACCGCTGCTAATGCACACCAGCGAAAGGCTTTCATTACATCTTACTCATCCGGGTTCAGACGGCGACGGCTGATGATACGCAGCAGACGCCACAGCACCCATGCCAGCAAGACCACGCTGACCGCAGCCAGGATGGCGAGCAGCACCGGATGGTTGGCCAGCGCATACCACAGGCGTTCAAACCACGGCAGATGGCCCACGTAGTACACATCGCCCACGCGCAGGCTATTGACGCCGGACTCACGGATCACCGACACGGAACCAAACATCGCGGCACGTTTACCGCTGTCGTTCATGGCCGTATTGAGGAGCTCATACCCGCGCGGGCTGTCCGCAAGGAGAGCCACCACACTGCGCTGTTCGTTGTATGGGGACTGGAAGCCCACCACTGCGGCCATCGCCCCCTGAGACGTTACCGTCGTCTGCGCGCTGGCCTGACGGTCGTTCACATCCGGCATAATGCTCGGGAACTCGGTCTGGCGCAGCGGCGTGTTAACCCAGGACTGGGCCGCTTTCACCAGCAGATCGATACGTTTGTCATCCTTTAGCTTATCCGGAATGGTACCGATCACCATGATGTCAGCGTCTTTGTTCTGAATCTGGCTGCCATCGTCCGTCAACGTGACGTTAATCGCCGGTAAGCCAGTTTGTCCCCCGACGGTCGCCATGGTGTCCAGCAGGGTCGTGACCTGCCCTTCGTTTGGCGCTTTTGGCATCACCACAATGGACTCAGAGAGATCGGCCATGCGGCTGAACGGGAAGCCCGCGTTAGCAAACGCGCGCAGGTCCGGCATCGCCAGGAAGTGATAGTACTTCGAGAAGTCGATGGTCGACTCATCGCCAATCACCACGTGGTTCTGAACCGGCTGGAAGGTGATGCAGTTTTCCGCCGAGCCGCCAGGCATCGGGTTCATGTACTGGAAGTCAAAGCGCAGCTGGTTTATCGCACCCAGCTTCAGTGCCGGAATGGAAACATCCGTTTTACCGTCCAGCAGCCCCTGCAGCACCGGCAGGCGAAGCATCAGGCGGTTCGTATCCTGCGTGCTTTGCAGGCTGAAGGATTGCAGGAACTGGTTGTTCAGGCTGATATCCATGCGCGAGCTGTCTTTGGTGGCTGGCGCGGTATACCGGTAGTTCAGATTGATATCAATGCCGTTGGTGCGCAGCAGGTACAGATCCGGCGGCAGATTCAGCGACAGGCTAATCGGCGCTGGCTCAAGCCCCGTCGCCTGCAGCTGTTCTTCATAGGTTTTCAGCTCGCCAAAGGTTACCGCACGGTCGGTACGCACCCAGTTTGGCGCATCATACGGTTTACGCGCCAGCAGCGGCTTGACCTCATCTATCACCACGCTGTTGCCGCGGAACAGGACGTTGCCCTGGGCAATGGCTTTTGCTGCCTGCACCAGATCTTTATCATCACGACCAAAGACCACCAGCAGCTTCACGTACGGGTTTTCCGGATGGCTTATCATCTCAACGGTCGGCGCTTTGACGTCCGGATGATCGCGCAGGAAGGCCGGGCGTTTAGCGTTGGTCGCAAACACAATGGCATTTCTGTCCGGCAGCTTGTCATACATCGCCGGGAAGCTCTGGCCGCGCCAGCCCGCGCGTGAACCAAACCAGGACGCCACGATGGTGGCCGCCAGCTGCTCGGTCACGTCCGGGGAAGAGGCAAACACCATCGGCAACGTGAGCGGACGGTTATCACGCGGATCGAAGAACGGAACCGGGAAGGCCGAAAGATCGTTTTTCAACGCCAGCGACTGGTAGGTCAGCTGCAGCGAGGAGTTACGCCCGACGTCCATCCACAGCGTGTTGCTGGCCGGGTTTTCGCAGACATCGCGGTAGTGACCGACAAATTCCAGACGGATACGGTTAAAGTCGGTGATGAACAGCGGGTTAATCGGCACCTGAGCCTGGGTTTTCTTGCCCAGCTGCTCTTTCGTGACCGGCAGGACGTCCATCAGCTCATCATTCAGATAGACCTTCAGCTGAGACTGGGTCGGCAGCAGCGACGGTGACGGGGTGTACTCAAGGTTCAGCACCGCATTAGAGACGACCTCATCGCTGCGCATGCCAAATTCAATGCCGCCGTTAGGGTTGATACCGCGCAGCACCATGCTGCCCGGAGGCGGCGCAATTTGCGCGAAGGTCAGCTTCACGTCCCGTGACGGCGCATTGTCTGCGACGACGGGCGCATTCGCCCCCCGGACGCCCGGCATCACCTGCCCGATGACCTGACCGTCTGCCGGCAGGGTATTCCCCTCCGTTGGCTGGTTCGGCATGATGTTTTCCGTTTGACCGGGTGCCGCGGTGACAACCGGATCGGTTGCTTGCGCGACGACAGGTACCGTTGGCGCAGGCGTTGCCGCTGCATTACCAGGAGCGGCGTTAGCCATTGTTGCGGGGAGGACATTCATCCCCATTGCCACTGCACATAACCAGGAAAGTTTTGTTTTCATCGCGTTATCATCATTGTTGAGCCATAACCGGGTCCGCCTGCTTCGCCTCATCCCGCTCAGGACGACGAGGAATGAACGACACGACCCAGGAAACCAGCGAAGTAAGTGACCGGAAAATTAATTTCACCGACGACGGGGCAAATTCTGCAAGGTGACGATAGCCACGGAACCCCAGCTTCAGAATATCCAGCAGGCTTTCCAGAGGTTTATCTTCCGGGAAGCTGTCCTGCCAGAGAGCCCACGTATCCGCGCGGGCAAACGTACACTGCACAAAATCGATATGCTGCTTTTTGGTCAACGGCATCAGCTGCAGACCGACTTCATTGCCCGCCACGCGAACAACCTGCGTCGGGAAGACATACTCCTGCTGACCGCGCTTAAGCAGCAGGTTAACTTTTTGCCCTTCCAGCACCTTCGCCTGGCCGTTGATTTTGATCCCCAGACCGCCGTCAGAGAAGTCGTGCACGGTACAGGAGAAGAGATGGCCATCTTCACGGGCGATCGCCGCAGGCATGCAGATTTCAACGCGATGCGCGCGACGAACCTGCTTGCTTTCCACCGACACCGCCACCGCGCCGCCGAGGATAATCAGGTTGTAGAAGACCCAGGCCATACTCACGAAGACGGTCAGGATTTCGTTTTCCGGGCCGTAGAAGTAACGCCAGATACCGGCGATGACGCCAACGATATTCAGCAGTACCAGGAAGATATACGGACGGGAGATCACCCAGTCGACGTACTCTTCTTCCACCAGACCGCCCTTCGCGGTGACGTTGAATTTCCCTTTATGCGGGTTAATCAGCGCCACCATCGTCGGCGGTGCGATGTACCAGGCCAGCACCGTTTCGTAGATTTCACTCCAGAAGGAGTGGCGGTATTTACCCTGTATCTTCGAGTTCGTCAGGCTCGCGTGGATCATGTGCGGCAGAACAAACAGCGCAATCATCAGCGCCGGGGCGTAGATGATATAAGCGTGAAGGAGCAGGAACGCCAGCGGCGCGGTCAGGAAGATCAGCCGCGGAATACCGGATAAGAAGTGGAACATGGCGTTGACGTAGCAGAGACGCTGCGCCAGCTTGAGCCCTTTCCCGATCAGTGGGTTATCGAGACGGAAAATTTGCACCATCCCGCGCGCCCAGCGAATACGCTGACCAATGTGCGCCGACAGTGACTCCGTTGCCAGACCGGCAGCCTGCGGAATGCGCATATAGGCTGAGGTATAGCCACGACGGTGCAGGCGCAGCGAGGTATGCGCATCTTCGGTGACCGTTTCGACGGCGATACCACCAATTTCATCCAGCGGTTTACGGCGGATAACCGCACAGGAGCCGCAGAAGAAGGTGGCATCCCACATGTCGTTTCCGTCCTGCACCAGGCCATAGAACAGCGTGCCTTCGTTCGGGGTTTTACGGAAACGGCCAAGGTTACGTTCAAACGGGTCCGGCGAGAAGAAGTGGTGCGGCGTCTGCATCATCGCCAGCTCTTTCTCCTTCAGGAACCAGCCCATGGTCATCTGCAGGAACGAGCGCGTCGGCACGTGGTCGCAGTCAAAGATCGAGACAAACTCCCCGGTGGCATACTTCAACGCGTTGTTGATGTTCCCGGCTTTAGCATGTTCGTGCGTCGGACGGGCGATGTACTCGACGCCGACCTCCTCTGCGAACTGGCGGAACGCCGGACGGTTGCCGTCATCCAGGATCCAGACCTTGAGCTTATCTTTCGGCCAGTCGATGCCCAGCGCGGCATAGATGGTGTTCTTCACCACGCTCAGGTCTTCGTTGTAGGTCGGTACAAAGAGATCAACTGACGGCCACTGCGCGGTGTCTTTAGGCAGCGGAACCGGCTGGCGGTTGAGCGGCCAAATCACCTGGAAATAGCCCAGCACCAGCACAATCCAGGCATAGGTTTCAGCAAACAGCAGCACCAAGCCGCACACCAGACTCACCGGATCGTCCCAGTTCAGCGTCGAGGTATAACGCCACCAGATGTAGCGACAGGAGACGGTCAACGACAACACAATCAGCATCAGCGCCGAGAAGCGGCCCGGAATACGGCGGACCAGCAGCGCCACGCCCCACAGCAGGATCAGGAAGGTGAACTGCGCCAGAGGGTTGAAAGGTTGCGTAATACAGACCAGCGCCAGAATGAGCGAGAACACGACGATCACGCCGAGGATAAAACGCCGCAAGCCCGGGTGGAGATGCCCGAGCTCTTTATGGTTATCCAGATGGCTGGTCTTATCGCTGACGCTGTTGGGCAGTTTATCCAGCCACTGGTGGTAGCGTTCACGTAGCTGCTGCACGCGGGAGAAGCTCCGCCAGTGCGGCGTTTTTGTCTCCGCGCGGGATGAGGTCGCCACCAGCCAGATGGCCTGAATGAGATAACGCGCCGGATCCAGTGGACGCGGACGGTCAGGATTAATGTGCGGATACAATTCACTGTGCCGGGCACGTATGCGCTGCCAGCGCGGGTGTTCGAGTGGAATAAACATCCAGGCCAGAATCATCCAGAAACAGCCGAGCGCGGCGCTGAATGCCGACGCGCCGTGACGGCGAAAATGCCGGTAATGTTCGCTCAAACGCGAACTGACCGGTGGGATGAGTAACCAGCTGGCGAGACGACTCATACATCACTCCCTGCATGCTCCGCCCTGTTGGCGAAGTTCAGCAGACACCAGTTAGCCAGCGTCAGGATCTCTTCTGCCGCCAGTGAATCGCTACGGTATTCGCCGAGCGGTTGCTTCGACGCAAGGCATTCCGCCATGCCCTCATCACGATGGATGACAATGGGAAGCAGGCGGCGCTGGCTCTGCAGCCAGACCTGATACAGATCGTCCTGGATCTGGCTGCCAATGCGCAAATCGTTAATCAGGATATGGCCATTTTGAGGTAGCCCCTGCTGATGCAGGCGGATATGGCAGTTCGCATCGACGTTGACGATCGAGAGCACATGATCGCACTGGGCAATAAGCTGTCTGGTCAGCGTGCCGGCGCCGTGCGGCAGATCCAGCAGGATCCACTTGTAGTGCCCCTTTTCTTTCAGGGTCTGCAGCGCCAGCGTGAACTGCGAAAACAGACGCTGATACGCGGCTTCATTCTCGCGCTCCGTGGTGGTCAGTTGACCAAACGGCAGCAGATCCAGTTGGGAGGTATAGCGCATCCCTGCATCCTGCCAGTCTTTATCGTCGAGCAGCGCCCGGGCCCAGCCCTCTTCGCGAGTAAAGTCGACGTTAAACGACATACGCAGCAAATTATCGGCGCAGGCGTCAATAACCAGCACCGATTCACCTAAAAGCTGTAATGACCACGCCAGCGCCGCGGTAACAGATGTGGTACCCACACCGCCACGGACACCCTGTAATCCGAGTATGGCCATCAATGGCTCCCTTAATGTTGATGGGCGAATTCAGCTAATAACGGCCAGCGTTTAATAGCCGCGGCCAACTGTTCCCGCTGGGAAATATCGGTGTAATCTATTTCAGGTAAAGAAAAGGCCTGCGTCAGCGCCAGAAAATCGTTTTGGAATGTGTAACCCAGGGTCGAATCGACTGGGGTTCCGGGTTCGTTATTATCCATTCTTTTTCCATCCCTTTGAGGAAAATCGCACGCTAAAGAAGTTGCGGGGCTTCCTGCCCTGACAAATTTCATTTACATGCTAAATCTGATGTTCTTTAATTTCAATGTTAGGTTTATTTCTACGCTTTCGCTAGTAAACTGAGATACAGATAAATTAGACGAAAAGAGGGACACCGTGGACTCCATATTTTCTATTGGCATCCAGTCATTATGGGACGAATTGAGCCACATGCCAGTCGGAGGAGTCTGGTGGATTAATACGGACCGAAATGAAGATGCTATCAGTCTGGTAAACCAGACAATTGCTGCCCAGGATAAGGATTCCCGCGTGGCCGTCATTAGCATGGGCGAAGATCCGAAGAAAATTATCACGCTGGAAAACGATTGCGGGCCTCAGACGGTGCGATTATTTTCCATGACATCGGATGCCGATAGTCTATACTTTTTGTCCCGCGACGTTCAGTGCACTATTGATCCGGATCACTATTTAGTGATCCTTAAATGCGCAAATAACGTCCTGCAAAATATCCCTTCTGAAAAACTGCTGCCGTGGCTGGAAAAAATCAATAAATGGGCAAAATTTCAAAATTGCACGCTATTGATAGTCAATCCCGGCAGTAATAATGACAAGCTATTCTCACTTTTAATGGGTGAATATCGCTCCCTGTTCGGTCTGGCAAGCGTTCGTGACCAGGCGGGAAGCTATCTCTACGATATTGCATTCTGGTGTAATGAAAAAGGTGTGAGCGCCAGGCAACAACTTACGCTGAAACATATCGAGGGTAAGTGGCACCTGGCGCAGCAGGAAGAAACCGTGGTGCAGCCGCGCAGTGATGAAAAACGCATTCTGAGCCATATCGCGGTTTTAGAGGGGGCGCCCGCCCTGTCGGAAAACTGGTCACTGTTTGAATCTAACGAAGCCCTTTTCCATGAAGCGCGCACAACCCAGGCGGCAACGATTATTTTCTCGCTGATGCAGAATAACCAGATTGAGACGCTGGCAAGGCAAATCCACACCTTACGCCGCCAGCGCGGCAGTGCGTTAAAAATCATCGTACGCGAAAACAATACCAGCCTTCGCGCCACCGATGAGCGTCTGCTTCTGGGTTGCGGCGCCAATATGGTTATCCCCTGGAACGCGCCGCTGTCACGCTGCCTGACGCTTATCGAAAGCGTTCAGGGTCAGCAGTTTAGCCGCCATGTACCGGAAGACATTTCTACGCTGCTCTCCATGACGCAGCCGATGAAGCTGCGCGGTTACCAAAAATGGGATACCTTCTGCGACGCCGTCGGCAACATGATGAGCAATACGCTTCTTCCTGCAGACGGAAAAGGGGTTATGGTTGCCCTGCGCCCTGTTCCGGGTATCCGCGTTGAACAGGCGCTTACCTTATGCCGCCCGAACCGTACAGGGGACATCATGACCATTGGCGACAATCGCCTGATGCTGTTTTTGTCCTTCTGCCGGGTAAACGATCTCGATACGGCGCTTAACCACATCTTCCCCCTGCCTACCGGGGATATTTTCTCGAACCGTATGATTTGGTTCGAAGATAATACGATCAGTGCGGAGCTGGTGCAGATGCGTGCGCTCCAGCCTGAACAATGGGTTAAGCCACTCGCTATCAAGAGCGATGCCAAACCGATCCTCAATGCCAGACATGATGGACACGTCTGGCGTCGGGTGCCGGAACCCCTTCGCTTATTAACAGACAACGCGGAGAACGCATCATCATGAATATCAGCGATATTATTCAACTGGTTATATTCTGTGCGCTGATCTTTTTCCCGCTTGGCTACTATGCGCGTCATTCCATACGCCGTATCCGTGATACGGCCAGAGTGCTATTTATAAAACCTCGCTATGTAAAACCAGCCGGAACACTGACACGGGCATCACACGTCAAGGCAGACCGAAAACATGACTAATTCTACCTATACCGCTTCGTCACCCTCGCCGCTCTGGCAATACTGGCGCGGCCTTTCCGGCTGGAACTTCTACTTTCTGGTGAAGTTTGGTCTGCTTTGGGCAGGCTATCTGAATTTCCATCCTCTACTCAACCTCGTGTTTATGGCCTTCCTGCTGATGCCGCTGCCAAATATCAGGCTGCATCGCTTACGTCACTGGGTTGCCATCCCCGTCGGCTTTGCGCTGTTCTGGCATGATACCTGGCTACCGGGGCCGGACAGCATTATGAGCCAGGGGTCCCAGGTGGCGGGCTTTAGCGCCAGCTATGTCCTCGATCTGACCGAGCGGTTTATTAACTGGCAGATGATAGGCGCGGTATTTGTGCTGCTGGTTGCCTGGCTGTTCCTGTCACAGTGGATCCGCGTCACGGTGTTTGTCGTCGCGATTATGATCTGGCTTAACGTGCTGACCCTGGCTGGGCCAAACTTTTCGCTGTGGCCTGCCGGTCAACCGACCACCACGGTGACCACCACCGGGGGAAGCGCGGCGGCCACCGTCACCACGGCAGGCGATACGCCAGTGGTGGGTGATATCCCAACCCAGACAGCACCGCCGACCTCAACCAACCTGAACGCCTGGCTCTCCAGTTTCTATACCGCGGAAGACAAGCGACAGACGAAATTCCCGGATGCGCTGCCGGCGGATGCTCAGCCGTTTGAACTGCTGGTGATCAACATCTGCTCTCTCTCCTGGGCAGACGTGGATGCAGCCGGTTTGATGTCTCATCCGCTGTGGTCTCATTTCGACATTCAGTTTAAAGATTTCAACTCTGCCACCTCGTACAGCGGCCCGGCGGCCATCCGCCTCCTGCGTGCAAGCTGCGGTCAGGCATCGCATAAGAATCTGTATCAACCCGCTGGCAACCAGTGTTATCTGTTCGATAACCTCGCCAAGCTGGGCTTTACGCAGCATCTGATGCTGGGACATAACGGCCAGTTCGGTAACTTCCTGAAAGAGGTGCGCGAAGAGGGTGGCATGCAGTCACCGCTGATGGACCAAACCGGTCTTCCTGTCTCTCTGCTGGGCTTCGACGGCTCGCCCGTCTATGACGATACCGCCGTCCTGCAACGCTGGCTGCAGACCATCGAAAAAGACAGTAATCCACGCAGCGCGACGTTCTTTAATACCCTGCCGCTCCATGACGGTAACCATTTCCCGGGCGTGAGCAAAACGGCAGATTATAAAGTGCGTGCGCAGAAGTTCTTCGACGAGTTGGACGCGTTCTTCACGGAGCTGGAAAAATCAGGCCGTAAAGTGATGGTGGTTGTGGTGCCTGAGCACGGTGGTGCGCTGAAAGGTGACAGAATGCAGGTGTCAGGTCTGCGTGATATCCCAAGCCCGTCGATTACCAACGTACCTGCAGGCATTAAATTCTTTGGTATGAAGGCACCGCATCAGGGCGCACCAATAGAGATTACGCAGCCAACCAGCTATCTGGCAATCTCAGAACTGGTTGCCCGCGCCGTTGACGGGAAACTCTTTGTGGAAGATAGCGTGAACTGGGACCAGCTCACCAGCAAACTGCCACAAACGGCAGAAGTCTCGGAGAACGCCAACGCGGTAGTGATTCAGTATCAGAACAAACCGTACGTTCGCCTGAACGGCGGGGATTGGGTACCGTATCCACAGTAACTGATTTACCCCTCTCCCCATCGGGGAGAGGGGATAGTCGGTGCGTTATTATTGCGCTGAAATCCACACCAGCATTTTCAGACTTGCCGAATAGTAGTCGTCCTTAGACGTGATTTCGGGTTCTCCGGAAGACTGTCCCATCGTTAAATCCCTAACCGCCAGCAGACCACCTTCCATCATGTAGGGCGCATATTCGTTAGTCGTCACGTCAACCCAGGCGGGCGTTTGTTCCCGGGGGAACTGACCGAACCAGGCCTTCCACGGCGTCAGGAGCGGGCTTTGTTTATCAGACCAGGCAACGTACAGAGGAATACGAATCGCGTCATAGCTCATTCGCGGCGGCCAGCCTTTAGCGGGAGCCAGCTTGCCACCTGATGTCAGTGAAACCCAGTCAGTAGGCAGGTTCGCTTTACCCGAGCCCATTTTCCCCAGCAGGCGTTCCCCGTCCTTAATCAAATCGCGCCAGACCGGCAAATGACTGCGTCCGGCGAAGGCCTGCCAGGCCGGAAACACAAAATAGGAAGGATTAAGAACCACTTCACCGTCAAGCTTAAATCCCTGGACGCCGGGCAGCATCACGCGGTAACCCGCATAGCGGATGACGCTATGGGCGACCAGCGCTTTTGTAATAGCATCCGATGCGGCGCTGTAGCGTTTGTCATGCCAGCGGGCATCGGCTTTAAGCAGCGCCCAGGCAATCAGCACATCGCCATCGGCAGCGTTGTTTTTGTCGGCGATCGGGTTGGACTCTGCGGGGTTAAAGCGCCAGTAAAACAGACCGTTCTCTTTGTTCTTCAACTCACGGTTTGTCCATTGCCAGAGCTTATCGAACGTGGCTTTATCGTCGTTGGCCACTGCCATCAGCATGGCAAAGCCCTGACCTTCCGTATGCGACACGCCGCCATTGCCGGTATCGACAATGCGGCCTTCCGGTTTGAAAAAGCGCGCCTTGTAACTCTCCCAGGCCTGACCTGCCTGAGAGAGGGGTGAGAACAGCAGACTCATCATGACGGCCAGCGTCGCGCAGACGGGTTTTCGCATCATTCACTCCATCCGGTTATTCGGCACTTCGCAGGGAAATCTCACCGCCCATCCAGGGTTTGATCACGCCATCCTGCTCCAGAAGCAGCGCACCCTGAGCGTCAATACCGCGGGAAGTCCCGTAGATCTCTTTATCACCGATCAGCAATTTCACCGGGCGGTTGATGAAGTTATCCAGCTTTTCCCAACGAGACAGGAACGGTGCCAGCCCTTCCTGCTCAAAAAGCGTGAGCGAGCTGCGCAGCTCTTTAATCATACGTACGGCAAGGGTGTTACGATCGATGACGATCCCCGCCTCCTGGAGGTTAGTCCAGGCCTGGTTCACCACATCATTTTGGACATTGCGCATCACCATATTGAGGCCTGCGCCAATGACGATTTGCGCCGCATCGCCCGTTTTTCCCGTCAGTTCGACCAGAATCCCGGCAAGTTTACGATCGTTGAGGTAGAGGTCATTTGGCCATTTTACGCGCACTTTATCCGCCCCCAGATCGTGCAGCACTTCCGCCATGACGATGCCGATAACCAGACTCAGGCCAATGGCAGCGGCCGGGCCCTGATCGAGTCGCCAGTACATGGACAGATAGAGGTTAGCGCCAAATGGCGAAAACCATTTGCGGCCACGACGGCCACGACCGGCCTGTTGATATTCAGCAACGCAGGCATCACCGGATTTCAGCTCAGGCAGACGATCAAGCAGATACTGGTTCGTCGAATCAATCACCGGCAGCACCGCCACATTGCCGTGTCCAATCTGGCTGCGGATCGCGTCTTCATTCAGCAACTGAATCGGCTCCGGCAGGCTGTAGCCTTTTCCGGGAACCGTAAATACATCAACACCCCAGTCACGGAGCGTCTGGATATGCTTGTTAATGGCGGCGCGGCTCATGCCCAGCTGTTCACCCAGCTGCTCGCCGGAATGGAATTCACCGTCCGCCAGGATACCAATCAGGGTTAACGGGACCGTATTGTCCTTCATGCGATAGTCTCCACAGCGTTGACTTCACCTGTGCGACCAATGAAGCGGACTTCTGGCTCCAGCCAGACGTTAAATTTTTCGCCGACACGCTGGCGAACGTAGTGAGCCAGCTGTACCACATCGTCGCTGGTCGCATCGCGCTGGTTAATCAGCACCAGGGCCTGCTGTTGGTGAACGGCGGCACCGCCTACTGAAGTGCCTTTTAGCTGGCATTGATCGATGAGCCACCCCGCGGCCAGCTTCACGCTGCCATCCGTCTGAGGGTAATGTGGCGCTGCGGGCCATCCTTCAAGAAAGACTTTTGCATTTTCGCTGCTGATAACCGGGTTTTTGAAGAAGCTTCCTGCATTTCCGTTTACTTTTGGATCGGGAAGCTTGGTCATCCGCATATGGCAAACCGAGTCAAAGACGTCGCGAGCGGTAACGGTCGCCGGATCGAGACGCGTTAAATCCCCGTAGGTCAATACGGGCTGCCAGTTCTTCGACAGACGCAAACCCACGGCGACAATCACGTAGCGATCCTGATATTCATGTTTGAAGATACTGTCACGATAGCCAAAACGGCACTGTTCTGCGGTTAAACGCGTCGCCGTTCCGGTCGCCAGCTCGATGCAGTCGACATATTCACAGACGTGTTTCAGTTCGATGCCGTAGGCGCCGATGTTTTGAATAGGTGACGATCCGGCGCAGCCTGGAATAAGCGCAAGGTTTTCCAGACCCGGCATCCCTTTTTCGAGGGTAAATTGCACCAGATGATGCCAGTTTTCTCCGGCACCCACGTGCACGTGCCAGCTATCGGCACGCTCTACCACATCAATTCCCATGATGCGGTTAACGATCACCGTTCCCGCAAAATCATCGAGAAACAGGACATTACTTCCTTCGCCCAGAATCAGTACGGGTTCGTTATTTTCTGTCGCGTTTTGCCATGCATCCAGCAGCTGCTGTGCTGTATCGGCACGTACAATTTGATTAGCATTGCGTTGAATGCCAAAGGTATTCCAGGGCTTAAGGGAGTGGTTCATAAACGCTATCCTGATGCAAAAACGCAGGTAGTTTACCGTATAAGCAGGGTGATGGGGGATCAGTTTGTGCAGCGTATAAACGCAAAAAGGCCATCCTTTCGGATGGCCTCTTCACTTGTTTGATGCCTGGCAGTTCCCTACTCTCACATGGGGAGACCCCACACTACCATCGGCGCTACGGCGTTTCACTTCTGAGTTCGGCATGGGGTCAGGTGG
>NZ_JBVPGT010000024.1:0-205605 GCF_055817355.1 Enterobacter sp. PL_is379
AGATGAGTTCTCCCTGAGACTTTAAGTCTCCTGAAGGAACGTTGAAGACGACGACGTTGATAGGTCGGGTGTGTAAGCGCAGCGATGCGTTGAGCTAACCGATACTAATGAACCGTGAGGCTTAACCTTACAACGCCGAAGATGTTTTGGCGAAGAGACAGAGACGATTTTCAGCCTGATACAGATTAACAGAATTTGCCTGGCGGCTTTAGCGCGGTGGTCCCACCTGACCCCATGCCGAACTCAGAAGTGAAACGCCGTAGCGCCGATGGTAGTGTGGGGTCTCCCCATGTGAGAGTAGGGAACTGCCAGGCATCAAATTTAGCGTGCTGATATGGCTCAGTTGGTAGAGCGCACCCTTGGTAAGGGTGAGGTCCCCAGTTCGACTCTGGGTATCAGCACCACTTTATACTTAGGTTAAAGTTCGGCAAGAAGTAAAAGAATTTGTCTGGCGGCTTTAGCGCGGTGGTCCCACCTGACCCCATGCCGAACTCAGAAGTGAAACGCCGTAGCGCCGATGGTAGTGTGGGGTCTCCCCATGTGAGAGTAGGGAACTGCCAGACATCAAATAAGTGAGAAGGCCATCCGAAAGGATGGCCTTTTTGCGTTTGTGCGCCGAAAAAACGGCAGGCCGGGTAAGGCGAAGCCGCCACCCGGCAGAGCAAACGACTAATGAATCACCTGCGACAGGAATGCTCGCGTACGTTCTGACTTCGGATGGGCAAAGAACTCATCCGGCGGCGCCTGCTCAACAATCTCCCCACGGTCCATAAAGATCACCCGGTCGGCCACGGTTCGCGCAAACCCCATCTCATGCGTCACGCACAGCATGGTCATGCCGGATTGTGCCAACCCAATCATGGTGTCCAGAACCTCTTTAACCATTTCAGGATCGAGGGCAGATGTCGGTTCATCAAACAGCATAATTTTCGGTTTCATACACAGAGAACGGGCGATAGCCACACGCTGCTGTTGGCCACCCGATATCTGGCCAGGGAACTTATTCGCATGTTCTGCGATACGTACGCGCTCCAGGTAGTGCATGGCTAATGCCTCCGCTTCCTTTTTCGGCATCTTTCGTACCCAAATCGGTGCAAGCGTACAGTTCTGCAGAACGGTCAGGTGCGGAAACAGATTAAAGTGCTGAAAGACCATTCCCACTTCCTGACGAACGCGTTCAATATTGCGGATATCTTCATTCAGCTCGATACCGTCAACCACGATGCGTCCTTGCTGATGCTCTTCAAGATGGTTAATGCAGCGAATAGTTGTGGATTTCCCGGATCCGGAAGGGCCGCACAGGACAATGCGCTCTCCCTGCTTGACCTTAAGATTAATGTCCTTCAGGACATGAAACTGTCCGTACCATTTATTCACGTTTTCCAGCGTAATCATCGCGTCGGCGGGTGTCATAGTTATTTGGCTCATAATTTCCTCAGTGCGGTGTACGCCCGGTGTTAAAGCGCTTTTCCAGATGCTGGCTGTAGCGCGACATGCTAAAACAAAAGATCCAGTAGATCAGAGCTGCAAAGACATATCCCTCGGTGGACATACCCAGCCAGACAGGGTCAACGGTTGCCTGCTGCACGCTGCTAAAGAGATCGAACAATCCAATGATGATCACCAGGCTGGTATCCTTGAAGAGGGCAATGATCGTGTTGACCAGCCCTGGAATGACCAGCTTGAGTGCTTGTGGAAGAATGACCAGTCCCTGCGTTTTCCAGTAACCGAGAGCCAGTGATTCCGCCGCTTCGTACTGGCCTTTAGGCAGCGCCTGCAGACCTCCGCGCACAACTTCAGCGACATAGGCGGACTGGAAGAGAATCACCCCCACCAGGGCACGGATCAGCTTGTCGATGGTGGTCCCTTCTGCCATAAACAGCGGCAGCATGACCGACGACATAAACAGAACGGTGATAAGCGGTACGCCGCGCCAGAACTCAATGAAGATAACGGAGAGCACGCGTACGATCGGCATTTTTGAACGCCGCCCCAGGGCCAGTAAAATCCCCCACGGCAGAGCACCGGCTATCCCCACTGAAGCGATAATCAACGTCAGCGTCAGACCGCCCCACTGGCGTGTTTCTACGCGTTCCAGCCCCAGAAAACCGCCATACAACAGTACCCAGACAATAATCGGATAAACCACTGCCCAGACGGCAATATAGCGTCCGCGATGAGGCAGCTTTTTCCAGAACATGGCTGCGACAGAGAGCAGGCCGATAACCAGCGCCAGATTAATCCGCCAGCGCTGTTCATGCGGATACAACCCATACATGAACTGACCGAATCGCTCGTGGATAAACACCCAGCAGGCACCGGCTTTTGTGCAGTCTGCTCGGGTTGAACCGACCCAGTTGGCCTGTAAAAACGCCCAGTTCAGCAGCGGAGGAATCAATTCCCACATGAGCCACAGGCAGACAATCGTCAGCAGGCTGTTACTCCAGCTGGAGAACAGATTCTTACGCGCCCAGAGAATGAAACGTCCACCTGTCGAGTTGGCAGGGCGCGAGGAGTGCGACAGTATCGCTTTTGTCATCATAGATCCTTAGCGCTCGACCAGTGCTATACGACGGTTATAAAGGTTCATCAGCAGTGAAATCACCAGGCTGATGATCAGATAGACAGACATCGTGATGGCGATGGTTTCAATGGCTTGTCCGGTCTGGTTAAGCACGGTTCCGGCGAAGAGTGACACCATATCCGGGTAACCAATGGCAGCGGCCAGCGACGAGTTTTTGACAATATTGAGATACTGGCTGGTCAGGGGCGGGATGATGACCCGTAAAGCCTGCGGAATGATGACCTGGCGAAGCGTCACGGTATGGGGTAATCCCAGCGAGCGTGCCGCCTCGTGCTGTCCGTAAGGTACGGCCTGGATCCCGGCACGGATAATCTCTGCGATAAACGCGGACGTATAAATCGACAGCGCCAACGTCAGAGCTGCCAGCTCAGGAATTAATACCATCCCGCCCTGAAAGTTGAAGCCCCGCAGATGGGGAATGTCCCAGTGCAGTGCGGCCCCAAACAGCCAGTGAGCCACCAGCGGCAGGCTAACGAACAGGACGACAGCCGTCGGCCAGGTTCTGCGAAGCTGGCCGGTTTTGATCTGATGCGTGTGGTTAAAACGGAATACCCCAACAGTGAGAGCAAGCGCGATCGCAATCGCGCCGATAAAAGCGTACAGACCTTCACCTGGCAGAGGAGAAGGAATGGATAGCCCACGGTTGCTCAGGAAGAAAAGCTCAAACGCGTCGACGGCCTGACGGGGGCCGGGTAGGTTACGCAATACGGCAAAATACCAGAAGAAGATCTGCAGGAGCGGGGGAATATTGCGAAACGTCTCGATATAAACAGTCGACAGTTTCCGCAGCAGCCAGTTTTCAGAAAGACGTGCCAGGCCAATAAAGAAGCCCAGTATCGACGCGAAGACGATACAAAGCGCCGATACCAACAGCGTATTCAGCAAACCGACCACGAACACGCGTCCATATGTGTCACCTTCCTGGTAATCAATAAGATGCTGGACAATGCCAAACCCCGCGCTGCGATCTAAAAACGCGAAACCGGAGGTAATGCCACGATTATTCAGGTTGGTAATGGTGTTATGGATGAGATACACGGCGATGAGAACAACCGCAACAATAGCAATAATCTGGAATAGCCAGGCGCGGACCGCGGGATGAGAAAAGGATAGCGATCCTTTTACGGCTGAGCGGCGATGGGACATAAAGAAACCTCAGTAACCATGACTCTGGAGAGGGCACTGCCTGAGCAGTGCCCGTTACAGCTATGACTTAACGTACCGGTGGCGCGTACTGAATACCGCCGTTGTTCCAGAGATTGTTCTGGCCGCGTTTGATCTTCAGCGGGCTTTCCGATCCCACGTTGCGCTCAAAGATCTCAGAGTAGTTGCCCACCTGTTTGATGATGTTGTAGGCCCACTTGTTATCCAGCTTCAGATCCTTGCCGAAATCACCTTCTGTACCGAGCAGGTGTGCCATATCCGGGTTGGATGGCTTAGCGGCTTTCTCATCAACGTTTTTCGAGTTGATGCCCATCTCTTCTGCGTTCAGCATGGCGAACAGCGTCCAGCGAACAATGGAGAACCAGTCTTCATCGCCACGACGTACGACCGGTCCGAGAGGTTCTTTGGAGATCACTTCAGGCAGAACAATCCATTCTGCCGGGTTGCTCAGCTTAATACGTAAGGCATACAGCTGTGACTGGTCAGAGGCCAGCGTGTCGCAACGGCCGGACTCCAGCGCTTTGGCCGACTCATCCGAGCGGTCGAATGTCACTGGCGTGTATTTCATGTTGTTTGCTTTGAAATAATCGGCGACGTTCAGCTCGGTATCGGTGCCCGCCTGAATACAAACGGTGGCGCCATCCAGCTCTTTGGCGCTTTTCAGGCCTGCTTTATTGTGGGTCAGGAAGCCGATGCCGTCATAATAGGTCACGCCCGTAAATGACATCCCCATGCCTGCATCACGTGAGGACGTCCAGGTGGTATTACGGGAGAGCATGTCGACCTCTCCGGACTGCAGCGCCGTAAAGCGTTCTTTCGCCGTCAGCGGGGTATATTTTACTTTGCTGTCATCACCGAAAACGGCGGCCGCAACGCCACGGCAGACGTCCACATCGATACCGGTAAATTTGCCGTTCGCATCGGCATAAGAGAAGCCAGGCAAACCGTCACTGATACCGCATTGAACAAAACCTTTCTTTTTAACGGCATCCAGTGTCGTTCCCGCATGGGCTTGACCGGCTACGGCAAACAACATGCCTGCAGCGGCCAGGCTGGCTATCATCGTCTTTTTCATAATGCATCCTGTGTGGCGAAATTTATCGTTATAGAGGCGTTTTTAAACGCTTAACCTGTCTGTGGCTTTGGCCAACGTTTATAAAGCAAACGTAATGCCAGTTTTGCGTTCGACAAAATAAGAGACGAGTGAACGCTTAATGCTGAGTGTAGACAGGCTTAAATAAAACGAGCGCCCTGAAATGGTGCGAAATTACAACCTGTGCCACAAATCGGAGCAAAAGTTATGCGTCGGGTCAGGAAAAAGGGGAGATAGTTTCCAGAGTGAATATTGGCATGGTATTCAATAATATTAATGTGTGAAAATCATCACGATAGAATAAGTAATTTGAATGAGTATGCGAAAAAGCTGTGACTGACTTCAGGCTTAGATTAATTACGTGAATAAATACGGGGCTATTTTTTTACTTATTTGAAAATACTGCACTCATTAAAAGCAAAAGCGCGGCCAGAGCCGCGCTTTCTCAACAGATGTTACTTCGTCAGGGCAACAATACCCAGCGTCAAACCCGCTACTGCGGCAGCACCGCCAGCGATAGCACCCGCAGTTTCCCAGTTATCCTGGGTGGTGCCTTTCATACAGGTATTGGTATGAACCAGTCGGCCCTGGTCATCGTAAACCGGTACACATGGAGAGTCGTGCGCGCAACCAGCCAGCAGCGCAGCGAGAAGTGCAACGGAAATGAATCTTTTCATGATGTTACCTCAGTATTATTTCTCATCCGCTATAAAGCCAGGAGGGCTATTAACGAACTGGAGGTTATTTTACCACCGGGATAAGTCCTCGTTACACGAGGAATAATCTCAAATTATGTAGTTTGTAAAAATCGTGGAGAAAAATCGGTTTCAGGAGGAATTAATGGAGACATTATGGAGCTGCAAGAGACTGTTTTTACTTAATGCAAATCATCATATTTTTAACACTGCCTTTATGTAAAGCGTAATTCATTGTTTATGTTAAAAATAAAAAAGGCACCAAAGGTGCCTTTTAGGGGGAATATTACTCTTTATGGTGGGTAAACCGTCGTCGAACAACCACAAAGAAGACGGGCACGAAGAAAATCGCCAGAAGCGTTGCGGAAAGCATTCCCCCCATAACGCCCGTACCGACGGCGTTTTGCGCGCCGCTCCCGGCCCCGGAGCTGATCACCAGCGGCATGACGCCAAGGATAAAGGCCAGAGACGTCATCAGGATCGGTCGAAGGCGCATCCTGGATGCTTCCAGCGTGGCTTCAATAATGCCTTTGCCTTCTTTCTCCATCAGGTCTTTAGCAAATTCGACGATCAGGATGGCGTTTTTCGCCGATAAACCAATCGTCGTCAGCAGGCCGACCTGGAAATAGACGTCATTGTTTAACCCGCGCAGCGACGCTGCGAGAAGCGCCCCAATGACCCCCAGCGGTACAACCAGCATAACGGAGAACGGAATGGACCAGCTTTCATACAGCGCTGCCAGACACAGGAACACCACGATCAGCGAAATGGCGTACAGTGCAGGCGCCTGGTTACCCGAGAGCCGCTCCTGATAGGACATTCCGGTCCAGTCATAGCCGATGCCGGAAGGCAGTTTTGCCGCGAGACTTTCCATCATAACCATGGCCTCACCGGTACTTTTACCCGGGGCTGATTCACCGAGGATCTCCATAGAGGGCATCCCGTTATAGCGCTCCAGGCGAGGTGAACCATAGACCCAATGAGCATTGCTAAAGGCAGAGAACGGGACCATTTCCCCATTCGCGCTGCGCACGTAGAGGTTGTTAATATCGCCTGGCAACATACGGAATTTGGCGTCGGCCTGTACGTAGACCTTTTTCACGCGCCCATGATCGATAAAGTCGTTCACATAGGTGCCACCTAATGCCGTCGAAATCGTCTGGTTGACGTCAGAAAGGCTGACGCCCAGCGCCTGGGCTTTCTCCTGATCGACATCCAGTTTGAACTGAGGCGTATCTTCAAGACCGTTAGGGCGCACGCGAACCAGCAGATCAGGGTGCTCTTTCACCATGCTGAGCAGTTTGTTACGCGCCTGAGTCAGTTGGGTATGCCCCAGGTTAGCCTGATCGATCAATTCAAAGTCGAAGCCCGTGGCGGTACCCAGCTCAATAATTGCAGGCAGGTTAAACGGGAAAACAAGGCCATCTTTAATCTGACTGAAGGCTTTCGTCGCGCGACCCACAATGGCTTCGACACCATTTTCCGACCCCGGGCGCTCCTCCCAGGGCTTCAGGCTGACGAATGCAATACCGGAGTTCTGACCCTGGCCGCTAAAGCTAAAGCCGTTTACGGTAAAGACGGATTCAACGTTCGCCTTCTCTTTGTTCAGGTAGTAGTCCTGAACCTGGTCGAGGACCTGCTGAGTACGCGTCTGGGTTGCACCTGCCGGGAGTTGAACCATCGTCATAAACACCCCCTGATCCTCTTCGGGCAGGAAGGAGGTGGGTAGGCGCAGGAAGAGTACCGCCATCCCACCGACAATAATGACGTACACCACCAGATAGCGCCCTGTCTTACGCAAAATACCGCTCACGCTGTTGCTGTAGTGCTCAACGCTTTTATCAAAGAGCGCGTTAAACCAGCCGAAGAAGCCCCCTTTTTTCTCATGATGGTCGCCGGATACGGGCTTAAGCAACGTTGCGCAGAGTGCGGGCGTCAGGATGAGCGCAACCAGTACGGACAACGCCATAGCGGAAACGATAGTCAGCGAGAACTGGCGATAGATCGCCCCCGTCGAGCCGCCAAAAAAGGCCATCGGAATAAAGACCGCCGAGAGCACCATGGCGATCCCGACCAGTGCGCCCTGGATCTGCTCCATCGACTTCTGCGTGGCCTCTTTCGGCGGCAGCTTGTCCTCGACCATGACACGTTCGACGTTCTCAACGACCACGATAGCGTCATCGACCAGCAGACCTATCGCCAGCACCATGCCGAACATCGTCAGGGTATTGATGGAGAAACCAAACGCCGCCAGAACCGCAAAGGTGCCCAGCAGAACGACCGGCACCGCGATAGTCGGGATGAGCGTCGCCCGCAGGTTTTGCAGGAACAGGTACATGACCAGGAAGACGAGAACGATCGCTTCAAACAGGGTCTTCACCACTTCGTGAATGGAGATTTTCACAAAAGGCGTGGTGTCATAGGGATAGACAACTTTCAGCCCCTGTGGGAAGAACTGCTGCAGCTGCGCCAGCTTGCTTTTGATGGCTGCCGCCGTATCCAGCGCATTGGCCCCGGTTGCCAGCTTAATCCCCAGACCGGTTGCCGCCTGCCCGTTGATTTTAGTGACCATGTTGTAGTTTTCGCCGCCCAGCTCAATACGAGCCACGTCCTTCAGATGAACCATCGAGCCGTCCTGGTTCACCTTGAGCGTCACGCGGCCAAACTCCTCCGGCGATTTCAGGCGAGTTTGCGCGATGATCGAGGCATTCAGCTGTTGCCCGGGAATGGACGGCGTTCCGCCCAGCTGGCCTGCCGCTATCTGATCGTTCTGGGTTTTCAGCTGGTTGATAATATCCAGCGGCGTCAGCTGGTATTTGTTCATCGCGTTGCTGTCGAGCCAGATGCGCATCGCATACTGAGCGCCAAACAGCTGAACGTCACCGACGCCAGACGTTCGGCTGATGGCATCTTTGACGTTTGAGGCGACATAGTCAGAGATGTCATCCTGCGTGAGATTTTTGTTGTCAGAAACAAAACCGGCGACCAGCAGGAAGCTGCTGCTGGATTTCTCCACGCCAATCCCTTGCTGCTGAACCTCTTGCGGCAGCAGCGGCATGGCGAGCTGCAGCTTGTTCTGTACCTGCACCTGAGCGATGTCCGGGTTGGTGCCTGACTCGAAGGTCAGGGTGATGGTGACGTTACCCGCTGAATCACTGGTGGAGGACATATACATCAGGTTATCGATACCGTTCATGTTCTGTTCGATAACCTGGGTCACGGTATCCTGCACCGTTTGAGCGTCCGCTCCCGGGTAGGTCGCGGATATCGCCACGGCGGGAGGGGCGATGGTCGGATACTGTGCGACCGGAAGTTTGAGAATGGCCAGCCCGCCTGCAATCATCAGGATGATGGCAAGTACCCAGGCGAAAACCGGTCTCTGAATAAAGAAGTTAGCCATGTCGTCGTCCCTTAACCGGCTGGAGTCGTGGTGGTATCCGGCGTGGCGACGACGGTTACCCCTGGTCTGACTTTCTGTAGCCCGCTGACAATCACGCGGTCACCGTTTTTCAGCCCTTCCGTCACCAGCCAGCGATCGCCAATTGCCTGCGGGGCGACGACGGTACGCGGCTCAACCTGGTTTTTATCGTTCACCACCAGGACGGTTGCATCACCTCGCGGTGTGCGGGTCACGCCTTGCTGGGGAACCAGAATCGCATCCGGCTGGGTACCTTCATCGATGCGGGCGCGAACAAACATGCCGGGTAACAGCATATGCTGAGGGTTCGGGAAAATGGCGCGCAGGGTAATTGAGCCGGTACTTTCATCGACCGTGACGTCAGAGAACTGCAAGGTGCCTTTCAGCGGATAGGGCTGCCCGTTCTCCATCAGTAGCTCAACGCTGCTGGCGGTATCGCCTTTTTGCAGGCTAGTCTGTTTCAGGCGCATAAAATCATTACTGGACTGGGTGACATCGACATAAATCGGATCGAGCTGCTGGACCGTTGCCAGCGCTGAGGCCTGTCCGTTCGTCACCAACGCCCCTTCGGTCACGCTGGATTTCCCGATACGACCATCAACAGGCGAGGTTACTTTGGTGTAGGCAAGGTTGATACGTGCGCTTTCAACGCCGGCTTTCGCGGCAACCACGCTGGCATCTGCCTGCTGAGCCGTCGCCACGGCCTGGTCATACTCCTGCTTACTGACATATTGGGTGCCTACCAGCGGGAGATAGCGTTTTACCGTCAGGTGCGCAATATTGGCCGCCGCCTGAGCCTTCGCCAGTTCGCCTTTCGCGCTGTCATAGGCTGCCTGATAGGTCGCAGGATCAATCTGGTAAAGTGACTCACCCGCTTTTACATCGCTACCTTCCGCGAAGTTGCGGCGAAGGATAATGCCGCTAACCTGAGGACGAACCTCCGCAACGCGAAATGCATCTGTTCTGCCCGGGAGTTCAGTGGTGACAGCCAGAGGTGCGCTTTTCACAATGTGCACGCTGACCTGAGGCGCCTGCAGGTGTTGTTGTTGATTTTCCTGACCATCGCATCCTGTGAGCAGTACCGCGCAGACAATGAAACCGGATAAGGGCAAGCGTCTGAAATGATTCGTCATTACTGTTCCTTTAAATACCCATTAACCGATATATGCCGCGAACCGGTAGCTGGGGCAGAGGGATAAAAAATAAAATGTAGCTGCGTATAATAATGAGGGTATTTAATGTTTTTTAATTTATAAGTGCGAATGACCATGCTTCTGGAGAAAATCAGAATCAGACCTGGTCCATTCCGGGATATACTTCAGGCATGTTAATCAGGTAAATGGGGTTTATGTTGTTTGGTTATTCATCCCGTCAATTTAATTGACTCGATGTATTTGTATTGATTATAAATTAAGAGAGGTGACTTTTTTTGTGCAAAATTAAAACGGATTTTAGTGAATACTTACATTTGCATGAACGCAATATTACCTTTAAACCTTGTGAGTAACGAGTAGTTGCCTATGGCGCGTAAAAAGAAAGAAGAGGCTCAACAAACCCGGCAGCAGCTGATTGAGGCGGCTATAGGACAGTTTGCGACGCGTGGCGTAGCCAGTACGACGCTGACGGATATCGCTGATGCTGCAAAGGTGACGCGCGGCGCGATCTACTGGCACTTCACCAGTAAATCAGAAATATTTAATGCCATCTGGGAACAGCAATTACCGCTTCGCGACATTATTCGTGACAGGCTTTCCCTTTCCGATAGCGACGACCCATTGTTAAAACTTCGTGAGCAATTTATTACTGCGCTGCAGTATATTGCCCGTGAACCCCGGCAATGTGCGCTTTTACAAATTCTGTATCATAAGTGTGAATTTAGCAGTGATATGATTTCAGAGCGTGAAATCAGAAACCGCATTGGATTCAATGATGACACGCTACGCGCCACGCTGGAGACCTGTATTTCGCAGAATATCATTTCGCCAAAGGTGAATGTTGATCTCACCTTGATTGTATTCCACGGTTTTTTTAGCGGAATAATTAAAAACTGGTTAATGAATAACGACAGTTTTAATCTTTATCAGCAGGCTCCCGCTCTGGTTGATAGCATACTGGCGACACTCCCTGTCATTCGCGTGTCGCCTGATGAGGATGCTTACAGCTCAGCGCCAGGTAACATTTCCCCTCGGGCACAAAGTGCTTCTATGGTCTGCGCGCTGGTGGGTTTACCTAACAGATAACCCTGAAGGGTGTTACAGCCCAGCTCGGTTAAAAAGGCTTGCTGTGCTTCGGTTTCTACACCTTCTGCCACGACTTTCAGGTTAAGCGTTTTGGCAAGGGCGACAATCGCTGAGACAATAGTGGCATCCTCGCTTTCGCCGCTGAGCTCTTTCACAAACGCCCTGTCGATTTTCAATTCACAGGCCGGTAACCGCTTGAGATATAGCAGGCTCGAATATCCGGTGCCAAAATCATCAATGGAGGCCTTCACGCCCGCATCCGTTAGCTCTGTCAGCACCCGTACGCTCTCATCCGGGTTGCTCATCGCCGTGGTTTCCGTCACTTCGAGGATCAACATTTCCGGTGGCACATGGTGAAGAGCCAGGCAGTCGAGAACCGTTTTCACCAGCGAAGGTTGTTCAAACTGCAGTGTCGACAGGTTTACCGCCATTGACCAGCTTTGATGCCCCTGAAGATGCCATTCCCGCAGCTGGCGACAGGCTTCATTAATCACCCAGTTGCCAATGGGGATGATCAGCCCCGTTTTTTCCGCCAGCGGCAGAAAAAGCTCCGGCGTCAGTAACCCCTGCTTAGGATGCTGCCAGCGCAATAACGCCTCGAATCCGAGGACAGGACCCGCGGGGGCGTGAAATTTTGGCTGATACAGCAGGCGCAGCTCATTGCGATCGATCGCCATCCACAGATCGTTCATTAACTGGAGATGGGTCTGCGCCAGGGTGTTCATGGAGGGCTGGAAAAAGTGGTAGCCGTTACGGCCCATATGCTTCGTGTGATACATCGCCGCGTCGGCGTTAAACATCAGTTCACGCTCAGTTTTGCCGTCGTGAGGGTACAGTGCGATACCAATGCTGAGAGTCACCACCAGTTCATAGGGGCCGAGATTGAACGGGCTATCGATCGCGCGGACCAGCGAATTTGCCAGCGATGCCGCGTCGTCCGGACCTTCTCCCTCTGCCAGCAGAACAAACTCATCACCGCCGATACGTGCAAGGGTGAACTGGCCTTTCAGGAGAAGCAGCAGACGCTGCGTAACGGCGACCAGCAGCCTGTCACCAACATCATGGCCGTAGGCGTCATTGATGGCTTTAAAGCCGTCGAGATCCATGAACATCAGGGCAAAGTGATTCCCTTCACGATCGGCTTTGCTGATGGCCTGATCGAGTCTGTCTTCCAGCAGGATACGATTGGGCAGACGCGTCAGGGTATCGTGCAGCGCCAGTTGAGCGAGTTCCCGGTTAGCTTCTGCCAGCGACGAGGCCAGAAGGGCGGTACGTGCCTGAAGGCGGGCATCCAGCATCGACACCAGCAGGGTAATCCCAAGAATAGAGAGGGCGACAACGCTGACCAGCACCGCCAGCCAGCTCCCGTTAATCCCCTCATGATGAACCATTGTGGACATGGGAAACTGCGCCGCTTTCATCCCGGCATAGTGCATACCGGCAATGGCAATCCCCATCGTGATGGCGGCCCCCATACGCATCAGCACGACCTGTGCGGCTTCGCGACGCAGGCGGAAGGTCAGCCATAGTGCCGCGAGAGAAGCGGCAAGCGCAATCGCGACCGAAATGGCCACCCAGACTTTGTCCCAGATAATCCCCGGCATCACTTCCAGCGCCGCCATGCCGGTGTAATGCATAGCAACAATACCGCTACCCATCACCAGCGCGCCGGGCAGCAGTCGGCGCAGGCGTAATTGCTCGCAGCTCACGAGCCATAGCGCAAACAGCGACGAACCCACGGCGATGACCATGGATAACACCGTCAGGGTGGCGTTGTAGCTCATGCTCATGGAGAGGTCCATCGCCAGCATGCCGATAAAGTGCATGGCCCACACGCCAATACCCATTGCAATACCGCCGCCAGCCAGCCAGACGCGGGCAGCGACGCCCTCACTCCCGGCGACGCGTGCAGCCATGTTCAGCGCGGTATACGCCGCAAGGATGGCAACAACAAAGGAGAGGACGACAAGGATATGGTTGTATTGGCTGACCAGCATGGACGGTTCTACTCGAGTGTGGGGTTACGCTAGAGCGGTTGAGAAGGGCGAGACATTATCACCGTCAGGTAATGGCTCAAAGGGATTTAAATCCCCGTTTTTAGTGGGTAATAACGGGGCGATTTGCGCAATCGGGCGGTTAGTCGAGCTCGGAGCAGTTCACGAGTTTCAGCGGATTGACGGAGTTCATATTGCGACACTTATCGGTTTCGGTACTCATCAGTTCAATCCACTGCATCAGGAGTGCATCGAAAATGAGAACGGAGATTGCAAAGACAATCAGCCACCAGTATTTACGAATCATTGTGTCATTCCGCGAGAAGAGCGCCTGTAGGATGGGGAAAAATATACACGAAAAACCGTGGTTTAAAAGCGGGAGAAGCGGAGGTTTACACTGCGTTGACGGAGAGGTACAGGTAATAAAAAAGGCGCTTCCCCATGCCGAAGAGCGCCTTTTTAAACAAGCATTTAACTGATTAGTATCAGTTCATGCCGTATTTTTTCAGTTTCTTACGCAGAGTACCACGGTTGATACCCATCATCAGCGCAGCGCGGGTTTGGTTACCGCGGGTGTATTGCATCACCATGTCCAACAGTGGCTGTTCAACTTCAGCCAGTACCAGCTCATACAGGTCATTAACATCCTGACCGTTCAGTTGAGCAAAATAGTTCTTCAGTGCCTGTTTAACCGAGTCACGCAGGGGCTTTTGAGTTACCTGGTCCTGAGAGTTAACGGTAGAAACGGTCAGTACGTCAGAATTTACGCGTTGTTCGAACATAGTTCTGTCAGCTCTTTATTTCATTACGCAAGATTTTCGAAGTATGCCTCCAACGCCTCCAGCTGTACGCTGGCATCCTCTATGGCGTTGAATGTGCGCCGAAACTGGTCATCTGGAGCGTGCTCCTGGAGATACCAGGAGACGTGTTTACGCGCAATTCGGTACCCTTTTGCCTGACCGTAGTGGTCATGCAGTTCCCGAACATGCGAACAAAGCAAGCGCTTAACCTCTGCCAGAGGCAGCGGGGCAAGCAGCTCCCCAGTGTCCAGATAATGCTGGATTTCCCGGAAGATCCAGGGTCTTCCCTGAGCGGCACGTCCTATCATCAGAGCATCAGCTCCCGTATAGTCGAGTACAGCTCTGGCTTTAAGCGGGTCAGTTATGTCGCCATTCGCGATAATCGGAATGGAAACTTTCTGCTTAACTGCCCGAATGCTGTCGTATTCAGCTTCACCGTTGAACAAACAGGCGCGAGTGCGTCCATGAATGGTCAGGGCCTGAATGCCACAGTCTTCGGCCAGTTGGGCAATCTCTACACAGTTACGGTGTTCCGGCGACCAACCCGTGCGAATCTTCAACGTAACAGGAACGTCCACTGCGCTGACAACCGCCGTCAGGATAGCTTTCACCTGGTCGGGGTATTGCAGAAGGGCTGAACCTGCAAGCTTGCGATTCACCTTTTTGGCCGGGCACCCCATATTGATATCAATAATCTGGGCACCACTTTCCACGTTAATCCGCGCGGCATCTGCCATCTCTTCAGGCACGCTTCCGGCAATTTGCACGGTGCGAATACCTGGTTCATCAACGTGCACCATCCGAAGGCGGGATTTATCGCTTTCCCAAACCTGCGGGTTAGACGACATCATCTCGGATACGGTTAAACCGGCTCCCATCTCATAGCACAGCGTCCTGAACGGCCGGTCTGTAATACCTGCCATAGGGGCTGCGATCAGGCGATTTCTAAGCTGGTGGTGTCCGATGCGCATGAGTTAAGAAATGACCATACTGTGACTGCAAGGCGGCGTATATTACGCATTTTTTGCACGAGATGAAAGGCCAAACTTTGAACAATCCACTGTTGTAGATCAAGGAATCGCCGCTCAATCTTTCTGTTCAAAATTATTCATTATTTAAATCATTATGTTATACGAGAATGGTTATTTTATAGGCGCTTACAATTTCCCGTAACTTCTCATCATTTCTGAATAAATGCTTCGATGAAGCGGGATAATCTGCTGTTTTTAGCAGCAGATTTCCCCACTTCTTTGCGATCTGCGTCGCATTTTAGAACATGATCGTCATGCGAAAAATGCGTCTTATTCGACCACAACGCGCCCGTGCAGCGACTGTACCGGACGGTTATTATCGTGATGCATGGTATGAGTAAATTTCTCAAGCTGTTCTGCTGAGAGGGTTAACGGCTGTTTGAGCACGATCCAGGTGACCCCTTCAGAACACGGTGGCGTGGTCAAAGAGCCGCTAAAGCGCCAGTAAGTTTTCACCTTTGGCAGCAGTTTGTTCAGGTTGAGATCCTTCTCAATAGATACATTCTGTTCAGCCTGCTGAGGCATCACACTCCACAGCTTTTCCAGCTCGGGATTCGCAGCACCGTTATCAAACATGACGGCCACCACGGCCAGCTCACCCGCGCTGTTTTTATGTACCAGATGCATCTCCATCGCGTACTTCTTGCCATGCACGGTGTTTTCGCTCGGTGCATGGAAGTGGAACTGCTGTAGCGTCCAGGTTTGCTTGTCCAGGGTTATCGTGTTGCGGGTATCTGCTTTTTCGCTGGCCTGAATGGTATGGCCATTGTTTGTCAGCCCCACTGGGCCATCAATGTAGTGCGTTTTAAGCGGAGGGAGATGGGCGTTAGCGGTCGAATCAATATTAATCGGAGACTGGTTCATCCCGCTTTGACAGGTCTTGTATGCCTCGTCCAGCTCGCCCCAGTGTTCCGGTGAACCTTCCCCTTCGTAACTCCAGTGTGACGCAAATGCTGAAGCCGAAACCATGCTCAGCGCCAGCAGCGCTGCCTTGCCTGTAATGTGTTTCATCATATTCTTCCGGTGAATTTTTATAATACAAATCAACATGATTTGTGTGGTTATTTTACCGAAGAATGGCAAAGGGAGAGAGAATAATCAGAGGGTGAAAGGCGTGGTCAGATGACCACGCCAAATGCTTATTTTTTACGGCCGGTGATGCGGCACCACTCTTCTTTCTCAACCACCGGGTCGAGGGTGAAAAGATCGGCGTAGGCTTCACACACGCTGTCGGCCTGGCTCGCCAGAATACCGGAAAGCCCCAGCAGACCGCCCTCAACGGGCAGCACGCTGATTAACGGGGCCAGCTCACGCAGTGGGCCTGCCAGAATGTTTGCGACCACCACATCGGCTTTCATGGCGTCTGGCTGTGCATCCGGCAGATACAGCTCCAGACGATCGGACACGCCGTTACGCTCGGCGTTGTCGCGGCTGGCCTGAATCGCCTGCGGATCGATATCGATCCCGATGGCTTTAGCTGCGCCCAGTTTCAGGGCGGCAATCGCGAGGATCCCGGATCCACAGCCAAAGTCGATCACCGTCTTCCCGTCCAGATCGAGACCATCCAGCCACTGCAGGCACAGGGATGTGGTTGGGTGAGTGCCGGTACCAAATGCAAGGCCCGGGTCGAGCATCACGTTGACCGCATTCTCGTCCGGGACGTCGCGCCAGCTTGGGCAGATCCACAGACGTTTGCCGAACTGCATCGGGTGGAAGTTATCCATCCACTCGCGTTCCCAGTCTTTATCTTCCAGCTGTTCGATTTTGTGCACAAATCCCGCGCCCAGCAGAGGATGGTTTTCCAGAATCGCGACGACCTCTTTCATATCGGTTTCGGCATCAAACAGGCCAATAACGTCGGTATCGCCCCACAGGCGGGTTTCGCCCGGCAGCGGCTCAAAGACCGGCGTGTCATGCGTGTCCTGGAAGGTGATAGAGACCGAGCCGGCCTCCATCAGCGCATCGCTCAGTTCCTCGGCGTTAGCGCCGGTTGTGTTCAGTTTTAGTTGGATCCACGGCATGGCAAAACTCTTTATTTATCAGTAGAAATCATAGCGGGTTGTGGGACAGGCTGACCGAAACGGTTCCCCACCACAAACGCCAGTAAACTTAGCAGTAACGAAGGCACAATCGGATGGAAGCCCAGGTACTGAATCTTAAACGTTGCGAGGACGGCATACAGCACACCGCCGACGATCATGCCGCTCAGCGCGCCCGCCGCGTTTGCGCGTTCCCAGTAGAGCCCTAACACCAGCGGCCACAGGAATACCGCTTCCAGCCCACCAAATGCCAGCAGGTTCAGCCAGATGATCATCTCCGGCGGACGCCATGCGGCGAGCATCATCAGAATACCGAGCACCAGCGTGGTCCAGGTTGAGATGCGTTTCAGCTTCTGCTCATTATGCATTTTAGCCGGACGCGCGCTAAGCCATAGATCTTTGATAATGGTGGCGGAAGCCTGAAGCAGGTGCGCGTTAACGTTGGACATGATGGCCGCCATCGGTGCAGCAAGGAATAAACCTGCGGCCCACGGCGGCAGAACCTGCACCATCAGCGTTGGGATCACCTGATCCGGCACGGTCAGGTGAGGTAATACAGCTCGACCCAGCGCGCCCGCCAGATGCATGCCCAGCATCAGAAGGGCGACAACGACGGTACCAATCACAATCCCGCGGTGAACGGCTTTGCTGTCTTTATAGGAGATACAGCGCACGGCGGTGTGCGGCAGACCGATAACCCCAAAGCAAACCAGCACCCAGAAGGAGGTCATAAACGCGGGCGTCAGGATATCGTCAGCACCATGAGGGCTGACCAGCTTAGGATCGATCTGTTCCAGCGTTTGCACCGCATTGTGTAACCCGCCGGCCGCGTAGATGACGCCGACCAGCAGCACAAGAGTACCTATCAGCATCACCATGCCCTGCATGGTGTCGTTCAGCACGCTGGCGCGGAAACCGCCAAACGCGGTGTACAGCGCAATCGTGATCCCGAAGATGAGCAGCCCGGTCTCGTACTTAATACCCGCTGCCGTTTCCAGCAGGCGCGCGCCGCCAATAAACTGAACGGCAATGGCGCCGACGAAGGCGACAATCAGGCTGATACTGGCAATCCAGACCACCGCGCGGCTCTGATAACGCGCCTGCAGCATGTCGTTCAGCGTAATGGCGTTATAGCGGCGAGCGAGTATGGCAAATTTTTTGCCCAGAATACCCAGTGACAGCCAAATCGTGGGCACCTGAATCATGGCCAGCAATACCCAGCCCAGGCCGTATTTGTATGCGGCTCCCGGCCCGCCGATAAACGAACTGGCGCTCACGTAGGTGGCGGTCAGCGTCATCGCCAGCACAAACCCGCCCATGGAACGGCTGCCGAGGAAATATTCGCTCAGGAACGATCCGGTACTGCGTTTGCGCATGGCATAGAAAGAGAGGCCAAATACCACGATCAAATAGACAACCAGTACGGTGATGATTTCAGTTTGCATCACTGTCCTCCAGCGGGAAATCGCGGAAGATAAAGCGCACCATCAGCCAGCTGAGCAAAATAAAAATCAACGGCACCAGCAGACACGCCATTTCAAACCAGTGCGGCAGGCCGGTTATGCCGGACGCTGAATTCGGTAAGTAAGCAGTTACTAACCATGCGGCGAGATAGAGAAGGGTCAGCCACAGCGCCCAGCGCGCTTCTTTATGGGCCTGAACAAAACGTTTGTCCATTTTTTGTCCCTTGTGGATGAAGAAAGCGGGGATTGTACATGATGAGGCTTTCCAGGCCCCAGAAATAAAAAAGGCCGGATAATCCGGCCTTTTCGTGTGCGCGCAGTCTTACTTCTCGTTAAGACCGAGTTTCTTCTCGAGATAGTGGATGTTGGTTCCACCATTCTGGAAGTGCTCGTCGCTCATAATGCGCATCTGCAGATCAACGTTGGTTTTGATACCGTCGATGATCAGCTCCTGCAGGGCGTTCTTCATGCGGGCAATCGCCACGTCACGGTTTTCGCCGTAGCAGATGAGTTTACCGATCATTGAGTCATAGTACGGCGGTACGGTGTAACCGGCGTAGATATGAGATTCCCAACGCACGCCAAAGCCGCCCGGCGCGTGGAAACGCGTGATTTTACCCGGGCTTGGCAGGAAGGTGTTCGGGTCTTCGGCGTTGATACGACACTCGATCGCATGGCCTTTCACCACAACTTCTTCCTGCTTGATGGAGAGCGGCTGGCCTGCAGCGATACGCAGCTGTTCTTTGATCAGGTCAACGCCGGTGATCATTTCGGTAACCGGGTGTTCAACCTGAATACGGGTGTTCATTTCGATGAAATAGAACTCGCCGTTTTCGAACAGGAACTCAAAGGTACCCGCCCCGCGATAGCCGATATCGACACACGCTTTGGCGCAACGCTCGCCGATGTAGCGACGCAGTTCCGGGGTAATACCCGGTGCTGGCGCTTCTTCGACCACTTTCTGGTGACGACGCTGCATGGAGCAGTCACGTTCTGCCAGATAGATCGCGTTACCCTGACCGTCAGCCAGCACCTGAATTTCGATGTGGCGTGGGTTTTCCAGGTATTTTTCCATGTATACCATGTCATTGCTGAAAGCGGCTTTCGCTTCAGCTTTGGTCATGGAGATGGACTGCGCCAGGTCAGCATCGCTGCGCACAACGCGCATACCGCGACCGCCGCCGCCGCCGGACGCCTTGATGATAACCGGGTAGCCAATGCGTTTAGCATGAGCACGGTTAGCATCCATGTCGTCGGTCAGAGGGCCGTCAGAGCCTGGTACGGTTGGCACACCGGCTTTTTTCATCGCGGTGATTGCAGACACTTTGTCGCCCATCAGGCGGATGGTGTCGGCTTTCGGGCCGATGAAGATGAAGCCAGAGCGTTCAACCTGCTCAGCAAAGTTGGCGTTCTCAGAGAGGAAGCCGTAACCCGGATGAATTGCCACCGCGCCGGTGATTTCAGCGGCGCTGATGATAGCCGGGATGTTCAGATAGCTTTTTACGGACGGAGCCGGGCCAATACAGACCGTCTCATCCGCCAGCAATACGTGTTTTAAATCGCGATCCGCGCTTGAGTGCACAGCGACGGTCTTGATGCCCAGTTCTTTACAGGCACGAAGAATACGCAGTGCGATCTCGCCGCGGTTGGCGATAACAATTTTATCCAGCATGTACGCCTCGTTACTCGATGACGACCAGCGGCTCGTCAAATTCAACCGGCTGACCACTTTCGACCAGAATCGCTTTCACAGTACCTGATTTGTCTGCTTCGATCTGGTTCATCATTTTCATCGCTTCAACGATGCACAGGGTATCGCCTACGTTGACTTTCTGACCCACTTCGATGAACGCCTTCGCGTCCGGGCTCGGGGTGCGGTAGAAAGTACCAACCATTGGGGAACGTACGATGTGACCACTGATTTCTGCTGCAGCGGCAGGTGCGGCTTCAGTTGCTGCTGGCGCAACGGCTGCGGAGAGCGCAGGCTGCTGCACTGGCGCAGCATAAGCCTGCTGCATTACCGGGAAGCTAGCGGCTGGGGCTGCACGGCTGATGCGTACAGACTCTTCGCCTTCAGAAATTTCCAGTTCGGAGATGCCTGATTCTTCAACCAGCTCGATCAGTTTTTTAATCTTACGAATATCCATGAGTGGGTTCCGTACTCTTGTTTAGTGTGATTGTGACAAGCGTTTTACCGCTGTCTGTAAAGCGTATGAATAGCCGTCTGCGCCCAGTCCACAGATAACGCCAGCAGCGATATCTGACAGATACGAATGGTGGCGGAACGGCTCTCGGGCGTGCACGTTACTCAGGTGGATCTCGATAAACGGGATACTCACCGCGAGCAGTGCGTCGCGGATAGCAACACTGGTGTGCGTAAACGCGGCCGGATTGATCAGGATATAGTCCACATTGTCTTTAGCCTGATGAATACGGTCGATGATTGCGTACTCCGCATTCGACTGAAAATGATCCAAATCCACATTCAGTGACGCTGCTTCCGTTCCCAGACGGTTAACAATTTCACTCAATGTCAGCGTGCCGTACTTCTCTGGCTCACGGGTTCCGAGCATGTTCAGGTTCGGTCCGTTCAAAACTAAGATGTGGAACTTATCAGTCATTATGCCGCTATCTCCTGCGATTTTCGGGTAAAAAACAAAATATACCTTCGAAACGCAAATGTCACCTTTTCAGAGGCTTAAAACCGCTGTCAGGCGAACCAAGGTCGCACATTATAACGATTTCGTAGCATTTAGCAGCTAAATACTGGTCTTATCAGGGAAGATTATCAACCGCTATCCGAAAAAGATTTGCGGTTGACGGGGAATATGCGGGAAAACGCACAGTTTCGCGAACTATCGCAACCACTGGCGGAACTTCTTGTAACGCCATGCTAAAAGCGCCACGGCGGCCAGTGCGTACAGGACCGGCTGCGGGGAGAGGATCTTCACCGACCACAGGTAATGAATGGGGGCGAGGATCGCGACAAGATAGACGAAGTTGTGCAGCAGCTGCCAGCGCCTGCCCAGTTTTCGCTGCGCATATTGCGTGGAGGTCAGCGCTAACGCCAGTAAAATCACCCAGCTCACAATACCCAGCGTCAGATAAGGGCGTGTCACCAGTTCGCGGCCAAGCAGTGCCAGATTGTTAATTCCCAGCTCCAGCAGGGCATAGCTGGTGAGATGCAGCGTCGCCCAGGCAAAACACCATAGCCCTAACAGCCGACGGGTGCGTATCAATAGTGGCTGTTTAGCGTAGCGCGCCAGCGGCGAAACGAGCAAGGTGGCCAGCAAAAATTTCAGAGCCATCCGACCGGTAAAATGCTGGATATCCTTGGCCGGGTCTGCGCTAAAGAGCCCCTGGCTGGCGGCCCAGAACAGCCATACAAAAGGAAGTAACCCGGCCAGGTGCAGCAGCACTTTCAGCCAGGTAATCTGTTTTGCCGTTAAACGCACTCAGAAGTTCTCCCGTAAATTGAGGCCACGGTACAGCGAGGCCACTTCATCCGCATAGCCGTTAAACAGCAGCGTGGGCTGACGCTTCACGTCCAGCGCACCGCCGGAACCGATAAACCGCTCGGTTGCCTGCGACCAGCGCGGGTGATCCACATGCGGGTTCACGTTGGCGAAGAAGCCGTATTCGTTCGGAGCCGCCAGATTCCAGGTGGTGGGAGGACGCTCGCGGGTAAGCTTAATGCTGACGATGGACTTAATTCCTTTGAAACCGTATTTCCACGGTACGGTTAAACGAATGGGGGCGCCGTTCTGCGGCGGAAGCGCCTTGCCATACACGCCGACGGTCAGTAGGGTAAGCGGGTGCATCGCCTCATCGAGGCGTAATCCTTCCACATACGGATACTCGAGCCCGCCGCCGATAAACCGGTCTTTTTGTCCTGGCATCTCGTCCGGCGCATATCGCGTCTGGAAAGCGACATATTTTGCGTTGCTGGTGGGCTCAACCATGGCCAGCAGTTTATGCAGCGGGAAGCCGACCCACGGCACCACCATCGACCAGGCCTCCACGCAGCGCATGCGGTAGATACGCTCTTCGAGCGGGAAACGGGTGGTCAGATCGTGATGATCCAGCGTCAGGGGTTTTGCCACTTCGCCATCAATCTTCAGCGTCCACGGATCGGTTTTGAGGCTACCGGCGTTGGCGGCAGGATCGGCCTTGTCGAGACCAAATTCGTAGAAGTTGTTGTAGCCGGTGACTTTATCTTCTGGCGTCAGCGTCAGTTTATTTTGCCATTGGGCGGGTTTCGTAAAGGTGAGCGGGGCGCCGGAAGGAGCCTTCGGCCGATCGTTGCCTTTAAACCAGTCGAGCAGGTCGGCGTGTGCCGCCGGAGAGAGCGTCAGGGCTGTGGCGCTGATGCCAAGCATTTTCAGGATCTGGCGGCGCTGTAACATAAAGACAGACTCGGACGTTACGTCGGCTTCCGTCAGTTTTCGGTTTTTCATGGCATCCTCCGTCATGCGTTTTCCTAAGCATGACGGAGGAGAGGGATTCGCGCGAATATGTCACGAAAATTTGAAGATTAGGCGATTTTCACCAGCGCACGACCTTGGAACTGGTTGTCCATGATCTTACTGGCATAGTCCGGTGCCTGGCTGAGCGTAATCTCCGTTGCGCTCTGGGTATAGAAAGATTCCGGCAGATCGCGCACCAGCCGTTCCCAGGCTTCATGGCGACGGGCCGGCGGGGTCATCACGGAATCCACACCCTGCAGACGGACGTTACGTAGAATAAATGGCATCACGGTGGTGGGCAGGGCAAATCCGCCCGCCAGTCCACAGGCTGCCACGCAGCCGCCGTAGTTCATCTGCGCCAGGACTTTTGCCAGCACTTTATCACCGACGGTATCCACCGCGCCTGCCCAGACCTGTTTTTCCAGCGGACGGGTTTCGGCGAATTCGTCACGGCTGAGAATGCGGCTGGCCCCGAGCTGGCGCAGGTAATCGTGGGTGCTTTCGCGGCCCGACACCGCCGCGACCTGATAGCCCAGCTTGTGCAGCAGCGTGACTGCAGTGCTGCCCACGCCGCCGCTGGCACCGGTGACGACAATTTCACCCGACTCAGGGCGGATGCCCGCCTCTTCCAGCGCCATCACGCACAGCATGGCGGTAAAGCCTGCCGTGCCGACGATCATCGCCTTGCGGCCATCCATGCCTTTCGGCATTGGCACCAGCCAGTCGCCCTTCACGCGCGCCTGCGTTGCCAGCCCGCCCCAGTGATTTTCACCTACGCCCCAGCCGGTGAGCAGCACCTGCTGGCCCGGGTGGAAGCGCGGATCCTCGCTGGTATGAACTCGGCCCGCGAAATCAATCCCCGGCACCATAGGGAAATTTCGGATGATTTTACCCTTACCGGTAATCGCCAGCGCATCTTTATAATTTAAACTGGACCAGTCGATGTCGACGGTTACTTCGCCTTCCGGCAGGCGACTCTCTTCAACCGCCTGCACTGAGGCAAGCGTTTTGCCGTCCTGCTGTTCTAAGATCAAAGCCTGCATACGGGGTCCTCTCGACTCAGATGATTGGAAAATAATTTCTGAAGACTATACTCGCTCAGGGAAACGCAATGCCGATTTAACGCAATAAATTGCCAGATACACTCGATTTGGTAGTATGCCGCATTTGGAATGCAAGTTAGCGCTTACTCGCTACCCCATCAACCCACGGAGTAATCTCAAGGATGCGATTAACGACGAAGTTCTCGGCTTTTATCACCTTGCTGACGGGGCTTACCATTTTTGTCACGCTTATGGGCTGCTCCCTGAGCTTTTACACCGCCATTCAGGACAAGCTGGTTAACCGGGTACAGTCTGTTGCATCGGTGATTGATGCGCGTCTGCTGACGACGCCGCTACCGGCGCTCTCCCGTGAGCTCGATGAGTTGATGGTACCTGTTGATATCGTTCAGATCGACATTCTGCAGGGAAAGCATCGTGTTTTAAGCCACGAACGGCCGGGAAGCTATCGTCCTGCGGGCGTGGTGAGCCAGTATCGGGAAGTGACGGTGCATTCCCTGAAAAATCCGGGGATGACCATACACATGGTCTACCTCGATCCGATGGCGAGCTATTTTCGTTCAATGATGACCACCGCACCGCTCACCGTCGCCGTTGCGTTTATCGTCCTGCTGATCTTTCTCGCGGTCCGCTGGCTGCGCCGACAGCTCTCCGGCCAGGAGCTGCTGGAGATGCGCTCCGTGCGGATCCTTAACGGTGAACGCGGTCCGCAGGTGCGTGGCTCGGTCCATGAGTGGCCGTCACGCGCCAGCAGCGCGCTGGATACGCTGCTCTCGGAAATCCAGTTTGCCAGCGACCAGCGCAGCCGAATGGATACGCTGATTCGCTCTTATGCCGCCCAGGATAATAAAACTGGCCTTAACAACCGTCTTTTCTTTGATAATCAACTCGCGACGCTGCTCGACGATTCAGAAAAAGTGGGGACACACGGGGTGGTGATGATGATTCGCCTGCCCGATTTCGATCTCCTGCGCGATACCTGGGGACAGCGGGCTGCGGAAGAAAATCTCTTTACGCTGATCAACCTGCTCTCCACCTTTATTATGCGCTACCCGGGCGCGCTGCTGGCCCGCTATCACCGCAGCGACTTTGCCGTATTGTTGCCTCATCGTACGCTGAAAGAGTCGGAAAGCATCGCCAGCCAGCTGTTGAAGGCGGTGGATGCGCTGCCGCAGAGCAAAATGCTCGACAGGGACGATATGGTCCACATGGGGATCTGCGCCTGGCGTGGCGGACAATCCACAGAACAGGTGATGGAACATGCGGAAGCGGCCACCCGCAACGCCGTGTTGCAGGGGGCGAACGGATGGGCTGTTTACGATGACTCGCTGCCGGAAAAAGGGCGTGGCAACGTGCGCTGGCGTACTTTGATTGAGCAAATGCTTAGCCGCGGTGGACCACGTATTTATCAAAAACCCGCGGTCATGAAAAACGGCAACGTTCACCACCGTGAACTGATGTGCCGTATTTTTGACGGTACGGAAGAGGTTATCTCGGCGGAATATCTGCCGATGGTCCTGCAATTTGGTCTGTCCGAAGAGTATGACCGCCAGCAAATTACCCGGTTAATTCCGTTTTTATCTTTCTGGCCGGAAGAGAGCCTGGCGCTGCAGGTCACTGTGGAGTCGTTAATACGCCCACGTTTTCAGCGCTGGCTACGTGATACATTAATGCAATGCGAAAAATCGCAACGCAAACACATTATTTTTGAACTTGCTGAGGCCGATGTAGGTCAACACATCAGCCGGTTACGTCCGGTAGTACGTTTGATCAATGCGCTCGGTGCGCGTGTGGCGGTGACTCAGGCAGGTTTAACGCTGGTCAGTACCAACTGGATCAAGGAGCTGGATGTGGAGTTATTAAAGCTACATCCGGGGCTGGTAAGGAATATTGAGAAGCGTACGGAAAACCAGCTGCTGGTACAGAGTCTGGTAGAAGCATGCAAGGGAACGCGAACACAAGTATTTGCCACGGGCGTGCGCTCCAGAAGTGAATGGCAGATGTTAACAGAGCGCGGTGTGATGGGTGGTCAGGGGGATTTTTTTGCTGCCTCTCAACCGCTTGACACCAACGTGAAAAAATATTTGCAAAGATACTCTGTTTGACCTGCCGTTTACGCTGTTTTCACGTAGAATATCGCGCCTGTAGCTTTGAGTATGTCGAGCAAAAAGCCAGTGAACGACCTTTAACGGGTTACAAACGTCAGTGGGGAACGCTACTGTTTATTCAGCCCTGAGGGAGTCAGGGGATGATTTTGTAACATCAGGAAACGTACTGCACAAATTTTCACCGTTGCAGATGATTTTTGCGCCTTGTCGCTGCTGCGTGTGGTTGGTAAAGTAAGCGGATTTTGTTTTCCGCCCCAGCTTTCAGGATTATCCCTTAGTATGTTGAAAAAATTTCGTGGCATGTTTTCCAATGACCTGTCCATTGACCTGGGTACCGCGAATACCCTTATTTATGTAAAAGGACAAGGCATCGTATTGAATGAGCCTTCTGTTGTGGCCATTCGTCAGGATCGTGCAGGCTCGCCGAAAAGCGTGGCCGCAGTGGGTCATGACGCGAAGCAGATGCTGGGTCGTACCCCTGGCAACATCGCCGCCATTCGCCCAATGAAAGACGGCGTTATCGCCGACTTCTTCGTGACTGAAAAAATGCTTCAGCACTTCATCAAGCAGGTTCACAGCAACAGCTTCATGCGCCCAAGCCCGCGTGTTCTGGTGTGTGTGCCGGTTGGTGCAACCCAGGTAGAGCGTCGCGCAATTCGTGAATCTGCCCAGGGCGCAGGTGCGCGTGAAGTGTTCCTGATTGAAGAGCCAATGGCGGCGGCCATCGGTGCTGGCCTGCCTGTGTCTGAAGCGACCGGTTCCATGGTGGTGGATATCGGTGGTGGTACCACTGAAGTGGCCGTTATCTCTCTGAACGGCGTGGTGTACTCCTCTTCCGTACGTATCGGTGGTGACCGCTTCGACGAAGCCATCATTAATTATGTACGCCGTAACTACGGCTCTCTGATCGGTGAGGCCACCGCAGAGCGTATCAAACACGAAATCGGCTCTGCGTATCCGGGCGATGAAGTGCGTGAGATCGAAGTACGTGGCCGTAACCTGGCTGAAGGTGTGCCACGCGGTTTCACCCTGAACTCCAACGAAATTCTGGAAGCACTGCAGGAACCACTGACGGGTATCGTGAGCGCGGTAATGGTTGCGCTGGAACAGTGCCCACCAGAGCTGGCGTCCGATATCTCCGAGCGCGGTATGGTTCTGACCGGTGGTGGTGCGCTGCTGCGTAACCTCGACCGCCTGTTAATGGAAGAGACAGGTATTCCTGTCGTAGTTGCAGAAGATCCACTGACTTGCGTCGCCCGTGGTGGTGGCAAGGCGCTGGAAATGATCGACATGCACGGCGGCGATTTGTTCAGCGAAGAGTAGTCGAGTTTGAGAGGGTAGCAATTTGCTACCCTTTCTCTCTGACGCGAGAATACGCATAGCCTATGAAGCCAATTTTTAGCCGTGGCCCATCGCTACAGTTTCGCCTTATTCTGGCGGTTCTGGTTGCGCTTGGGGTCATTATTGCCGATAGCCGCCTCGGTACGTTCAGCCAGATCAGAACGTACATGGATACCGCCGTCAGTCCTTTCTACTTTGTTTCAAATGGTCCCCGTGAACTGCTCGACTCCGTTTCTCAAACGCTGTCTTCACGTGATCAACTCGAACTCGAAAACCGGGCATTACGTCAGGAACTGTTGCTGAAAAACAGCGAACTGCTGATGCTGGGGCAATACAAGCAGGAAAACGCGCGTCTGCGTGAGCTGCTCGGCTCGCCGCTGCGTCAGGATGAGCAGAAAATGGTCACTCAGGTGATCTCCACCGTGAACGACCCTTACAGCGATCAGGTTGTGATCGACAAAGGGAGCGTGAACGGGGTGTATGAAGGTCAGCCTGTTATCAGTGATAAAGGCGTCGTGGGCCAGGTGGTTGCCGTGGCCAAGCTGACCAGCCGCGTGCTGCTGATTTGCGATGCCACGCATGCGCTGCCGATCCAGGTCCTGCGCAACGACATCCGCGTGATTGCGGCCGGTAATGGCTGTACGGATGACCTGCAGCTGGAACACCTGCCGGCTAACACGGATATCCGCGTGGGTGACGTTCTGGTGACCTCCGGTCTGGGCGGACGCTTCCCTGAGGGCTATCCGGTTGCGGTGGTCTCTTCGGTGAAGCTGGATACGCAGCGTGCCTATACCGTGATTCAGGCGCGTCCAACCGCCGGTTTGCAGCGTCTGCGCTATCTGCTGCTGCTGTGGGGCGCCGATCGTAACGGTGCTAACCCGATGACGCCTGAAGAGGTGCATCGCGTGGCAAATGAGCGCCTGATGCAGATGATGCCGCAGGTTCTCCCGCCTGCGGATTCCATGGGGCCACCTGCGCCAGTCCCGGCGCCGGCAACCGGGTTAACGCAGCCGCTGCCGGATGCGCCGCCACCGCCTAAACTCTCTTCGGGAGGGCAGTAGTGGCAAGCTATCGTAGCCAGGGACGCTGGGTCATCTGGCTCTCGTTTCTCATTGCACTGTTGCTGCAAGTGATGCCCTGGCCGGATGACATTCTCGTTTTCCGGCCAAACTGGGTATTGCTCATTTTGCTCTACTGGATCCTTGCCCTGCCGCATCGCGTAAATGTCGGCACAGGTTTCGTGATGGGTGCCATACTGGATCTCATTAGCGGCTCAACGCTTGGCGTGCGCGCCTTGTCCATGAGCATTATTGCGTACCTCGTCGCACTCAAATTCCAGCTCTTCCGTAACCTTGCGCTCTGGCAACAGGCCCTGGTGGTGATGCTATTGTCGCTCGCTGCGGATATCGTTGTTTTCTGGGCAGAGTTTTTAGTGATCAACGTCTCTTTCCGACCGGAAGTGTTCTGGAGTAGTGTAGTAAACGGTGTGCTCTGGCCATGGTTATTCCTGCTGATGCGTAAGGTTCGCCAGCAGTTTGCTGTGCAATAAAAGGTTTCTATGACGTCTTTGTATCTCGCTTCCGGCTCCCCGCGCCGTCAGGAACTCCTGACGCAGCTAGGGGTCTCTTTTGAACGCATCGTGACCGGCATTGAAGAAAAACGTGCTGAGGGCGAAAGCGCGCAACAGTACGTGTCTCGCCTGGCGCGTGAGAAAGCGCAGGCGGGCGTGGCCAGTGTGCCATGCGATCTCCCCGTGCTGGGAGCAGATACCATCGTTATTCTGAATGGTGAAGTGCTTGAGAAACCGCGCGACGCCGATCATGCGGCGCGCATGCTGCGCAAACTGTCCGGACATACGCATCAGGTGATGACGGCCGTCGCGCTGGCTGACAGCCAGCACGTGCTGGATTGCCTGGTGGTGACAGAAGTGACGTTCAGAGTGCTTACCGACGACGACATCGCCGCTTATATTGCCAGCGGTGAACCAATGGATAAGGCAGGTGCATACGGTATTCAGGGGCTGGGTGGCTGTTTTGTCAGGAAGATTCATGGCAGCTATCACGCCGTAGTCGGCTTACCGCTGGTGGAAACGTATGAGTTGCTGAGCAATTTTAACTCACTGCGTGAGGGAAGGGATAATTATGACGGCTGAATTGTTGGTAAACGTAACGCCATCGGAAACCCGTGTGGCCTATATTGATGGTGGCATTCTTCAGGAAATTCATATTGAGCGTGAAGCGCGGCGCGGAATAGTAGGCAATATCTACAAAGGTCGTGTCAGTCGTGTACTACCGGGTATGCAGGCGGCTTTTGTAGATATTGGACTGGATAAGGCGGCATTTTTACATGCCTCCGATATCATGCCGCACACCGAGTGCGTCGCGGGCGAAGAGCAAAAGCAGTTTGCCGTGCGCGACATTTCCGAACTGGTGCGTCAGGGACAGGATCTGATGGTGCAGGTGGTGAAAGATCCCCTCGGTACCAAAGGCGCCCGTCTGACCACCGACATCACCTTACCTTCCCGCTATCTGGTCTTTATGCCCGGCGCGTCGCACGTGGGCGTTTCGCAGCGTATTGAGAGCGAAACCGAGCGCGAGCGTCTGAAGAAAGTGGTGAGTGCCTACTGCGATGAGCAGGGCGGGTTTATCATCCGTACCGCCGCAGAGGGGATCAGCGAGGAAGACCTGGCGTCGGATGCGGCTTACCTGAAGCGCGTCTGGACCAAAGTGATGGAGCGTAAAAAACGCAACCAGACCCGCTACCAGCTCTACGGTGAACTGGCGCTTGCACAACGCGTTCTGCGTGACTTTGCTGATGCGCAGCTCGACCGCATTCGCGTGGACTCGCGCCTGACCTATGAAGCACTGCTGGAATTTACCGCCGAATATATCCCCGAGATGCCTGGCCTGCTGGAGCATTATTCAGGGCGTCAGCCGATCTTCGATCTCTATGATGTTGAAAACGAGATCCAGCGTGCGCTGGAGCGTAAGGTTGAACTGAAGTCAGGCGGCTATCTGATCATCGATCAGACCGAAGCGATGACCACCGTCGATATTAACACCGGCGCGTTTGTCGGCCATCGCAATCTCGATGACACCATCTTCAACACCAACATCGAAGCCACGCAGGCGATTGCGCGCCAGCTTCGTCTACGCAATCTGGGCGGCATTATCATCATCGACTTCATCGATATGAGTAATGAAGACCATCGTCGCCGCGTGCTGCACTCGCTTGAGCAGGCGTTGAGTAAAGATCGCGTGAAAACCAGCATCAACGGCTTCTCACAGCTGGGGCTGGTGGAAATGACGCGTAAGCGTACCCGCGAGAGCGTGGAGCATGTGCTGTGTAATGAATGCCCGACCTGCCATGGACGCGGAACGGTAAAGACGGTTGAGACCGTCTGCTACGAAATTATGCGTGAAATTGTGCGTGTGCATCATGCCTACGACTCCGACCGTTTTCTGGTCTATGCTTCCCCTGCGGTGGCTGAAGCGCTGAAAGGCGAAGAGTCACACGCGCTGGCGGAAGTGGAAATCTTTGTCGGCAAACAGGTAAAAGTACAAATTGAACCGCTCTATAACCAGGAGCAGTTTGACGTCGTGATGATGTAAGCGCAGTACGCTGCGTGACGAATGCTGACAAGGAGAGATGCGTGAGGCGATTGCCGGGGATTTTATTGCTTACAGGGGCAACGCTGGTCGTGATTGTCGCGTTGCTCGTGAGCGGGCTACGCCTCGTATTGCCGCATCTGGACAGCTGGCGTCCGCAGCTGCTGGCGAAAATCGAATCCACCACCGGCGTGCCGGTGAACGTCAGTCAGGTCAGCGCTAACTGGCAAAATTTTGGCCCGACGCTCGATGTCCGGGATATCAACGCCCGCCTGAAAGATGGCGGTTATCTGAAAATCAAACGCGTGACCCTGGCGCTGGACGTCTGGCAAAGCCTGCTGCATCTGCGCTGGCAGTTTCGCGATCTCACCTTTTATCAACTCCAGTTCCTGACCAATACGCCGCTGTCCGGTAGCGATAGCGGTCAGGGGCTTGAAGCCAACCGCTTCAGCGATCTTTTCCTCCGCCAGTTCGATCATTTCGATCTGCGCGACAGCGAAGTGAGCTTTATTACTCTTTCCGGCCAGCGCGCCGAGCTGGCGATCCCGCAGCTGACCTGGCTCAACGGTAAGGATCGGCATCGCGCCGAGGGACAGGTCAATCTCTCAAGCCTGAACGGCCAGCACGGCGTGATGCAGGTGCGCATGGATCTGCGCGACGATGACGGCCTGTTAAATAACGGCAAAGTCTGGCTGCAGGCCGACGATGTGGACGTCAAGCCGTGGCTGGGCGACTGGCTCCAGCAAAATATGCAGCTGGAAACGGCCCGCTTCAGTCTTGAAGGCTGGCTGACCCTGACGAAAGGCGAATTTGCCAGCGGCGATATCTGGCTCAAGCAGGGGGGCGCGAGCTGGAAAGGCGAAAAACAACAGCATCAGCTTTCCGTCGATAACCTCACCGCACACGTAACGCAGGAGAAAGAGGGCTGGCAGTTTGCCATTCCCGATACGCGCATCACGATGGACGGAAAGCCGTGGCCGCGCGGTGCGCTGACGCTGGCCTGGATGCCGGAGCAGGACGTTGGTGGCGCGGCCAGTAAACGCAGCGACGAGCTGCGCATCCGTGCCAGCAACCTGGATTTGGCTGCCATTGAAGGGCTGCGCTCGATGGCGGCAAAGCTCTCTCCGGACCTGGGCGAGATCTGGCTGGCAACGCAGCCGAGCGGGAAGATAGACGCTCTGGCGCTGGATATCCCGCTCCAGGCGACGGAAAAAACCCGCTTCCAGGCAACGTGGAAAGATCTTGCCTGGAAGCAGTGGAAGCTGCTGCCGGGGGCAGAGCACTTTAGCGGCAAGCTGGAAGGCAGCGTGGAAAACGGCAGGCTGACGGTTGATATGCACGACGCCAAAATGCCTTACGAGACGGTCTTCCGCGCGCCGCTGGAAATCAAACAGGGCAGCGCGGTGCTTAACTGGCTCCGTAACGACAAGGGTTTCCAGCTTGATGGCCGCAATATCGATGTGAAAGCCAAAGCGGTGCACGCGCGCGGCGATTTCCGCTATCTGCAGCCTGAAGGGGATGAGCCGTGGCTGGGTATTCTCGCCGGGATCAGCACCGATGACGGCTCTCAGGCCTGGCGCTACTTCCCGGAAAACCTGATGGGAAAAGCGCTGGTAGACTATCTCAGCGGGGCGATTCAGGGCGGTCAGGCGGACAATGCCACGCTGGTCTACGGCGGAAATCCGCATCTTTTCCCGTATAAACATAATGAAGGCCAGTTCCAGGTGCTGGTGCCACTGCATAACGCCACCTTCGCGTTCCAGCCGGGCTGGCCCGCGCTGAAAAACCTGGATATCGAACTTAATTTCCTCAATGACGGCCTGTGGATGAAGTCCGACAGCGTGGCGCTGGGCGGCGTGACGGCCAGTAACCTGACGGCCAACATTCCGGACTACTCAAAAGAGAAGCTGCTGATTGATGCCGACATCAACGGTCCCGGCAAGGCGGTCGGACCGTACTTTGAGGAGACGCCGCTGAAAGAGTCGCTGGCCGCGACGCTCCAACAGCTGCAGCTTGATGGCGATGTGAATGCTCGCTTACATCTTGATATCCCGCTGGACGGCAAGATGACCACCGCCAAAGGCGACGTCCGTCTGAAGAACAACAGCCTGTTCATCAAACCCCTTGAGAGCACGCTGAAAAATCTCAGCGGGCAGTTCAGCTTTGAGAACGGTAACCTGAAGAGCGAGCCGCTTACGGCCAGCTGGTTTAATCAGCCCGTTAATATTGACTTCACGACGACCGAGGGTGAAAAGGCCTATCAGGTAGCCGTCAATCTGGACGGTAACTGGCAACCATCACGTATGGACGTCCTGCCGAAGCCCATTGAGGCGTCAGTAGAGGGGGCGGTTGCCTGGCAGGGTAAAGTGGCAATCGACCTGCCTTATCACGCGGGTGCCAAGTATAAGGTCGACATCACGGGCGATCTGAAAAACCTTCAGAGCCAGCTGCCTGCGCCGCTGGATAAACAGGCCGGACAGCCGTTGCCGGTAAAGCTGAACGTCGATGGCAACCTGAACAGCTTCGCGCTGACCGGCAGCGCGGGTGGGACAAACCATTTCAACAGCCGCTGGCTGCTTAACCGCAAGCTCACCCTCGATAAAGCCATTTGGACAACGGATAGCCGCTCCACGCCGCCGCTGCCGGAGCAGACGGGCATTGAGCTGAACCTCCCGCCGATGGACGGTGCTGAGTGGCTGGCGCTGTTCCAGAAAGGCGTTGGGCAAAACGTTGATGAAACCGCCCAGTTCCCGCAAACCATTACCGTACGTACGCCGTCGCTGATGCTGGGCGGGCAGCAGTGGAACAACCTGAGCATTGTCTCGCAGCCTGGCGCTAACGGCACGAAGGTGGAGGCCCAGGGCAGAGAGATCAACGGTACGCTGACCATGCGCAATCACGCGCCGTGGCAGGCGGCGATCCGCTACCTCTACTACAACCCGGCAAGCGCCGCGAGCGGGAAAGACAAACCGGCAGAGACGTCGCCGCTGAGTCATACCTCCCGCGTCGATTTTAGCGGCTGGCCCGATCTCCAGCTGCGCTGTGCGGAGTGCTGGCTGTGGGGGCAGAAATATGGCCGCATCGACGGTGATTTTGCCATCCAGGGAAACACGCTTACGCTCTCCGGCGGCCTGGTTGATACCGGATTTGGCCGCATGACGGCCGCAGGGGAATGGGTGAATAACCCGGGCGAGCAGCGGACGTCCCTGAAGGGCGACATTAAAGGCAACAAACTGGATGCGGCAGCCAGTTTCTTTGGTATCAGCACGCCGCTGCGCGGCTCGTCATTTGACGTTGATTACGATCTTCACTGGCGCGACGCCCCGTGGAAGCCGGATGAGGCCTCGCTTAACGGCATTCTGAAAACCCACTTCGGCAAAGGTGAGATCGCCGACGTAAGCACGGGGCGTGCCGGACAGATCCTGCGCCTGCTGAGTTTTGACGCGCTGCTGCGCAAGCTGCGCTTCGATTTCAGTGATACCTTCAACGAAGGTTTCTACTACGATTCCATCCGCAGTACGGCGTGGATCAAGGACGGCGTTCTGCACACGGACGACACGCTGGTGGATGGCCTTGAAGCGGATATCGCCATGAAAGGCTCCGTTAACCTCGTGCGTCGCGAACTGGATATGGAAGCCGTCGTGGCACCGGAAATTTCCGCGAGCGTGGGTGTGGCGGCAGCTTTCGTGGTGAACCCGATTGTTGGTGCGGCGGTGTTTGCCGCCAGTAAAGTGCTGGGGCCACTCTGGAGCAAGGTCTCCATTCTGCGCTACCGCATTACCGGTCCGGTAGATAAACCGCAGATTAACGAGGTGCTGCGCCAGCCGCGCAAAGATGCACAGCAATGATTTGACGTGGGCAGGTAATTGCCTCACTCTCAATAAATACGATCTTAATACCGCCACGGGCGGCAACGAACGAGTAGCAATACGATGAGTCTGAACCTGGTAAGTGAACATTTGCTCGCAGCGAACGGCCTGAGCCATCAGGACCTGTTCTCCATTCTTGGTCAACTGACCGAACGCCGTCTCGACTACGGCGACCTTTATTTCCAGTCGAGCTATCACGAATCCTGGGTTTTAGAAGACAGCATCATCAAAGATGGCTCCTACAACATCGACCAGGGCGTTGGCGTCCGCGCCGTCAGCGGCGAGAAAACCGGTTTTGCCTATGCCGATCAGATTAGCCTCACCGCACTTGAGCAGAGCGCGCAGGCCGCGCGTACCATTGTGCGTGATACCGGCGATGGTCGCGTGAAAACCCTCGGAGAAGTGCAGCACTCTGCGCTCTATACCAGCATCGATCCGCTGCAGAGCATGAGCCGTGAAGAGAAGCTGGATATCCTGCGTCGCGTGGACAAAGTCGCCCGCGCGGCGGACAAACGCGTGCAGGAAGTTTCAGCCAGCCTGAGCGGTGTGTATGAACTGATTCTGGTGGCGGCAACGGACGGCACCCTGGCGGCAGATGTTCGCCCGCTGGTGCGTCTCTCCATCAGCGTGCAGGTTGATGAGGACGGCAAACGCGAGCGCGGCTCAAGCGGCGGCGGCGGTCGTTTCGGCTATGACTGGTTCCTGGGCGACGTTGACGGTGAAGCGCGCGCTGACGCGTGGGCAAAAGAAGCCGTCCGTATGGCGCTGGTGAATCTGAATGCCGTCGCGGCGCCGGCGGGCTCATTCCCGGTGGTGCTGGGTGCCGGCTGGCCGGGCGTATTGTTGCATGAGGCGGTAGGCCATGGCCTGGAAGGCGACTTTAACCGTCGCGGGACGTCCGTGTTCAGCGGTCAGATCGGGCAGCTTGTCTCCTCTGAGCTGTGCACCGTGGTGGATGACGGCACCATGCGCGATCGCCGTGGCTCGGTGGCTATCGACGATGAAGGTACGCCAGGCCAGTACAATGTGCTGATCGAAAACGGCGTGCTGAAAGGCTACATGCAGGACAAACTCAACGCGCGCCTGATGGGTGTTGCGCCGACGGGCAACGGACGCCGTGAATCTTACGCGCATCTGCCGATGCCGCGCATGACCAACACTTACATGCTGCCGGGCAAATCCACGCCGCAGGAGATTATCGAATCCGTTGATTACGGTATCTTTGCGCCAAACTTTGGCGGCGGCCAGGTGGACATTACCTCCGGTAAGTTTGTCTTCTCTACTTCAGAAGCGTACCTGATCGAGAAGGGCAAAGTGACCAAAGCGGTGAAAGGTGCAACGCTGATTGGCTCCGGTATTGAAGCCATGCAGCAGATCTCGATGGTTGGTAACGATCTGAAGCTGGATAACGGCGTGGGCGTCTGCGGTAAAGAGGGCCAGAGCCTGCCGGTTGGCGTGGGCCAGCCAACGCTGAAAGTGGACAACCTGACGGTGGGCGGCACAGCCTGACCTGACTCCTTCATAAAAAAGGCGCTACATCAGTAGCGCCTTTCTTTTAGCGTAAGTGACCCAGCGGTATCTCCGGATCCGGCTCGTGCGTGATGCGGTTACGTAAATCACGACGAATGATTTCTATCGACCAGAACCAGACCAGATGGCCCACGATCTCTGACACGTGTTCATACCACGGCAGCTCAAATAGCGGTGGCGTCAGCCCCATCAGCGGGAAGGAGATCATATGCACAAAGAGCTGAGCTAACGCACCCGCCAGCAAACCCTGCCAGAGTTTAATTTTCGGGAAGACTTCAGCAACGACACAATACCCGACAGCGAAGACGATTGAGAAAATAATATGCGTCACGCCGACCCAGTTAAATATATGTCCGGCAAATGTATAAACCGCTGCGTTAGGATCAACAACGCCCAGCCAGTCGCGTAAAAATACATAGGGAGGGTTTAAAAAATTACGTGAACAGTCAATCTGGCTTGCGGCTCTTATTAATTGCTCAGGCCCGCATGCGCCGGTAAATAGATCGGTGGGGCTGCGTGGCGGAAGCGGTACTTCGGCTCCCCATTTGACAAACGCGGAGACAATCCCTGCAATTAAACCGACGAATGCGGCGAGCCCATAGCGCCTGCGTGAAGGCGGTGTTTGTTGAAATAGATTCATTTCTTTTCCTTGTTTAATGTCATCCTGCGGAATACATTTTATTATTCATATCAGCAACAAATTAATAACAGTCTGAACAGCAGACTGTTTATAAAGTAAAGGGCGGGCGGCGGCAGTGTCAATTAGCTATTCCTGATAGTGGCGAAGGAATATTCCAGAATGCAAAGGGGTTTTATCCTGGAAATATTCATCGCTCATATACTTTCAGGGATAAATCGATTATTCCTTCCTTCTTCCCCGCATCCCCTGAAACAGCTCCGCCACGTCCACAAAATACTCGGTCAGATAGTTAATACACACCTGTACCTTGAGCGGGAGTTTGTCTTTTTCGGTATACAGGGCGTACACCGGGCGCGGATCGGACTGGTAGCGTGGGAAGAGGATCTCCAGCACGCCGCTGTTGATCTCGTTGATCACCCACATCAGCGGCACGTAGGCGATCCCGGCGCCGGCCACCAGCCAGCGCGAAATGGTCATCGGATCGTTGGTGACAAACCGTCCCTCCGGCAGCAGTCGGGTGGAGATCCCCTCCGGGGCAATCAGCTCAAATTCATTGTCGGGCCGTACGCTGTACTCCAGCCACGAGTGGTTGGTGAGGTCGGCGGGTTTCTCCGGCACACCGTACTGCGCCAGATAGCTTTTCGATGCACAGACCACCATCGGCATGCTGCCCAGCCGACGCGAGAACAGGCTGGAATCCTGCAGCGCGCCGACGCGGATCACCACGTCCAGCCCGTCGGCAATCAGATCCGGCGCCGGGATACCCGTCACCAGATTGACGGTAAGCCCGGGGTACTCTTTCAGCATATCCGCCGTCATGGCAGCGAGAACATTTTGTGCCATAGTTGAAGAACACCCGATGCGCAGCGTGCCGATGGGGGTGTTATTGAAGGCATAAAGCTGTTCGTGAACATCCTGCACTTCAAGCAGCATGCGGCGACAGCCCTGATAGTAAATTTTACCCGCTTCCGTCAGCCCAATGCTGCGGGTGCTGCGGTTGAGCAGCTTGACCTGAAGCTCATCTTCCAGTTTGGACACCGTCTGGCTGATGGATGAGACGCTCATCTGAAGCTGGCGGGCAGCGGCGGTAAACGAGCCCAGTTCAACCACTTTGGCGAAGACCGACATGCGTTTTAAACGTTCCATTGTTCACTCTGGCTTAAAAGTGATTTAGATCACATATTATAGATAACAGCATAACAGTTACGTTAATATATTATTTATTACATAACGGCTGCGCCATTCTCGCCCGGCGTTTCTTGCTCTCCTGCGATGGCGTGCGCTAAAAAATTCTGAAGCCTGCACTCTCTCTAATCAAGGTCAACATGAGTCTGTTTCCCGTTATCGTGGTGTTCGGTCTGTCGTTCCCACCGATATTTTTCGAGCTTCTTTTATCACTGGCGATCTTCTGGCTGGTGCGCAAGGTGCTGGTCCCTACCGGGATCTACGATTTCGTCTGGCACCCTGCATTGTTCAATACCGCGCTGTATTGCTGCCTGTTCTACCTGATATCGCGCATGTTTGTCTGAGGTTGATGTGAAAACGCTAACAAGAAAAATCTCCCGCACTGCCATCACCATGGCGCTGGTTATCCTCGCCTTCATCGCTATTTTCCGCGCCTGGGTCTATTACACCGAATCACCGTGGACGCGTGATGCACGCTTCAGCGCCGATGTGGTGGCGATCGCCCCTGACGTGGCCGGTCTTATCACGGCGGTCAACGTCCACGACAACCAGCTGGTGAAAAAAGATCAGGTTCTGTTCACCATCGACCAGCCTCGTTACCAGAAAGCGCTGGAAGAGGCGGAAGCGGACGTGGCCTATTACCAGGCGCTGGCTGCGGAGAAACGCCGCGAGGCTGGCCGCCGCAATCAGCTGGGCGTTCAGGCAATGTCCCGTGAAGAGATTGACCAGTCCAACAACGTGCTGCAGACCGTGCTCCACCAGCTGGCGAAAGCGCAGGCAACGCGCGATCTGGCGAAGCTTGATCTGGAGCGCACCGTGATCCGTGCGCCGTCGGATGGCTGGGTGACCAACCTGAACGTCTACGCCGGGGAATTCATTACCCGCGGCTCAACCGCCGTGGCGCTGGTTAAACAGAACTCCTTCTACGTGCTCGCCTATATGGAAGAGACCAAGCTGGAGGGTGTACGTCCAGGGTATCGCGCGGAGATCACGCCGCTGGGCAGCAATCGCGTCTTTAAAGGCACCGTCGACAGCGTCGCCGCAGGGGTGACTAACTCCAGCAGCTCTAACGATGCTAAAGGGATGGCGACGGTAGATTCCAACCTCGAGTGGGTGCGTCTGGCCCAGCGCGTGCCGGTGCGCATCCACCTGGACGAGCAGCAGGGAAATCTGTGGCCTGCGGGTACCACGGCGACGGTGGTGATTACCGGTGAAAAAGATCGGGATGCCAGCCAGGACTCGTTCTTCCGTAAAATCGCCCACCGTCTGCGCGAGTTTGGTTAATCGCTATGGGCATCTTTTCCATCGCCAGCCAGCACATTCGCTTCGCCGTGAAGCTGGCGTGCGCCATCGTGCTGGCGCTGTTTGTCGGCTTCCACTTCCAGCTTGAAACCCCTCGCTGGGCGGTGCTGACGGCTGCGATTGTCGCGGCGGGTCCGGCCTTCGCCGCGGGCGGGGAGCCCTATTCTGGCGCGATCCGCTATCGCGGGATGCTGCGTATCATCGGGACGTTTATCGGCTGCTTCGCGGCGCTGACTATTATTATTCTGATGATCCGCACCCCGCTGCTGATGCTGATGGTCTGCTGTATCTGGGCAGGTTTCTGCACCTGGATCTCGTCTCTGGTGAAAGTGGAGAACTCCTACGCCTGGGGGCTGGCGGGCTATACCGCGCTGATTATTGTCATTACCATTCAGTCTGAACCGCTGCTCGCCCCACAGTTTGCGGTGGAGCGCTGCAGCGAGATTGTGATTGGTATTGTCAGTGCAATCGTCGCTGACCTGCTGTTCTCCCCGCGCTCCATCAAGCAGGAAGTCGACCTTGAGCTTGACGCGCTGATGGTTGCCCAGTACCAGCTGATGCAGCTCTGCATTAAGCACGGCGACAGCGAAGAGGTGGATAAAGCCTGGAGCGGGCTGGTACGTCGTACGCAGGCGCTTGAAGGGATGCGCAGCAACCTTAATATGGAGTCCTCGCGCTGGGCTCGCGCGAATCGTCGCCTGAAAGCCCTCAACACCGTCTCTCTGACGCTGATTACCCAGGCATGTGAAACCTATTTGATTCAGAACACCCGGCCGGAAGCGGTCACCGATACGTTCCGCGAACTGTTTGCCGAGCCGGTGGAAACCGTGCAGGACGTGCACAAGCAGCTTAAGCGCATGCGTCGGGTGATTGCCTGGACAGGGGAGCGCGACACGCCGGTGACGATCTACACCTGGGTCGGCGCCGCGACGCGCTATCTGCTGCTGAAGCGCGGCGTGATCGGGAATACCAAAATCAGCGCGGCGGAAGAAGAGGTGCTGCAGGGCGAAGTGGTGATCAAGGCGGAATCCGCCGAGCGCCATCACGCCATGGTCAACTTCTGGCGTACCACGCTGGCCTGTATGCTCGGCACGCTGTTCTGGCTGTGGACGGGCTGGACGTCCGGCAGCGGCGCGATGGTGATGATTGCCGTCGTGACCGCACTGGCGATGCGTCTGCCTAACCCGCGAATGGTCGCCATTGATTTCCTCTACGGCACCATTGCCGCCCTGCCGATAGGCGCGCTCTATTTTCTGGTCATCATCCCGTCTACCCAGCAGAGCATGCTGCTGCTCTGTATTAGTCTGGCGGTAATGGCGTTCTTTATCGGCATTGAAGTACAAAAGCGGCGCCTGGGATCGCTGGGGGCGCTGGCAAGTACGATTAACATCATCGTGCTCGATAACCCGATGACCTTCCATTTCAGCCAGTTCCTCGACAGCGCGTTAGGTCAGCTGGTGGGCTGTTTCCTGGCCATGATGGTGATACTGCTGGTACGGGATAACTCGCAGGCAAGAACGGGCCGCGTGCTGCTGAACCAGTTCGTGTCGGCTGCCGTATCGTCGATGACAACCAATACCGCGCGCCGTAAAGAGAACCACCTGCCCGCGCTCTACCAGCAGCTGTTTTTACTGCTGAACAAGTTCCCGGGCGATATCGCGAAGTTCCGCCTGGCGTTAACCATGATCATCGCGCACCAGCGTCTGCGTAACGCGCCCGTGCCGATCAACGACGATCTGTCGGCCTGGCACCGCCAGCTGCGTCGTACCGCCGATCACGTGCTTTCCGCCAGCAGCGATGACAAACGACGTCGTTACTTTACGCAGCTGCTTGAAGAGCTCGATATCTACCAGGAGAAGCTAAAGCACTGGGAAGCACCGCCTCAGGTGACCGAGCCGGTAGGACGGCTGGTGTTTATGCTGCATCGCTACCAGAATGCCCTCACGGATAACTGACTGAAGTAAAAAACCGACGCCAAAAGCGTCGGTTTTTTTGTGGCTATACTTATTCCAGCACGTTCTTACATTTCAGGAAGGGAGGACACATGACGACCCAGGCGCTTCAGGATCACATCCTTTTTCAGACCGGTTATCTTGTCAACGGGATCTGGAAAACGCTGGACACGACGTTCGATGTACTTAACCCCGCGACCGGGGAAGTCATCGCTAAAGTCGCGAAGGCGGGTAAAGCACAAACCGAAGACGCTATCGCAGCGGCCACCAAAGCCTTCCCGGCCTGGCGTGCCAAAACTGCAAAAGAGCGTTCGGCGATTCTCTACCGCTGGTACGAACTGATTATTGAGAATAAAAGCTGGCTCGGGCGGTTAATGACCACCGAACAGGGCAAACCCCTGAAAGAGGCGGAGGGAGAAGTCGAGTACGCCGCCAGCTTTATCCAGTGGTTTGCCGAAGAAGCCAAACGCGCGAACGGTGAAATTATTCCGCCGATCAAACCCGGCTCACGCATTCTGGCGACCCGTGAACCCATTGGTGTGGTCGCGGCGATTACGCCGTGGAACTTCCCGATGGCCATGCTCACCCGCAAGTTAGGCCCGGCGCTGGCAGCAGGATGTACCGGGGTGATCAAACCGGCCAATAACACACCGCTTAGTGCCTTTGCGCTGCTTACCCTGGCAAAACAGGCCGGCGTACCCGACGGCGTGCTCAACGCCGTGGCCGGGAATACGCATGAAATCAGCGATGCGATTATGGCAAGCCGGGACGTGCGTAAAATCTCCTTTACGGGTTCAACCTCCGTCGGCAAAACGCTGGTGCGTAACGCCGCAGAAACCATGAAGAAAGTCTCTATGGAGCTGGGGGGGAATGCCCCGTATATCGTTTTTGAGGATGCGGATATCGACGCAGCGGTTAAGGGGGCGATCGCCAACAAGTTCCGCAATGCCGGGCAGGTCTGCGTCAGCGTGAACCGTTTTTATATTCAGGAAACCGTCTACGACAAATTTGTGAATAAACTTGCCGATGCGGTGAATGGGCTGAAGGTGGGGAATGGTCTTGACGAAGGGGTGATCGTCGGGCCGCTGATTGAACCTTCTGCGGTCAACAAGGTGCGTGAGCATGTCGACGATGCCGTTGCCCGGGGCGCAACCGTACTGGCTGGGGGTAAACCCCATCCGCTTGGTGGGAATTTCTGGATGCCAACCGTACTGGGCGACTGCCATGAAGGCATGAAGCTGGCAGAAGAAGAGACGTTTGGCCCGGTGGCGGCGTGCTTCCGTTTCACCTCGGAAGATGAAGTTATCCAGCGCGCCAACAACACGCCCTATGGGCTGGCGGCTTACTTCTATACCCAGAATCTCTCACGGGTCTTCCGCGTTTCACAGGCAATCGAGAGCGGGATGATTGGCATTAACGAGTGTGCCGTCTCCACGGAGCTCGGCCCCTTTGGCGGCGTAAAAGAGTCAGGTCTTGGACGAGAGGGCTCCGTGCTTGGGCTGGAAGAGTATCTGGAAGTTAAAACCCTGCATATTGGGGGATTATAATAGACAGGGCGGCATCTGCCGCTCGCCTGGACTGGGTGGCTGGCAATGAAAACCTATACGTTTGATTTTGACGAGATCGACAGTCAGGAAGACTTCTACCGTGAATTTATCCGGGTGTTTGATCTTGAACGGGAAAGCGTGACGAATCTGGATACGCTGTGGGACGTGGTGACCGGCAGCCTGCTGCCGCTACCGCTGGAAATTGAGTTCATCCATTTGCCCGATAAGCTTCGCAGACGTTTTGGCGCGCTGATATTGCTTTTCGATGAAGCGGAAGAAGAGCTTGAAGGGCAGCTGCGCTTTAACGCGCGGCATTGAATCAAAAAAAGCCCCTGACCATGAGGCCAGGGGCAAGTCGTATGATGAGATACGACGAGGGTTTATTTATACAGCTCTGCCGTTGCATGCCAGTGGTCACCCTGATTCAGTTCGGTGACGCGATAGCTGCTGGCGCCTGCTTTTTCAGCTTTGGCGGCAAGTTCGTGACGAATATCCATCGGGGAACCGGTGACTGACGTCACGGATACGCTGCCCATTGGCTGCAGATTTTGTGCCTGGTCGGCATTCACCTGCTGTACGGCTGCACTTGCGCCGAAAGAGAGAACGGATGCCAGACCGAGGGTTGCGATGATCAATTTGGTTTTCATAGTCTTTACTCCTGAATAGGGTTTTTTACTCAACGGCGAGAAGGGTTGAACCGCTATTTTTATGCCTGGTGCCGTTGAGGGGAGATTTACGTTTTCAGTTATTACTAAAACTTATTTGTACAGCTCAGCGGTGGCGTGCCAGTGGTCACCAGAACGCGCTTCGATGATGCGATAGGATGACGCACCCTGTTCTTCCGCTTTTTTGTTCAGCATCTCACGCATGTCCATTGGCGATGTGCCGACCGCGCCGACAGAAACCGTACCGATGGCCTGGCGGGATTGCGCCTGGTCAGCATTGATAGAGTCGGCAGCGAAAGCACCGAATGACAGGACAGACAGGACGCTCAGCGCCGCTACAGTTGATTTGATTTTCATGATTCTTACCTCGTCGAATTTTTTAGTGGGGTCTTGTTTCGTGACCCTCATCACAAAATCAAGTATACACTAATAACGATAAAAATTAATACCAGGCTAATGGTTTCTGTTGTTATTACGTGTTAACCAGACTATTTTTTATAACCAAATTGCATAATATTGGGTGTTTTTTGTTCGATTGTGGTGGTTATATCTAATTAAATCATATGGATAGTAGCTTTTGATTTTTTGTGCGATTTTTTGATTTAGCATTCACCAGATGAATGTTAATGGGTGGTAAAAAGCACTATTTGTCAAAGTGAAGGGCAGTAGAAAAGAGGGGGAAACGCAGCGTAAGCAGAACGATCCCCGTAGCGACGCTACGGGGAGAGGGGATTAGAGTTCCTGTTCGAACAGAACCAGAATCGCTTCGTGGAGATCTTTCACGGAGAAACCGCTGGCTGGTGTGGTAAAGATGGTGTCATCGCCGGCGATAGTCCCGAGGATCCCCTCCGTTTTACCCAGCGAGTCCAGCATGCGGGCAATCAGCTGTGCGGCACCAGGGCTTGTGTGGATCACCACTACGGCGTCGTTATGATCGATATCCAGAACCAGATTTTTGAGCGGGCTGGAGGTGGTCGGCACGCCAAGTTCTGCCGGCAGGCAATAGACCATCTCCATCTTGGCGTTACGGGTACGTACCGCGCCAAATTTCGTTAACATGCGGGAGACTTTCGACTGATTGATGTTATCGAAGCCTTGTTCCTGCAGCGCCTGAACAATTTCTCCCTGAGAACTGAATTTCTCTTCTTTGAGTAGCGCCTTAAACGCCTTTACTAATTCTTCTTGCTTAGACGAGCTTCGCATAAGTCACCCGGAATATGACGATAGAAACAACATTATTATGCATGTGGATGAATTTTTATGCAAATTATCTACCCAGCGCCAGGCTGAAATAATGTTATGAAAGGGAGTGATTTTATCAGATTTCGTTATCAGAAAACATGCCTGGGTCACGCCGCGCAAATAAGCTTAAAAGTAAATTAAATGTTATCAAAATGATGTTGTTTTGGTGGCGGGGCAGGGTGTATTGTAACCACCTCTTAATGCGTTGCCATTTGTCGTCAGATAGTCTTCTGATGAGAGATAAAGTCGCGTGACCTCAAATTCTTTAGCTACGAAAATTGTAATTATTTACTTGCTGAATTATGGTCGCCGCAACGGATTTACAGATACTTAAGTTAACCATAATAAGGAGTTTAGGATGAAAGTCGCAGTCCTCGGCGCTGCTGGTGGTATCGGCCAGGCGCTTGCCCTACTACTGAAAACCCAACTGCCTTCAGGCTCAGAACTCTCCCTGTACGATATTGCTCCGGTAACCCCAGGTGTGGCGGTTGACCTGAGCCACATCCCGACCGCTGTAAAAATCAAAGGCTTCTCCGGTGAAGATGCACGTCCTGCACTGCAGGGTGCTGACGTGGTGCTGATTTCTGCAGGCGTGGCGCGTAAGCCAGGCATGGATCGTTCAGACCTGTTCAACGTCAACGCGGGCATCGTGAAAAACCTGGTGCAGCAGATTGCAGAAATCTGCCCGAAAGCATGCATCGGTATCATCACTAACCCGGTGAACACCACCGTGGCTATCGCGGCAGAAGTGCTGAAGAAAGCGGGTGTTTACGACAAAAACAAACTGTTCGGCGTGACCACGCTGGATATCATCCGTTCCAACACCTTTGTTGCTGAGCTGAAAGGCAAACAGCCAACAGAAGTGGAAGTGCCGGTCATTGGCGGTCACTCTGGCGTCACCATCCTGCCTCTGCTGTCGCAGATCCCAGGCGTGAGCTTCACCGAGCAGGAAGTGGCTGACCTGACTAAACGCATTCAGAACGCGGGCACCGAAGTGGTGGAAGCGAAGGCGGGTGGCGGTTCTGCAACCCTGTCTATGGGCCAGGCAGCTGCGCGTTTTGGCCTGTCACTGGTTCGCGCTCTGCAGGGCGAGAAAGGCGTTGTTGAATGCGCTTACGTTGAAGGCGATGGCGAACACGCTCGCTTCTTCTCTCAACCGCTGCTGCTGGGTAAAAACGGTATCGAAGAGCGTAAATCCATTGGTACGCTGAGCGCGTTTGAACAACACGCGATGGAAGGTATGCTGGATACGCTGAAGAAAGATATCACCCTGGGTGAAGAGTTCGTTAACAAGTAAAACGAACCGTCTTCTGGCAAAAAAAACGGAGCTTATCGCTCCGTTTTTTTATGCTTGTCAGTTAGTGGCCGGATATTCCTGAATCGTCACATGCAGCGTCAGTTTCTTATCGTTGCGCATGACTTCAACAGGGATGATAGAGCCCGGACGAATCTCTGCCACCTGGTCCATCGTCTCCAGCGCAGAGACCGCTGGCGTGCCGTTGACCGACACAATGACGTCATTTACCTGAATACCCGCATTAGCGGCCGGGCCACCAGGCGACACTTCATTCACCACAATCCCCTGAATCTGATCGATACCGCCGCCCTGGGTATGCATCGGTGCAATTTCGCGCCCGCCGATACCGATATAGCCGCGGATCACGCGTCCGTCGCGGATCAGCTTATCCATGATCTTGGTCGCCAGCTGGAACGGAATGGCAAAGCCGATCCCTTCCGGCGTCTCGCCGTCGTTACTCTTATCGAACGAGAGGGTGTTGATTCCCATCAGTTCACCCAGCGAGTTGACCAGCGCCCCGCCGGAGTTACCGTGGTTGATGGAGGCATCGGTTTGCAGGAAGTTCTGCCGCCCGGAGGGGTTGAGGCCAATACGACCGGTCGCGCTAATAATCCCCTGGGTGATGGTCTGACCCAGGTTGTAAGGGTTACCAATCGCCAGGACGACGTCACCAATATGCGGGGTACGTTTACGGTTGATCGGGATGACCGGCAAACCGCCCGTGGCGTTAATTTTCAGCACGGCCAGGTCGGTCAGGCTATCAGATCCAACGAGTAACGCCTCAAATACGCGGCCATCCTGCAGGGCGACGATGATCTGGTCGGCATCGTTAATCACGTGCTTGTTGGTAATAATGTAGCCGCGCTCGTCCATGATTACGCCGGAGCCGAGAGTACGGATCTCCAGCTGGTTGTGGGCTGAGGTGTTCAGACCACGGTTATAGACGTTAACCACGGCAGGTGCGGCACGGCGGACGGCCTGGTTATAGGTGGCTGGCGTTTCATCCGTGCTATCGAACTGGGGAGCCGACAGTTTATTGAACTGACGTATAGACGGCAGCGCCAGCAGCAGCAGGCCAGCAACAATCAAACCGATGACAATAGAACGTAAGAGCTTTAAAAGCATGATGCGCGTGTCGTTAAAAAAGGAACGATTTGCAGCATAACATGAGTTATCCGGACATCACACGCAGCGGTGATGTCCGGGTCACAAATGCTTAGCGCAACAGTATATAGATGGACTCATTGCCACGCATGACCTGCAGGGCAATAACCGCCGGTTTACTTTCCAGCAACTTGCGCAGTTCGGCAATGGACTGCACGCGATTGCGGTTTACGCTAATGATCACGTCATCCTGATGCAATCCGGCCTGTGCAGCAGGGCTGCTCTTCTCGACGGTGTCGATGCGAATGCCTTTCGTACCGTCTTTCAGCTGCCCATCGCTCAATGTAGCCCCTTGCAGGGCCGGGGCGATAAGCTCCGCACTGGCAGAGGAAGAGGTGCTCTTATCCAGCGTGACTTCAACGTCCAGCGGCTTACCGTCACGTATCAGGCCCAGCTTCACTTTGGCACCGGGTTCGGTGGTGGCAATCCGCGAGCGCAGTTCGGCAAAGCTGCTCAGCGGCTTGTCGTTCAGGCTGACGATCACATCACCCGATTTCACGCCCGCTTTTGCCGAGCCGGAGTTTGGCAGCACTTCACTGACAAACGCCCCGCGCTGTACGTTGATGTTGAACGCTTTTGCAATATCCGCGCTCATCTCCATACCTTTAATACCCAGCAGCCCGCGTTTGACTTCGCCAAACTGAATGAGCTGTTGAGAGAGGGTTTTGGCCATATTGCTTGGGATAGCAAAACCGATCCCGATGCTGCCGCCGCCCGGGGCCAGAATCGCCGTGTTAATCCCTATCAGCTCGCCGTTAAGGTTGAGCAATGCCCCGCCGGAGTTCCCACGGTTGATGGAGGCATCGGTCTGGATAAAGTTTTCCAGCCCTTCCAGATTGAGGCCGCTGCGTCCCAGCGCGGAGACGATCCCGGAAGTCGCGGTCTGCCCTAAACCAAAGGGGTTGCCCACGGCGACGGCAAAATCGCCGACGCGCAGTTTGTCGGAGTCCGCGATGGCAATCTGGGTCAGGTTGCTCGGGTTTTGCACCTGCAACAGCGCGATGTCGCTCTGGTCATCTCCGCCGATCAGTTTGGCATCGAATTCGCGGCCATCGTTCAGTTGGACGCTGATTTTATCGGCCTGGCTGATGACATGATTGTTGGTCAGAATATAGCCTTTTGCCGCATCAATAATGACGCCAGAGCCCAGGCCTTCAAAAGGCTGCGCCTGCTGGTCGGGAGACTCATCGCCAAAATATTTTTTCAGTTCTTCAGGGACGCGTTGGCTTTGTACTGCGGTACCCTCAACCTGAACGCTGACGACCGCAGGCAACACTTTTTCCAGCATGGGTGCGAGGCTTGGAATGGCCGCCTGGCCAGGCACCTGGGTGGGGATGGCGGCGAATACAGGGACGGACGCCGAGAGAGATAACCCGACACTTAACGCGATAGCGCTCAACAGCTGGTTTTTTTTCTTCATCGATGTTGACTCTCGTAACCTGGAATAAAGGAAAAACGGCCCCAAAAACACGTTGATGTTATTGAATTTTAAACCGCTGAACAATGAGGTGTTTAACTAAATGATAGCTGGGGTCATGAAGAAAGGACGGGCGCAATCGCTGCGCCCGTAAAATAAATTCAGGTTGTGCGATTAATCGCGTTTTACACCGCCGCGCAGCAGGCCGGACGCGCCATCGGAATAGTCGCGAGGCATCTGAACGGGCGCCTGATCGTTACCGGCTTCAGAGTCAGCCAGACGGTTGCGGAACGGGTTGGTTTCCGCGGTCATTTCCGGCAGCAGGCTGCTGGAGCTTTTGGCCATATGTTGATACAGCTGACGATAGTCGGTCGCCATGTTGTCCAGCAGCTCGGCGCTACGGGCAAAATGGCTGACCAGCTCTTCACGATACTCTTCCAGCTCGGCTTTGTTCTTTTCCAGTTCGTACTGCAGTGACTGCTGCTGACGCAATTTGCGATTACCGAAACGCATGGCCACAGCACCGATGACGATGCCGACGACTAAACCGATTAGCGCATATTCCCAGGTCATGAACTTCTCCCGTTGTCTTGTTGTTCCGTAGGGTGTTGGCTCGGCTCCTGCCTGTGCCTGATAATGCCACTATAACCGCTATTTCCGTAGAAGTGGAATCCTGACGTATCATCGCGTAGTGTAGAACGGCCTTTTTTTCATCAGTCGCGTCTGCTGGTGAGCGTTAATTGAAGGAATAACAATAAGATTATGCAAAACCTGTCCCCTGCATCGCGATATCAACTGGCCCTAAACGAGGGCACTCATCAACCGGATGACGTTCAACGTGAGGCGGTAAACCGTCTGGAGACGATTTATCAGGAGCTCACGGCAAAACCCGCTGAAGTCGAACAGAACGGTGGCCTAAAGGCGGCGTTTGGGCGGTTGCTCGGTAAAAAAACGCCGCAGGCTCACGCGCCGGTGCGCGGTTTATATATGTGGGGCGGGGTCGGTCGCGGAAAAACCTGGCTGATGGACCTGTTCTATCTGAGCCTGCCGGGCGCACGCAAACAGCGCCTGCACTTCCACCGCTTTATGCTGCGGGTGCATGAAGAGCTGACTGCGCTGCAGGGTAAAAGCGATCCGCTGGAGATTGTGGCCGACCGGTTCAAGGCGGAAACGGACGTGCTCTGCTTCGATGAGTTTTTTGTGTCTGACATCACCGATGCCATGCTGTTAGGTGGCCTGATGAAAGCGCTATTTGCCCGCGGAATCACGCTGGTGGCCACGTCGAATATCCCGCCGGATGAGCTCTATCGTAACGGCCTGCAGCGGGCACGCTTCCTGCCCGCCATCGACGCCCTCAAGCAGCACTGCGACATCATGAACGTCGATGCCGGTGTCGATTATCGTCTGCGAACCCTGACACAGGCGCACCTCTGGCTTTCGCCGTTAAATGCAGAGACCACCCGCGAGATGGATAAGCTTTGGCTGGCGCTGGCGGGGGCAAAACGCGATCACGCCCCGGAACTCGAGATTAACCATCGCCCGCTGCCCACCCTTGGCGTCGAAAACCAAACGCTGGCGGTCTCCTTTACGACGCTCTGCGTGGATGCCCGCAGCCAGCACGACTACATTGCGCTTTCGCGTCTGTTCCACACCGTGATGGTGCTGGATGTACCGGTGATGACGCGGCTGATGGAGAGCGAAGCACGGCGCTTCATTGCGCTGGTGGACGAGTTTTATGAGCGCCACGTCAAGCTGGTGGTCAGCGCCGAGGTACCTTTATATGAGATTTACCAGGGCGAACGGCTGAAGTTTGAATTCCAGCGCTGCCTGTCGCGCCTGCAGGAGATGCAGAGCGAGGAATACCTGAAGCTGGAGCATATGCCGTAACAAACGTCACCCTCTCCCTGTGGGAGAGGGGCCGGGGGTGAGGGCACCAGACCGCACAATACTTACCCCCGAAAAACCCATTCCAAATCACATTTAAGGGTCGATCTTTGACCTCAACTTCTCTATAATCTTGCGACCCCACGTTACGAGAAGGTTTTTTTCCCGAAACTTTCTATGTGTCGGCATTAGCTATTCGAAGGGGTAGGTTTGCCGGACTTTGTCGTGTGAACCTCAACTGACTAAACGTTTGGGTGTTCACCAACGTGTAACTTATTATTTGGGTAAGCTTTTAATGAAAACTTTTACAGCTAAACCAGAAACCGTACAGCGCGACTGGTATGTTGTTGACGCGACCGGTAAAACTCTGGGCCGTCTGGCTACTGAACTGGCTCGTCGCCTGCGCGGTAAGCATAAAGCGGAATACACTCCGCACGTTGATACCGGTGATTACATCATCGTTCTGAACGCTGATAAAGTTGCTGTAACCGGCAACAAGCGTACTGACAAAGTGTACTATCACCACACCGGCCACATCGGTGGTATCAAAGAAGCGACCTTTGAAGAGATGATTGCCCGCCGTCCTGAGCGTGTGATTGAAATCGCGGTTAAAGGCATGCTGCCAAAAGGCCCGCTGGGTCGTGCTATGTTCCGTAAACTGAAAGTTTACGCAGGCAACGAGCACAACCACGCGGCACAGCAACCGCAAGTTCTTGACATCTAATCGGGATTATAGGCAATGGCTGAAAATCAATACTACGGCACTGGTCGCCGCAAAAGTTCCGCAGCTCGCGTTTTCATCAAACCGGGCAGTGGTAAAATCGTAATCAACCAGCGTTCTCTGGAACAATACTTCGGTCGCGAAACTGCCCGCATGGTAGTTCGCCAGCCGCTGGAACTGGTTGACATGGTAGAAAAACTGGATCTGTACATCACCGTTAAAGGTGGTGGTATCTCCGGTCAGGCAGGTGCGATCCGTCACGGTATCACCCGCGCTCTGATGGAGTACGACGAATCCCTGCGTTCTGAACTGCGTAAAGCTGGCTTCGTTACTCGTGACGCGCGTCAGGTTGAACGTAAGAAAGTGGGTCTGCGTAAAGCACGTCGTCGTCCACAGTTCTCCAAACGTTAATCCATTCTGCTTACGCAGAACGATTGGCGAAAAACCCGCTTCGGCGGGTTTTTTTATGGATAATGCGCAGGTTATCCACAATCTCCATGCATATATCTTCTCTTTTTCCACATTTCCAGAATCCCCTCACCACAAAGCCATCAAAATCTGGTAAACTATCATCCAATTTTCTGCCCAAATATCGGTGAATACTCGATTTTTGTTCGTTTCTTGAACAATGTGTTTTCTCTGGGATGGGCGATACAACATCTGGCTGGCCCCTGTTGGGCTGGTAGCAGTAAAAATTCTGAATATACCTGGAGGTTTTCATGGCTGTCGCTGCCAACAAACGTTCGGTAATGACGCTGTTTTCTGGTCCTACTGACATTTATAGCCATCAGGTTCGTATCGTGCTGGCCGAGAAGGGTGTCAGTTTTGAGATCGAGCATGTGGAAAAGGATAACCCGCCTCAGGATCTGATCGATCTCAACCCGAGCCAAAGCGTACCGACGCTGGTGGATCGCGAGCTGACCCTGTGGGAATCCCGTATCATTATGGAATATCTGGATGAGCGTTTCCCGCATCCGCCACTGATGCCTGTTTACCCTGTCGCGCGTGGTGAAAGCCGCCTGTACATGCAGCGTATTGAAAAAGACTGGTACTCGCTGATGAACGTTATCGTCAGCGGTTCCGCTTCTGAAGCTGACGCTGCACGTAAGCAGCTGCGTGAAGAGCTGCTGGCAATCGCGCCTGTGTTTGGTCAGAAACCGTTCTTCCTGAGCGATGAGTTCAGCCTGGTGGATTGCTACCTGGCACCGCTGCTGTGGCGTCTGCCAACCCTGGGCGTAGAGTTCAGCGGTCCTGGCGCGAAAGAGCTGAAAGGCTATATGACTCGCGTATTTGAACGCGACTCTTTCCTGGCATCTTTAACTGAACCGGAACGTGAAATGCGTCTCGGCCGAGGCTAATGACTGTGGAAATGTCACAACTTACCCCACGCCGTCCGTATCTGCTGCGCGCCTTCTATGAATGGCTGCTGGATAACCAGCTCACGCCGCACCTGGTTGTGGATGTGACGTTGCCGGGCGTGCTGGTTCCAATGGAATACGCGCGTGACGGACAGATCGTACTGAACATTGCGCCGCGTGCGGTGGGTAACCTGGAGCTGGCAAACGATGAAGTGCGCTTCAACGCGCGTTTCGGCGGCGTGCCGCGTCAGGTTTCCGTACCTCTGGCAGCCGTGCTGGCTATCTACGCGCGTGAAAACGGTGCGGGTACCATGTTCGAGCCGGAAGCGGCGTATGATGAAGATGTTGCCAGCCTGAATGATGACAACGCATCCGATGAGCGCGAAAGCGACACGGTGATGTCACTTATTGATGGCGATAAACCCGATCATCACGACGACAATGACCCTGATGACGATCCGCCTCCGCGCGGTGGCCGTCCGGCTCTTCGCGTCGTGAAATAAAAAAACAGGCCCAATCGGGCCTGTTTTTTTACACTTCCAGGTAGTTCAGTATACCGTCAGCCGCCTTGCGGCCTTCGGCAATCGCCGTCACCACCAGGTCAGAACCGCGAACGATATCGCCACCGGCGAAGATTTTCGGGTTGCTGGTCTGGAACGCGTTATCGCTGCCTTCTGGCGCAATCACGCGGCCCTGTGAATCCAGCTCGACGCTGTGCTTCGCCAGCCACTCCATGCTGTGAGGACGGAAACCGAACGCCATCACCACGGCATCGGCCGGGATCACGTGTTCAGAACCGGCGACGATTTCCGCACGACGACGGCCTTTCGCATCCGGTGCCCCCATCTCCGTGCGCGCCATCTTCACGCCGCTCACTTTACCGTTGGCATTCACTTCAATACCCAGAGGCTGGATGTTGAACTGGAACTCCACGCCCTCTTCACGCGCGTTTTTCACTTCGCGTTTAGAGCCCGGCATGTTCTCTTCGTCACGACGGTAGGCGCAGATCACGTGTGCCGCATTCTGACGAATGGAGGTACGCACACAGTCCATCGCGGTATCACCGCCGCCCAGCACCACCACGCGTTTGCCTTCCATGCTGACGAATGGCTCATCCGCCGTTTCACCATAGCCCATAATCTGCTTGGTGTTGGCAATCAGGAACGGCAGCGCGTCGTACACGCCCGGCGCATCTTCGTTCTCCAGACCGCCGCGCATGGACTGATAGGTGCCCACGCCCAGGAACACGGCGTCGTAATCCTTCAGCAGGTCGTCGAGCTGCACGTCGCGGCCCACTTCCACGTTAAGTTTGAACTCAATGCCCATGCCGGTGAAGATTTCACGGCGACGGGTCATGACCTCTTTTTCCAGCTTGAAGGCCGGGATACCGAAGGTCAGCAGGCCGCCGATCTCCGGATGACGGTCAAAGACCACCGCCTTCACGCCGTTGCGGGTCAGCACGTCCGCACAGGCCAGGCCCGCCGGGCCCGCGCCGATGATCGCCACGCGCTTGTCGGTTTGCTTCACGCCGGTCATATCCGGACGCCAGCCCATCTCGAACGCTTTATCGTTGATATAGCGCTCGATGTTGCCGATGGTCACCGCGCCGAACTCGTCGTTCAGCGTACAGGAACCTTCGCACAGACGGTCCTGAGGACACACGCGGCCGCACACTTCCGGCAGGGTGTTGGTCTGGTGAGACAGCTCGGCGGCTTCAAAAATACGTCCTTCGTTGGCCAGCTTCAGCCAGTTCGGGATGTAGTTATGTACCGGACATTTCCATTCGCAGTAAGGGTTACCGCAGGACAGGCAGCGGTCTGCCTGCGCTTTGGCCTGGCCTTCTGAAAACGGCTCATAGATTTCAACAAATTCAATTTTGCGGATCTTCAGCGGTTTCTTTGGCGGATCAACACGCTGCAGGTCGATAAACTGGTATACGTTCTGGCTCATCTGAATTCCTTACTGCGCCTGCACGCGCAGCTCTGCTGCGCTACGACTACGGTGACCCAACAGGGCTTTAACATCGCTGGACTTCGGCTTAACCAGCGCGAATTTCGCAGAGAACGCTGGCCAGTTCGCCAGGATCTCTTCGCCGCGCGAAGAACCGGTATGCTGCACGTGTTCGGTGATCAAACCGCGCAGGTGTTCTTCGTGGATAGCCAGCGTATCAACGTCCAGCACTTCCACCAGCTCCGGGTTCACGCGTTTGCGGAACTCACCGTCTTCATCCAGGACGTAGGCAAAACCACCCGTCATGCCCGCGCCAAAGTTCACGCCGGTTTTACCCAGAACGCAAACAATCCCGCCCGTCATGTATTCACAACCGTTATCGCCAATGCCTTCCACCACGGTGATGGCACCGGAGTTACGCACCGCAAAACGCTCGCCCGCACGGCCTGCTGCGAACAGGCGACCGCCGGTCGCGCCGTACAGGCAGGTGTTACCGATGATGCTGGCTTCATGGCTGCGGAAGGCTGAGCCAACCGGAGGACGCACCGCCAGCAGACCGCCCGCCATGCCTTTGCCGACGTAGTCGTTGGCATCGCCGGTCAGGTAAAGCTCAACGCCGCCTGCGTTCCACACGCCGAAGCTCTGACCCGCGGTACCGCTGAAGTGCGCGGTAATCGGATCCGCCGCCAGCCCCTGGTCACCGTGCGTTTGCGCGATATAACCGGAAAGGGAGGCGCCCACGGAGCGGTCGGTGTTGCGGATATCAAACCAGAACGTTTTGCTCTGCTTGTCGTCCACGTACGGCTTCGCCTGCTGCAGCAGCTGCGCGTTCAGTACGCCGTTATCGAACGGCGGGTTGTTCTCGGTGCAGTAGACCGCTTTGCCCGGGTGCGGCTGCGCGGTTTCCAGCAGCTTAGACAGCTCCAGCTTCTGCTGCTTCGCCGTGAAGCCTTCCAGCTCTTTCAGCAGGTCGGTACGACCAATCAGGTCCACCAGGCGTTTAACGCCCAGCTGCGCCATCAGCTCGCGGGTTTCGCGGGCGATGAAGTCAAAGTAGTTGGTTACTTTAAACGGCAGACCGTGATAGTGATTCTTACGCAGCTTCTCGTCCTGGGTTGCCACGCCGGTTGCGCAGTTGTTCAGGTGGCAAATACGCAGGTATTTACAGCCAAGCGCAACCATTGGGCCGGTACCGAAGCCGAAGCTTTCCGCGCCGAGGATTGCCGCCTTGATGATGTCGAGGCCGGTTTTCAGACCGCCGTCCACCTGCAGGCGGATCTTGTGACGCAGGCCGTTAGCCACCAGCGCCTGCTGGGTTTCCACCAGGCCAAGCTCCCACGGACAGCCCGCATATTTCACGGAGGAGAGCGGGCTTGCACCGGTACCGCCGTCGTAGCCGGCGATGGTGATGAGGTCCGCATAGGCTTTCGCCACGCCGGTGGCGATGGTGCCGACGCCCGGTTCGGAAACCAGCTTCACGGAGATCATCGCCTTCGGGTTGACCTGCTTCAGGTCGAAAATCAGCTGCGCTAAGTCCTCGATAGAGTAGATATCGTGGTGCGGCGGCGGGGAGATCAGCGTCACGCCCGGCACGGAATAGCGCAGTTTGGCGATGTACGGGGTAACTTTATCACCCGGCAGCTGGCCGCCTTCGCCCGGTTTCGCACCCTGAGCGACTTTAATCTGAATCACGTCGGCGTTGACCAGGTACGCTGGCGTTACGCCAAAGCGACCGGATGCCACCTGCTTGATGCGGGACACCTTGTTGGTACCGTAACGGGCCGGATCTTCACCGCCTTCGCCGGAGTTAGAGTTGCCGCCGATGCTGTTCATGGCTTCCGCCAGCGCTTCGTGGGCTTCCGGGCTCAGCGCGCCGATGGACATCGCCGCGGTGTCGAAGCGTTTGAACAGCTCGGATGCCGGCTCAACCTCGTCAATGCTGACCGCTTCATCACCCGGGTTCAGGGCAATGAGGTCGCGCAGCGTTGCCGCCGGACGGTTGTTCACCAGCTCAGCATACTGCTGATAATCACGGTATTCGCCGCTCTGAACCGCCTGCTGCAGCGTGCGCACCACGTCCGGGTTGTAGGCGTGGTATTCGCCGCCGTGAACGTATTTCAGCAGACCGCCCTGATCCAGCGGCTTACGTGCCAGCCAGGCGCGTTTGGACAGGTTCACCAGATCCTGCTGGAAGTCAGCAAAACCGGCGCCGCCGATGCGGCTGACCACGCCCTGGAAGCAGAGGTTGGCGACCTCGTCATGCAGGCCGACCGCTTCAAACAGCTTCGAGCAGCGGTAGGAGGCAATGGTCGAGATGCCCATTTTGGACATGATCTTGTACAGACCTTTGTTGATGCCGTTACGGTAGTTCAGCATCACCGCGCGGTAATCTTTGTCGATCGCGCGGGTATCCACCAGACGGGCCAGCGTTTCGTAGGCCAGGTACGGGTAGATCGCCGTCGCACCGAAGCCCAGCAGCACGGCAAAGTGGTGCGGATCGCGCGCGCTTGCGGTTTCCACAATGATGTTGGCGTCGCATCGCAGGCTCTTATCGACCAGACGCGTCTGGATAGCGCCAACCGCCATCGGGGCAGGTACCGGCAGACGGTTTTTCGCGATGTTGCGGTCGGACAGCACCAGCAGAACGGTACCGTTACGCACCATCTGTTCGGCTTTGTCACACAGCGCATTCACCGTCTCTTCGAGGCTCGCCTCGTTCACGTCGAAGGTAATGTCGAGCGTGTCGGCGCGGTAGTGCTCCTCTTTCATGGTGGTGAGCTGTTTGAAATCGGAGTACAGCAGGATCGGCGATTTAAAGGTCAGACGGTGCGCCTGGCCTTCGGCCTCGCAGAAGACGTTCATCTCGCGACCGATGCTGGTGGCCAGCGACATCACGTGTGCTTCACGCAGTGGATCGATTGGCGGGTTAGTCACCTGCGCGAACTGCTGACGGAAGTAGTCATAGATGATGCGCGGCTGGCTGGAGAGCACGGCAAACGGGGTATCGTCACCCATCGAGCCGACCGCTTCCTGGCCGTTCTCACCGAGCACGCGGATGACGGAGTCCAGCTCTTCTGCGCTGTAGTTAAACTGCTTCTGGTAGCTTGCGAGGGTATCGTCGTCCAGCTCGCGGCTGCCCACTTCTTCGTCCGACAGATCTTCGAACGGCACCAGACGACGCACGTTCTTCTCCATCCACTCTTTGTACGGATGGCGGCTTTTCAGATCGTTGTCGGTTTCGGCGGAGTGCAGGATGCGCCCACCGCGGGTGTCGATTACCATCAGCTCGCCCGGACCGACGCGGCCTTTCTCGACCACTTCGTCAGGCTGGTAATCCCAGATACCGACTTCAGAGGCGCAGGTGATGAGCTTGTCTTTGGTGATGACGTAGCGCGCCGGACGCAGACCGTTACGGTCCAGGTTACAGGCGGCAAAACGGCCGTCGGACATCACGATGCCCGCCGGACCGTCCCACGGCTCCATGTGCATGGAGTTAAAGTCGAAGAACGCGCGCAGCTCAGGATCCATATCCGGGTTGTTCTGCCAGGCCGGTGGCACGAGCAGACGCATGGCGCGCACGATATCCATCCCGCCCGCCAGCAGCAGTTCCAGCATGTTATCCATCGAGCTGGAGTCAGAGCCGGTTTCGTTCACGAACGGTGCGGCATCGTGCAGGTCCGGGATCAGTGGCGTCTGGAACTTATAGGTACGGGCGCGGGCCCACTGGCGGTTACCGGTGATGGTGTTGATCTCGCCGTTGTGCGCCAGGTAGCGGAACGGCTGAGCCAGCGGCCAGCGTGGAACGGTGTTGGTGGAGAAGCGCTGGTGGAACAGGCAAATGGCCGATTCCAGACGCAGGTCCGCCAGGTCCAGGTAGAAGCGCGGCAGGTCAGCCGGCATACACAGACCTTTATAAATGTTCACCAGGTTAGAGAGGCTACAGACGTAGAACTCTTTATCGTCCTGGAGACGTTTTTCAATACGGCGGCGGGCAATAAACAGACGGCGTTCCATATCACGCGGACGCCAGCCCGCAGGCGCGTTGACGAAAATCTGTTCAATACGAGGCAGCGAGGAGAGGGCGATTTCACCGAGTACCCCTTCGTTGGTTGGCACATTGCGCCAGCCGACAATCGACAGGGTTTCACGCTGAAGTTCTTCTTCGACGATGCGGCGTGAGGCGGCAGCCTTTTCAGGATCCTGATTCAGGAACAGCATGCCGACAGCGTAGTTTTTGGCTAAACGCCAGCCGCGCTCTTCCGCCACGATGCGGAAGAAACGATCCGGTTTTTGCAGCAGCAGGCCGCAACCGTCGCCGGTTTTACCATCGGCAAGGATGGCGCCACGGTGCTGCATACGGGCCAGTGCGTGAATAGCAGTACGCACTACCTTGTGGCTAGGTTCGCCTTCTATGTGGGCGATCAGGCCGAAACCACAGTTATCCTTCTCAAGGGATTTATCGTACAACATATCAGTGAACCTCCCCAGGCTCGTCGGGCTTCCCACTGAACTTTACCGTGGCGCACAGGCACAGAAAGAGCATGGCGACGGGGTTTGCGTTTCATACGCGGACCTCGCATTCGCCCTCTTTTTCATCCTTTCGCGCAGGTAAACAAGTTTGAGGACTTGCTTCAGAGGGAATCTCAATTACTGCATAAATATGATGAGCAGGCCGCTCATCCAGAAAGCTTCCAGCGGATTTCCAACTTATCGGGAATTGGTACACAGGTCAAATGGCATTCTTATTTATACAAAAATGTGCTAAAGAGAGTTTATATGATTGTAATTAAAGGATATTTAACTATATTTACATTGATTATATGCCCTGACAGGACGTAGCGGAGTGTGATCTGACTCACTATATGTAAGCGGTATTATCAATGTAGCGTGCTGAATAGCGGTTTTATAGCAGAATAATAATCTGGCATTTCCTTCAAACCCGCATAAAGTCACTGTTTTTCAGTGACGGCGCTATAAATGAAAAAAACAATCAGAACATAAGGAAAAGTAATCACGAGTAGCGTGAATGAAATTGCAGTAATCCTGAGTATTTATTCATATAGATAAAGGCCGTCCAGGGCGATTGATCCAGGTCATCGCCGACAGAGGCTAAAAGTGGCAGGCTTGTCCCCTTTCTTCGGGACGGTCTATCAGATTATGCAGTTACAGAAATTAGTCAATATGTTTGGTGGGGATCTTTTGCAGCGGTACGGGCAAAAGGTTCATAAGCTGACGCTGCACGGCGGGTTTAGCTGCCCGAATCGTGATGGCACCATCGGGCGCGGCGGCTGCACCTTCTGTAACGTTGCGTCCTTTGCTGACGAAGCCCAGCAGCATAAATCTATCGCGGAACAGCTTGCCCATCAGGCCAGCCTGGTGAACCGCGCGAAGCAATATCTGGCCTATTTCCAGGCCTACACCAGCACGTGGGCGGAGGTGCAGGTGCTGCGCTCTATGTATCAGCAGGCCGTCAGCCAGGCTAACATCGTTGGGCTGTGCGTGGGCACGCGCCCGGACTGCGTGCCGGACGCGGTGCTGGACCTGCTCAGCGAGTACAAAGAACAAGGCTACGAGATCTGGCTGGAGCTGGGCCTGCAAACCGCGCACGACAAAACCCTGCACCGTATTAACCGTGGCCATGATTTCGCCTGCTACCAGCGCACCACGCGCCTGGCCCGTGAGCGCGGGCTGAAGGTCTGTTCGCATCTGATTGTCGGTCTGCCCGGCGAAGGTCAACAGCATGGCCTTGAAACGCTGGAGAGGGTAGTTGAGACCGGCGTGGACGGCATCAAGCTGCACCCGCTGCATATTGTTACGGGAAGCATTATGGCGAAAGCCTGGGAAGCGGGGCGGTTAAACGGTATTGCGCTTGAGGACTATTCGGTGACGGCGGGGGAGATGATTCGCCACACGCCGCCGGAAATTGTCTACCACCGTATTTCGGCCAGCGCCCGCCGTCCAACGCTTCTGGCACCGCTATGGTGTGAGAACCGCTGGACGGGGATGGTGGAAATCGACCGCTATCTGCAGGAGAACGGTGTACAGGGTTCGGCGCTGGGCCGCCCGTGGATTCCCCGTCTACCGGCGACGGCCGCCTAACAGACTCCCCAGCATGCCGCGCACGATCTGATTGGTGACCTGTCGCGCCGCGCTTTTCGCCATGGTCTGTACCACGCCGTCGCGCTTGCCGCCACGCGGCCCGGTGCTGCCGAACAGGATGTCTTTGAGCCCCCCGAGAATACCGTCATCCACGGCGACAGATTGCCCTTTAGCGGCAGGCGCATCCTGCGATTCGGTGGTCGCCTGTACCCCTTTTTGCAGCATCTCAAAAGCGGACTCGCGATCCACCTCGTCTTCGTACTTCCCGTAAACCGGAGAGTGGTTAATCAGGCCGTTACGTTCATCGTCGGTAACCGGCCCCATGCGCGAGCAGGGGGCAATCACCATGGCGCGTTCCACCACGGACGGGCTGCCCTTCGCATCCAGGAAAGAGATCAGCGCTTCACCAGTGCCTAACGCCTGAATCGCCGCTTCAGTATCAAAGGCAGGATTGGCGCGCATGGTTTGCGCGGCGGCTTTCACCGCTTTCTGATCCTTCGGCGTGAAGGCGCGCAGGGCGTGCTGCACGCGGTTGCCGAGCTGACCGAGCACGTTATCGGGGATATCCGACGGGTTTTGCGAGACAAACCAGACGCCGACCCCTTTGGAGCGGATCAGGCGAATGACCTGTTCAATTTTATCCAGCAATACCTGCGGCGCGTCGTTAAACAGCAGATGCGCCTCGTCAAAGAAGAACACCAGCTTCGGTTTTTCCAGATCGCCCGCTTCCGGTAGCTGTTCATACAGTTCGGAGAGCATCCACAGTAGGCTGGCGGCGTAGAGCTTTGGCATCTGGTAGAGTTTTTCCGAACTCAGAATGTTGATGATGCCTTTGCCGCTGCTGTCGGTGCGCATCCAGTCTTTGATATCCAGCATTGGCTCGCCAAAGAAGTGTTCGGCACCCTGTTGCTCCAGGGTCAGTAGCCCACGCTGAATGGCGCCCACCGAGGCGCTGCTGATGTTGCCATACTGGTTCTGGAAGGATTTGGCGTTATCGCCGATATACTGCGTAATGGCGCGCAGATCTTTAAAATCAAGCAGCAGCAGCCCCTGATCGTCGGCAATGCGGAAGATAATATTCAGCACGCCGGACTGCACGTCGTTAAGGTTAAGCAGACGGGCCAGCAGCAGCGGGCCGAGATCGGAGACGGTGGCGCGCACCGGATGGCCTTTCTCACCAAAAATATCCCACACCACCACCGGATTGTTATGCGGCATCCAGTCCGTGATGCCAATATTCTTCAGCCGTTCGAGCAGTTTTTCAGAGGCCGTCCCTTCCTGAGCGACACCGGTTAAATCGCCTTTCACGTCAGCCATAAAGACCGGTACGCCAATCTCCGAAAGCGACTCCGCCAGCTTTTGCAGGGTGACGGTTTTCCCCGTCCCGGTCGCGCCGGTGATCAAACCGTGGCGGTTCGCCATCGCGGGCAGTAAATACAGCTCTTTTTCCAGCGTCCGGGCAATTAACAATGGTGTACTCATGATGCGCTTCCTCTCTTAGTCCTGGGTGGAGTATAGGCAACCTGATTGCAATTTGGTTGAGTAAATTCCTGACTTTGCGGCGCATTATCCAGCGCGGACTATGCTTTTGCATACGGTTCACAAAATAGTGGGAAACTATGTCCAGATTCTTCTTTAACGATCGCAAACAGCTGGTCAACGATGCCATTGAAGGCATACTGCTTTCTGCGCCACATGCCAATCTCGTCAAGCTTGATATCGATCCGGCCATCAGGATCGTCGCACGTGGCGACTGGGACAAAAGCCGCGTGGCGGTGATCTCCGGCGGCGGCTCAGGCCACGAACCCGCACACGCCGGGTTTGTCGGCAAAGGGATGCTGACGGCGGCAGTGTGCGGCGATCTGTTTGCCTCGCCGAGCGTGGATGCGGTGCTGAATGCCATTGTGGCGGTCACGGGCGATCGCGGCTGTCTGCTGATCGTCAAAAACTACACCGGCGACCGCCTGAACTTTGGTCTGGCGGCCGAAAAGGCCAAGCGCTATGGCCTGAAGGTGGAGATGGTGATTGTGGCAGACGATATCGCGCTGCCGGATAACAAGCAGCCGCGCGGTATTGCCGGTACGGCACTGGTGCACAAGATTGCGGGCTATGCGGCGGAGCAGGGGAAATCGCTGAGCGAGGTGCGGGAGATTGCGCAACAGGCCTGCGATAACCTCTGGAGCCTGGGCGTGGCGATGCAAACCTGCAACCTGCCGGGCAGTGACGATGAAGAGGGGCGCATTAAGCAAGGCCACGTCGAGCTGGGTCTGGGCATTCACGGCGAGCCCGGCGCTTCCGTCGTGGATACGCAGAACAGCAAAGCGATTATCGACACGCTGGTGACGCCGCTACGCGCGCAGGCGGGAGAGGGGCGCTTTGCGGTATTGATTAACAATCTTGGCGGCGTATCGGCGCTGGAGATGGCGCTGCTGACCAAAGAGCTGGCGCATTCGGCGCTGAAAGAGGAGATCGCGTATCTGATAGGCCCCGCGCCGCTGGTGAGCGCGCTGGATATGAAAGGCTTTTCTCTGACGCTGCTGAAGCTTAACGATTTCTTCAAAAAGGCGATTCACGCCGAGGTTGAAACGCTGGGCTGGCAGAAGCCCGTGGCGTTTGCGCCGCTGCGCACCGTGGCGCATAGCGCTATTCACGATCGCGTGGAATACACACCGTCTGACAATCCGCAGGTGGGTGAGTATGTCTCCTCGGTAACGAGGACGCTGATCCAACTCGAAAACCGTCTGAACGCGCTGGATGCCAAAGTGGGCGATGGCGATACCGGCTCCACCTTTGCGCAAGGGGCGCGGGATATTGCGCAGCGCCTGGAGGAGAACACGCTCCCGCTTAATGACGTGTCTAAGCTGCTGCTGCTGGTTGGCGAGCGGCTGGCTACGGTGATGGGCGGGTCGAGCGGGGTGCTGATGTCGATCTTCTTTACGGCGGCCGGGCAAAAGCTGCATGACGGACACGCCCTGCCGGATGCGCTGTTGAGCGGACTGGCGCAGATGAAGCAGTACGGCGGAGCGGATCTTGGCGATCGCACGCTGATCGATGCGCTGCAACCGGCGCTGGAGGCGTTACAGAAAGGCAATATTCAGGCGGCAGCGCAGGCCGCGCAGCAGGGCGCAGAAGCAACGTCGAAAATGGCGAAAGCCGGCGCGGGACGCTCGTCGTATGTCAATAAAGAAAACCTGGATGGGGTGATGGATCCGGGAGCGGTCGCGGTAGCGGAAGTATTTAACGTATTGGCGTAGCAGTGAAAGTAGGCCGGGTAAGGCGAAGCCGCCACCCGGCAAACTCACATCAGAAATCTGCTTTCAGCACCACGCGGTAGCGGGCTTTGCCGTCGCGCACGTGCTGGATCGCTTCGTTGATTTTCGACATCGGATACAGTTCGGTGGTCGGCGCCACTTTGGTGCGTCCGGCGAATTTCATCAGTTTGCGCAACTCGTACGGCGTACCGGTAGCGGAGCCTGACACGCTGCGATCCCCACCGATCAGGGTAAACGCCGGAACCGGCAGCGGCTTCATCACCGCACCCACGGTGTGGAAGTTACCGCCGTAGGCCAACGCTTCAAAGTACGGCTGCCAGTCGAGATCGACGTTAACGGTGTTGATGATCAGGTCAAACTGGCCCGCCAGCGCGTTCAGCGCTTGCGGATCGCGGCTGTTCACCACTTTATCCGCCCCCATAGCCAGCACTTCTTTCTCTTTCGCCGGGTTCGAGCTGAACGCCGTGACTTCACAGCCCATCGCGTGCAGCAGCTTGATGGCGATATGCCCAAGGCCACCAATACCGATGACGCCCACGCGGCTGGTGGCGGTGATATGGTGCATCAGCAGGGGTTTGAAGACGGTGATACCGCCGCACAGCAGCGGACCGGCGGATTCGATATCAATGCTGTCCGGCAGCGGGATGACCCATTGCCAGTCGGCGCGCAGCTTGTCGGCGAAACCGCCTTTGTTCAGAATGGTGGGAACGGCGCCTTCGAGGCAGTTGATCTGATTACCGCTGATACAGGCATCGCAGTGGCCACAGCTGCGTGCCGTCCAGCCAATGCCCACGCGCTGGCCCACTTTCAGCCCTTTGTCCTGCGCGGCGCTACCGAGCGCCACGACGCGGCCAATAACTTCGTGTCCGGCAACCAGCGGATAGCTGGAGAAGCCCCATTCGTTGTCGATCATCGAGAGATCCGAGTGGCAGATCCCGCAGTAATCAACCTGTACTTCGACGTCTTCTGCTTTTAGTTCGCCCGCGTCGTACTCGTACAGCTCAAGTTCTGCACCCGCCTGCGGTGCGGCGTAGCTTTTTATCTTCGACATCGTGTTTCCCCCGTTGTGGTGTGAACTGAGAGTGTAGAGCATTCAGTTTACAGCCGCTTAACAGAAGAGGGCAGGAACGAAAGTTACAGACTTTTCAGCATCCTGACTTCGCAATCAACGTGGCCGGTACAGCCCAGCGGCGCATCGATATGCTCAAAGCCCAGATGTTCATACAGGCCGATGGCCTCTTTGAGGAAGGCGGTCGTTTCCAGGTAGCAGCGGGTAAAGCCCTGCTTGCGCGCGTGGTCCAGCGCCATCAGCGCCAGCTTTTTGGCCAGTCCTTGTCCGCGTGCCGTTGGCAGGAAATACATTTTTTGCAGTTCGCAGATATCCGGCTCGCTGCAACTGAGGGGCGCCACGCCGCCACCGCCCACCACCTGGCCATTCTGCTCGATTACCCAGTAGGCATGCCCTGGCTGGCTGTAGAGCTGGAAAAGCGCGTCCAGGTTCGGGTCCGCAACCGTGTAACCTTTGTCAGCCGTCAGGCCATATTCGGCAGAAACGGTGCGAATAACGGCGGCGATAGCCGGGTTATCCTGCTCAGTGATCCGACGCATCGTCGTCGCGACGGGGGTAATCACGCTCATAGCATTACTCATTACAAAATTGACACATAACTGCTGTTAATAGCACCGCAGAAGGGGGAGTGCAAGCGAGGAGTTTTCAGGAAGGTTACCCCTTACGCCCTGAAGCGTAAGGGGTAAAAGCATTACAGCGCGGCGATAACCGCCTGCTGCTCAATCAGCTTGGTCTTCGCATCGGCGAAGGCAACCAGGCGCTCACGCTCTTTCGCGATGACCGCTTCCGGCGCGCGGGCGACAAAGCCTTCGTTCGCCAGCTTGCTTTCGATTTTGCCAATTTCCACGTCGACTTTCGCCACTTCTTTCGCCAGACGAGCCAGCTCAGCGTCTTTATCGATCAGACCTGCCATTGGGATCAGCAGCTCGGCGCCGTCGATGATTTTGGTCACGGAAACCGGACCTTTGTCATCCGCAGGCAGCACGGTGATGCTTTCCAGGCGCGCCATGGTCTTGAGGAAGGTGTTGTTCTCGGTGACGCGACGAACAGCCGCTTCGCTGCAGCCGCGCAGCAGCAGTTCCAGCGGTTTGCCCGGGGCGATGTTCATTTCAGCACGAATGTTACGCACCGCAACGATCGCCTGTTTCAGCCACTCGGTATCCGCGGACGCCGCTTCATCAACCTTAGCCGCATCGAATGCCGGGAACGGCTGCAGCATGATGGTGTCAGCGTTGATGCCTGCAATCACCTTCACGCGCTGCCAGATGGTTTCGGTGATAAATGGAATGACCGGATGCGCCAGGCGCAGCAGACCTTCCAGAACGGTAATCAGCGTGTTGCGCGTGCCGCGCAGTTCCGCCTCAGTACCGCCGTTCATCACCGGCTTCGCCAGCTCCAGATACCAGTCGCAGAACTGGTTCCAGGTGAATTCATACAGGATGCCCGCCGCGATATCGAAGCGGTAGCTGTCCAGAGCCTCGCGGAACGCTTTCACCGTCTGGTTGAATTCCGCCAGGATCCAGCGGTCCGCCAGAGACAGGGTCATCTCGCCGCCGTTGAAGCCGCAGTCCTGATCTTCCGTGTTCATCAGCACGAAGCGGCTGGCGTTCCACAGCTTGTTGCAGAAGTTGCGGTAGCCTTCCAGACGCTTCATGTCCCAGTTGATGTCACGACCGGTAGAGGCCAGTGCCGCCAGGGTGAAGCGCAGGGCGTCGGTACCGTGAGACTCGATCCCGTTCGGGAACTGCTTCTCGGTGCGCTTGCGGATTTTCTCAGCCAGCTGCGGCTGCATCATGTTGCCGGTACGTTTTTCCAGTAGCTCTTCCAGAGAGATACCGTCAACCATGTCCAGCGGGTCAATAACGTTACCCTTGGACTTGGACATCTTCTGGCCTTCGTCGTCGCGGATCAGACCGGTCATGTAGACGGTATGGAACGGAACCTGCGGCTTGCCGTCTTCGTCTTTGATGAAGTGCATGGTCATCATGATCATGCGGGCAATCCAGAAGAAGATGATGTCGAAGCCGGACACCATCACGCTGGTCGGGTGGAACTGACGCAGCGCGTCGGTGTTTTCTGGCCAGCCGAGGGTGGAGAAAGTCCACAGCGCGGAGGAGAACCAGGTGTCCAGCACGTCTTCGTCCTGACGCAGGGCAACGTCCGCGCTCAGGTTGTTTTCCTGACGCACTTCGTCTTCGGTGCGGCCAACGTAGACGTTGCCGTCGTTGTCGTACCATGCCGGGATACGGTGACCCCACCACAGCTGGCGGGAGATACACCAGTCCTGAATATCGCGCATCCAGGAGAAGTACATGTTTTCGTACTGCTTCGGCACGAACTGAATGCTGCCGTTCTCAACCGCTTCAACAGCCGGTTTCGCCAGCACGTCGGCACGCACGTACCACTGGTCGGTCAGCATTGGCTCGATAACCACGCCGCCACGGTCGCCGTACGGCACGGTCAGATCGTGAGGTTTGATCTCTTCCAGCAGGCCGAGTGCGTCGACGGCAGCAACGATCGCTTTACGCGCGGCAAAGCGTTCCAGCTTCTGGAACTCCGCAGGGATGTCGCTGGAGTAAACGTCAGACTCTTCGCCTTTGGTGTCATACACTTCTGCGCTTTCGCGGATATCGCCGTCGAAGGTCAGAATGTTGATCATCGGCAGGGCGTGACGACGACCCACTTCATAGTCGTTGAAGTCGTGCGCCGGGGTGATTTTCACGCAGCCGGTGCCTTTTTCCATATCGGCGTGTTCGTCGCCCACAATCGGAATACGGCGGTTTACCAGCGGCAGCACCACGAATTTGCCAATCAGATCTTTATAACGCGGATCTTCCGGGTTAACGGCCACGCCGGTATCGCCCAGCAGGGTTTCCGGACGGGTGGTCGCGACCACCAGGTAATCTTTACCGTCGGCGGTTTTTGCGCCGTCGGCCAGCGGATAGCGGATATGCCACATGGAGCCCTTGGACTCGCGGTTTTCCACTTCCAGGTCAGAAATTGCGGTGCGCAGTTTCGGATCCCAGTTGACCAGGCGTTTGCCACGGTAAATCAGGTCTTCTTTGTACAGACGGACGAAGACTTCTTTCACGGCGTTGGAGAGGCCTTCATCCATGGTGAAGCGCTCGCGCTCCCAGTCCACGGAGTTGCCGAGGCGGCGCATCTGACGGGTAATCGTGCCGCCGGATTCCGCTTTCCACTGCCAAATTTTGTCGATGAACGCGTCGCGACCGTAGTCGTGGCGGGTTTTCCCTTCTTCAGCGGCAATTTTACGCTCAACCACCATCTGGGTCGCGATACCCGCGTGGTCAGTCCCCGCCTGCCACAGGGTGTTTTTACCCTGCATGCGCTGGTAGCGGATCATGGTGTCCATGATGGTCTGCTGGAAAGCATGACCCATATGCAAACTGCCGGTGACGTTCGGCGGCGGGATCATGATGCAGAAGGACTCTTTGCTTTCGTCGCCGTTAGGCTTGAAATAGCCCTGCTGTTCCCAGTGCTCGTAAAGCGGCTGTTCGATATCGCGTGGGTTATATGTCTTTTCCATTATTTCCAGGTTGCCGTATTCAGGTTAAAACCAGCCAGGCGGTACGCTTTATAGCGTTCGCGCGCCAGTTGTTTCAAAGATTCTTCGTAAGGGACAAAGTCTACCACTTCTGTGAAAGCGGTGGCAAAATCTGCAAAATCTATCCGCAGGCTAATAAGAATGTCGCGCGCGCTGCTGTTGCGCTTTTGCGGCCAGGCAATTTCAACCGGTGCTCCGCCGCGTGGCCCTTCGCCTGACAGGTTATGCGGAACAAAACTCTCCGGCGGGCGAGCCCACAGCGCTTCATCGAGACGAATCGCCTGCTGCTCATCTTCACAGGCGATCAACACGCGTTTGCCTGCGCGCCAACGTTCTGCGGCAATTTCACACACCAGCTGTTCGACGGCGCTGAGGCCATCCTGATGGGTGTCGTTGTCCAGAAGGTAGAACGTTGCATTCTTCATATATGGGGCTTCTTGTCGTGGATTTAAATGCAAAGCCGGGTGGCGCTACGCTTACCCGGCCTACGGTTGAGTGACGCTGTAGGCCGGGTAAGGCGAAGCCGCCACCCGGCGTTTTACATCATTCGTCGCCGTTAAAACCCGCGCGATTGAGCAGGAACTGCGACAGCAGCGCCACTGGACGACCGGTTGCGCCTTTGGCTTTGCCGGAGCGCCATGCGGTGCCCGCGATATCCAGGTGCGCCCAGTTGTACTTGCGGGTGAAGCGTGCCAGGAAGCAGCCCGCGGTGATCGCCCCGCCAGGACGTCCACCGATGTTTGCCATATCCGCGAAGTTAGACTCCAGCTGCTCCTGATATTCGTCACCCAACGGCAGACGCCATGCGCGGTCACCGGCCTGTTCCGAGGCGCCGATAAGCTCGTGCGCCAGCGGATTGTGGTTCGACATCAGGCCGGTGATGTGGTGGCCCAGCGCAATCACACAGGCGCCGGTGAGCGTGGCGACGTCAATGACCGCTTCAGGCTCGAAGCGCTCAACGTAGGTCAGCACGTCACACAGCACCAGACGGCCTTCGGCGTCCGTATTCAGCACTTCAACGGTCTGGCCGGACATGGTGGTCAGCACGTCACCCGGACGATAAGCACGCCCGCCAGGCATGTTTTCGCAGCCCGCCAGTACGCCGATAACGTTAATCGGCAGCTGAAGTTCAGCGACCATGCGCATCACGCCGTAAACCGCCGCCGCGCCGCACATGTCGTATTTCATCTCGTCCATGCCTTCGGCAGGCTTGATGGAGATACCGCCGGAATCGAAGGTCAGGCCTTTACCGACCAGCACGACAGGGCGCGCGTCTTCGGCCGGGTTGCCCTTGTACTCGATGACGGACATCAGGGATTCATTCTGCGAGCCGTTACCGACCGCCAGGTAAGAGTGCATTCCCAGCTCTTTCATCTGTTGTTCGCCGATGACGCGGGTAATGACGTTTTTGCTGTAGGCGTCGGCCAGCTGACGCGCCTGAGAGGCCAGGTACGCCGCGTTACAGATGTTAGGCGGCATGTTGCCGAGATCTTTGGCCGCTTTAATGCCGGCTGCGATCGCCAGACCGTGCTGGATCGCGCGTTCGCCGCTGGTCAGTTCGCGACGGGTTGGCACGTTAAAGACCATTTTACGCAGCGGACGACGCGGCTCGCTTTTATTGGTCTTCAGCTGATCGAAGCTGTAGAGGCTCTCTTTTGCCGTTTCGACTGCCTGACGCACTTTCCAGTAGGTGTTACGCCCTTTGACGTGCAATTCAGTCAGGAAGCAGACGGCTTCCATTGAGCCGGTATCATTCAGCGTATTGATTGTTTTCTGAATCACCTGCTTATACTGACGTTCATCCAGCTCGCGTTCTTTGCCGCAGCCAATCAGCAGAATACGCTCTGACAGTACGTTCGGAACATGGTGCAGTAACAGCGTCTGCCCAGGTTTGCCTTCCAGTTCGCCACGGCGCAGCAGGGCGCTAATATAGCCGTCACTGATTTTATCGAGTTGCTCGGCGATCGGGGAGAGTCGGCGTGGTTCAAAGACGCCCACAACGATGCAGGCACTCCGCTGTTTCTCCGGGCTACCGCTTTTTACACTGAACTCCATGCACTACGCTCCTGAATCTTAAAGACAACGGCGGCTGCTACGGATAGAATTGAAACCTTTCGTAACTCATGTCCGCTGTTGTGGTGACTTCGTGTTAATCTTACGTTACTACGGTTTCGACACGTCAGAAAAAGTCCTGAAGCGTGAATCCGCTGGATGTTTTAATCTTAGCGATGATTTCGACGACTCAAGAGAATAAATGACGTTTAAGCCATGAAACAAGCGAAATTCCTGCAAAGAGACGGGTTTTTACGGGCGTATTTAAAGTGATAATCATAAGATATCTGGTGCGGGAGACGCTCAAAAGCCAACTGGCGATCCTCTTCATCCTGCTGCTGATTTTTTTCTGTCAGAAGCTGGTTAAGATCCTCGGTGCGGCCGTTGACGGCGAAATTCCAACAAATCTGGTGCTTTCCCTGCTTGGTTTAGGGATCCCGGAAATGGCGCAGCTCATCCTGCCGCTAAGTCTTTTCCTTGGCCTGCTCATGACGCTTGGGAAACTCTACACCGAGAGTGAAATCACGGTGATGCATGCCTGTGGCCTGAGCAAAGCGGTACTGGTGAAAGCGGCCATGATACTGGCGCTGTTCACGGGTATTGTTGCCGCGGTGAATGTGATGTGGGCGGGCCCCATGTCTTCCCGTCATCAGGACGAAGTGCTGGCCGAAGCGAAAGCCAACCCCGGCATGGCGGCGTTAGCCCAGGGGCAGTTCCAGCAGGCGACCGACGGCAACTCCGTGCTGTTTATTGAGAGCGTTGACGGCAGTAAATTCAACGACGTCTTCCTGGCGCAGTTACGTCCCAAAGGTAACGCGCGTCCTTCCGTGGTGGTTGCAGATTCCGGTCAGCTTGCTCAGCGCAAAGATGGTTCTCAGATCGTGACGCTGAATAAAGGCACCCGTTTCGAAGGCACCGCGATGCTGCGCGACTTCCGTATCACGGATTTCCAGAACTATCAGGCCATTATCGGCCATCAGGCGGTGGCGCTCGATCCAACGGATACCGAGCAAATGGACATGCGGACCCTCTGGAATACCGATACCGACAGAGCGCGCGCTGAGTTCCACTGGCGTATTACGCTCGTCTTCACCGTGTTTATGATGGCGCTGATTGTCGTTCCGCTGAGCGTGGTGAACCCTCGCCAGGGACGCGTGCTCTCTATGCTGCCGGCGATGCTGCTTTACCTGATCTATTTCCTGCTGCAAACCTCGATTCGTTCTAACGGCGCGAAGGGTAAGCTGGACCCTATGGTCTGGACATGGTTCGTCAACAGCCTGTACATCTTACTGGCGCTAGGGTTAAACCTGTGGGATACGGTGCCTGTGCGCCGCATACGTGCCCGATTCTCGCGTAAAGGAGCCATCTAATGCAGGCGTTTGGCGTTCTTGATCGCTATATCGGTAAAACCATTTTTACCACCATCATGATGACCTTGTTCATGCTGGTGTCGCTCTCCGGCATTATCAAATTTGTCGATCAGCTGAAAAAAGCCGGGCAGGGGAGCTATGACGCGATGGGCGCGGGGATGTATACCCTGCTCAGTGTGCCGAAAGATGTGCAGATCTTCTTCCCGATGGCGGCCCTGCTGGGCGCGCTGCTGGGGCTGGGAATGCTGGCGCAGCGTAGTGAGCTGGTCGTTATGCAGGCCTCAGGCTTTACCCGCATGCAGGTCGCGCTGTCGGTAATGAAAACCGCGATCCCACTGGTGCTGTTGACCATGGCGATCGGCGAGTGGGTCGCGCCGCAGGGCGAACAGATGGCGCGTAACTACCGTGCGCAGGCAATGTACGGTGGCTCACTGCTCTCGACTCAACAAGGTTTATGGGCGAAAGACGGTAAAAACTTCGTCTACATCGAGCGGGTAAAGGGGAATGACGAACTGGGTGGGGTGAGCATCTACGCTTTCGATGACCAGCGCCGTCTGGAGTCCGTTCGCCACGCCTCTTCGGCGAAATTTGACGCCGAACATAAGCAGTGGCGGTTGTCCCAGGTTGATGAATCTAACCTGACCGATCCGAAACAGATTACGGGTTCTCAGACGGTAACCGGGACGTGGAAGACCAACCTGACGCCCGATAAGCTCGGGGTCGTGGCGCTGGATCCAGACGCGCTCTCCATCAGCGGTTTACACAACTATGTGAAATACCTGAAGTCGAGCGGGCAGGATGCGGGACGTTATCAGCTCAACATGTGGAGCAAAATCTTCCAGCCGATGTCCGTGGCGGTGATGATGCTGATGGCGCTGTCGTTTATCTTCGGCCCGTTACGCAGCGTGCCGATGGGCGTGCGCGTCGTGACCGGTATCAGTTTCGGCTTTGTGTTCTACGTGCTCGACCAGATCTTCGGTCCGCTGACGCTGGTTTATGGCATTCCGCCGATAATTGGTGCGCTGCTGCCAAGCGCCAGTTTCCTCCTGATCAGCCTCTGGCTGTTGTTGAAACGCTCCTGATTGACCTCTCCTCGCTTCCGGTTCACCGGGAGCGAGGCTAATCTCCTGTTTCACCCCGCACTTTTTCTCACAACCTTCAACGCCTCGCCCTGAATTTGAGTATTATTGAGCGATAAAGTCGTGAAGGGATCCTCTATGAAGCAAATTCGAATGCTTGCCCAGTATTACGTCGACCTGATGATGAAGCTTGGGCTGGTGCGTTTCTCTATGCTGCTTGCGCTGGCACTGGTCGTTCTGGCCATTGTCGTGCAAATGGCCGTCACCATGGTTCTGCATGGTCAGGTCGAGAGTATCGACGTCATCCGCTCCATCTTCTTTGGCTTGCTTATTACCCCCTGGGCGGTCTACTTCCTTTCCGTGGTGGTTGAACAGCTGGAAGAGTCCCGACAGCGATTGTCTAAGCTGGTCGATAAACTGGAAGAGATGCGCGAGCGCGACCTGAAGCTCAACGTCCAGCTTAAAGACAACATTGCGCAGCTGAACCAGGAGATTTCAGATCGTGAGAAGGCGGAGGCCGAGCGCCAGGCCACGCTGGAGCAGCTGAAAATCGAAATGAAAGAGCGTGAGGTCACGCAGATCCAGCTTGAGCAGCAATCCTCTTTCCTGCGGTCATTCCTCGATGCTTCGCCGGATCTGGTGTTTTACCGTAATGAAGATAAAGAGTTTTCCGGCTGTAACCGGGCGATGGAGTTGCTCACCGGGAAAAGCGAGAAGCAGCTGATTAACCTGAAACCGCAGGACGTTTACTCTGAAGAGGCGGCGGCCAAGGTCATGGAGACCGACGAAAAAGTCTTCCGTCATAACGTCTCGCTGACCTATGAACAGTGGCTGGATTACCCGGACGGACGCAAAGCCTGCTTTGAGATCCGTAAGGTGCCCTACTATGACCGCGTGGGGAAACGCCATGGCCTGATGGGCTTTGGCCGCGACATTACCGAGCGTAAGCGCTATCAGGATGCCCTTGAGCGTGCCAGCCGCGACAAGACCACCTTTATCTCCACCATCAGCCACGAGCTGCGTACGCCGCTTAACGGCATCGTCGGGCTGAGCCGTATTCTGCTGGATACCGACCTGACCGCAGAGCAGGAAAAATACCTCAAGACTATCCATGTTTCGGCGGTCACGCTGGGTAATATCTTCAACGATATTATTGATATGGATAAGATGGAGCGCCGTAAAGTTCAGCTTGATAATCAGCCTGTTGATTTCACCAGCTTCCTTGCCGATCTGGAAAACCTGTCCGGCCTGCAGGCGCAGCAGAAGGGGCTAAGTTTTGTCATGGAGCCAACCCTGCCGCTGCCGCATAAAGTGGTGACTGACGGCACGCGTTTGCGCCAGATCCTGTGGAACCTGATCAGCAACGCGGTGAAATTTACCCAGAAGGGGCAGGTTGCGGTACGCATCCGCTTTGACGAAGGCGACATGCTGCACTTTGAGGTAGAGGACTCCGGGATGGGTATTCCGCAGGAGGAGCAGGACAAAATCTTCGCCATGTACTACCAGGTGAAGGACAGCAACGGCGGAAAACCAGCTACCGGAACGGGCATTGGCCTGGCGGTCTCTAAACGACTGGCGAAGAGCATGGGGGGCGATATCACCGTTGCCAGCCAGCCGGGTAAAGGGTCAACCTTCACGCTGACGGTCCATGCGCCGGCGGTGGCGGAAGAGGTAGAAGATACCTTTGAAAATGACGATATGCCGCTGCCTGCGCTGCACGTCCTGCTGGTGGAAGACATTGAGCTGAACGTGATCGTGGCGCGCTCCGTGCTGGAAAAACTGGGCAACAGCGTCGATGTCGCGATGACCGGTAAGGCTGCGCTGGAGATGTTTAAACCGGGTGAATACGATCTTGTTCTGCTGGATATTCAGTTACCGGATATGACCGGGCTGGATATCTCGCGCGAGCTGACGCGTCAGTACGCGGCCGACGAACTGCCGCCGCTGGTTGCCCTGACGGCGAACGTACTGAAAGATAAAAAAGAGTATCTCGATGCCGGTATGGACGATGTACTCAGCAAGCCGCTGGCGGTGCCTGCTCTGACCGCCATGATTAAGAAGTTCTGGGATACCCGTAATGAAGAGGAGAGCACCATGACGTCTGTTGATAGCGCAAAAGCCCAAACGATACTCGATACCGCGATGCTGGAGCAGTACATCGATCTGGTCGGCCCGAAACTGATTACCGATGGTCTGGCGGTGTTCGAAAAAATGATGCCGGGCTATCTGAGCGTGCTGGAATCAAACCTGACGGCGCGTGACCAGAAGGGCATCGTGGAAGAAGGACATAAAATTAAAGGTGCCGCCGGTTCGGTTGGCCTACGCCACCTGCAGCAGTTGGGTCAACAGATTCAGTCACCTGATTTACCTGCATGGGAAGATAACGTGGGTGATTGGGTTGAAGAGATGAAGCAAGAGTGGCAAAACGATGTGGCGGTGCTTAAAGCCTGGGTTGACGCCAGAAAAAAATGACCCCGGATTAACCGGGGTGCGCGAATACTGCGCCAACACCAGGGAAATCGTGGCTGCGCCTGTTTTTAAACGTTATTTTCGAAAGGGCGCTGCCTGAAAAATTTAGGCCGCACGCAGATAAGATAGCAAATCTTAAATGGTTTGTTACATGAATCAGTGAAATGTGTGAAGCATAGCGTTTTAATCAAAATTATTAATGTGCTTCAGCAAGTTGCAGAAAAGGATTGTCATGATGAAAAAGATTGGTGTCGTGCTGAGCGGATGCGGTGTTTACGATGGTTCTGAGATACATGAAGCCGTAATCACACTGCTGGCCCTGGCTAAGCAGGGAGCAGAGGTGATTTGTTTTGCGCCAGACAAAAATCAGGCGGATGTGATTAACCATCTGACCGGTGAGCCGATGGTGGAAACCCGTAATGTACTGATTGAAGCCGCGCGTATTGCGCGAGGTGATATCCATCCTCTTATTCAGGCAGACCCTACAGAGCTTGATGCCCTCATTGTGCCGGGTGGGTTTGGCGCGGCCAAAAATCTCAGTACCTTTGCTGCGCAGGGCGCGGAGTGTCAGATCGATCCTCATCTGAAAGCGCTGTCGCAGGCCATGCATGCGGCAGGAAAGCCGCTGGGCTTTATCTGTATCGCACCCGCGATGTTGCCTAAGATTTTTGATTTCCCGCTGCGCCTGACTATCGGGACGGATATCGATACCGCAGAGATCGTCGAGGAAATGGGGGGCGAACACGTTCCGTGCCCGGTAGATGACATTGTGGTTGATGAAGATAACAAAATTGTCACCACGCCTGCGTATATGCTGGCGAAGAATATTGCAGAAGCGGCTATGGGGATCGAAAAGCTGGTCGCCCGCGTGCTGGTGTTGGCTGAATGAGTCGTCAATCCGGTGCTGGCGCGTGGGTAAAACGTACCCTGTTGCGCATCGTTCTGGTGCTGGCGGTGTTTTGGGGTGGTGGACTCGCCCTGTTCAGCATTATGCCAGTCCCGTTCTCTGCCGTGATGGTTGAGCGCCAGCTCGGCGCGTGGCTCAGCGGCGATTTCAGCTATGTTGCCCACTCTGACTGGGTAAGCATGGACGAGATCTCGCCTTTCATGGGGCTGGCGGTCATCGCGGCGGAGGACCAGAAATTCCCGGAGCACTGGGGGTTCGACGTGGCGGCCATTGAGAAGGCGCTGGCCCATAACGAACGCCATGAAAACCGCGTGCGCGGTGCCTCAACGTTGTCGCAGCAGACGGCCAAAAATCTGTTTCTGTGGGACGGCCGCAGCTGGGTGCGAAAGGGGCTGGAAGCGGGGTTGACCCTGGGGATGGAAACGGTCTGGAGCAAAAAGCGCATTCTGACCGTCTATCTCAACGTCGCTGAATTTGGCGACGGTATTTTTGGCGTGGAAGCTGCCGCGCAGCGTTATTTCAATAAGCCAGCCAGCCGTCTGAGCATGTCAGAAGCAGCACTTCTGGCCGCTGTCTTACCGAATCCCATCCGCTTTAAAGCCAGTGCCCCATCAGGGTACGTGCGAAGCCGTCAGGCGTGGATCCTACGCCAGATGAATCAGCTGGGTGGAGAGGGTTTTATGCAGCGTAATAATCTTATGTAGGGCGGGTAAGCGCAGCGCCACCCGCCGAAGGGGCGAACGTTAGTCTTCGTCAAAGCCGGCGTTAAACAGGGCAATCACCGCCGCCAGCGCTTCCTCTTCCTGAGGTCCGGTGGCTTCGACTTCAATCTGGCGGCCTTTGGCGGAATCCAGCATTAGCAGGGCGATCACGCTGTTCGCTTCCGCTTCGGTACCTTCGTCATTCCGCAGCAGAACCTCTGCATCGAAACCCTGCATCAGCTCAAACAGTTTCATCGCCGGGCGGGCGTGCATACCCAGCTTATTGGTGATCTCAACGGTTTGTTTTACGGTCATGTTTTACGTTTTTCCAGCGTGCGATGACGGGACTGAACGTTCTTCCCGCGCGAGCGGAAATAGTCGGCCAGCTGTTCGGCGATATAAACCGAACGATGTTTACCGCCGGTACAGCCAATCGCCACCGTCAGGTAGCTACGATTGTTTGTCTCCAGCATAGGTAACCATAGCTCAAGGTAGCTTCGCGTCTGGTAGATAAAATTGTGAACTTCTGTGTGCCGGTCGAGGAAGGCCGCGACGGGTTTATCCAGACCGGTCATGGGACGCAGCTTCGGATCCCAGTGCGGGTTAGGCAGGAAGCGCACGTCGAAAACGTAATCCGCATCAATCGGAATACCGTGCTTAAATCCGAAGGATTCGAACACCATCGTCAGCTCACGCTCGCGTTTACCCAACAACCGGGTACGCAGCATTTCCGCCAGCTCGTGAACGGACATCTCAGAGGTGTCGACAATCAGGTCGGCACGAGAGCGCAGCGGCTCCAGGAGGTCGCTCTCTTCATCGATCGCGCTCTCCAGAGAGAGGTTCTTACTGGAAAGCGGGTGCAAGCGACGGGTATCGCTGTAGCGGCGGATCAGCGTATTGCGGTCTGCATCAAGGAAAAGCAGCTGAGGCGAAAACGCATCAGGCAGGTTGCTCATGGCCTGCTCGAAGATCTCTGGCGATTCAGGCATGTTACGGACGTCGATGCTGACGGCGGCAGAGGTTTGTCTCTCCGCAAGCGTGCGGGCCAGGTCGGGCAATAACACGACCGGCAGGTTATCGACGCAGTAAAAACCCATGTCTTCCAGCGCGCGCAGAGCAACGGATTTCCCCGACCCTGAACGGCCACTGACAATCATCAGCACCATGTTCCGTTTCTCCTCAGGACAACAGATGTGAAGGCCATCTCCTGGTTATGCATCATCCTGATTGCCTTCTGCTTCAGTGATAATTTGATAGAGCTCTTCATCACTTTGAGCCGAGCGCAGTCGACGGCAAATGGTTTTGTCAGCCAGACGCTTGGCGACCAGCGACAGCGTATGCAGATGGGTTTTCGTCTGGTCAGCAGGCACCAGCAGCGCGAAGAGGAGATCGACGGGCTGGTTATCAATGGCATCGAAGGCGATGGGTGTTTCAAGTTGCACAAACACACCGACGGCACGCAGGGTATCCTCTTCCAGTTTGCCATGCGGGATCGCGATGCCGTTGCCGATACCGGTACTGCCCATCTTTTCACGGGTCAGAATCGCTTCGAACACCACCTGCGGCGGCAGGCCCAGCTGTTTTGCGGCCAGTTCACTGATGATCTCCAGCGCACGTTTTTTGCTCTGGCAGTGAACCGCACTGCGGGTACATTCCTGGTTAAGGACATTGCTCAGTTGAAGAGCGGAATCGTTGTTCATCATAATTTCACCTAAGCGCTAACTGTACAAATGGCCTGTTGTGTTTCACAACAGGCCGTCCTGCACCCGTTAACTGCCCGGACAATTAGTGTTGTTTCAGTTTATCTTTATGTTTATTGAGCTGTCGCGCAAGCTTATCAATTAAGCCGTCGATAGCAGCGTACATGTCTTGCCCTTCCGCACTGGCATGCAGTTCACCCCCGTTAACATGCAGGGTGGCATCCGAGATATGAGTCACTTTCTCCACTTTCAACACAATATAGACCTGATTGATCCTTTCGAAATACTGCTCGAGTTTTGCAAACTTCGCGTTCACAAAGTCGCGTAAAGCCTCAGTAATTTCGACGTTTTGTCCAGTGATGTTGAGCTGCATAGTGTCTTCCTTATCGGTTGTGTCAGACCAGCTGTTTACGCTGGTTGGACGGCGGAATGGATAAAGACTCTCGATACTTCGCAACAGTACGACGTGCCACCATAATACCCTGATCGGACAGCATGGTGGTTAACTTACTGTCGCTTAGTGGCTTCGCGGGATTCTCCGCGGCGATCAACTTCTTCACCAGGGCACGAATGGCCGTTGACGACGCTTCACCGCCGCCCTCGGTATTTACATGGCTGGAGAAGAAATACTTAAGCTCAAAAATACCGCGTGGACTGTGCAGATACTTCTGCGTGGTGACACGGGAAATGGTTGATTCATGCATTTCGACGGCCTGGGCGATATCCGCCAGTACCATCGGTTTCATATACTCTTCGCCCTGCTCAAAGAAGGCCTGCTGCTGTTCGACAATACAGCGGCTGACGCGTAGCAGCGTATCATTTCGGCTCTCCAGACTTTTGATCAGCCATCGCGCTTCCTGCAAATTGCTACGAATATATTGATTGTCGGAGTCGTTACGCACGCTGGTGCACATGGAGGCATACTGCTGGTTGATTTGCAGGCGAGGGATGCTGTCTGAATTCAGTTCAACGACCCAGCGGCCATTGTGTTTTCTGACCAGCACATCCGGGATGACGTACTCGGGCTCGCTGGTCTGGATCGACTGTCCCGGGCGCGGATCGAGCGACTGGATCAGATTCACCGCTTCTTTCAGCACTTCTTCCTTCAGGCGCGTGACGCGCATCAGGGAGCGGAAATCGTGGTTCGCCAGCAGATCCAGATGATCGCTGATGATTAAGCGCGCCTCGTCGAGCCACGGCGTCTCTTTGCTGAACTGAGAAAGCTGGATCAGCAGGCAGTCGCGCAGATCTTTTGCGGCCACGCCTACCGGATCGAAACGCTGGATGCGCTTCAGAACGGCTTCAACTTCCTCAAGCTCTATCTCGTCGTCGCCCATGCTTTCCAGAATATCGTCCAGCGTGACGGTCAAATAGCCGGTGTCGTCAACGGCATCGACAATTGAGGTGGCAATCGCGCGGTCGGTATCGGAGAAGGGAGTGAGCTCCACCTGCCACATCAGGTAATCCTGCAGTGACTGGGTGGTTTCGCCCTGATAGACCGGTAGCTCATCATCCTGGTAGTCTGCACGCGTACCGGAAGGGGTTCCGGCGGTGTAGATTTCATCCCAGCTGGCATCCAGCGGAAGCTCGTCCGGCATCTCTTTTTGTTCGAGTGCATCCGCGGTGTCGAGCGCTTCTGTATCCTGCGATTGCTGGGTATCTACCTCGTCATGAAGATCGGTTTGTTCCAGTAGGGGGTTGCTGTCCAGCGCCTGCTGGAGCTCCTGCTGAAGTTCTAACGTGGACAGTTGCAACAGGCGAATTGCCTGCTGTAGCTGCGGCGTCATCGCCAGTTGTTGGCTGAGCCTTAATTGCAAACCTTGCTTCATGTTCAGAGCATTTTTCTCCGGTTCGGCGTTACGTTACCTCTACCCTATCAGAGTCTGAAGTCTTCCCCAAGATAGACGCGCTTAACATGATCGTCTTCGAGGATCTGCTGTGGCGTACCGTGGGCGATCAGATTGCCCTGGCTCACAATATACGCGCGTTCACACACGGCCAGCGTTTCACGGACGTTGTGGTCGGTGATCAGTACGCCAAGCCCGCTGTCACGCAGGTGTTCAATGATACGTTTAATGTCGATAACCGAGATTGGGTCAACGCCCGCAAACGGTTCATCCAGAAGGATAAACTTCGGGTTTGCGGCCAGCGCACGGGCAATCTCAACACGACGGCGTTCGCCCCCGGAGAGAGCCTGACCGAGGCTGTCGCGCAGATGCTCAATGTGGAACTCTTCCATCAGCTCGTTGGCACGATCCTGACGCTGTTCGCTGGTCAGATCGTTACGAATTTGTAGGACCGCCATCAGGTTATCGTAAACGCTAAGACGACGGAAAATGGAGGCTTCCTGCGGCAGGTAGCCGATCCCGCGACGTGCGCGTGCGTGCAGCGGCAGAAGACTGATGTCTTCATCGTCAATGACAATGTTGCCGGCATCGCGCGGCACAATGCCAACGACCATGTAGAAAGTGGTGGTTTTACCCGCACCGTTAGGGCCAAGCAGCCCTACAATTTCGCCGGAGTTGACGGTCAGACTGACATCTTCTACGACACGGCGGCCCTTATAGGCCTTCGCGAGATTTTTTGCAGTTAATGTTGCCATAACGAATTAGTTACTCTTCTTCTGTGCCGGGGCCTGGCCTTTGCCTTTGTCCTGCAGCTGCGACGGAACCAGTACGGTGGTGACGCGTTTGCCTTTCTCGCTGGAGGCCTGCATTTTTTGCTCTTTTACCAGATAGGTAATCTGGTCGCCGGTAATGTTGCTGTCCAGCTGTTCCAGGTACGCATTACCGGTCAGGATGACCAGGTCCTTCGCCAGCTCATAGTGCATGTGCGTAGCGTGACCTTTCACCGGCTTGCCGTTGTCCTGCATCTGATAGAAGGTGGCCGGGTTACCGTAACCATCAATGATCTCTTTGCCCTGCTCGCCACCCGGACGGGTCACGACCACTTTGTCGGCGTTGATTTTGATGGTGCCCTGAGTCATGACGACGTTACCCGTGAAGGTGACGACGTTGCCCTGCATATCGAGAGACTGGGTATCGGACTCGATATGGATCGGTTGGTCGGTATCGCCCGTTACAGCAAGCGCGGGGAGACTGGTCGCCAGCATCGCGCTGGCGATAATTACTTTAAGGCTGAGTTTGTTTGTTTTGAATTTCATAGGAGGTTCTAACCTTTTCAATCAGCTCGGCGTTTTTGCTGCGTAAGTTCCCGCGCATTCTCAAACCGCTGGAATTAAATGTTGTGCCATACAGTGTGACCAGATCCTGCGACGTCACGTCCTGGGTTACCAGGTTGATCTGGGCATTATCCGTCGTAATTTTTCGTAGCTGCGAGTCAGCGGTCAGGGCGTTGACTTCAACGTGGCCATACAGATAAAGCATACGGTCATTTGTCAGTTTTGCCCGATCTGACTTAATTGACCACGTCGGCACTTTGTCCTTATCAAATGTGGTCATGACAGGTTGGGTAAACCACGAAATACCATCATCTGAAAAATATTCAACATGCTGGGCAATCAGGCGATAGTTCAGCGCGCCTTCAGGGCTGTAGACCACGGTGTCGCTGTGATCGCTTTTATAGGTTGGATCGTTATTGTTGATCACTTCCGTTTGCGTATCGTCGCGATCGGCAAGGTTCACGCCAATCAATACCAGTGCGACAAGCGAAAGCAAAATGATAATCCAACGTCTGGTTTTACTCATATCGATTGCCCTTTGGCCTCATCAAGCTTGCCCTGCGCCAGCAGGAGCAGATCGCAGACTTCACGTACGGCACCGCGGCCCCCGTTGATGTGGGTAACGTAGTCAGCGCGCGGGATCAGCAGCGGATGCGCATCGGCAACGGCGATGCTAAGCCCAACTTCAGCCATCACGGGCCAGTCAATCAGATCGTCCCCGACGTAGGCCACGTTTTCCGGTGCGATAGCCAGTTTACCCAGTAAATCCTTAAACGCCGCCATCTTATCGGATTGCCCCTGATACAGATGGGTAATGCCTAAGGTTTCACAGCGGTCTTCTACCAGTTTAGCTTTTCGCCCGGTGATGATAGCCACCTCAATACCTGAGGTGAGCGCACAGCGGATACCGTAGCCGTCGCGAACGTTAAACGCTTTCAGCTCTTCACCATTATTGCCCATGTAAATCAGGCCGTCGGAGAGTACCCCATCCACATCCAGGATGAGCAGACGAATGTTTTCCGCCTTTGCCATCATCTGGGTACTGACCGGACCATAACAGGTTGCAAGGGATGCACCCGCATTACTCATTGTCTTATCCTTCATTACACTACGCCTGCGCGCAGCAGATCATGCATATGTACCACACCCAGCAACTGGTCGCCATCGGCAACCATAACGGAGGTGATATGGCGGGACTGCATCAGGTTCAGCACATCCACGGCCAGCGTACCCGGACGCACGCGGATACCGCCTGGCGTCATCACGTCGGCAATGCCGAGCGTGCGGACATCGACACCCATGTCGAACACGCGACGCAGGTCGCCATCGGTGAAGATCCCCTGAATTTTCATCAGATCGTCGCACACGACCGTCATCCCCAGATTCTTGCGGGTGATTTCCAGCAGCGCATCACGCAGGGAGGCTTCTTTACTGACGTGAGGGATCTCATCCCCGGTGTGCATAATATCGTTTACCCGAAGCAGCAGCTTGCGCCCCAGCGCACCGCCCGGGTGGGAAAGCGCGAAATCTTCCGGCGTAAAACCACGGGCTTCGAGCAGCGCGACGGCAAGCGCATCACCCATGACCAGCGCGGCGGTGGTGCTGGACGTCGGCGCCAGGCCGAGCGGACAGGCCTCCTTGGGCACTTTCACGCACAGGTGAATGTCTGCCGCCCGCGCCATGCTGCTTTCCGGACGGCTGGTCATGCAAATAAGCGGCACCTGCAGGCGCTTCAGTACCGGAATCAACGCCAGGATCTCATTGGACTCACCGGAGTTGGACAGCGCGATGACGATATCCTGCGGCGTGACCATACCCAGATCGCCGTGCGCGGCTTCCCCCGGGTGCACAAAGAAGGACGAGGTGCCGGTACTGGCAAACGTTGCCGCCATTTTGCGTCCAATGTGGCCGGACTTACCCATCCCCATCACCACGACTTTGCCGGCACAGTAGAATATCTTCTCACATGCCAGACTAAAATCCTGATTAATGTACTGATCTAACTGCGCCAGACCTTCACGTTCAATCTCCAGAACGTCTTTGCCTGCTTTCTGAAAGTCAAAACCCGGCTGCAATTCTATTTGCGACATAATGCGTTTCCGTTACCCAGAGAGAAGAGGCGAGAGCCAGTACAGCATCGCCATCCATACGATAAATCCACCCGTCAGCAGCGCGCCTGCGCCTTTGCCGATCTGTCGTTGCCGCCGCCAGCAGAGCAGGGCAAATATCACGCTGACCAATAACATCACGCCGTAGTCGCGTGAGAACGCCAGGGGATTAAAGGGCCCTGGCGTAATCAGGGCCGGCAGCCCCATCACAATGGCGATATTAAATATGTTGGAACCGATGATATTACCAATGGCAATGTCATCCTCACCTTTGCGTGCCCCCGCAATGGCCGTAGCCAGCTCCGGCAGGCTGGTACCGATGGCAATCACCGTCAGGCCAATGGTCAGTTCACTGATGGCGAAATAGTTCGCCAGCACCGTCGCGTTATCCACGACCATACGCGTTGCCATCGGCATGATGATCAGCGCAACGCCAAGCCACAGCAGGGCAACAGGCAGCGTGCCTTCTCGCGGAAGTTCGGCGACCTGCTCACGCGTGAGGCTATCCTGGCCCTGCTTTTCAGCCAGACGGGCGATTTTAACACTATAGAGCAGCCAAATAACGGCCAGCGCCAGCAAGAAAATGCCGTCGCTGTAGCTCAGTACACCATCGTAAAATACGCACCCTGCCAGCAGACTTACGATTAACATTAGCGGCAATTCACGGCGCAGAACATCAGAATGCACGCGAAATGGATGGAGCAGTGCCGCCAGGCCTAAAATCAAGAGTATATTGACGATGTTAGAGCCAATCGCAGTGCCGACTGCCAGGTCTAACTGGCCATGCAGCGATGCCGAGACAGAGACGATGATTTCAGGAAGTGACGTTCCAACACTGACCACGGTCATCCCGATGACGACAGGCGGTACGCCCGTCAGGCGACACAGGATAGATGCAGCAAACACTAAACGGTCAGCACTGTAGACCACCAAAAGTAAACCAATTATTAACAGTGCTGTTGCTAAAAGCATCAAAAGTCCTTTCTTCAGGTATACTCGTCGGTCCATCGCGCGGAAATGGCTGGACTGCATACAGTCTGAGGCGTAACGAATTCCTAATTTTGACTTTATGCGCCGGAAAAGTAAAACAAATGCCAGCTTTCGCTAACCTCAACGGCTATTATTCTGTAAAAATGCGGAGTTGAGGGCTGATTCAGGCAGCATGCCTTAATGTGAGCAGGGTAATAAAGGAACCATAAATGAGCCAAACGATGGCGAATTTAGTCGATGTTCGCGGTGTGAGTTTTTCTCGCGCCAACAGATTGATATTTGATGATATTTCGTTGACCGTACCGCGTGGCAAGATCACTGCCATCATGGGGCCGTCCGGGATCGGTAAAACGACCCTGTTGCGCCTTATTGGTGGGCAGATCCCACCGGATAGCGGTGAAATTCTCTTTGATGGCGAAAACATCCCGGAGATGTCACGCTCGCGCCTGTATACTGTCCGCAAACGCATGAGCATGCTCTTTCAGTCTGGAGCCTTGTTCACCGACATGAATGTCTTTGATAACGTGGCCTATCCGCTGCGCGAGCATACCAGCTTGCCGCCTGAACTGCTGAAAAGCACGGTGATGATGAAGCTTGAAGCCGTCGGTTTGCGGGGCGCCGCGAAACTGATGCCTTCAGAGCTATCCGGGGGGATGGCGCGCCGCGCCGCGCTGGCGCGAGCCATTGCACTCGAACCTGATTTAATCATGTTTGACGAACCGTTCGTTGGACAGGATCCCATCACGATGGGCGTGCTGGTGAAGCTCATCTCTGAACTGAACAGTGCGCTTGGCGTCACCTGCATTGTGGTATCTCACGATGTACCGGAAGTATTGAGCATTGCCGATTACGCCTATATCGTGGCGGACAAAAAGATCGTCGCGCACGGTAGCGCCCAGGCGCTGCAGGAGAATTGCGATCCGCGCGTGCGGCAGTTCCTCGACGGTATTGCCGATGGCCCTGTGCCGTTCCGCTACCCGGCGGGCGACTATCGTGACGATTTACTGGGAATAGGGAGTTAAGCCACTCATGCTGTTAAATGCGTTGGCCGCTCTCGGACACCGTGGCATAAAAACCATCAGGACGTTCGGGCGTGCCGGATTGATGTTATTCAACGCGCTGGTCGGCAAGCCGGAATTCCGTAAGCACGCACCGCTGCTGGTGCGGCAGCTTTATAATGTCGGCGTGCTGTCGATGCTCATCATCATTGTCTCCGGTCTTTTTATCGGTATGGTGCTTGGGCTACAGGGCTATCTTGTTCTGACAACCTACAGTGCGGAAACCAGCCTCGGGATGCTGGTGGCGCTCTCGCTGCTGCGAGAACTGGGGCCGGTTGTGGCGGCGCTGTTGTTCGCCGGGCGTGCGGGGTCGGCATTAACGGCAGAAATTGGCCTGATGCGTGCGACCGAGCAGCTCTCCAGCATGGAGATGATGGCGGTCGATCCGCTACGTCGCGTGATCTCGCCGCGTTTCTGGGCTGGGGTGATCTCTTTACCGTTACTGACTATTCTGTTTGTCGCCGTGGGTATCTGGGGCGGTTCGCTGGTTGGCGTGCACTGGAAAGGCATTGACGCCGGTTTCTTCTGGTCCGCGATGCAGGACGCCATTGACCTGCGAATGGATCTGGTTAACTGCCTGATTAAAAGCGTGGTATTTGCCATTACGGTCACGTGGATTGCATTGTTCAATGGTTACGATGCCATCCCGACGTCGGCGGGCATTAGCCGTGCAACTACACGTACCGTCGTACATTCGTCGCTGGCCGTACTGGGTCTGGATTTTGTGCTCACCGCACTGATGTTTGGGAATTGAGTTCATGCAAACGAGAAAAAATGAAATTTGGGTCGGTGTATTCCTGCTTCTGGCGCTGCTGGCCGCGCTGTTCATCTGCCTGAGAGCGGCGGATATTACGTCTGTGCGCACCGAGCCGACGTATCGCATCTATGCCACCTTCGATAACATCGGCGGGCTGAAGGCGCGTTCACCGGTCCGTATTGGCGGCGTGGTGATCGGACGCGTAACGGACATTACGCTCGATGAGAAAACCTATCTGCCACGCGTCGCGATGGATATCGAAGAGCGTTATAACCATATCCCGGACACCAGTTCCCTTTCTATCCGTACTTCCGGCCTGCTGGGTGAACAATATCTGGCGCTTAACGTCGGTTTTGAAGACCCCGAGCTGGGAACGACTATCCTTAAAGACGGTAGCGTCATTCAGGATACGAAATCCGCGATGGTTCTGGAGGATATGATTGGTCAGTTCCTTTACAACAGCAAAGGGGATGAGAAAAAATCCGATGCAGCCCCTGCGCAGAGCGAAGAGCATACCGACGCCGCACCGACACCTGGTGCTGCGAATTAATTTCAGGAGAAGTCATTCATGTTTAAACGACTGTTAATGGTTGCCATGCTGGTCATCGCCCCTCTTACCGCTGCCCACGCTGCGGATCAGAGTAACCCGTACAAACTGATGGACGAAGCGGCGAAGAAGACCTTTGACCGCCTTACAAACGAACAGCCTAAAATTCGTGCTAATCCTGATTATCTGCGTGAAGTCGTTGACCAGGAACTGCTGCCGTATGTGCAGATAAAATATGCGGGTGCGCTGGTACTGGGCCGTTATTACAAAGACGCGACCCCTGCGCAGCGTGAGGCCTACTTTGCCGCGTTCCGTGAATACCTGAAACAGGCTTATGGCCAGGCGCTGGCGATGTACCACGGTCAGACCTATCAGATTGCGCCTGAGCAGCCGCTGGGTGATGCGACCATCGTGCCTATCCGCGTAACGATCAACGATCCTAACGGCCGTCCGCCGGTTCGTCTGGATTTCCAGTGGCGTAAAAACAGCCAGACCGGCCACTGGCAGGCGTATGACATGATCGCCGAAGGCGTAAGCATGATCACCACCAAACAGAACGAGTGGAGTGACCTGCTGCGCACCAAGGGGATTGATGGCCTGACCGCGCAGCTGCAGTCCATTGCTCGTCAGAAAATCACGCTGGACGAGAAGAAGTAATGTCACAGCAACTCAGCTGGTCGCGTGAAGGCGAGACATTAAAGCTGTCCGGTGAGCTGGATCAGGATCTGCTGAACCCCTTATGGGATAAACGCCATGAGGCTATGCAGGGCGTGACGCTTATCGACTTAACCGACATCACACGGGTCGATACGGCAGGCGTTGCGCTGCTTGCCCATCTGGTTGCGGTAGGGAAAAAGCAGGGGGCGAGCGTCACGCTTCGCGGCGCGAGCGATAATGTCGTTACCCTGGCGCAGCTCTACAATCTGCCTCAGGACGTATTGCCTCGTTAATATTTTCAGTGCGTTACTTCCGAAAGCCCTGACAGTTTCATCGTCGGGGCTTTTTGCTTGTTTAAGACGACGCCACTTTGCTCTAAGATGTTGGGCTTGTTTTCACTATCAGATGATTAAGAACCCATGGAAAATCATGAAATCCAGACAGTGCTGATGAATGCACTCTCCCTTCAGGAAGCCCACGTCACTGGCGATGGCAGTCACTTCCAGGTTATTGCTGTGGGTGAGATGTTCGACGGTATGAGCCGTGTGAAGAAACAGCAGGCTGTGTACGCGCCGCTGATGGAATATATTGCGGATAACCGCATCCACGCCCTGTCGATTAAAGCGTTCACCCCGCAAGAGTGGGCACGCGATCGCAAACTAAACGGTTTTTGAGCTGAGGGCGACAGGCCCGCAGCACGGTTGAATTTATAAGAGAGCACACAATGGATAAATTTCGTGTACAGGGGCCAACGCGTCTCCAGGGCGAAGTCACAATTTCTGGCGCGAAAAACGCCGCGCTGCCAATCCTCTTTGCTGCGCTGCTCGCGGAAGAGCCGGTAGAAATTCAGAACGTACCGAAGCTGAAAGATATCGATACCACCATGAAGCTGCTCACCCAGTTGGGCACGAAAGTCGAGCGTAACGGTTCCGTCTGGATTGACGCCAGCAAGGTGAACAACTTCTCTGCCCCTTACGATCTGGTGAAAACCATGCGTGCATCCATCTGGGCGCTTGGCCCACTGGTGGCGCGTTTTGGTCAGGGTCAGGTCTCTCTGCCGGGCGGCTGCGCTATCGGTGCGCGTCCGGTTGACCTGCACATCTTTGGTCTGGAAAAACTGGGCGCAGAGATCAAGCTGGAAGAAGGTTACGTCAAAGCGTCCGTCAATGGTCGTCTGAAAGGCGCGCACATTGTCATGGACAAAGTGAGCGTGGGCGCAACGGTGACCATTATGTCTGCGGCGACGCTGGCAGAAGGGACCACTATCATCGAAAACGCCGCGCGCGAACCGGAAATTGTGGATACCGCCAACTTCCTCGTGGCGCTGGGTGCGAAGATCACCGGTCAGGGTACCGACCGTATCACCATCGAAGGCGTTGAGCGTCTGGGCGGTGGTGTTTATCGCGTTCTGCCGGACCGTATCGAAACCGGTACCTTCCTGGTCGCTGCCGCGATCTCTGGCGGTAAGATTGTTTGTCGCAACGCGCAGCCCGATACCCTGGATGCGGTGCTGGCGAAACTGCGCGATGCGGGTGCGGATATCGAAATCGGTGAAGACTGGATCAGCCTTGATATGCACGGCCAGCGTCCAAAAGCGGTCAATGTGCGGACGGCACCGCATCCGGCGTTCCCAACGGACATGCAGGCGCAGTTCACCCTGTTGAACCTGGTCGCCGAAGGTACTGGCTTCATCACAGAAACCATTTTCGAAAACCGCTTTATGCACGTACCGGAGCTGATCCGTATGGGTGCGCATGCTGAGATCGAAAGTAATACCGTGATTTGCCATGGCGTTGAGAAACTGTCAGGTGCTCAGGTGATGGCAACCGATCTGCGTGCGTCTGCAAGCCTGGTGCTGGCGGGTTGTATCGCGGAAGGCACAACGATCGTGGATCGTATTTATCACATCGATCGTGGTTATGAGCGTATCGAAGATAAACTGCGCGCGCTGGGTGCCAATATCGAGCGTGTGAAGGGCGAGTAATCGTTCCGGCAGCCCCCTGCCAGCAATGACCGGGGGGTTGCTGTTCCTGTCAAAAACGCATTACTTCTGCGGTTCTCTTTTTGCCTTTCTCTGGCGAATCATGCGCGTTCTGTCGATAAATTCATGGGTGATGGGATCGTGGTAGCGCGAAGGCCAAATCACCCACGGATGCGTATCCAGCGCCGTCGCGATGATTAATTCTCCCTTGGGCCAGGGGCGGGTGAGGGCGTTTGCCAGAGTTGAAGAACTCAGTCCATGGCGGCGGGACTCTGCTGCCAGTGAAGTGCCTCTTTTGCGCAGTGCGGCAATAATATCAGCCGTGTGCCAGTCGATAAATTTCGTATCCATAACGCCGTCCTTAAGTTCGGATTCACCTACGCCGTTTCTTCTGAAACGACGGGGTTAATATACCCATTTCAAGCTTTTGTTCTAAAAAGTTCGCGTTACTTGAAGGGATATTCAGAATAAGACATGGCTTTATTCATGCGGTCTCTAAACCGATGAATTTACAGGAATACGTAATTTACAGGATTTTTCTGGAATCCCCCCGCCATGGTCGCGGGGAGAAACAAGGAGGGTTAACGGTCGCGCTGAACGGCGATGTGGGCAAGACCAATCAATGCCTCGCGCCACGGGCTGTCGGGAATGACCTGGAGAGCTTCGATGGCTTTGTCGGCTTCTTCTTCCGCACGCTGCCGCGTCCATTCCAGCGATCCGCAGATAGCCATGGTTTCCAGCACAGGTTCCAGAAGATGGCGGCCATTTCCCTGCTCAATCGCTTCACGGATCATTTTCGCCTGATCGGCTGTTCCGTTACGCATGGCATGGAGCAGCGGCAGGGTCGGTTTGCCTTCGTTCAGGTCATCGCCAACGTTTTTGCCGAGCGTCTCGCCGTCCGCACTGTAGTCCAGCAAATCATCAATCAGCTGGAATGCCGTACCCAGATAGCGACCATAGTCCTGCAGGCCTTTTTCCTGTGCTTCGGTACAGTCAGCCAGAATGCCGGAACACTGGGCCGCCGCTTCAAACAGGCGCGCGGTTTTGCTGTAGATCACGCGCATGTAGTTTTCTTCGGTGATGTCCGGGTCGTTGACGTTCATCAGCTGCAGCACTTCGCCTTCAGCAATGACGTTTACGGCTTCGGACATCACTTCCAGCACTTTCAGGGAGCCCAGACTGGTCATCATCTGGAAGGCGCGGGTGTAGATAAAGTCCCCCACCAGTACGCTGGCTGCGTTCCCGAACGCGGCGTTAGCCGTGGCTTTGCCACGACGCATATCCGATTCATCCACCACATCGTCGTGCAGAAGCGTCGCCGTGTGGATAAATTCGATGAGCGCTGCGATAGTGATGTGGGCATTTCCCTGATAACCAACGGCTCTGGCAGCCAGAATGGCGATCATCGGACGAATGCGTTTACCACCGCCGCTGACAATGTAATAGCCCAACTGATTGATCAGCTGGACGTCAGAGTTGAGTTGCTCCAGGATTGCTGCATTCACACCCGCCATATCTTGCGCGGTTAACTCGTTGATTTTTTCTAAATTCATCGCAAAAGCCGGGCTTTTTATCCTGTTGATCCCATCTTCAATGGGGTAACGAAGGGTTTCGGTTTATCAATAGTAGTGCTGATTGTACTGAAAAAACGGCTCAGATAAACGTTACCGTACGTGTTGTGTTTTTTTTCTTCATGTATTGACGGTAGCACTTGTCAAAGGCTCGCGTTTTGCGTAATATTCGCGCCCTATTGTGAATATTTATAGCGCACTCTGAATCATACGAGGATGTGCGCGGAAGCGGAGTTTATATGTACGCGGTTTTCCAAAGTGGTGGTAAACAACACCGAGTAAGCGAAGGTCAGACCGTTCGCCTGGAAAAGCTGGACATCGCAACTGGCGAATCTGTTGAGTTCGCAGAAGTTCTGATGATCGCAAACGGTGAAGAAGTCAAAATCGGCGTTCCTTTCGTTGATGGCGGCGTTATCAAAGCTGAAGTTGTTGCACACGGTCGTGGCGAGAAAGTTAAAATCGTTAAGTTTCGTCGTCGTAAGCACTACCGTAAGCAGCAGGGCCACCGTCAGTGGTTCACTGATGTGAAAATTACTGGCATCAGCGCCTAAGACCTGAGGAGAGATTTAAATGGCACATAAAAAGGCTGGCGGCTCCACACGTAACGGTCGCGATTCAGAAGCTAAACGCCTGGGCGTTAAGCGTTTCGGTGGCGAATCCGTTCTGGCGGGTAGCATCATCGTTCGTCAACGTGGTACCAAATTCCACGCTGGCAACAACGTAGGTTGCGGTCGTGACCACACTCTGTTTGCTAAAGCAGACGGTAAAGTGAAATTTGAAGTTAAAGGCCCGAACAACCGTAAATACATCAGCATCGTTGCTGAGTAAGGTTTTCTCGGTCCGGTAACGGATTAAAGCCCCGCACCCTGTTGCGGGGCTTTTTACATTGGAAACCCGGTAATTTTTTCTGTAGGGAAAACGGGCATGAAGCAGCAGGCCGGCATAGGAATTCTTTTGGCGCTCACCACCGCAATGTGCTGGGGTGCGCTGCCAATTGCAATGAAGCAGGTGCTGGAAGTGATGGAGCCGCCTACGGTGGTCTTTTATCGCTTTCTGATGGCAAGCATCGGCCTCGGGGCGATTCTGGCCGTCAAAGGTAAGCTTCCACCCTTGCGGCTCTTCCGTAAACCGCGCTGGCTGGTGCTGCTGGCTATCGCGACGGGCGGTTTGTTCGGTAACTTCATCCTGTTCAGCTCTTCCCTGCAATATCTCAGCCCCACGGCGTCGCAGGTGATTGGTCAGCTTTCACCGGTGGGCATGATGGTCGCCAGCGTCTTTATCCTCAAGGAGAAGATGCGCGGTACGCAGATTATCGGGGCGAGCATGCTGCTGTGCGGTCTGGTGATGTTCTTCAACACCAGTCTGATAGAGATTTTTACCCGCCTGACGGATTACACATGGGGTGTCATTTTCGGTGTGGGGGCAGCAACGGTCTGGGTGAGCTATGGCGTCGCACAAAAGGTGTTATTGCGTCGACTTGCCTCACAGCAGATCCTCTTTTTGCTGTACACTTTGTGTACAATAGCATTGCTGCCATTAGCGAAGCCGGGTGTGATTACTCAGCTTAGCGACTGGCAACTGGCGTGCCTCATTTTTTGTGGGCTGAACACGCTGGTCGGTTATGGCGCGCTTGCCGAAGCGATGGCGCGCTGGCAGGCAGCACAGGTGAGCGCGTTAATTACGCTTACTCCGCTGTTTACGCTGTTATTTTCAGATTTGTTATCAATGGCCTGGCCCGATGTCTTCGTCAGACCGATGCTCAACCTGTTGGGCTATCTCGGTGCGTTTGTCGTGGTTGCGGGCGCGATGTATTCCGCCATTGGTCATCGTCTTTGGGGACGTTGGCGCAAAAATGAAGCGGTTGTAGTAGTCCCCCGCTCAGGCGAATGAGTTACGGAGAGTAAAATGAAGTTTGTTGATGAAGCGACGATCCTGGTCGTGGCTGGTGATGGCGGCAACGGTTGCGTGAGCTTCCGCCGTGAAAAGTATATCCCTCGTGGCGGCCCTGATGGCGGCGACGGTGGGGATGGTGGTGACGTGTGGCTGGAGGCGGATGAGAACCTCAACACGCTGATCGACTACCGTTTCGAAAAATCCTTCCGCGCTGAACGTGGCCAGAACGGCCAGAGCCGTGACTGTACCGGGAAACGCGGTAAAGACGTCACCATTAAGGTTCCGGTCGGTACGCGTGTGATTGACCAGGGAACCGGTGAAACCATGGGTGACATGACCAAACACGGTCAGCGCCTGATGGTAGCGAAAGGCGGCTGGCACGGTCTGGGTAACAGCCGTTTCAAATCTTCCGTTAACCGTACGCCGCGTCAGAAAACGATGGGTACCCCGGGCGATAAGCGCGACCTGCAGCTGGAGCTGATGCTTCTGGCTGACGTGGGCATGCTGGGTATGCCAAACGCCGGTAAATCAACGTTCATTCGTGCCGTCTCTGCGGCGAAACCGAAAGTGGCGGACTATCCGTTTACCACGCTGGTGCCAAGCCTGGGCGTTGTCCGCATGGATAACGAGAAGAGCTTTGTGGTTGCCGATATTCCGGGTCTGATTGAAGGCGCTGCGGAAGGCGCGGGACTGGGTATTCGCTTCCTGAAACACCTTGAGCGTTGCCGCGTACTGCTGCACCTCATTGATATCGATCCTATCGATGGTTCCGATCCGGTTGAAAACGCCCGCATCATCATCGGTGAGCTGGAAAAATACAGCGAAAAACTGGCGAATAAACCACGCTGGCTGGTCTTCAACAAGATCGACCTGATGGACAAAGCCGAAGCGGAAGCAAAAGCGAAAGCCATTGCCGAAGCGATGGGTTGGGAAGATAAATACTACCTGATCTCTGCGGCAAGCCAGGTTGGCGTGAAAGATCTGTGCTGGGATGTGATGACCTTCATCATCGAGAACCCAATCGTTCAGGCGGAAGAAGCCAAACAGCCTGAAAAAGTCGAATTCATGTGGGATGACTACCACCGCCAGCAGCTCGAAGAGCTGGAAGCGGAAGAAGACGATGAAGACTGGGACGATGACTGGGATGAAGACGACGAAGAAGGCGTCGAGTTCATCTACAAGCACTAATATCTGTCCAAAGCCCCCATTATGGGGGCTTTTTTTATTCCAGCGTCGCAGGCAGCCAGCAGCTGGCGATTAAACCGCCTTCAGCGCCATTCTCAAGCGTTAGCCTGCCGTGGTGAAGCTGGACGATGCGCTGCACGATGCTCAGCCCCAGACCGCTGCCGCCGTAGCGCTGGTCAAGACGGCGGAATGGCTCGGTAATGGACTGCCGGTGCGCTTCATCAATCCCTGGGCCCTGATCGATAACGCTGATCTGCGTCCCCCCGTCGACCTCGGTTAACGTCACTGTAATCGTTGTCCCTGCCGGGCTGTAGCGTCCTGCATTTTCCAGCAGGTTGCGCAGCATCAGGCGCAGGAGCACGGCGTCTCCCTGAACCGTGAGCGCGCTTTTAGCGGGCCAAATTACCGTATGCTCTTTGGCTTCATGACCCAGGCCGAGAGGTTCAATGATATTTTCCGTCCAGCTTACGGTTTCGTAGTGGCCGCTCGCCATTGCCTGTCCGGCCCGGGCCAGCATCAGCAGCTGTTCGACGGTATGCATGAGCTGATCGATACGGCTAATCAGCGTTGCCGCCTGTGGCGCACCAGACTGCGACATCAGCTCCAGATGGAGCCGGATACCGGCAAGAGGCGTTCGAAGCTCGTGCGCGGCGTCTGCAGTGAAGAGACGCTCCTGTTGAATGGTATTGTCCAGCCGGGCGAGGAGCTGGTTCAGGGAAGTCGTCACCGCGCCGATCTCTTCCATGTCGGAATACATAGGAAGCGGGGTTAAGTTATCCGCCGAACGGTTAGCCAGGCTGACACGCAGTTTATTCAGGGGCCGGGTGATCCAGGTGACCGCCCAGAAGGAGAAGAGCAGGGTAAAACCGACCATCACCAGAGAAGGGACCAGCAGCGAGGCAATCGCCTCGCGGATCTCTTTCTCGACATGGTTATTACGCGCTTTTGCTGACAGCGTTTCACTGACCAGGAAACTAATCTGCTCACGGCTTTCATGCCACAGCCAGATGACGCTTATCAGCTGGAAAAATAACAGAATGACCGCCAGCAGCACCATCAAACGCCGACGCATGCTGTTCATTTCTGGCTCTCCAGGCGATAGCCAACGCCACGGACGGTTTTGATTCTGTCCTTGCCAAGCTTACGACGCAGGTTGTGAATGTGGACTTCAAGGGTATTTGACCCCGGATCGTCCTGCCAGGAGTAGATATCCTGCTGGAGCGTTTCTCTGTGCACAGTTTGCCCGCTGCGCATGATCAGACGCGTAAGCAAGGCGAACTCTTTTGGTGTTACCTCGACCGCCTGATCCTGGCGCAGTACCTGCTGGGTTTGCAGATTCAGCGTAATATCGCCGTCGGTCAGTAAGTTATCACTATGTCCCTGATAGCGGCGAATCAACGCTCGCACCCGAGCCTGCAGCTCCGCAAGCGCAAAAGGCTTCACCAGGTAATCATCTGCGCCTGCATCGAGGCCGGTGATACGGTCTTCAATGGCATCACGTGCCGTCAGGATCAATACCGGGTTGGCGATGCCGCGACGTCGCCACTGGCTGAGCAGCGTAGCGCCGTCTTTATCAGGCAAGCCCAAATCGAGGATCACCAGACTGTATTCGCCGCTCTGAATCAGGGCGTCTGCCTCCGCTGCGGTGCCGGCACAGTCGAGGGCATACCCTTCATTGGCCAGCCCCAGCGCCAGCCCTTCCTGCAATAACAGATCGTCTTCAACTATAAGTAGTTTCATCGCTAGTTATTCTGGTAGATGTCCTTATAAAGCCTGCTTTCGAAGCGAACAAGCGGAATACGACGATTGCGCTGGTCGGTCGGTTCGACGGCATAGCCGGAAAGATACTGCACGAATGCCATGCGTTGTCCGCTGGCGGTAGTGATGAAGCCTGCAAGGTTGTAAACCCCCTGCAGTGAGCCTGTTTTAGCGGATACTTTGCCATCCACACCGGCAGCGTGAAGCCCGGCGCGGTACTGCAGTGAACCGTCATGCCCGGCCAGCGGCAGCATTGAAATAAAGTTTAGCTCAGTGTCATGCTGTGCAATGTACTGAAGCACCTGCATCATCGTGGCCGGAGAGATCAAATTATGGCGCGATAGTCCGGAGCCATCGACAGCGATGGTATTACCCAGTTCGATCCCCGCCTGCTGGCGCAGGATCTGCCGAACCGCGTCTGAACCCGCGCGCCAGGTTCCCGGCACGCCGAAACGGGCGTGACCAATCATGCGAAACACCGTATCGGCAATCATGTTGTCCGACTTTTTCAGCATAATTCGCAATAAATCGTGCAGCGGTGGAGACTGTTTGCTGGCGATGACCGTACCGGGCTGGTTGACCTGCGTCTGACGAAGCAGCGTGCCCGAGTAGGTTATTCCCGCTTGTTTCAGTTCATCTTTCAGGATGGCGCCCGCATAGCTTGCGCCATCCTGTATCGCAAAGGCCAGCGGCAGCGGATCGGCGCGCTGGGTCAGGCAGCCGGTCAGCGTGAAGCGGTTAAGATCGCCTGGCACGACGTCCAGCTCACAATATTGCGCATCCGGGGAGCCTTTCGCCAGCGTGCGGACCTGGCTAAACATCGTGACCGGGTAGTAGGACGCTATGCGGATAAACGCTAAATCATCCGGCTTTGGCGCGCTGTAAAGCGAAACCGAAAAGCAGTTACGGTCGACAATCGCGGCGGCGGGCGGGGCGCTAAAGCACTGGGTCATGTCGTTCCACGGCCAGCCTGGGGCTTTATCGTGGCTGGCAAAGATGGACGTGTCGATCAGCACATTGCCATCAATTTTCTGCACGCCAGATTTTTTCAGCACCGCAACCATATTGCGGATATCCTGGCGCTTAAAGGTCGGATCGCCGCCAAAACGGGCGATAAGATCGCCTTTCAGTTCGCCACCCTCAACGTTACCTTTGGTTTCAAGAGTGGTCGTAAAACGGAAGTCAGGCCCGAGCTGGAGCAGGGCGGCGAGGGCAGTGATCACCTTTTGGGTACTGGCAGGCAGCGCCATCTGTTGACTGTGAAAGTCAATCTCGGGAGCCTGTGCGCCAACCTTCTGCACCATCAGGGCAAGGTTCGCGCCTGCGGGGAGCTGATTAATGTACTCATCAACATTCGCGGCCTGGGCGGTGAACGTTATACTGGTAGTCAATCCGATGATAAATCTGGAAAATCGCATAATCTCGCGCTAACAACCCGAAAACAAACCGTCATACTACGGTGCATGGCACTGCAAAGTAAACGATGACCCATAGTGAACTTCGCGGTAAAATGCATATCAAATTGAAAAATTGCTGCTGACCTGGGGCATTGCTCCCGGGTCGGTTTTCTTTTTGCTTCTTGCCCGCTTAGGGGGGCAGGAGCAGGGAACACTGCTCCCAACAGGAATGTTTAAGAGGTATAACAAATGCAAGCTATTCCGATGACCTTACGTGGTGCCGAAAAACTGCGCGAAGAGCTGGATTTCCTGAAATCCGTGCGTCGTCCTGAAATCATCGCCGCTATCGCGGATGCGCGCGAGCATGGCGACCTGAAAGAGAATGCTGAATACCACGCCGCGCGTGAGCAGCAGGGCTTCTGTGAAGGGCGTATTAAAGATATCGAAGCAAAACTGTCCAATGCACAGGTTATCGACATCACCAAAATGCCTAACAACGGGCGTGTGATCTTTGGTTCTACCGTGACCGTGCTGAACCTGGACAACGACGAAGAGCAGACCTATCGCATCGTGGGTGATGATGAAGCTGATTTCAAACAGAACCTGATTTCGGTGAACTCGCCGATTGCTCGCGGCCTGATTGGCAAAGAGCAGGACGATGTTGTCACCATCCGCACCCCTGGCGGTGAAGTAGAATACGAAATTATTAAGGTTGAATACCTGTAATTCGCTTCTCTACTAAGATGTTGATACATTGTAAAGAAAAGAAAAAGGCCGCGTAGCGGCCTTTTATCAACTCAAGGAGCATGGCATTTTGCTCGCCTGCTGACAGAAATCCCTCGTTTCACACAGAAAATGTGTTTAATTCAGGATATCCTTAACGTGGCAGCGAGATTTTACGCTCTTTAGACGGGCGGTAGAGCACCAGCGTTTTACCGATGACCTGTACATTACAGGCGCCGGTTTCGCGCACGATGGCTTCCACGATCAGGTTTTTAGTGTCTCTGTCTTCAGAGGCGATTTTCACCTTGATCAGCTCGTGGTGTTCCAGCGCTTGTTCAATCTCGGCAAGCACCCCTTCGGTCAAACCATTGTTGCCAAGCATCACTACAGGCTTGAGCGGATGTGCCAGACCTTTAAGGTGCTGTTTTTGTTTAGTACTCAGATTCATCGTATATTTTTGCTTACGTTGGGATTGAAAACGGTTCATTCTACCGCCATCTCCCTTATATCGCCAAATAGCTGCGTAGAAATTTACGTCACAGGCAAGCAACGATGAACCAGGACGGAAATGTTAAATGACAGGTAAAAAGCGTTCTGCCAGCTCCAGCCGCTGGCTCCAGGAACACTTTAGCGATAAATATGTTCAACAGGCACAGAAAAAGGGGTTGCGTTCCCGTGCCTGGTTTAAACTTGATGAAATACAGCAAAGTGACAAACTTTTTAAGCCGGGGATGACGGTTGTTGACCTCGGTGCGGCACCTGGCGGATGGTCCCAGTATGCGGTCACGCAGATCGGCGGAACGGGCCGAATCATCGCGTGCGATCTTTTACCAATGGATCCCATCGTCGGTGTCGACTTCCTTCAGGGCGACTTTCGTGATGAATTAGTGCTGAAAGCGTTACTTGATCGTGTAGGTGACAGTAAGGTCCAGGTTGTCATGTCAGATATGGCACCAAATATGTGCGGAACACCGGCGGTGGATATCCCCCGCGCCATGTATCTGGTGGAGCTAGCGTTAGAAATGTGTCGTGATGTACTAGCGCCTGGTGGTAGTTTTGTTGTGAAGGTGTTTCAGGGCGAAGGTTTCGAGGAGTATCTTAAGGAAATTCGCTCCCTGTTTGCGAAGGTCAAAGTTCGTAAGCCGGACTCTTCCCGGGCCCGTTCCCGTGAAGTGTATATTGTAGCGACCGGGCGAAAATGATAACCGGGAGATTTCAGACGAAAGTTTGAATGAAACTGGATATAGAGTATCCTGACGCTGTTTTTAACACAGTTGTAATATGAGGTTAATCCCTTGAGTGACATGGCGAAAAACCTAATACTCTGGCTGGTCATTGCCGTTGTGCTGATGTCAGTATTCCAGAGCTTTGGGCCCAGCGAGTCGAATGGCCGCAAGGTGGATTATTCTACCTTCCTGCAGGAGGTCAATCAGGACCAGGTTCGCGAAGCGCGTATCAACGGACGTGAGATCAACGTTACCAAGAAAGATAGTAACCGTTACACGACTTACATCCCGGTGAACGATCCTAAGCTGCTTGATAACCTTCTGACCAAAAACGTCAAGGTAGTTGGCGAGCCGCCAGAAGAACCAAGCCTGCTGGCTTCTATCTTCATTTCCTGGTTCCCGATGCTGCTTCTTATCGGCGTCTGGATCTTCTTTATGCGCCAGATGCAGGGCGGCGGTGGCAAAGGTGCCATGTCGTTCGGTAAGAGCAAGGCGCGTATGTTAACGGAAGATCAGATCAAGACCACTTTTGCAGACGTTGCCGGGTGTGACGAAGCGAAAGAAGAGGTCGGCGAACTGGTTGAATACCTGCGTGAACCGAGCCGTTTCCAGAAGCTGGGCGGTAAGATCCCGAAAGGCGTGCTGATGGTTGGCCCTCCGGGTACCGGTAAAACCCTGCTGGCGAAAGCCATTGCGGGCGAAGCGAAGGTGCCGTTCTTTACTATTTCAGGTTCTGACTTCGTTGAAATGTTCGTGGGTGTCGGTGCATCTCGTGTGCGTGACATGTTCGAGCAGGCCAAGAAGGCAGCACCGTGCATTATCTTCATCGATGAAATCGACGCCGTAGGCCGCCAGCGTGGCGCAGGTCTGGGCGGTGGTCATGATGAACGTGAACAGACGCTGAACCAGATGCTGGTTGAGATGGACGGCTTCGAAGGTAACGAAGGTATCATCGTTATCGCGGCGACTAACCGTCCGGACGTACTTGACCCTGCGCTGCTGCGTCCAGGCCGTTTCGACCGTCAGGTTGTTGTGGGTCTGCCGGACGTTCGCGGTCGTGAACAGATTCTGAAAGTTCACATGCGTCGCGTACCGCTGGCACCAGATATCGACGCGGCAATCATTGCGCGCGGTACTCCTGGCTTCTCCGGTGCGGACCTGGCTAACCTGGTCAACGAAGCAGCTCTGTTTGCCGCTCGCGGTAACAAGCGCGTGGTGTCCATGGTGGAGTTCGAGAAAGCGAAAGACAAAATCATGATGGGTGCGGAACGTCGCTCCATGGTGATGACGGAAGCGCAGAAAGAGTCCACGGCATACCACGAAGCGGGTCACGCGATTATTGGTCGCCTCGTACCGGAACACGATCCGGTGCATAAAGTGACGATTATTCCGCGCGGTCGTGCGCTGGGTGTGACCTTCTTCCTGCCTGAAGGCGACGCGATCAGCGCCAGCCGTCAGAAACTGGAAAGTCAGATTTCTACCCTCTACGGTGGTCGCCTGGCAGAAGAGATTATCTACGGTGTGGAACATGTTTCTACCGGTGCGTCCAACGACATTAAAGTCGCGACCAACCTGGCGCGTAACATGGTGACGCAGTGGGGCTTCTCCGACAAACTCGGTCCGCTGCTGTATGCAGAGGAAGAGGGTGAAGTCTTCCTGGGCCGTTCTGTGGCGAAAGCGAAACATATGTCCGATGAGACGGCACGTATCATCGACCAGGAAGTAAAATCTCTGGTAGAGCGTAACTATGCACGTGCTCGCCAGATCCTGAACGACAATATGGACATCCTGCATTCGATGAAAGATGCGCTCATGAAGTATGAGACCATCGATGCACCGCAGATTGACGACCTGATGGCGCGCCGTGAAGTGCGTCCGCCAGCAGGCTGGGAAGACCCAGGCGCTTCCAATAATTCTGACAACAATGGCACCCCGCGTGCGCCGCGTCCGGTTGATGAACCGCGTACGCCAAACCCGGGCAACACCATGTCAGAACAGTTGGGCGATAAGTAAGTTACTGCTGTTGACGCGTTTGTCTGTACCTCAAACCCTGGAGCTTGCTCCGGGGTTTTTCATTTCTGTTTAACCATATAGATATCAGGGATTTCGCCATGAAATTATTCGCTCAGGACTCGCATCTCGATCTCTCACATCCCCATGTGATGGGGATCCTGAATGTTACCCCTGACTCCTTCTCTGACGGCGGCACGCATAACACGCTTATCGAGGCGGTTAAGCACGCGAATTTAATGATTAATGCGGGTGCCACCATCATTGACGTTGGCGGCGAATCGACGCGTCCTGGTGCGGCTGACGTGTCTGTGGAAGAAGAGCTGGCGCGCGTCGTGCCGGTCGTTGAAGCCATCGCGCAGCGGTTTGAAGTGTGGATCTCCGTTGATACCTCCAAACCCGAAGTGATTCGTGAAGTGGCGAGAGTGGGCGCTCACATTATTAATGATATTCGCTCACTCACCGAGCCTGGCGCACTTGAAGCCGCGGCAGAGACGGGGTTACCGGTATGCCTGATGCACATGCAGGGCCAACCGAAAACCATGCAGGAAGCACCGAAGTATGACGATGTCTTTGCCGACGTGAATCGCTTCTTTATTGAGCATATTGCACGCTGTGAACGTGCAGGTATCCCAAAAGAGAAATTGCTGCTCGACCCGGGGTTCGGTTTCGGTAAAAATCTCTCCCACAACTATGCGTTGCTTGCGCGCCTGTCGGAATTCCATCATTTTGGCCTGCCGTTACTGGTGGGGATGTCGAGAAAGTCGATGATTGGGCAGTTGCTGAACGTGGGGCCGAGCGAACGCCTGAGCGGCAGCCTGGCCTGCGCAGTGATTGCGGCGATGCAGGGTGCGCACATTATTCGTGTCCATGACGTCAAAGAAACAGTAGAAGCCATGCGTGTGGTGGAAGCCACACTGGCAGCGAAGGAAAACAAACGCTATGAGTAATCGTAAATATTTTGGTACCGACGGTATCCGTGGGCGTGTAGGCGATGCTCCCATCACCCCTGATTTTGTCCTGAAGCTCGGCTGGGCTGCTGGCAAGGTACTGGCGCGTCATGGCTCACGTAAAATTATCATCGGTAAAGACACCCGTATTTCGGGCTATATGCTGGAGTCCGCGCTTGAAGCGGGTCTGGCAGCTGCCGGACTGTCCGCCTCCTTTACGGGCCCAATGCCAACGCCTGCAGTCGCGTATCTGACGCGCACCTTCCGTGCGGAAGCGGGGATTGTCATCTCGGCTTCTCACAACCCGTTCTACGACAACGGCATTAAATTCTTCTCCATTGACGGCACCAAGCTGCCGGATGACGTGGAAGAGGCGATTGAAGCCGAAATGGAAAAAGAGATCACCTGTGTTGATTCCGCAGAGCTGGGTAAAGCGAACCGTATCGTCGATGCGGCGGGGCGTTACATCGAATTCTGTAAAGGTACCTTCCCGAATGAGCTGAGCCTGGCTCATCTGAAAATTGTGGTGGACTGTGCGAACGGTGCGACCTACCACATCGCCCCAAATGTTTTCCGCGAACTGGGTGCGAAAGTGATCGCCATCGGCTGCGAGCCGGATGGTCTGAACATTAACGAGCAGGTGGGGGCAACTGACGTTCGTGCCCTGCAGGCGCGTGTTCTGGCGGAGAAAGCCGATCTCGGTATTGCGCTGGACGGCGACGGTGACCGCGTGATCATGGTCGACCACGAAGGTAACAAGGTCGACGGCGATCAGATCCTCTACATCATTGCACGTGAAGGTCTGCGTCAGGGCCAACTGCGCGGCGGTGCGGTAGGTACGCTGATGAGTAACATGGGCCTGGAACTGGCGCTGAAACAGCTCGGTATTCCGTTCGTGCGCGCGAAAGTGGGTGACCGCTACGTGCTGGAAAAACTGCAGGAGAAGGGCTGGCGCATCGGTGCAGAAAACTCGGGTCACGTCATCCTGCTCGACAAAACTACCACCGGTGACGGTATCGTGGCCGCGCTGCAGGTGGTTGCCGCGATGGCGCGCAACCATATGAGCCTGCACGATCTGTGCAGCGGGATGAAAATGTTCCCACAGATCCTGGTGAACGTGCGCTTTACTGCTGGCAAAGGCGATCCGCTGGAAAATGAGAACGTCAAAGCGGTGATGGCTGATGTTGAAGCGGCTCTGGGCAGCCGTGGACGCGTGCTGCTGCGTAAGTCCGGTACCGAACCGCTGATCCGCGTGATGGTGGAAGGTGAAGACGAAGCGCAGGTCACCGAATTTGCGCACCGTATTGCGGATGCCGTAAAAGCTGCATAATCTTGCACGCTAAATGTTTAAAAAGGCGGCGTTTGCCGCCTTTGTTTTAAGCAATTCATGGCTTTTTGCTGTTTTTTTCCGCAGTTGATACAATGCGTCGAAAATGCCCTTGCGAAGGTGATTCGCTTTGGTTAGTATTCACACCCGCTTCAGTGGGAAACAGAAATCCTGCTAATTGGTCGAAGCATTGGTATGCGGCAAATCCGCAAGGAACAGGTTGATTATGTACGAAGCTCTTTTAGTTATTTTCCTTATTGTAGCCATCGCTCTCGTAGCGCTGATTATGCTGCAGCAAGGTAAAGGCGCTGATATGGGAGCCTCCTTCGGAGCAGGCGCTTCCGGTACGCTGTTCGGTTCAAGTGGTTCTGCGAACTTCATGACCCGCACAACGGCGATTCTGGCTACGCTGTTCTTCATCATCAGTCTGGTGCTTGGCAATATCAACAGCAATAAGACCAGCAAAGGAAGCGAGTGGGAAAACCTGAGCGCGCCAGCGAAAACTGAGCAGACTCAGCCAGCTGCACCGGCTAAGCCAACCAGCGATATCCCGCACTAAGTATTCTGTACCGAGGTGGTGGAATTGGTAGACACGCTACCTTGAGGTGGTAGTGCCCTAACGGGCTTGTGGGTTCGAGTCCCATCCTCGGTACCAATATTCCAGAAGAAAGACGTCGAAAGACGTCTTTTTTTTCGTCTGTATATTGTGGTAGCGGGCAAAATGGCGGGTGGCGCTGCGCTTACCCGCTCTACAAATACTAAATAAAAAAGGCGCCTGTTGGGCGCCTTTTGCATGTCGTGCTGTCGATTACTTCTTATCGCTGTGTTCCAGATTTTCAACCTGCGGCAGGCCGTTACCGGAGCTGGCGGAGAGCAGGCCATTTTCAACATAGTTGAACAGCTTCTCACGTGTATCGGTGATGTCCAGGTTACGCATGGTCAGCTGACCAATACGATCGTCTGGTGAGAACACAGATTCACCTTTCTCCATAGTCAGACGTTCTGCTTTATAGGTCAGGTTGTCAGACACGGTGTTCAGGATGGAGTAGTCGTTACCGCGACGCAGTTCCAGGGTCACTTCACCGGTGATCGCGCTTGCCACCCAACGCTGCAGCGCATCACGCAGCATCAGCGCCTGTGGATCGAACCAGCGGCCCTGATACAGCAGTTTGCCCAGCTGACGGCCATGAGAGTGATACTGCTCAATGGTGTCTTCGTTGTGAATGCCGGTCAGCAGACGCTCGTAAGCGATGTGCAGCAGCGCCATTCCCGGGGCTTCATAAATGCCACGGCTTTTCGCTTCGATGATACGGTTTTCAATCTGATCGCTCATGCCCAGACCGTGACGACCGCCAATACGGTTAGCTTCCAGCATCAGCTCAACATCGTCAGAGAAGGTTTTACCGTTCAGCGCAACCGGATGGCCGCGCTCGAAACGTACGGTCACCTCTTCCGCCTGGATTTTGACGTTCTCGTCCCAGAACTTCACGCCCATGATCGGGTTAACGATCTTCACGCTGGAGTTCAGGAATTCCAGGTCTTTCGCTTCGTGCGTTGCACCCAGCATGTTGGAGTCGGTGGAATAGGCTTTCTCGACTGACATCTTATAGTCGAAACCGCAGGCGATCATAAACTCGGACATCTCATGACGACCACCCAGCTCGTCGATGAAGTCGGTGTCCAGCCACGGTTTGTAAATCTGCAGTTCGGCGTTGGTCAGCAGGCCATAGCGATAGAAGCGTTCGATATCGTTACCTTTATAGGTGCTACCGTCACCCCAGATGTTGACGCCGTCTTCTTTCATCGCCGCAACCAGCATGGTGCCGGTGACCGCACGGCCCAGCGGCGTGGTGTTGAAATAGGTCAGACCGCCGGTGGTGTTATGGAATGCACCACACTGAATCGCCGCGATACCTTCCGCGACCAGTTGCTTACGGCAGTCAATCAGGCGCGCGTTCTCTGCACCATACTCTTTAGCGCGACGAGGAATGGCATCATAGTCGTCCTCATCCGGCTGACCCAGGTTCGCAGTATAGGCATACGGAACCGCTCCCTTCTGGCGCATCCACAGCAGTGCAGCGCTGGTATCCAGGCCACCTGAGAAAGCGATGCCAATACGTTGTCCTACCGGAAGATGCTTGAGAATCGTCGTCATAGAATAAAACCCTGCTTGATTGACTGATTAGAGACCGCTTTCGCTCTCTTGTGCATTTTTATGCAAAATAAGTGAGTATTCATTTAATCATCTTTTGGCGAAGACCGGAAGAGAGTCATGCGTTTTTTGTAAAAATTTTGGTCTGATCGATCTGGCGGAAGTCGCCTTGACAGGTGGGGTCAACTATCAATATACTAAACGCCGATTTTACGTCCCGTCTTCGGTACCAAATCCCAGCATTATTTGCAAATTCTGTCCAAAACGCGTAGAATTTGCCACGTTTCAGGCGCGGGGTGGAGCAGCCTGGTAGCTCGTCGGGCTCATAACCCGAAGGTCGTCGGTTCAAATCCGGCCCCCGCAACCACTTTCCCATAAAGTTCTTTTTCAAATATACTGTGAAGACTTAGAGCCTTCGTAGCTGGATTTGAAAAAATTCTTTCGGAAAGTGCTCCAGGCCACAGTTGTGGCTATAGGGTTCAGTTATCTAAAGCCCCGATTTATCGGGGTTTTTTGTTATCTGACTACAGAATAACTGGGCTTTACGCCCTTTTTTTATGTCTTGGGGGTGGGCTTGTCCACATTAGAGCAAAAATTAACAGAGATGATTACTGCACCGGTCGAAGCACTGGGCTACGAACTGGTCGGCATCGAATTCGTTCGCGGCCGTACATCGACGCTGCGCATCTATATTGATAGTGAAGATGGCATCAATGTTGATGATTGTGCTGATGTCAGCCACCAGGTGAGTGCGGTTCTTGATGTTGAAGACCCGATTACCGTTGCGTACAACCTGGAAGTTTCCTCACCTGGCCTCGATCGCCCGATGTTCACGGCCGAGCACTATGTGCGCTTTACCGGTGAAGAAGTGGCTCTCGTTCTGCGTATGGCCGTACAGAACCGCCGTAAATGGCAGGGAATTATCAAAGCTGTTGATGGTGAAATGATCACGGTGACAGTCGAAGGCAAAGATGAAGTGTTCGCGCTGAGTAATATCCAGAAGGCGAACCTGGTTCCCCACTTTTAACAGTCTGGATTGAGGTGAAAAGCCCGCGATGAACAAAGAAATTTTGGCTGTTGTTGAAGCCGTCTCCAACGAGAAATCACTGCCGCGTGAGAAGATTTTTGAAGCGCTGGAAAGTGCACTGGCTACAGCAACCAAGAAAAAATACGAACAAGAGATCGATGTTCGCGTAGAAATCGATCGTAAAAGCGGTGACTTCGATACATTCCGTCGTTGGGTAATCGTTGAAGAAGTAACCCAGCCGACCAAAGAGATCACCCTGGAAGCCGCCCGTTTTGAAGACGAAAGTCTGAACGTGGGTGACTACGTTGAAGATCAGATTGAATCTGTGACCTTCGACCGTATCACCACCCAGACCGCTAAACAGGTTATCGTGCAGAAAGTGCGCGAAGCCGAGCGCGCGCTGGTTGTCGATCAGTTCCGCGATCAGGAAGGCGAAATCATCACCGGCGTGGTGAAGAAAGTGAACCGCGACAATATCTCCCTGGAGATCAAATCCGAAGGGTTGCCGGGTAACGCTGAAGCCGTGATCCTGCGTGAAGATATGCTGCCGCGTGAAAACTTCCGTCCAGGCGACCGTATTCGCGGTGTTCTGTACGCCGTTCGCCCTGAAGCGCGTGGCGCACAGCTGTTCGTGACCCGTTCTAAACCAGAAATGCTGGTAGAACTGTTCCGTATCGAAGTACCGGAAATCGGTGAAGAAGTTATCGAGATTAAAGCGGCGGCTCGCGATCCGGGCTCCCGTGCGAAAATTGCGGTGAAAACCAACGACAAGCGTATCGACCCGGTCGGTGCTTGCGTCGGTATGCGCGGTGCGCGTGTCCAGGCAGTGTCTACTGAGCTGGGCGGCGAACGTATTGATATCGTTCTGTGGGATGACAACCCGGCGCAGTTCGTGATCAACGCAATGGCTCCAGCTGATGTGGCGTCTATCGTTGTTGACGAAGACAAACACACCATGGATATCGCTGTTGAAGCGGGCAACCTGGCGCAGGCAATCGGCCGTAACGGCCAGAACGTACGCCTGGCGTCACAGCTGAGCGGCTGGGAACTCAACGTGATGACCGTTGATGACCTGCAGGCTAAGCATCAGGCTGAAGCCCATGCGGCGATCGATACCTTCACGAAATACCTGGATATTGACGAAGACTTCGCCACTGTTCTGGTTGAAGAAGGTTTCTCTACGCTGGAAGAACTGGCCTATGTGCCAATGAAAGAGCTGCTGGAAATTGACGGTCTGGATGAACCAACCGTTGAAGCCCTGCGTGAACGCGCTAAAAACGCACTGACCACCCTGGCACTGGCTCAGGAAGAAAGCCTTGGCGATAAGAAGCCGGCTGATGACCTGCTGAATCTGGAAGGTCTTGATCGTGCGATTGCGTTCAAGCTGGCTGCCCGTGGTGTTTGTACGCTGGAAGATCTCGCTGAGCAAGGCGTTGATGACCTGGCTGATATCGAAGGTTTAACCGACGAGAAAGCCGGCGAGCTCATCATGGCCGCACGTAATATTTGCTGGTTCGGCGACGAAGCGTAATAAACTGTAGCAGGAAGGAACAGCATGACTGATGTAACTGTAAAATCGCTGGCTGCTGAGATTCAGACCTCCGTGGACCGCCTGGTACAGCAATTTGCTGATGCAGGGATCCCGAAGTCCGCTGATGACTCGGTGACCGCGCAAGAAAAACAAACCTTGTTAACGCACCTGAACCGTGAACACGGCTCTACGCCTGACAAGTTAACGCTGCAGCGCAAAACGCGTAGCACGTTAAACATCCCTGGTACCGGTGGCAAAAGCAAATCGGTACAAATTGAAGTCCGCAAGACGCGCACCTTTGTAAAACGTGATCCGCAAGAGGCAGAACGCCTTGCCGCGGAAGAGCAGGCACAGCGTGAAGCGGAAGAACAAGCTCAGCGTGAGGCGGAAGCAGCCGCCAAACGTGAAGCAGAATTAAAAGCTGAACGTGAGGCCGCAGAAAAAGCGAAACGCGACGCAAGTGATAAAGTGAAGCGTGACGCTGCGGAAAAAGACAAAGTGAGCAATCAACAGACAGACGAAATGACCAAAACCGCCCAGGCTGAAAAAGCCCGCCGTGAAAATGAAGCTGCCGAGCTGAAGCGTAAAGCGGAAGAAGAAGCCCGCCGTAAGCTGGAAGAAGAAGCTCGCCGCGTCGCCGAAGAAGCGCGCCGTATGGCAGAAGAAAACGAGAAGAATGGTGTGAATACCGTTGAGCCGACTGAAGACACCAGCGACTATCACGTGACCACTTCTCAGCATGCGCGTCAGGCTGAAGATGATAACGACCGTGAAGTGGAAGGCGGTCGTGGCCGTGGCCGTAATGCAAAAGCTGCGCGTCCGGCGAAAAAAGGCAACAAGCACGCTGAATCCAAAGCTGATCGTGAAGAAGCACGCGCTGCTGTTCGCGGTGGTAAAGGCGGCAAGCGTAAAGGTTCCGCTCTGCAGCAGGGCTTCCAGAAGCCTGCTCAGGCCGTTAACCGTGACGTTGTGATCGGCGAAACCATTACCGTTGGCGAACTGGCGAACAAGATGGCGGTTAAAGGCTCTCAGGTCATCAAAGCGATGATGAAGCTGGGCGCCATGGCGACCATCAACCAGGTGATCGATCAGGAAACCGCACAGCTGGTTGCGGAAGAGATGGGCCACAAAGTAATCCTGCGTCGTGAAAACGAGCTGGAAGAAGCAGTAATGAGCGACCGTGATACTGGCGCTGCGGCTGAACCGCGTGCACCGGTTGTGACCATCATGGGTCACGTTGACCACGGTAAAACCTCTCTGCTTGACTACATTCGTTCTACTAAGGTTGCCTCGGGTGAAGCGGGTGGCATTACCCAGCACATCGGTGCATACCACGTAGAAACTGACAACGGTATGATCACCTTCCTGGATACCCCAGGCCACGCCGCGTTTACCTCAATGCGTGCTCGTGGTGCTCAGGCGACGGATATCGTTGTTCTGGTTGTTGCCGCAGACGACGGCGTGATGCCACAGACCATCGAAGCTATCCAGCACGCGAAGGCTGCAGGTGTGCCAGTTGTGGTTGCAGTGAACAAGATCGATAAGCCAGAAGCGGATCCCGATCGTGTTAAAAACGAACTTTCCCAGTACGGTATCCTGCCGGAAGAGTGGGGCGGTGAAAGCCAGTTCGTACACGTGTCTGCGAAAGCGGGTACCGGTATCGACGAACTGCTGGACGCGATCCTGCTGCAGGCCGAAGTTCTGGAGCTGAAGGCCATCCGTAACGGTATGGCGAGCGGCGCGGTGATCGAATCCTTCCTGGATAAAGGTCGTGGCCCGGTTGCTACCGTTCTGGTTCGTGAAGGTACACTGCATAAAGGCGATATCGTTCTGTGCGGTTTCGAATACGGCCGCGTTCGTGCGATGCGTAACGAACTGGGTCAGGAAGTGCTGGAAGCGGGTCCGTCCATTCCAGTGGAAATCCTGGGTCTGTCCGGTGTTCCGGCTGCCGGTGACGAAGTGACCGTTGTGCGTGACGAGAAGAAAGCGCGTGAAGTGGCACTGTACCGTCAGGGCAAATTCCGTGAAGTTAAACTGGCTCGTCAGCAGAAATCTAAACTCGAGAACATGTTTGCCAACATGACCGAGGGCGAAGTTCACGAAGTGAACATCGTGCTGAAAGCCGACGTTCAGGGTTCTGTGGAAGCGATCTCCGACTCCTTGCTGAAACTGTCTACCGACGAAGTGAAAGTGAAGATCATCGGTTCGGGCGTAGGTGGTATCACCGAAACCGACGCTACCCTGGCTGCTGCCTCTAACGCTATCCTGGTTGGCTTCAACGTTCGTGCGGATGCGTCTGCGCGTAAAGTGATTGAATCCGAAAGCCTGGATCTGCGTTACTACTCCGTCATCTATAACCTGATCGACGAAGTGAAGGCCGCGATGAGCGGTATGCTGTCTCCTGAGCTGAAACAGCAGATTATCGGTCTGGCTGAAGTACGTGACGTGTTCAAATCACCGAAATTCGGTGCGATCGCGGGCTGTATGGTGACCGAAGGTAACATCAAGCGTCACAACCCAATCCGCGTACTGCGTGACAACGTGGTTATCTACGAAGGCGAGCTGGAATCCCTGCGCCGCTTCAAAGATGACGTTAACGAAGTCCGTAACGGCATGGAATGTGGTATCGGTGTGAAGAACTACAACGACGTTCGCGTTGGCGATATGATCGAAGTGTTCGAGATCATCGAAATTCAGCGTACCATCGCTTAATTACCGATTGTAAGCCGGGATCGCCTCGCGCCACCCGGCAATAATTTCAAAAAGGGGCTTTAGCCCCTTTTTTGTCTGGAGAATTTATTATGGCGAAAGAATTTGGTCGCCCTCAGCGCGTAGCGCAGGAAATGCAGAAAGAGATAGCACTCATTCTGCAACGTGAAATTAAAGACCCGCGTGTCGGCATGATGACCACCGTTTCCGGTGTCGAAATGTCCCGTGATTTGGCCTATGCCAAAGTGTTCGTCACCTTCCTGAACGATCAGGACGAAGCGGCAGTGAAAAACGGCATTAAAGCGCTGCAGGAAGCCTCTGGTTTCATCCGCTCCCTGCTTGGCAAAGCGATGCGCCTGCGTATCGTGCCTGAACTGACCTTCTTCTACGACAACTCGCTGGTCGAAGGTATGCGTATGTCCAACCTGGTGACCAGCGTGGTTAAACATGACGACGAGCGTCGTGTTAACCCGGCGGACGACAGCAAGGAGGACTAATGAGTCGTCCTCGTCGTCGTGGTCGCGACGTGCATGGTGTGCTGCTGCTGGATAAACCCCAGGGCGCTTCCAGCAACGACGTGCTGCAAAAAGTTAAGCGTATTTATAACGCCAACCGCGCGGGCCACACCGGCGCGCTCGATCCGCTGGCAACCGGCATGCTGCCGGTCTGCCTGGGAGAGGCGACAAAGTTTTCCCAGTACCTGCTCGACTCCGATAAGCGCTACCGCGTTATCGCTAAACTGGGCCAGCGCACGGATACCTCCGATGCGGATGGCCAGGTGGTAGAAGAGCGTCCGGTGACCTTCAGCGCGGAACAGCTTGATGCAGCGCTGGAGAGTTTCCGTGGGGACACGATGCAGGTGCCGTCGATGTATTCGGCGCTGAAGTATCAGGGAAAAAAACTCTACGAATATGCGCGCCAGGGCATTGATGTCCCGCGTGAAGCCCGTCCGATAACCGTGTATGAGCTGCTGTTTATTCGCCACGAAGGTGATGAGCTGGAGCTGGAAGTGCACTGTTCGAAAGGGACCTATATTCGAACCATCATCGACGACCTCGGTGAAAAGCTGGGCTGCGGCGCACATGTGATTTACCTGCGCCGTCTGGCGGTGAGCAAGTACCCGGTAGAGCGGATGGTGACCCTGGAGCAACTGCGCGAGCTGGTAGAACAGGCGGAAGCGCAGGGGATCGCGCCGGCAGATTTGCTGGATCCATTGCTGATGCCGATGGACAGTCCGGCAGCGGACTTCCCGGTTGTTAATCTTCCTTTAACATCCTCCGTTTACTTTAAGAACGGCAACCCGGTTCGTACGGCGGAAGCGCCGCTGGAAGGACTGGTACGCGTGACCGAAGGCGACGAAGGGAAATTCATCGGTATGGGCGAAATGGATGGTGAAGGGCGCGTTGCGCCGCGTCGTCTGGTCGTCGAGTATCCGATCGAAGCATGACGGTGATGACGGCTCACCTTGCGATAAGCAGGGGAGACGAGTAGAATATCGCCGCTTAACGCCTGGTAAATTGTTTAACAATCTGCGGGGCGTACATGGGGTCGCTGAATTAGAGATCGGCACCCTTACATTCTTTATACTTTGGAGTTTGAAAATGTCTCTAAGCGTTGAAGCTAAAGCTAAAATCGTTTCTGAGTTTGGTCGTGGTACTAACGACAGCGGTTCTACCGAAGTTCAGGTTGCACTGCTGACTGCACAGATTAACCACCTGCAGGGTCACTTTGCAGAGCACAAAAAAGATCACCACAGCCGTCGTGGTCTGCTGCGTATGGTTTCTCAGCGTCGTAAACTGCTCGACTACCTGAAACGTAAAGATGTTGCACGCTACACCGCGCTGATCGAGCGTCTGGGTCTGCGTCGCTAAGTCTTGCGAGTTTCAGAAAAGGGGGCCTGATGGCCCCTTTTTTCAACCAGACGGCAGCAATTCACTGGAAACTATTGTATTGTTGCTATAAATGATCTTCATTGCAGAGGTTCGCGCGGCTAATGAGAGGCTTCACCCATGGGGGTGTTGGTTGTCATTAGTCGCGAGGATGCGAAGAAGGTCGGGTTAAATCGACAGCACACCGGTGGTGTGCTGTCAAACATTTAAGAAAGGACAGAACTTTGCTGAATCCGATCGTTCGTAAATTCCAGTATGGTCAACATACCGTCACGCTGGAAACCGGCATGATGGCTCGTCAGGCTACTGCTGCCGTTATGGTAAGCATGGATGACACTGCGGTATTCGTTACCGTTGTTGGCCAGAAAAAAGCTAAACTAGGTCAGGACTTCTTCCCGCTGACCGTTAACTACCAGGAGCGTACCTACGCTGCCGGTAAAATCCCGGGTGGTTTCTTCCGTCGTGAAGGCCGTCCAAGCGAAGGCGAAACCCTGATCGCGCGTCTGATTGACCGCCCGGTTCGTCCGCTGTTCCCGGAAGGCTTCGTTAACGAAGTACAGGTTATCGCGACCGTTGTTTCCGTTAACCCGCAGGTTAACCCGGACATCGTAGCGATGATCGGTGCGTCCGCTGCCCTGTCACTGTCTGGTATTCCATTCAATGGTCCAATCGGTGCCGCGCGCGTTGGCTACATCAACGACCAGTACGTGCTGAACCCAACCCAGGAAGAGCTGAAAGAAAGTAAGCTGGACCTGGTGGTTGCGGGTACTGAAGCGGCTGTACTGATGGTTGAATCCGAAGCTGAACTGCTGAGCGAAGACCAGATGCTGGGCGCTGTGGTATTTGGCCACGACCAGCAGCAGATCGTTATCCAGAACATCAACGACCTGGTGAAAGAAGCCGGTAAACCACGTTGGGACTGGCAGCCAGAAGCGGCAAACGACGCGCTGAACGCACGCGTTGCTGCACTGGCAGAATCTCGTCTGAGCGATGCATACCGCATCACTGACAAACAGGAGCGTTACGCTCAGGTTGACGTGATCAAGTCTGAAACTATCGCGACCCTGGTTGCGGAAGATGAAACGCTGGACGCTAATGAACTGAGCGACATCCTGCACGCTATCGAGAAAAACGTTGTTCGTAGCCGCGTACTGGCAGGCGAGCCGCGTATCGATGGCCGCGAAAAAGACATGATCCGTGGTCTGGATGTGCGTACTGGCGTTCTGCCACGTACTCACGGTTCCGCGCTGTTCACCCGTGGCGAAACGCAGGCGCTGGTTACCGCGACCCTGGGTACTGCACGTGATGCGCAGATCATCGACGAACTGATGGGCGAGCGCACTGACAGCTTCCTGTTCCACTACAACTTCCCTCCGTACTCCGTAGGCGAAACCGGTATGGTTGGCTCGCCGAAGCGTCGTGAAATTGGTCACGGTCGTCTGGCGAAGCGCGGCGTACTGGCAGTCATGCCAGAAGCAGACAAATTCCCGTACACCGTACGTGTAGTTTCTGAAATCACCGAATCCAACGGTTCCTCTTCCATGGCTTCCGTGTGTGGTGCCTCTCTGGCGCTGATGGATGCAGGCGTGCCAATCAAAGCCGCCGTTGCGGGTATCGCAATGGGCCTGGTGAAAGAAGGCGACAACTTCGTTGTTCTGTCTGACATTCTGGGTGACGAAGACCACCTGGGCGATATGGACTTCAAAGTAGCGGGTTCCCGCGAAGGTATCTCTGCACTGCAGATGGATATCAAAATTGAAGGTATCACCAAAGAGATCATGCAGGTTGCTCTGAACCAGGCTAAAGGTGCGCGTCTGCACATCCTGGGCGTGATGGAACAGGCGATTAACGCGCCGCGTGGCGACATTTCTCAGTTCGCTCCACGTATCCACACCATCAAGATCAATCCAGACAAGATCAAAGATGTTATCGGTAAGGGCGGTTCCGTAATCCGTGCGCTGACCGAAGAGACTGGCACCACCATCGAAATCGAAGATGACGGTACTGTGAAGATCGCAGCAACCGACGGCGAGAAAGCGAAATTCGCGATCCGTCGCATCGAAGAAATTACTGCAGAAATCGAAGTGGGCCGTGTCTATGCAGGTAAAGTGACCCGTATCGTTGACTTTGGCGCGTTCGTTGCCATCGGTGGCGGTAAAGAAGGTCTGGTTCACATCTCTCAGATCGCTGACAAGCGCGTTGAGAAAGTGACTGATTACCTGCAGATGGGTCAGGAAGTACCGGTGAAAGTTCTGGAAGTTGATCGCCAGGGCCGTATCCGTCTGAGCATTAAAGAAGCAACCGAGCAGTCTCAGCCAGCTGCTGCGCCAGAAGCACAGGCAGCAGAACAGCAAGGCGAGTAAGTTGCCATTTGCCCTCCGCTTTGCGGAGGGCCTATTATCAGGCAGGACGCCTTGTTAAGCCGCCGGGGGACAGGACGTTCATCCAATAGTTGTCTTCGGGAGTGGGAAATGAAGCCTTTTTTGCGCTGGTGTTTCGTTGCGACAGCTTTAACGCTGGCAGGATGCAGCAACTCTGCCTGGCGTAAGAGCGAAGTCCTCGCAGTGCCATTGCAACCGACTTTGCAGCAGGAAGTGATCCTGGCACGCATGGAACAAATACTTGCCAGTCGGGCTTTAACCGATGAAGAACGCGCACAGCTTTTATATGAGCGCGGAGTGTTGTATGATAGTCTCGGTCTGAGGGCATTAGCGCGGAATGATTTTTCACAAGCGCTGGCTATCCGACCTGATATGCCTGAAGTATTCAATTACTTAGGCATTTATTTAACGCAGGCAGGCAATTTTGATGCTGCCTATGAAGCGTTTGATTCTGTACTTGAGCTTGATCCAACTTACAACTACGCGCACTTGAATCGCGGTATCGCATTGTATTACGGCGGTCGTGACAAGTTAGCGCAAGATGATCTGCTGGCGTTTTATCAAGACGATCCTAATGATCCTTTCCGTAGCCTGTGGCTTTACATCGTTGAGCGGAAGCTCGATGAGAAGCAGGCAAAAGAAGCACTGAAACAGCGCTTCGATAAATCGGACAAGGAACAGTGGGGATGGAACATTGTCGAGTTCTACCTGGGCAACATTAGCGAAGCAACGCTGATGGAACGCCTCAAGGCGGACGCAACGGATAACACCTCGCTCGCTGAGCATCTCAGTGAAACCAACTTCTATTTAGGTAAGTACTACCTAAGTCTGGGGGATATGGACAGCGCTACGGCACTGTTCAAATTAGCGGTTGCTAACAACGTACACAACTTCGTTGAGCACCGTTATGCATTGTTGGAATTATCGCTCTTGGGCCAGGAGCATGACGACCTGGCAGAATCGGACCAGCAATAGCTGACGACATAAACATCAGCCCGTAATCTTTTGATTGCCATCACCTTAACTGGTGAGGGCGTTGTTGTTCGTCAATACACCTACTTTGAGCCGGTTCACACTTTTCAATGAAAATTGCTAATCATTTTCACGATGAGCTAAGTAGACTGGCCGCCATTGACATTGAGGCACTCGTACTACATGGCTGAATTCGAAACCACTTTTGCAGATCTGGGCCTGAAGGCTCCTATCCTTGAAGCCCTTAACGATCTGGGTTACGAAAAACCATCTCCGATCCAGGCTGAGTGTATCCCACACCTGCTTTCTGGTCGTGACGTGCTGGGCATGGCCCAGACTGGTAGCGGTAAAACTGCAGCATTCTCGCTGCCGCTGCTGAACAACATTGATCCGGACCTGCGTGCACCGCAGATCCTCGTTCTGGCTCCAACCCGTGAACTGGCTGTTCAGGTTGCAGAAGCCATGACGGAATTCTCTAAACATATGCGCGGCGTAAACGTGGTTGCCCTGTACGGCGGCCAGCGTTATGACGTGCAGTTACGCGCCCTGCGCCAGGGCCCACAGATTGTTGTCGGTACGCCGGGCCGTCTGCTGGATCACCTGAAGCGCGGTACCCTGGACCTCTCTAAACTGAGCGGTCTGGTACTGGATGAAGCAGATGAAATGCTGCGTATGGGCTTCATCGAAGACGTTGAAACCATTATGGCGCAGATCCCGGACGGTCATCAGACCGCGCTGTTCTCTGCAACCATGCCGGAAGCTATCCGTCGCATTACCCGCCGCTTCATGAAAGAGCCGCAGGAAGTGCGTATTCAGTCCAGCGTAACCACTCGCCCGGACATCAGCCAGAGCTACTGGTCTGTGTACGGCATGCGTAAAAACGAAGCGCTGGTACGTTTCCTGGAAGCGGAAGATTTTGATGCGGCGATTATCTTCGTTCGTACCAAAAACGCGACCCTGGAAGTGGCTGAAGCCCTGGAGCGTAGCGGCTACAACAGCGCAGCGCTGAACGGCGATATGAACCAGGCCCTGCGTGAGCAGACTCTGGAGCGTCTGAAAGACGGTCGTCTGGATATCCTGATTGCAACCGACGTGGCAGCACGTGGTCTGGACGTTGAGCGTATCAGCCTGGTTGTTAACTACGACATCCCGATGGATTCCGAGTCTTACGTTCACCGTATCGGCCGTACCGGTCGTGCGGGTCGTGCTGGCCGTGCGCTGCTGTTCGTTGAGAACCGCGAGCGTCGTCTGCTGCGTAACATCGAACGTACCATGAAGCTGACCATTCCAGAAGCGGACCTGCCAAGCGCAGAGCTGCTGGGCAAACGCCGTCTGGAAAAATTCGCCGCCAAAGTACAGCAGCAGCTGGAAAGCAGCGATCTGGATCAGTACCGCGCGCTGCTGTCGCAGATTCAGCCTGTTGCTGAAGGCGAAGAGCTGGACATGGAAACCCTGGCTGCAGCACTGCTGAAAATGGCTCAGGGCGAACGTAGCCTGATCGTGCCACCAGATGCACCGATGCGTCCTAAGCGTGAATTCCGTGACCGTGACGATCGCTTCGAACGTCGTGGCGACCGTAACGATCGTGGCCCACGTGGTGACCGTCCAGAGCGTGGTGGTGAAGACCGTCCACGTCGTGAACGTCGCGACGCAGGTGACATGGAGCTGTACCGCATTGAAGTGGGTCGTGATGATGGCGTTGAAGTTCGTCACATCGTTGGCGCGATCGCTAACGAAGGCGACATCAGCAGCCGTTACATCGGTAACATCAAGCTGTTCGCATCCCACTCTACCATCGAGCTGCCAAAAGGCATGCCGGGCGAAGTGCTGCAGCACTTTACGCGTACCCGCATCCTGAACAAGCCGATGAACATGCAGCTGCTGGGTGATGCACAGCCACGTCCTGACCGCGGTGGTGAACGTCGTGGCGGTGGTCGCAGCTTCGGCGGCGAGCGTCGTGAAGGCGGTCGCAGTGAAGGTCGCGGTGGTGAAGGTCGTCGTTTCTCCGGCGAGCGCCGCGAAAGCCGTGGCCCGCGTCGTGAAGAAGGCACCAGCCGTCGTCGTTTCGGTGACGCGTAAGCCTTACGCTTCTGACGTAAAGTAAAATATACAGCCCCGATACATGCTATCGGGGCTTTTTTTATTCCCTTTGTACTCTTGTACTGGTACAGTGCGTCACATTAAAATGCAGAACCGCATGATTGACTGGAGAAAAGGCTGTATGGCGACACTAACCACCACCCAAACGTCACCTTCGCTGCTTGGCGGCGTGGTGATCATCGGCGGAACCATTATAGGTGCCGGGATGTTCTCCCTGCCCGTGGTCATGTCCGGTGCGTGGTTCTTCTGGTCGCTGGCTGCGCTGGTCTTTACCTGGTTCTGTATGCTCCATTCCGGGCTGATGATCCTCGAAGCAAACCTGAACTACCGCATTGGCTCCAGCTTCGACACCATCACCAAAGATCTGCTGGGCAAAGGCTGGAACCTGGTTAACGGGCTGTCCATCGCCTTTGTGCTCTATATCCTGACCTACGCATATATCTCGGCGAGCGGTTCGATTCTGCATCACACCTTCTCTGAGATGTCGCTGAACGTTCCGGCGCGTCTGGCCGGGCTGTGCTTTGCGCTGGGCGTGGCGTTTATCGTCTGGATGAGTACCAAAGCGGTGAGTCGGATGACGGCGATCGTACTGGGTGCGAAGGTCATCACCTTCTTCCTGACCTTCGGCAGCCTGCTGGGGCACGTGACGCCCGCCACGCTGTTTAACGTTGCCGAAGTGGATACCTCCTACACGCCGTACCTGCTGATGACGCTGCCGTTCTGTCTGGCATCGTTCGGCTACCACGGTAACGTGCCGAGCCTGATGAAGTACTACGGCAAAGATCCGCGCACGATTGTGAAGTGTCTGGTCTACGGCACGCTGCTGGCGCTGGGGCTGTATGTGATCTGGCTGCTCGGGACGATGGGCAACATCCCGCGCCCGGAGTTTATCGGCATTGCCCAGAAGGGCGGTAACATCGACGTGCTGGTGCAGGCCCTGAGCGGCGTGCTGAACAGCCGCAGCCTGGATCTGCTGCTGGTTATCTTCTCTAACTTCGCGGTGGCGAGCTCTTTCCTCGGCGTAACCCTGGGCCTGTTTGACTACCTGGCGGATCTGTTTGGCTTTGATGATTCTGCGATGGGGCGTTTCAAAACCGCGCTGCTGACCTTCCTGCCGCCGATTGTGGGTGGCCTGCTGTGGCCGAACGGCTTCCTGTACGCCATCGGCTATGCCGGACTGGCGGCAACAATCTGGGCGGCGATTGTGCCAGCGCTGCTGGCACGTAAATCACGTAAACGCTTCGGCAGCCCGAAATTCCGCGTCTGGGGCGGCAAGCCGATGATTGCGCTGATTCTGGTGTTCGGTGCTGGCAATGCGCTGGTCCACGTGCTGTCGAGTTTTAACCTGCTGCCTGTGTATCAATAAACAGAAAGCCCGGTGGCGCTGCGCTTACCGGGCCTACAGGGATCGCGTAGGCCGGATAAGGCGAAGCCGCCATCCGGCAAAAAACTATCCCACCAGCTCCTCTTTCACCTGCATCGCCAGCTCAAACGAATGCAATCGCGCCTGGTGATCGAAAATCTGGCCGTTAACCATAATTTCATCCGCCTGCGTTTCGCGCAGCACCGCCTCCAGCCCGTGACGCACTTTCGCCTTATCGCCTACCAGCGACATGCTCAGCGCCTGCTGAACGCCATACTGCTCTGACGCTGACCACAGCTGATGCATATTCTCCACCGGCGGCGGAAGCTGGCCCGTCTCACCGCGGCGCAGCTTCACAAACGCCTGCTGCATAGAGGTGAACAGGAATTCCGCGTCGCGATTGCTGTCGGCGGCAATGATGTTGATGCACACCATCGCGTACGGCTTCTCCAGACGCTCGGACGGTTTGAAGTGCGTGCGGTAAAGATGCAGCGCCTGATGCAGCATATCCGGCGCGAAGTGCGAGGCAAACGCAAACGGCAGCCCCAGCTGTGCGGCCAGCTGTGCGCTGTAGAGGCTTGATCCCAACAGCCATACCGGGATCTTCTCACCGTAGCCCGGTACCGGGCGCACGTGCGGGTTCGGATCGCGCGCGTCGAACCAGTCCACCAGCTCTGCCACGTCGCGCGGGAAGTTATCGATATCGCCGCTCATATGGCGGCGCAGGGCGCGCATGGTCGGCTGGTCGCTGCCGGGCGCACGGCCAAGCCCCAAATCGATACGGCCCGGATAGAGGGTATTCAGGGTGCCGAACTGCTCGGCGATCACCAGCGGGGCATGGTTCGGCAGCATCACGCCGCCGGAGCCCAGGTGCAGAGTGGTGGTATTTGCCGCCAGATAACCAATCAGTACCGAGGTGGCGGCGCTGGCAATGCCCACCATGTTGTGGTGCTCGGCCAGCCAGTAGCGGTGATAGCCACGCTTTTCGGCCAACTGAGCGAGATCGAGGGAGTGCGAAAAGGCTTCTCTTGCCGAGGAGCCTTGTGGGATCGGCGCCAGATCCAGCACCGAAAACGGAATTGTTTTGTCAGTCATAACAGCTCACTTTGTCGACGGTCAATCTTTAATACTGCATTAAAAAATGATAACCGTTGTTAACAAAGTGAGCCTTTTTTAGGCCTGCAGTTCCAGCCCGGCCAGACGCTTCCAGTAGCCGTTACAGTCGCTGTTTGCCGTCAGCGGCAGCGGAGCGGCGCCGTTTTCGTTGGCACGGAAGGCATCCAGCATCGCAAACACGCCGGTATCCAGCGGCGACAAGCGCACCATATCCACCAGCCCGTCCATCGACGCCAGCTCGTTGCCGAGGTTATAGACATAGCCGCTCATGGTCTGAATGCCGTTGAGGACAAACACCTGCTGATTCTCCTGCGACAGCATGCTGCGCCCGTTCGGGTACTTAATGCAGCAGGTTTCGCACTCGTCTTTCGGACGGTCTTCCGAGCGCGCGGTAAAGCAGCGGGCAGAATAGGCCAGCGGCAGATGCCCATAGCTCAGCACTTCCACTTCAAACTGATTGCGAATGCCCAGCTCGTCGCACTGATTCAGCAGGTTTGCCAGCCAGTCGCGAGAGAGCTCCACCGGCATGCACCAGCGCGTCATCCCCTGTTTGAGCAGCAGGCGCAGGGTCACGGCGTTATAGCAGTTCAGAGCATGGCCCGCGACAAACGGTAGCTTGCGTTCGGCGCACATATTCACCACGCCGAGATCGCTCGCTTCCAGCAGGAACTCGCCGTTTTCGACATAGCGCTTCAGCTCGCCCAGTTCGGAAGACGCCTGCACCAGCGCAAGCGTGGAGAGCACGACCTGCTTGCCGCTGCCGGCCAGGCTTTTCGCCATATCCAGCCAGTCGCCCACTTTAGTGGCGCGGCGCTTGCTGCACACCGCTTCGCCGAGGTAAATCACATCGGCGCTGCTGGTGGCGGCCTGTTGGTAAAAATCTTCCAGCGTCTCTTTTGGCCAGTAGTAGAGCACCGGTCCTAATGAATATTTCATGGTTATCTCACTGCCATTTACGGTGATATGCGCCAAGCGTGGTTTGCGCGCCTTCGGACATCGATCCGAGCGTCTCCATCCAGGCCTGCTGCGGAGCATAGTTCTGCGGGTCCGCCATGCAGCGGTCGATGGCCTGACGCCACACTTTCGCCACCTGGCTCACATAGGCCGGGCTGCGCTGACGACCTTCGATTTTCACCGAGGCAATATTGGCCGCCAGCAGTTCCGGCAGCAGCTCCAGCGTGTTGAGGCTGGTCGGCTCCTCCAGCGCGTGGTAGCGCTCGCCGTCGACCAGATAGCGGCCTTTACACAGGGTGGGATAACCGGCGTTTTCACCGTCCTGATAGCGGTCAATCAGCACCTCATTCAGGCGGGATTCCAGCCCCTGAGGGGTCTGCTGCCAGCGGACAAAGCGGGCAGGGGAGCAGGCTCCGACGGTATTCGGCGATTCACCGGTTAAATAAGAGGAAAGATAGCAACGGCCTTCGGCCATGATGCACAGGCTGCCAAAGGCAAAAACTTCCAGCGGCACTGGCGTGACGCGCGCGAGTTGCTTAACCTGATGAATAGAGAGCACGCGCGGCAGCACCACGCGAGCCACGTCAAAGTGTTGATGGTAAAAACGCACGGCTTCTTCGTTGGTGGCAGATGCCTGAACAGAGACGTGGCGCTCAATATGGGGATAGCGTTCTGCCGCATACTCAAGCATGGCGAGGTCGGCCAGGATCAGCGCATCGGCACCCAGTTGTGCCGCCATATCCACCGCGCGCTGCCAGCGGGCGTAGCCGTCAGGATGAGCAAAGGTATTGATGGCGATATGCAATTTGCGGCGGTGCTGGTGAACGAAGTTAACGGCTTCCTGAAGCTTTTTCTCCGTAAAGTTGAGGCCAGCAAAATGGCGGGCGTTGGTGTCATCTTTTAGCCCGATATAGACCGCATCGGCCCCATTTTCGATGGCCGCCTTAAGCGCCGGAAGATTTCCGGCAGGGCAGAGCAGCTCCATAATTTATCCTGATGTAGTCGATCGCAAAATTGTTAACGAGCTGGGATTTTAATTAACCCATAGGCGACAATTTTTGATTTAAGGCAGCTAATGGCGTATTGATGACACCAATAATGAGGTACGGCGGACGACGGTTTGTTGATTTACGCCGCTATGTTGCGCTTCGGATATGGCAAAATAGCAGGACTATAGATATCAGGGAGTAAAGCTCGTGCTGGATAAACTGCGTTCACGTCTCGTACAATTTGGTCCATCAATGCTGAGCGTGCCGGTAAAGCTGGCGCCGTTCGCGCTTAAACGTCAGGTGCTGGAGCAGGTCCTGAGCTGGCAGTTCCGCCAGGCGCTGCAGGATGGCGAGCTGGAATTCCTGGAAGGGCGCTGGTTGAGCATTGAGGTGCGTGATATCGGGCTGCGCTGGTTTACCTCCGTTGAGAATGACCAGCTGATCGTCCGCGAAACCGCCGAGGCGGATGTGAGCTTTAGCGCCAACGCCAGCGATCTGCTGATGATCGCCGCGCGTAAGCAGGATCCGGATACGCTCTTCTTCCAGCGCCGTCTGGTGATTGAAGGCGACACGGAGCTCGGTCTGTACGTGAAGAATTTAATGGATGCCATTGAGCTGGAGCAGATGCCGAAAGCGCTGCGCGTGATGTTAATGCAAATGGCAGATTTCGTTGAGGCCGGGCTGAAAACCCCGCCGGACGGTAAACACACTTCAGTAGGTGAGCCATGCTGATTCGAGTCGAAATTGGGATTGATGCGCCGGGGATCGATGCGTTGTTACGCCGCGCCTTTGCGAGCGATGCCGAAGCCCAACTGGTCCACGACCTTCGCGAAGACGGCCTGATTACGCTGGGGCTGGTTGCCACCGATGACGAAGGTCAGGTGGTGGGCTATGTTGCCTTCAGTCCGGTCATCGTTCAGGGCGAAGAGCTGCAGTGGGTAGGCATGGCACCGCTGGCGGTAGATGAAAGCTATCGCGGGCAGGGGCTGGCACGCCAGCTGGTCTATGAAGGCCTGGATTCGCTCAATGAGTTCGGTTATGCGGCCGTTGTCACGCTGGGCGATCCGGCGTTCTATGGCCGTTTAGGCTTTGAGCAGGCCGCGCATTACGATCTGCGTTGCCGCTGGCCGGGTACGGAATCCGCTTTCCAGGTGCACCGTCTGGCGGACGACGCGCTGAACGGCGTCAATGGCCTGGTCGAGTACCACGACCATTTCAATCGCTTTTAATCAGGCTCTCGCGTAGCGCCTCAAAGGAGCCGTCTCCGGTCACGAGGCGCTCTTTCTGGCGCTTCGTCAGCTGTTTGATGCGGTATTCCAGCCTGAGCGCCAGCGATCGGTCACCGACGGGCGCCGAAAAGGCGAGCTGTAATTCCCCTTTCCCCCGCAGCGCCTTTGCCCCTTTTCCCGTTTGATGTTGTAAAAAACGCCGCGCCACATCGGTGGTGATCCCGGTGTAGAGTGCGTTATCAGCGGTTCGGACAAGATAGAGAAACCAGCACACGGTAAACAGATTCAGTATGTTAAGGTGAACGCACCATAGCATGAGAGAGAACGAAAATGGAAACACTGGCCGCCATTAACCGCTGGCTGGCGAAGCAGCATGTTGTCACCTGGTGCGTCTATGACGAGGGGGAGATGTGGTGCGCTAACGCGTTTTACTACTACGATCCGGAGCGCGTCGCGTTTTATGTCATGAGCGAAGACAAAACGCGTCATGCGCAGATGACCGGCCTGCAGGCGAAGGTCGCAGGCACGGTGAATGGCCAGCCGAAAACGGTCGCGCTGATCCGCGGCGTGCAGTTCAAAGCGGAGATCCGTCGTCTGGATGGCGAAGAGAGCGACGCGCGCCGTAAGCTCTACACGCGCCGCTTTCCCGTTGCCGCTGCGCTAAAAGCCCCGGTGTGGGAAATCCGCCTCGATGAGCTGAAATTTACCGACAACACCCTGGGCTTTGGCAAGAAGCTGCACTGGTTACGCGCCGAGCAGGCGTAGCGCTTCGCGGTTAAACGCCGGGAGATCGTCCGGAGTACGGCTGGTGATCAGCTGATCTTTGTCGTTGACCACTTCCTGATCGTAAAACTCGGCGCCCGCATTTTTCAGATCGATAACGATCGGTTTCACCGCCGTGAGCTTACGCCCGCGTACAACCTCCGCGCTGATAAGGAGCTGCGGACCGTGACAGATGGCAAAGACCGGTTTGCCGGTAGAGACAAAGTCCCGGGTGAAGGTCACGAAGCGTTCGTCCCCGCGCAGGGAATCCGGGGAATGGCCACCGGGTAACAGCAGGGCGTCGAAATCTGAGGGGCTAACGTTATCGATAGTCTCATCAATGGTTACGGTCGCCTCGCCCTTATGGCCTGTCACCGTTTTGCCCGCCTCTTTCTCAATGGTGATGACCTCATGTCCTGCCTTGCGGAACGCCTCTGCAGGCGAGGTGAATTCTGAATCTTCAAACTCGTCGGTAATCAAGACTGCGATTTTCTTGCCCATGCTTCCTCCGTTGTTTTGGCTTCAGACTGATTTTTCTCCGCTTGTGGTAAATACTTACCTGTAACAGACTTCTAAGTGTGGTCGACGACGCTGAGTTCGCAAACGGACAATTCTGTAAAGGGGATACGATGAGTCAGGTATTGATTACCGGGGCTACCGGGTTAGTGGGCGATCATCTGCTGCGGCTGCTGATTCAGGATCGCCGCGTGAACTATATCGCCGCCCCGACGCGTCGACCGCTGGCAGATTTATCTGGCGTCTTTAATCCGCACGATCCTCAGCTGACGGACGCGCTGGTGCAGGTCCAGGACCCGATTGATATCGCCTTTTGCTGTCTGGGCACCACGCGACGGGAGGCGGGCAGCAAAGAGGCATTTATCCACGCCGACTATACGCTGGTGGTGGACACCGCGCTTACGGCGAAAAAACTGGGGGCCAGACATTTTCTGGTGGTCAGCGCGCTGGGCGCCAGTGCCGGATCGCCTTTCTTCTACAACAAGGTGAAGGGCAAGATGGAGGATGCGCTGATTGCGCAGAAATGGGAGCAGCTGACGATTGTGCGCCCTTCGATGCTGATCGGCCACCGGGACGAACGCCGCTTTAACGAGTCGATACTGGCCCCGCTGTTTCGCATCCTTCCCGGCAACTGGAAGGCCATCGAGGCGCGGGACGTCGCGCGGGCGATGTTAAAAGAGGGACTGGCCCCGTCGAAAGCGGGCGTAAACATTATCCCTTCGGCAAAACTGCGTGAAATCGCGCAGGGCGAGGCGTAAACTCCCCCGGCTAATAACCTAATACTCTCCGGGGAATGCTATGACTGGTCAGTCTTCATCTCAGGCGGCAACACCTGTTCAATGGTGGAAGCCCGCACTCTTCTTTCTCGTGGTCATTATTGGCCTCTGGTACGTGAAATGGCAGCCGTACTACGGCAAAGCCTTCACCGCCGCCGAAACGCACAGCATCGGTAAATCTATTCTCGCGCAGGCTGAGTCCAGCCCGCTGCAGGCGGCGTGGGACTATGCCATGGTCTACTTCCTTGCCGTCTGGAAAGCCGCCGTTTTAGGCGTCATTCTGGGGTCGCTGATTCAGGTGCTGATCCCGCGTAACTGGCTGGTGAAAACCCTGGGCCAGCCGCGCTTTCAGGGCACGCTGCTGGGAACGATCTTCTCCCTGCCGGGCATGATGTGCTCCTGCTGTGCCGCGCCCGTGGCGGCAGGGATGCGCCGCCAGCGCGTGTCGATGGGCGGCGCGCTGGCGTTCTGGATGGGCAACCCGCTGCTCAATCCGGCGACGCTGGTGTTTATGGGCTTTGTCCTGGGCTGGCATTTCGCGTTCATCCGTCTGGTCGCCGGACTGCTGACCGTGCTGGTGGTGGCGACACTGGTGCAAAAACTGGTGAAGGATACTGCTGCAGAACCCGCTGCCGTTGAGCTGGACGTCAGCGAGCCGCAGGGGGGCTTCTTTGCGCGCTGGGGCAGGGCGCTATGGCAACTTTTCTGGAGCACCATCCCGGTCTACATCCTGGCGGTACTGGTTCTGGGGGCGGCGCGCGTCTGGCTCTTCCCGCATGCGGATGGCGCTATCGACAACACGCTGATGTGGGTCATTGCGATGGCCGTTGCAGGCTGCCTGTTTGTGATCCCAACGGCGGCGGAGATCCCGGTTGTTCAGACCATGATGCTGGCCGGCATGGGCACCGCGCCGGCGCTGGCGCTGCTGATTACGCTGCCGGCGATCAGCCTGCCGTCGCTGATTATGCTGCGTAAGTCGTTCCCGGCGAAAGCGCTCTGGCTGACCGCGGGGCTGGTGGCGTTGAGCGGGGTGATGGTGGGAAGTATTGCGCTTCTGTGAAAAACGCCCGGTGGCGCTACGCTTACCGGGCCTGCAAAAAAATCCCCTCAAGTGAGGGGATTTTTTTTTATTTAATGTAAGTAAACGCGGTGGTGACGTGCTTCACGCCGCTCACCCGGCTGGCGATATCGGCCGCCGCTTTCCCTTCACGGTCGGTCACCAGACCCAGCAGGAACACTTCGCCGTTTTCCGTCGTCACTTTCACGTTGGAGGATTTCACCTGGTCCGAGCCGAGAAGCTGGGAACGCACTTTGGTGGTGATCCAGGTATCGGAAGAGGCATCACCCAGGCCAATTGGCTTGCCCTGACGCACTTCGTTAAACACCTCTGTGGTTCCTTCAACACCCATTGCGATTTGTTTCGCACGAGAGGCGAGTTCCATATTCGGCGCCTGGCCTGCCAGCAGCACTTTGCCCTGGTAAGCCGTCACGTTAATACGCGCCTCTTTCTTGATCTGTTCGTCTTTCGACAGCGCACTGTTGACGCGCAGCTCCAGCGTACCGTCATCCACCTGTGTCCCCACAGAGCGCGGATCGGTTGCTGCTTTGGTGCCTACTGCGGCGGTACCCACAACGGCCGCAGCGATACATCCCTGAAGCAGTAATGCAGACATAAGGACTGCGAGGGTCGATAAAGCCTTCATAAGAACTCCTTAATCATCCTGGTGAGGGAAAAGCGTGTTATCGATCAAGTCACATAAGCAGTTCACCGTGAGCATATGCATTTCCTGAATACGCGCGCTCCGGTGAGACGGAATGCGGATTTCCACATCCTGCGGCCCAAGCAGACCCGCCAGCTCACCCCCGTCATAGCCGGTTAAGGCCACGATGGTCATGTCGCGGGTGACGGCGGCTTCAACGGCTTTGACAATATCCCGGCTATTGCCGCGCGTAGAGATGGCCAGCAGCACATCTCCGGCATGACCCAGGGCTCGCACCTGCTTTGCGTAAATTTCGTCATGCAGACGATCGTTAGCAATCGCCGTTAAGACCACATTATCGGTATTAAGTGCAATGGCGGGTAAACTCGGGCGTTCTGTTTCAAAGCGATTGATCATGCTGGCAGCAAAATGCTGTGCGTTGGCGGCTGACGTGCCGTTGCCACAACAGAGGATTTTGTTGCCATTAAGCAGGGATTGCACCAGCGTCATTGCGGCACGCGAGATAGCATCCGGAAGGGCTTCCGCCGCGGCAATCTGAGTCTGGATGCTTTCTGTGAAGCACACTTTAATTCTTTCGAGCACGTTATCCCTTTTAAATCCTAATTATGCGTCTTCGCCAAAAGCGTTTTTAAGCCATTCGATCTCATTTCCGGTGAAGGCTATCACATCGAACCGGCAATCCACAGTATCAAAGCTCCCATTATGGCGGGCAAGCCACAAGTGGGCAGTCTGTAATAATTTATGTTGTTTGGCGAGCGTCACGCTGGCGGCAGCACCGCCAAAACGGGAGGACTGTCGAAAGCGGACTTCTACAAACACGATGACCTGACCGTCTTTCATGATCAGATCAATTTCGCCGCCGCGCCCGCGGACGTTAGCGGCAATAAAGCGCAGTCCTTTGCCTTCAAGCCAGCGACGCGCCTTTAACTCCCACGCATCGCCGGTCTGTTTGCGGCTTAACTGGCCGGGACGATCTGCCCCTGCTGGTATTTGAGCCATGATAACTTCCTGTTGATCACGCAGTCCTGAGTCGCGGTCAGATCGCCGGTGTTGCCGTTAAGCTCAAAGCCCGGCACCTGACGCATCTGGGTAAAGTGGTTCGCCAGCGCCCATGCATCGACACCCATCGCATACAGACGGGCCAGCGAATAATCGTTACGTACGGTACTCAGCGCCTGCTGCATCAGCGCCGGGTTGCTGCCGGCCAGCATCGGGATTTCGCTGTACTGCAGACCGTCCATTTCCAGACGGAAATCCGGCCCTGCGGTGCCCTGCGCGCTGCGGGAGCTGGCGTAGAGCGTTGCGCCGCTCTGGCTGCCGTTACGCATCGCGATCATCGGTTTGATAAAGGCGATCTCCTGCGGCGTGGCAACGATATAGGCCGCATCCACTTTACCGCCACCGCTGATCTGCGCGTCGGTAGGTGGGGCAGGGATCGTCAGGCCGCCAATCGTCACGCCCTGCTGCTGTGGCAGGCTCGCGGTGACAGGACTGCCGTTAAGCGCGATGCCCGCCCCGCCGTTTACGCCCGCGCGCAGTTCAGAGACGGAACCGAATTTCTGCTGCAGCACCACGCCGCCGCCCAGCTTCTGCCACTCATCGGCAAAGGCATTGGCCACGCGATCGCCCAGCGCGCTGCGTGGGATGAGCAGCAGCGGAGCCTGCTTACCCTGCTCGTGAATATGACGCGCCGCATCGCGGGCTTCATCTTCAGGAGAGAGCGCGAAGTAGCAAATATTGGCCCGGTTCTGAACCTGCTCCGGCTGGTTGAGCGCCAGCACGTTCAGCGTGGTATTACTCTTCATCAGCTCTTCCACGTTGTTTTTCAGCAGCGGACCGACAACGATGCTCGCCCCGTCCTGTTGAACCTGCGCCAGCACCTGATCAAGCGGCTGCGAACTGGTGTCGTAGATTTTCAACTCAGCGCCCGGATTGGCGCTGGTGGTTGCCACGGCCTGCGGCTGCGCGGCAGGTTGGGCCGCGGGTTGCGCAGGCTGCTGTTGAGGTTGCTCTGCTGTTGTGACAGGTGCAGGTGCCGCTTGCGTCTCGGCCGGAGCCGGAGCCTGGGTCACAGGTGCTGTAGTAGACGGAGCTGCTGTCGCTGGCGGTGTCGTCGGAGCCGTCACCGGGTTTTGCATCGTGCCCTGCGCTGGCGCTTGCGCCGTGGTCAGGTCGCTGGTCTCTGCGGCGGATGGGCTGACAACATCATTCACGTTAGCCGCCTGGGCCGCCTGTGCGGGAACGGCGCTGCCGGTGATCGCCGTCGTGCCGTTTTTCGCCGCTTCAAAGCCCTGCTGAATGGTGCGTCCAAACACCGCCGCCTGGCCGTTGAGTGGCAGAAGGAGGGCGATTTTGCTGGTCGAGGCAGGCTTAAAGTTCTGCACGTTCACCAGCTGGGTTGGCAGCATTTTCGCGCCCGGGTTTTGCGGGTAGCGCGTCTGCCAGTCCGTAATGCCGGCTTTCAACATCTTAGGATCGCTGCGGTTGTTAAACCACATCTGCTGCAGATCCAGCCAGCCCTGCAGGACGTTTTCATCCGCGTTGATGACCAGCGCCTGCGCCTGTTCCTGCGTCATCGACGCCAGCGCTTGCCAGGTGGCATCGATATTTTTCTGCTTATCGGCACCGCCAAGCAGTGGCTCTTGCGCGACGAGCGCGCGGAGCAAGGTCAGCGAAGGGCGTCCCTGCTCAGCGGTAATGCCCGCCTGCCAGAAGCGTGCCTGCTGATTTTTATCCAGCGCGCTCACGTCAATATCCCCGAGGATCTTCTTCGCGGCGGCGTAATCTTTCAGCGCGACTTTCAGCTCGGCAGAGAGCAGGCTCTGCTCGCGACGCTGGGCGTCGTTAAGATCTTTTGGCAACTGGTTAAACAGCTCGGCTGCCCGCTGGGTTTTACCCTCTTTCAGCAGTGCACGAATGGCGAGTAATTGCCAGTTGGTCTTGGTATCATTTGAACTCTGCGACATTTGTTGCAGATAAAAGCCAGAATCAGCCTGAGCAGAACCCTGGAGATGGGCGGTGCTCTGGTCAGGTGCCTGGGTGCCACAGCCTGCAAAGATCAGGGCTGCCAGCAGAAGCGGCACGCTGCGCGTGGCTTTTTTTCGAAGAAACGTTAACGGTACCATACTGTATCCAGTGATTTTTTTTACGCAATGCTCAATATTAAATCGGCAATACGGACGAAACAATGAAACAACACGAAACGGCAGATAATTCTCAAGGCCAGCTTTATATTGTACCTACTCCTATCGGGAATTTGTCTGATATTACCCAACGTGCGCTCACCGTACTGCAAGCTGTTGATTTAATTGCTGCTGAAGATACCCGCCACACCGGTTTACTGCTGCAACATTTCGCGATTAACGCCCGTTTGTTCGCTCTGCACGATCACAATGAGCAACAAAAAGCCGAAACGCTGGTGGCGAAGCTGAAAGAGGGGCAGAACATCGCCCTGGTCTCCGACGCCGGTACGCCGCTGATCAACGATCCTGGCTATCACCTGGTGCGTACCTGTCGCGAAGCCGGTATTCGCGTTGTGCCCCTGCCGGGTCCATGCGCTGCCATTGCTGCGCTGAGCGCCGCAGGTCTGCCGTCTGACCGTTTCTGCTATGAAGGCTTCCTGCCTGCCAAATCCAAAGGCCGCCGCGACGTCTTAAAAGACCTGGAAGCGGAACCGCGCACCCTGATTTTCTACGAATCCACACACCGCCTGCTGGAGAGCCTGGAAGATATGGTGACCGTCTGGGGAGAAGCCCGCTACGTAGTGCTGGCGCGCGAGCTGACCAAAACCTGGGAGACTATCCACGGCGCGCCGGTGGGGGAACTGCTGGCGTGGGTGAAGGAAGACGAAAACCGCCGCAAGGGCGAAATGGTGCTGATTGTCGAAGGGCACAAGGCGGAAGAAGACGCGCTTCCTGCCGACGCGCTGCGTACGCTGGCGCTGCTGCAGGCGGAACTGCCGCTGAAGAAAGCGGCGGCATTAGCGGCGGAGATCCACGGCGTGAAGAAAAATGCGCTGTATAAGTATGCGCTGGAGCAGCAGGGGGAATAAGTCATCTCCTGCCCGTTTTTGCCGGGTGGCGGCTACGCCTTACCCGGCCTACAACTTTATAAAATGTCGGTATAAATGTCGGTATAAATGTCGGAAGAGCAAATTGCTCATGTCATACGCTGACCTGCGTCGTTCGCTAAACTGTAATGACCTCGGTGCCCGTTTTACCCAACTGTTCTTTTTCGTGCTTTCCGATCCCATCATCCGTAATCACACAGTCTATTTTTTCCATCGGCAGTACCTGGTTGAACCCGCGGCGATTGAATTTGCTTGCGTCCAGCACGGCGATCACCTTATGTGCGGCAGCCGCCATCACGCTGCTGATCGAATAGCCTTCATTGAACGTTGTAATGCCGTTGGTGGCATCGATGCCGTCAGCCCCGACAAACATCAAATCCGCGCTTATCCCGGTTAGAGAGCGCTCGGCGATGGTGCCATGCATAGAGTGCGTTTTATGGCGCACGGTACCGCCACAGACCACGAGCGTAATGTCTTTGTTTTCCGAGAGGGCAAATGCGGCAGGCAGGCTGTTGGTAATGACGGTGATATTGGCCCGTTTGGTCAGCGCTTCGGCGATGAGCATGGTGGTGCTTCCGCTGTCCAGAATGATCGTCATTCCCTCTTCAATCATGGCCGCGGCAGCCTGTGCGATGCGCTTCTTCGGGTCGCTCGCCAGCTGATAACGGTCTTCCAGCACTACTTCCTGATTTTCGCTTTCCGCCAGGCTGCTGCCGGGTCTTGCTGCGCCACCGTGAAAACGCGTGACCAATCCTTTTTCTTCCAGCAGGCGCAGATCTGTTCGAATCGTCACTTCTGAAATGCCAAACATATTCGACAGATCCAGCACCATGACACTGCCCTGAGCGTTGACAAGGTCAACGATTTTATTGCGTCGCTCAAATGAGTTCATATTGAAATGCCTGATAATTAACTGCCTCTATTCTAATCGAAGGTATGCGAAAGGGGTACGGTAATATTCGAAAGGAAATGTGAGCCAGCTCAGGTTGCTGGCTCGAAGCACTACGCGAAGCGCAGCATGATTTTGCCCTGCATTGGCGCACCGTTTAGTCCCTGCACGGCCTGAGCAAAGCTATCGCTATCGCCGGTATGAGCAATAAGGGGCTTTAGCTGCAGTTTTTTCTCTGTGAGCAGGCGTGCCGCGGTTTCCCATTCTTCACCTGGCCACGGGGCCGAATAATTCATCCAGCTTCCCAGAAGCGTCAACTCCTTACGCAGTATCTTGCCAAATGTCGCCGCAGGTAAGTTTAGGTCGTGATGCAGCGTACCCACCAGAGCGACCTGGGCGCGCGGCCCGGCGATATCAATGGCGAGCGCGACGGTTTGCGGTGTGCCAGCAGTCTCCAGAACCAACTGATCAAACGGGTTGTCGCTCAAGACGTTGAGGATATCGTTTGCACCCAGATCGCGGCTATTAAACACCTGAGTTGCCCCCAGCGCTGTTGCCAGCGCGAGCTTATCGTCGTTGATATCAATCGCGCTTACGCTGTTGGCCCCCAATGCCAGCGCACACTGCATCGCCAGCAGGCCAATCGTTCCTGCGCCTACAATGATGACGTTCTTGCCCTCGCAACCGGAAGCGAGATGAAACGCGTGTAGCCCTACGGTTATGGGTTCAATAAATGCGCCATCCTCAATTGCCATCTCTGCTGGAAGGCGGAACAGGTTTGCACGCTTCACCACAATATATTCCGCGTTGCCGCCTTCGCTACGAGATCCGACAAACTGATACTGCTTGCAGAGCGAGAAGTAGCCTTTTTCACACGCCGGACAGGAAAAGCAGGGCAGTAATGGCACGCAGGCAACCGGATCGCCTGCCTTGAGATCGTGCACTTCGGTACCACAGGCTTCGACATAACCGCTAAATTCATGTCCCAGGGTGATGGGATAATAATGTGCCCCTCCGGCAAAAATTCGCGGGATATCGGAGCCACATAGTCCTGAGCAGGCAATGCGCACCCGCACATCATCCGCAGCCTGAATGTGAGGGATTGGACGTTCTTCAACGCGCACGTTGCCCTCAGCGTGAATTACCACTGATTTCATATTCACTCCAGAAAAAGAGGGGAGCATGGCTCCCCGGATATCAAGACACCGTCTGGCTTTGAGGGGTAGCGGCGTTCTTTTCTGCCGCGTTAAATACGCGGGCACGTCGCCAGGTGAGCAGGATGCCGGTAACGTAAATTGCACCAATCACGATGAACCCCACCACGTTTTGCCAGGTGAACAGCTGGATGAGCAGCCATGTGACGGGTGAACCGCCCTGGTCCATGGAGGCCACCAGCCCGCCAGCTTTCAACGCGCCAGCATTTTGCGCAAGCTGGGTGTGCAGGCCGATGGTCTGGGTCGCAATCCACAGCGTAATGCCCATGATGATGACGCCAGAGATAAGCGTGCGGAACAGGTTGCCCTGATGCACCGCGACCGCCATTGCCACAAAGAAGCCAATGGTGGCAAGGTCACCGAACGGCAGCACCTGGTTGCCCGGCACCAGAACAGCAATCAGGATGGTAAGCGGGATGAAAATCAGGCTGGCGGAGACGACGGACGTATGGCCCAGCAGGAGTGCTGGATCGAGACCGATTAAGAACTCCTGTCCGCCAAACTTTGCCTGCAGACGTTTACGTGCATGTTTAGCAATCGGCGTCAGGCCATCCATGATTGGTTTGATGACGCGCGGCATCAGCAGCATCACTGCGGCGGTTTTCACGGCCAGTTGGAGAACAGATTTAGCGTCATAGCCAGCCAGCATGCCAATAGCCAGACCCATCACAAACCCAACCGTGACCGGTTCGCCAAACGGGCCAAAGCGTTTTTGCACATCGTCAGCGCTAAAATGAATACGCTTCAGGCCTGGGATTTTATCGATAATCGTATCGACCAGAACGGCGATCGGGCCGAGATAAGCTGACGAGCCGTGAGGGATGGCAATCCCGTCCAGACCGAAAAAGTCCCGGGTGTCTTTGGCAAACCAGTCTCCAAGCTTGTAAACAAAGGCTGCGTGCACCACAACGCCCAGGATCCCCAGCCAGTAAGAGCCGGTTGCCAGGTGCAGCATCGCACCGGTGAAGGTCATGTGCCAGATGTTCCAGATATCGACGTTAACTACCCGGGTCATCCGCGTCACCAGCATGACAACGTTAACGCCAATGGCAACAGGGATAGCAATAAGTGCAATCTGTGATGCCCAGGTCATTGGGGATGAACCCGGCCAGCCAACGTCCACCACGTGCAGGTTAATCTGGAACTGTTCAGCCATCGCTTTGGCCGCCGGGCCGATGGAGTCAAGCATAAGGCCGATAACCAGTCCGATCCCGACGAAGCCTATGCCTATGTGCAGGCCGGATTTAAAGCAATCGCCGAGCTTCATCCCCAACAGCTTCGAGAAGATGATGATGACGATTGGCAGCATTACGGTTGGCCCCAAATCGAGGATGTAACGCATGATTTCGGTAAACATGATCTTACCCCTCGAGGATGGTCAAGATTTTTTGCTGCAGGGCTTCGATGCCGACACCGGATACAAACGGCATACCGTGCACCACCGGAATGTCGCCAAAGGCTCTGTCGACTTTCGCTGTGGTGCAGATCAGGTCAGCGCCGTCCATATAGGTTTCAATTTCGGTCACCCGGCACTGGACCAGATCCAGCTCAATGTGGTGTGCTTCACACAGTTCTTTTATCTCTTCTGCTGCCATGGTTGAGGTGGCGACAGCGCCGCCGCAGGCAACAATAACTTTGCGTTTCATAGGGCACTCCTTTTTTATTATCAGTTTGTTATGAAGCCTGGGCACAGGCGACAGGTTCAAGTATCATCTCCCGGAAACGATCGGCCAGGCGCTCTGCGGGCGCAGCCAGCAGCATGTCAAGCGTGTCCGGGTTTTGTAGCTCACTGAAAAGGCGGCGAAGCAATTTCATTTGTGCCGCAGGGTTTTCCACGATTAACGCGATGATGAGTGAGACGGCGACCTCGCCATCATCATCGGCCTGCTGGAAATGCACCGGTTTGTCCGGGCGAATCAGGTAAATCGCGGGGCGTTTCGCATGTACGGCTTCGCAGTGCGGAATAGCGACCGCATGGCGTTCAAGAGCAATGCCGGTGGGGTAATCCACCTCCCTTTCAAGAAGGGCGGCAGGGTAGGTGGCGTGTACAACACCTTTAGCCAGCATCTCCTCGCCAATATGCGCCAGCGCCTGCTGGCAGGTTTCAAACTCAATTCCGGTACGGACAAAAACGTGACTCATACACTCTCCGGCATTAGACGGGTTCAGGGGTGCAGCCAAATCGATAAGCACGTAATACATCCTGTATTTTGTCGATGATGAGATTTTGCGGTGTTGCGGCGATCTCATTCATCGACAATCGCTCGAACTGGACGGGCATAAACTGGCTGACCAGCCCCAGAGGCAAGGAGATAGCGCTCAGATTAGCGATTAATTTCTCAACGCACTGACGAATGCGCGGATGCGGCCAGTAGTAGCGAATGCGATCGGACAGGCTAAAGTGAATATCCACCATTGCCTGACTCCAGGTGGGACGGTAGTACTTCTTCCAGTAATCCGGCTCGTTCAGCATGACTTCGTCGATCACGTCAAGCACATGGCTGCGTTGTTCAGGGGCGATGAGGGCCTTCTCCATTTGTGCGAGTGCAAAGATGGCTTCTCGCAGGGCAAAGGTAAGCGCCGGGCCGACTTTCAAGATCGCGAAGTGATCGCGAACCAAAGCACGATAGGCTTGGCGAGTCTGGTAGTCGGTTGAGTGCGCCTCATAGACCATGGGTGTCTGGCGGATCCAGCCGGAAAGGGCCTCTGCCGCGTGCGGCTGGTAGTGAATAATTTGCGTATGGTCGAACTCCACGCCGGGTTGCACGACTATCGCAATCACACGCGTCATAGCCTCGTCCAGACCGAGCGCAGCAAAGGCCTCACGATGCGTTTCCAGCGTCTGCGCGGCATCTTCCACACGGGTGACATGAACGTTGTTAATGCTGCTGGCTTCTCCGCCGGGAACGGGAACCTCAGTACCAATCACATAGGTCAGTGCCGCTTTTTGTTCTTCAGTGGCCGTCTCTTCTGCCGCTTTGCACAGTCGGGCCACACGTTGTGCCACCATCCATGGCGAGAGTGGGGTAGGATCGTCGGCACAAGACATTGAGGCGTCCAGGTGTATCTTGCTAAATCCAGCCGCGACATAGGCTTTGATCAATGCAATGGATTTCTCCATCGCCGCGTCTGCGGGTTCGTTTTGCCAGCAGTTTGGCCCCAGATGATCGCCACCCAGGATCAAACGTTCATGCGGAAAGCCCACCTCTTTAGCGATCTTCAGAACAAAATCACGGAAATCAGCGGGTTTCATACCGGTGTAACCGCCGAACTGGTTCACCTGATTTGAGGTGGCTTCAATCAGAACCTTGTTGTCGGTATGCAGATCGAACCGCAAAGCGGCTTCGATAACCAGCGGGTGCGCTGAGCAAACTGAGCAAATACCGAGAGCTTCTCCCGCTTTATGGCGGGTAATAATATCTTTCACGTTTCCTCCAGGTCAGGACTTCAGGCTTTCGTATTTAGAGCTTTCCTTCACAACCACAATCGTTAATAACTTTACACACCACCTCTTTCATGGCGCGTTTGGCGGGCACCATGTAATGACGCGGGTCACTGGTTTCGGGATGTGAAGCGAGATAGGTTTTCAGGGCATTCGAGAAGGCGATTTTGAGTTCTGTGGCAACGTTGACCTTGCAGATACCGAGGCGAATTGCCTGATGGATATCGGCCGTAGATAAACCGGAAGCGCCGTGCAGCACCAGCGGGATATCGACCTGATTGCGAATCTCTGCCAGACGTTCAAAATCAAGTTTCGGCGTGGCAGTGTAGAGGCCGTGCGCGGTACCGATGGCGACGGCCAATGAGTCGATACCCGTTAATTCAACAAACTCACGTGCCTGTAGTGGGTTGGTGTAAAGCGCATCTTTGCTGTCGACCACAAGGTCATCTTCCTGCCCGGCAAGACGGCCAAGTTCAGCCTCCACGCTCACATCGTAACGGTGGCAGTAGTCTGTCACTTTCTTCACCAGCGCGACATTTTCAGCGAATGGATGATGAGATCCGTCGATCATCGCCGAGCGGATCCCGCTTTGGACTTTCTGCGCGATATCGTCGAAATCTTCGTGATGATCGAGGTGGATCGCCAGTGGCTGGTTGTACGTTTTGGCCAGATCGCTGGCGATGGCGACCACGTTACCGGTTCCTGCATAGCTGAATGTGCCGGGCGTACCCGCCACGATCAGCGGAGATCGCATCTCATAGGCCGTTTCAACGACCACCTGCAGCGTTTCGAGATTATGAATATTGAATGCCGGTACGGCGTAACCTTCGCGCTGTGCTTTTAGCAGCATCGCCTTCGACGAGATGATGAACATCTTTCCTCCGAAACCTTTCGTTTTATTTATGCGAAAGACAATATAGGGTTTCGGAATGTTATTTTGTGATTGATATCTTAAAAATGAAAGAATCGAAATGAAAGGTAAGGATGCGAAAGAAATGAAAGCAAAAAAAAAGCATGGCCGAAGCCATGCTAAGCGAGGTTCACAGCAAACTCACGTCACCGGTGCCGGGTTAAACACCGCCAGCTGATTATGCAATCCCCACTGATCCGAAAAGGTTTTCTTCCGTCCGCTGGCGACATCCAGAATGAAGTGGAACAGTTTCCAGCCCACGTCCTCAATACTCTCTTCTCCGGTGGCGATAGTGCCCGCATTGATATCCATTAAGTCATACCAGCGGTTTGCCAGCTCGGTGCGGGTCGCCATCTTAATCACCGGCACCGCCATCAGGCCGTACGGCGTGCCCCGCCCGGTGGTAAAGACCTGTACCGTAATGCCGGATGCCACCTGCTGCGTGCCGCAGACAAAATCGCTGGCCGGCGTTGCCGCGTAAATCAGGCCGCGTTTCGTCGGGCGCTGGCCCGGGGAGAGCACTTCTGCAATGGCGCTCTGACCGGATTTGGCAATGGAGCCAAGGGCTTTTTCCACCACGTTCGCCAGGCCGCCTTTTTTGTTCCCCGGAGACGGGTTGGCGCTGCGGTCGGTTTTGCCCATATCGAGATAGCTATCGTACCAGGCCATCTCCTCAAGCAGGCGCTTGCCGACCTCTTCATTAACGGCGCGTGGCGTAAGCAGATGGATGGCGTCACGCACTTCGGTCACCTCGGAGAACATCACCGTAGCGCCGCAGCGAACAAGCAGATCGGACGCATAGCCTACCGCCGGGTTGGCCGTCACGCCGGAGAAGGCATCGCTGCCGCCGCACTGGGTGCCCACGACCAGTTCCGAGGCCGGACACGTTTCGCGCTGGCGGCGGTTGAGTTTGTCCAGATGTCGCTCTGCCACCTGCAGAATGTCATCGACCATTGAGCGGAAACCAACGTGGCGTTCGTCCTGCAGGCGCACGATGCTGGCCTCGTCTGCCGGGATGGCTTTGACATCCTCAGTACCCTGCAGCAGGCGTTCTGGCTGCAATTTTTCACAGCCGAGGCCGATGACCATCACCTCGCCGCCAAAGTTCGGGTTGAGGGCGATATTGTGGATGGTCCGGATAGGCACCACGGCAGCGGGCGCGTTAATCGCCACGCCGCAGCCGTAGAGGTGGTTCAGGCCCACCACGCCGTCGACGTTCGGGTATTTTGGCAGCAGATCGCGTTCGATGATTTTCACCACGTAATCCACTACGCCCGCCACGCAGTGCACGCTGGTGGTAATACCGAGCAGATTTTTGGTGCCGACGCTGCCGTCCGCATTGCGGTAGCCTTCGAAGGTATAGCCCTCCAGCGGAGGAAGCGGTTCCGGCACGCGGGTTGCCAGCGGAAGCGTGTTCAGCGGCGGCGCTTCTGGAAGTGCCACCAGCGACTCCTCAACCCAGCTACCCTGTGGTATAGCGCGAACGGCATAGCCGATGACTTCACCGTAACGTACGATTTCGCTATTAGCAGGGATATCCACCAGGGCGACTTTATGTCCCTGTGGAATATGCTCAATCAGTTCCAGCCCGTCCGGGAATCGAGTGCCCGCTTTTAAGCCATTGTCGTTGACAATAATCGCCACATTATCGATGTCGTGTACTTTGATATAAAACGCCGTCGGCGATGCCTGTCGAATTTCAATGTCGGCCATTGTTCACTATTCTCCAGCAAAGTATCTGATAATAAATTCAGCCAATTTTCTAATGGTAGAAATTAATACGCGGCTTTCAGAAATAAAGCATGTCAGCATAGGGGATATTAAAATGTGATCGCGATCGCTCCCGAACCCGTAATCCTTGATTCTGTGCATTAGCGCCCAGTACTTTGTGCATATGCAAAAATTTTTATCAAAATATGCCGTAATACCTGAGCATTAAAACAATGTGCGGTCGCGGATGGCGTCTTATACTGAATGACGATTTTATCACGCCAGAATACGTCAGAATAATAAATATCATGCTGGCACGGTGTCTGAATGAATAAATAAAATGACGCTGGAAAAGGCTGCGGAATAAAAAGGTAAATACGATGAGTAACGATATCTTCCCGAATAAATTTAAAGCGGCCCTCGCGGCGCACCAGATTCAGATTGGCTGTTGGTCCGCGCTGGCAAACCCAATCAGCACCGAAGTGCTGGGCTTGGCCGGTTTCGACTGGCTGGTGCTGGACGGCGAACATGCGCCGAACGATATCAGCACGTTTATTCCGCAGCTGATGGCGCTGAAAGGCAGCCACAGCGCCCCGGTGGTGCGTGTACCCACCAACGAGCCGGTGATTATCAAGCGTCTGCTGGATATCGGCTTCTACAACTTTCTGATCCCGTTTGTGGAGACGGAAGAACAAGCGGCGCTGGCCGTTGCGTCAACGCGCTACCCCCCGGAAGGGATCCGCGGCGTCTCCGTTTCGCATCGCGCCAATATGTTTGGCACCGTGCCGGACTATTTCGCGCAGTCCAACAGCAACATCACCATTCTGGTTCAGATCGAGAGCCAGCAGGGCGTTGATAACGTCGACGCGATTGCCGCCACAAACGGCGTGGACGGTATCTTCGTCGGCCCAAGCGATCTGGCTGCCGCCTTTGGCCATCTGGGCAACGCCAGCCACCCCGACGTGCAGCGCGCGATCCAGCACATCTTTGCCCGCGCCAAAGCACACGGCAAACCGTGCGGCATTCTGGCGCCGGTTGAGGCGGACGCCCGTCGCTATCTGGAGTGGGGAGCCACGTTTGTTGCCGTCGGCAGCGACCTCGGCGTATTCCGCTCGGCCACGCAGAAATTAGCGGACGCTTTTAAAAAATAACCATCATTGAGGATACAGATTATGACGCTGAAAGTGGGTTTTATTGGCCTGGGGATCATGGGTAAACCAATGAGTAAGAACCTCATCAAAGCGGGTTACTCACTGGTGGTATCCGATCATAATCCGCAGGCCGTGGCGGAGGTGATGGCGGCGGGCGCAGAAACGGCCACCACCGCCAAAGCGATTGCTGAGCAGTGCGACGTCATCATCACCATGCTGCCAAACTCACCGCATGTTAAAGAGGTCGCGCTGGGTGAAAACGGCATTATCGATGGCGCGAAGCCGGGCCTGGTGTTGATTGATATGAGCTCTATTGCGCCGCTCGCAAGTCGTGAAATCAGCGAGGCGCTAAAAGCAAAGGACGTCGATATGCTGGACGCGCCGGTCAGCGGCGGTGAGCCGAAAGCGATAGACGGTACGCTGTCGGTGATGGTCGGCGGTAATAAAGCCGTTTTCGATAGATACTACGATCTAATGAAAGCGATGGCGGGCTCCGTGGTGCATACCGGGGATATCGGGGCGGGTAACGTGACCAAGCTGGCAAACCAGGTGATTGTGGCGCTGAACATTGCCGCCATGTCCGAAGCGCTGACGCTGGCAACCAAAGCGGGCGTCAACCCGGACCTGGTCTATCAGGCCATTCGCGGTGGCCTGGCGGGCAGTACCGTGCTGGAGGCCAAAGCGCCGATGGTCATGGATCGTAATTTCAAACCCGGTTTCCGCATCGACCTGCATATCAAAGATCTGGCCAACGCGCTGGATACGTCACACGGCGTGGGCGCGCAGCTGCCGCTGACCGCGGCGGTCATGGAGATGATGCAGGCGCTGCGTGCCGATGGCCTGGGCACGGCCGATCACAGCGCGATTGCATGCTACTACGAAAAACTGGCGAAGGTGGAAGTGGCGCGTTAATCACGCCTTGCCCATACCTGAGGGTGACAGCGGCGCGCAAACCCTCTATACTGCGCGCCGAAGCTGACCAGACAGTCGCCGCTTCGTCGTCGTCCCTTTCGGGGGAGACGGGCGGAGGGGAGGAAAGTCCGGGCTCCATAGGGCAGGGTGCCAGGTAACGCCTGGGGGGGAAACCCACGACCAGTGCAACAGAGAGCAAACCGCCGATGGCCCGCGCAAGCGGGATCAGGTAAGGGTGAAAGGGTGCGGTAAGAGCGCACCGCGCGGCTGGTAACAGTCCGTGGCACGGTAAACTCCACCCGGAGCAAGGCCAAATAGGGGTTCACATGGTACGGCCCGTACTGAACCCGGGTAGGCTGCTTGAGCCAGTGAGCGATTGCTGGCCTAGATGAATGACTGTCCAACGACAGAACCCGGCTTATCGGTCAGCTTCAACTTCTTAGAAAACCCCGCTTCGGCGGGGTTTTTGCTTTCAGGGGGGGTAGGCTGGGTAAGCGCAGCGCCACCCGGCACCAGACAAACGACATCAATTCTCATATTTGCGACATTAAGCACATTTCACTGTTTTTACCCCTTCCGTATCGCTCCTGTGTCTGCGGACGATCGTCATCACAAAATTTCACGCTAAAAAACTCGCGATTTTCAGTATTGATAATTTGTTATGATTGTTATCTTAATGATCGCGAAACTTTTCTCGTTTGATATGCATACATTGAAATCAAATACATTTCTCCTGTGAATATGTGACGTATTCCACTCTTTTCCGCCAGCCTGAAAATTCGCGTCGGAAAAATTTGATAAATTGAAAGAATGTTTCAAACAAATAGCGGTTATTTATTGGTCTTTAATTGCCTGAAATATCGCCTTTATTGATTTTTTCCGGATGGTAAAATTTATCCGGGTTATCGCCATAAAATAAATTTATTACCGCTATTTTTGTTGATCAATATCAGCGTAGTAGCATATTTGTCTCTATTTATTCCTTTGATAAGTAAGCGTTTTTATGGTTTTTCGCTGTGCGTGATAAAGGGCCTGGAAAGCAAATTGTGAGTAACAGCACATACCCCTTCAAACATTATTGAGTAGAATTCACCCCGTCATAGGGAAATAAGTGCAGAATATTATGAACACTATTATTCTACCGAAAACACAGCACCTCGTGGTATTTCAGGAAGTCATTAAAAGTGGCTCCATAGGTTCTGCAGCAAGACAGCTGGGTCTGACGCAACCCGCCGTCAGCAAAATCATCAGCGATATTGAGTCCTACTTCGGTGTGGAAGTGATGGTGCGTAAAAACACCGGCGTAAAACTCACTGCTGCGGGCCAGGTTCTGCTCTCGTACTCAGAGTCCATCACCCGCGAAATGAAAAACATGGTGAGTGAGATTAACAGCCTGAGTTTCAGCACCGTTATGGACGTCTCCTTTGGTTACCCGTCGCTTATCGGTTTCACCTTCCTGTCCGAAATGATCAAAAAATTTAAGGAAGTGTTCCCGAAAGCACGCGTCTCGATGTATGAAGCCCAGCTCTCCTCTTTCCTGCCGGCCATTCGCGACGGTCGTCTGGATTTCGCTATCGGCACGCTGAGTGATGAAATGCTGCTGCAGGATCTGCACGTCGAACCGCTGTTTGAGTCCGAGTTTGTGCTGGTCGCCAGCAAAACGCGAACGTGCACCGGCCCGACGACACTGGCATCGCTCACGCACGAGCAGTGGGTGATGCCGCAAACCGATATGGGCTACTACAAAGAACTTCTGACCACCCTGCAAGACAATCACATCAGCATCGAAAACATCGTCCAGACCGATTCCGTCGTCACCATTTATAACCTTGTGCTGAATGCCGATTATCTGACGGTTATTCCCCGCGACATGATTGCACCGTTCGGTTCTGACCAGTTTATTGTGCTGCCAGTGGAAGATGAATTACCCGTGGCGCGTTATGCCGCCGTGTGGTCAAAAAATTACAGGATTAAAAAATCGGCGTCAGTATTAGTTGAGCTGGCAAAACAATATTCGTCGATGAATATCGAAAGACGACGATGAATAATTAGTACCCATTTTAAAAACACCCAGAGCGTTAACGTGTTAACGCGCTGATACCCTGACTTTGCCTGAAAAGAATGAATTATTATAACGAGGATATTATGCATATTACCTACGATCTCCCGGTAACGATTGAAGATATTCAGGACGCCAGAAAACGACTGGCAGGAAAAATATATAAAACCGGTATGCCACGTTCGAATTATCTCAGCGAACGTTGTAAGGGCGAAATATTCCTGAAATTTGAGAATATGCAGCGTACCGGCTCGTTTAAGATCCGCGGCGCGTTTAACAAGTTAAGCTCGCTGACCGACGCTGAAAAACGCAAAGGCGTTGTCGCCTGCTCCGCGGGAAACCACGCGCAGGGTGTGTCCCTCTCCTGCGCCATGCTCGGCATCGACGGCAAAGTGGTGATGCCGAAGGGGGCACCGAAATCCAAGGTTGCCGCCACCCGCGACTACTCCGCCGAAGTGGTGCTGCACGGCGAGAACTTCAACGATACCATCGCCAAAGTGAGCGAAATCGTTGAGACGGAAGGGCGTATTTTTATTCCGCCTTACGATGATCCAAAAGTGATTGCCGGGCAGGGCACCATCGGCCTGGAAATTCTCGAAGATTTATACGACGTGGATAACGTCATTGTACCTATCGGCGGCGGCGGATTAATTGCCGGGATTGCGACGGCGATTAAATCCATCAACCCGACCATTAATATTATCGGCGTACAGTCTGAAAACGTGCACGGAATGGCAGCCTCCTGGCAGGCAGGAGAAATAACCAACCATCGCGTTACCGGCACGTTAGCCGACGGCTGCGACGTCTCTCGTCCGGGGAAATTAACCTTCGAAATCGTTCGTGAACTGGTCGATGACATTGTGCTGGTGAGCGAAGACGATATTCGCAACAGCATGATTGCCCTTATTCAGCGAAATAAAGTGGTGACGGAAGGCGCTGGCGCACTGGCTTGTGCTGCGTTATTAAGCGGCAAACTTGACCACTATATTCAGGGCCGCAAAACCGTCTGCATTATTTCCGGCGGCAATATCGACCTCTCCCGTGTTTCCCAAATTACCGGCTTCGTTGACGCATAAAGGTGACCTATGAGCAACACAGAAAGCATTATCGTTGGCCAGACAAAAACGTCCTCCTGGCGTAAGTCTGATACCACCTGGACGCTTGGCCTGTTTGGTACCGCCATTGGCGCAGGCGTGCTGTTCTTCCCCATTCGCGCAGGCTTTGGCGGATTAATCCCTATCCTGCTGATGCTGGTTCTCGCATTCCCGATTGCGTTTTACTGCCACCGCGCGCTGGCGCGTTTGTGTTTGTCCGGCAGCAACGTCTCCGGCAACATCACCGAAACGGTGGAAGAGCATTTCGGTAAAACCGGCGGGGTGGTGATCACGTTCCTCTACTTCTTCGCCATTTGCCCGCTGCTGTGGATTTATGGCGTCACCATTACCAACACCTTTATGACCTTCTGGGAAAACCAGCTCCAGCTGCCCGCGCTGAACCGCGGCGTGGTGGCGCTGTTCCTGCTGCTGCTGATGGCCTTTGTTATCTGGTTTGGTAAAGACCTGATGGTGAAGGTCATGAGCTTCCTGGTGTTCCCGTTTATCGCCAGCCTGGTGCTGATTTCCCTGTCGCTGATCCCTTACTGGAACTCGGCGGTGATCGACCAGGTCAACCTGAGCGATATCGCCTTCACCGGTCATGACGGCATTCTGGTCACCGTGTGGCTGGGTATCTCCATCATGGTCTTCTCCTTCAACTTCTCGCCTATCGTCTCCTCGTTTGTGGTCTCCAAGCGCGAAGAGTACGAGCCAACGTTCGGTAAAGAGTTCACCGAGCAGAAATGTTCCAAAATCATCGGTCGCGCCAGCCTGCTGATGGTGGCTGTGGTGATGTTCTTCGCCTTTAGCTGTCTGTTTACGCTCTCTCCGCAGAACATGGCGGACGCCAAGGCGCAGAATATTCCGGTGCTCTCTTACCTGGCGAACCACTTTGCGTCAATGTCCGGAACTAAATCGACGTTCGCGACGGTACTGGAATACGGTGCCTCCATCATCGCGCTGGTGGCTATCTTCAAATCCTTCTTCGGGCACTACCTGGGCACGCTGGAAGGTCTGAATGGCCTGATCCTCAAGTTCGGCTACAAGGGCGATAAGAAGAAAGTTTCTGTTGGCAAACTGAACACCATCAGCATGGTGTTCATCATGGGCTCCACCTGGGTTGTGGCCTACGCCAACCCGAACATTCTCGACCTTATTGAAGCCATGGGCGCACCAATCATCGCCTCTCTGCTGTGCCTGCTGCCGATGTACGCCATCCGCAAAGCCCCGGCTCTGGCGAAATACAAAGGGCGTACCGAGAACATTTTCGTTACCGCGGTCGGCCTGCTGACCATTCTGAATATCGTTTACAAACTGTTCTAACCCATTGCTCAGGAAGAGCGGAGTCACATGATGATTGAGTTTCCGGTTGTACTGGTAATTAACTGCGGTTCGTCCTCTGTTAAGTTTTCGGTGCTCGACGCCAGCAGCTGCGACGCCCTGATGACGGGCATTGCAGACGGCATCAACACCGAGAAGGCCTTTATTTCCGTGAACGGGGGTGAGCCGGCCAGACTGGCTCACCAGGACTACGAAGGGGCGCTGGCTGCCATCGCCCTGGAGCTGGAGAAGCGTGACCTGATGAGCAGCGTGGCCTTAATTGGCCACCGCATTGCGCACGGCGGCGACCTCTTCAGCGAGTCGACCCTGATTACGGAAGCGGTGATTGAGCAGATCCGCCAGGTCTCTCCGCTGGCGCCGCTGCATAACTACGCTAACCTGAGCGGCGTGGAAGCCGCAGAGCGCTTGTTCCCGGGCGTGCAGCAGGTCGCGGTATTTGATACCAGCTTCCACCAGACGCTGCCGCCGCAGGCGTATCTGTACGGATTGCCGTACCGCTATTTTGAAGAGCTGGGCGTGCGCCGCTACGGCTTCCACGGCACCTCTCACCGCTACGTGGCCGCGCAGGCGCATACGCTTCTCGGGCTGTCCCCCGATGACAGCGGCCTGGTGATTGCCCATCTCGGCAACGGAGCGTCCATCTGCGCGGTGCGCAACGGCGAAAGCGTGGATACTTCCATGGGGATGACCCCCCTGGAAGGGCTGGTAATGGGCACGCGCTGCGGCGACGTGGACTTCGGCGCAGTGGCGTGGATTGCCCAGCAGACCGGGCAGTCGTTCGAGGATCTGGAGCGCGTGGTCAACAAAGAGTCCGGGTTGCTTGGGATTTCCGGCATCTCCTCCGATTTACGCGCGCTGGAGAAAGCCTGGCACGCTGGCAACGAGCGGGCGCAACTGGCTATCCAGACCTTCGTTCACCGTATAGCGCGACACATTGCCGGGCACGCTGCGTCGCTGCACCGCCTCGATGGGGTGGTCTTTACCGGCGGTATTGGCGAAAACTCGACGCTTGTCCGCGCGCTGGTGGCGGAACATCTGAACGTGTTCGGCATCCGCCTCGACGACGCCAAAAATGCCCTGCCGGGCAGCGCGGGTGAGCGCGTGATCTCCACCGAGTCGTCCCGCGTTGCCTGCGCGGTGATCCCTACCAACGAAGAAAAAATGATCGCGCTGGACGCCCTCCGTCTTGGGAAGGTTACCCCGGCTGCGGCTTACGCCTGATAAAGCGAGAAACACATGAAAGTAACAATCGATACGGGCGTCGCGCCCTACAGCGACGCATGGGCCGGGTTTCGCGGTCAAGAATGGAAAAACGCCGTCAACGTCCGCGATTTTATTCAGCATAACTACACCCCTTATGAAGGCGATGAAGCTTTCCTCGCGCAGGCGACGCCAGCAACGACGGCGCTGTGGCAGAAGGTGATGGTTGGCATTCGCCAGGAGAATGCCACCCACGCCCCGGTGGATTTTGACACCAACATTGCCACCACCATTACGGCCCACGGGCCGGGCTATATCGACCAGGATCTGGAGACGATCGTCGGCCTGCAAACCGACAAGCCGCTCAAGCGCGCCCTGCATCCGTACGGCGGGATCAACATGATCCGCAGCTCGTTCGAAGCCTACGGCCGGGAGATGGATCCGCAGTTTGAATATCTCTTTACCGACCTGCGCAAAACCCACAACCAGGGCGTGTTTGACGTCTATTCGCCAGAGATGATGCGCTGCCGTAAGTCCGGCGTGCTGACCGGCTTGCCAGACGGCTACGGGCGCGGACGTATCATTGGCGACTATCGCCGCGTGGCGCTGTACGGGATTGCTTATCTGGTGCGCGAGCGTGAACTCCAGTTTACGGATCTGCAGGGCAGGCTGGAGCGCGGTGAGGATCTGGAGGCGACGATCCGCCTGCGTGAAGAGCTGGCGGAGCATAAGCGCGCGCTGCTGCAGATCCAGCAGATGGCGGCGAACTATGGCTTCGATATCGCACGCCCGGCGATGAACGCCCAGGAAGCGGTGCAGTGGCTCTATTTTGCCTACCTTGCCGCGGTGAAATCCCAGAACGGCGGGGCGATGTCGCTGGGGCGCACGGCCTCGTTCCTCGATATCTACATTGAACGTGACATGCAGGCAGGAAGGCTGAATGAAGTCCAGGCGCAGGAGCTGATCGACCACTTCATCATGAAGATCCGCATGGTGCGCTTCCTGCGCACGCCGGAGTTCGACACGCTCTTCTCCGGCGATCCGATCTGGGCGACGGAAGTGATCGGCGGCATGGGGCTGGACGGGCGCACGCTGGTGACCAAGAACAGCTTCCGCTATCTGCACACGCTGCACACCATGGGGCCAGCACCTGAGCCGAACCTGACGATCCTCTGGTCAGAACAGCTGCCGATCGCGTTCAAGAAATACGCCGCGCAGGTGTCGATCGTCACCTCTTCGCTGCAGTATGAGAACGACGATCTGATGCGTGCGGACTTCAACAGTGACGACTACGCCATTGCCTGCTGCGTCAGCCCGATGGTGATCGGCAAGCAGATGCAGTTCTTTGGCGCGCGCGCCAACCTCGCCAAAACGCTGCTGTACGCGATCAACGGCGGGGTGGACGAGAAGCTGAAGATCCAGGTCGGTCCTAAAACCGAGCCGCTGCTGGACGACGTGCTGGATTACGACACCGTGATGGCGAGCCTCGATCACTTTATGGACTGGCTGGCGGTGCAGTACATTAGCGCCCTGAATCTCATTCACTACATGCATGATAAGTACAGCTACGAAGCCTCGCTGATGGCGCTGCACGACCGGGACGTCTATCGCACCATGGCCTGCGGCATTGCCGGGCTGTCGGTAGCCGCGGATTCCCTGTCGGCCATTAAATATGCCACGGTGAAGCCGGTGCGCGACCATACCGGACTGGCAGTCGATTTCGTGATTGAAGGGGATTATCCGCAGTACGGCAACAACGACGACCGCGTGGACAGCATTGCCTGCGACCTGGTGGAGCGCTTTATGAAGAAAATTCAGGCGCTGCGGACCTACCGCAACGCGGTGCCAACTCAGTCGATCCTGACCATCACCTCCAACGTGGTTTATGGTCAGAAGACCGGGAACACGCCGGACGGACGACGCGGCGGCACGCCGTTTGCCCCAGGCGCGAACCCAATGCACGGGCGCGACAGAAAAGGGGCGGTGGCCTCGCTAACGTCGGTTGCCAAACTGCCGTTCACCTACGCGAAAGACGGGATTTCCTACACCTTCTCCATCGTGCCGCAGGCGCTTGGCAAGGACGAGCTGGTGCGCAAAACCAACCTGGTGGGGCTACTGGACGGGTATTTCCATCACGAAGCCTCTATTGAGGGAGGGCAGCATCTGAACGTCAACGTCATGAACCGGGAAATGCTCCTCGATGCCATCGCGCACCCGGAGAATTACCCGAACCTGACCATCCGCGTTTCAGGTTATGCGGTGCGGTTTAATGCGCTGACGCGCGAGCAGCAGCAGGATGTGATTTCGCGAACCTTTACCCACTCTATCTAAACGTGAGCTCTCATGCCCCCTCAATGCAGGGGGCCTTTTTTTGTCCGCTAAACATACAAAATTGTTTATATAATTACTCACACATATTCATCCGCTCTTGAAAAACAATACCCCTGCTTTTCCCTATAACAGCATGTAAGGACAGTAAGATGATGAAAATGACCCGTATTGCGCTGGTCGCCGCCTCGCTGGCAGTGTGTAGTTTTACGGCACAGGCCGCGAACGTTGAGGCTGCTCCGTCTCCATCGCAGGATCCGCTGGTGCAGCACCTGAAGCTCAGCAATGAGCAGGTTACGAAGATTGAAGGTCTGCATAAGCAGCTGGAACAAAATGTCAGCAAGATCCCGATGACGGGCGTGAAGGACGGCGCGCTGATCGACATGTTCCAGGCGGGCAAATGGGACGAAAGCACGGTGAAAAGCCAGCTTGCTGCCTTTAGCAAAATTGAAGAGCAGACCCGTTATTACCGCGTGAAATATTACTTCGACGTCAGCCAGGTTTTGACGCCGGAACAGCGTAAACAGATTAGAACGGATATGGCTAACGCGCTGGCTAACTGATTTCCTACCCGCGCATAGCGCGGGTTTTTATTTCTTGATCGGCGTCACTTTTAGAAAATTAGCTTTTAATATCCCACTTCAGAAGCAAAATTTCCTCCAGAAGCAGAATATCCTTATTAATGTTGTGACCTTTTTCTCCCGCTCTCCGGATATGATCTTCCCACACCAATAACACTCACCTGCAACCATCTGAATCGCAATCGCTGGCGATCGGAAACTAATAAAAACAACTGTTTACCCTACAAAATAAGCGAGTGCCCAATGGATACGGCAACAAACAGCAGTATGATTGTGAGTGATTCCCCCGCGGCAAGGCGGGCGGGAATGAGTGAAAGCGAGTGGCGAGAGGCGATTAAATTCGACAGCACCGACACGGGCTGGGTCATCATGAGTATTGGGATGGCTATCGGCGCGGGGATAGTTTTTCTCCCCGTGCAGGTCGGATTAATGGGGCTGTGGGTATTTTTGCTCTCATCAATAATCGGCTATCCGGCCATGTATTTATTCCAGCGTCTGTTTATTAATACGCTGGCGGAATCACCGGAGTGCAAAGATTACCCGAGCGTAATTAGCGGTTATTTGGGTAAGAACTGGGGCATCTTATTAGGCGCGCTCTATTTCGTGATGCTGGTGATCTGGATGTTTGTCTATTCCACGGCCATTACCAACGACAGCGCCTCGTATTTGCACACCTTCGGCGTGACCGACGGTTTGTTATCAGATAATCCGTTTTACGGTTTATGCCTGATCTGCATTCTGGTGGCCATTTCGTCGCGCGGAGAAAAGCTGCTGTTTAAAGTCTCCAGCCTGATGGTGCTGACCAAATTATTCGTGGTAGCCGCGCTGGGGCTGTCAATGATTGGCCTCTGGCATTTAGCCAACGTGGGCATGCTGCCGCCGCTGGGACTGTTGATTAAAAACGCCATCATTACGCTGCCCTTTACCTTAACCTCCATTCTGTTTATTCAGACCCTGAGTCCGATGGTGATCTCATACCGTTCACGGGAAAAATCGGTGGAGGTGGCGCGCCACAAAGCGCTGCGGGCGATGAATATTGCCTTTGGCATCCTGTTTGTGACGGTCTTCTTCTACGCCGTCTCCTTCACGCTGGCGATGGGGCACGATGAGGCGGTCAAAGCCTACGAGCAGAATATCTCTGCCCTGGCGATTGCGGCGCAGTTTATCAGCGGTGACGGCGCGGGCTGGGTCAAAATCGTCAGCGTGATCCTCAATATCTTCGCCGTGATGACCGCGTTCTTCGGCGTCTATCTCGGCTTTCGCGAGGCGACGCAGGGTATCGTCATGAACATCCTGCGCCGCAGAATGCCGGCTGAGAAAATCAATGAACACGCCGTCCAGCGCGGGATTATGCTGTTCGCCATCCTGCTGGCCTGGAGCGCGATAGTCCTGAACGCGCCGGTGCTGAGCTTCACCTCCATTTGCAGCCCCATCTTCGGCATGGTGGGCTGCCTGATACCTGCATGGCTGGTCTACAAGGTGCCAGCCCTGCATAAATATAAAGGCGTATCGCTGGTGATTATCGTCATCACCGGACTGCTGCTTTGTGTTTCTCCTTTCCTCGCATTCTCCTGAGGGTAATTAAGGTCGTAACGATGTCTGAGCAAACTCATCCTTTATGGAATCAATTTATTCGCGCGGTGCAGGAAGAAGTGAAGCCTGCCCTTGGGTGTACCGAACCCGTCTCTCTGGCACTGGCCTGTGCGATGGCCGCAGACCTTCTGTCGGGGGAGGTCACACGGATTGAGGCGTGGGTCTCGCCGAACCTGATGAAAAACGGGCTGGGCGTGACGGTGCCGGGTACCGGTATGGTCGGGTTACCTATTGCGGCGGCGCTGGGCGCGATTGGCGGTAACGCGCACGCCGGACTGGAGGTGTTGAAAGATGCCACCGCCGATGCACTGGTCCGCGCCAAAGCCCTGCTTCAGGCAGGGCAAGTGCAGGTAAAACTGCAGGAGCCCTGTGATGAGATCCTCTATTCCCGCGCCTGCGTTCATGCCGGGGATCTCTCGGCGATGGTGACCATCGCGGGGGGGCATACGCGGGTGGTGGAAGTGGTTTGCCAGGGGGAAACGCGCTTTACGCTTGACGATCAACGGTGCCAGACGAATGACGATCCGCTGGCGGTGCTTTCAACTACTACACTGTCGCAGATCCTGGAATTTGTCGAGCAGGTGCCGTTTGAGGCGATCCGCTTTATCCTGCAGGCAGGGCGGCTGAACGATGCGCTCTCCCGCGAAGGGCTCAGCGGGAAGTGGGGGCTGCATATTGGCGCAACGCTTGATAAGCAGCGCGCGCGCGGATGGATGGCGCAGGATCTGGGGTCAGATATTGTAATTCGTACCAGCGCAGCCTCGGATGCCCGCATGGGCGGCGCGACGCTGCCCGCGATGAGCAATTCGGGCTCTGGCAATCAGGGGATCACCGCCACTATGCCCGTCGTTGTTGTGGCTGAGCACCTTCAGGCTGACGACGAAAGGCTGGCGCGGGCGCTGATGCTGTCGCATCTGTCAGCGATCTATATCCATTATCAGCTTCCGCGCCTGTCCGCACTGTGTGCGGCGACAACGGCGGCGATGGGCGCTGCGGCGGGTATGGCGTGGCTGATGGGTGGCACTTACCAGACCATTGCGATGGCGATTGGAAGCATGATCGGCGACGTCAGCGGGATGATCTGCGACGGGGCGTCAAACAGCTGCGCCATGAAGGTCTCAACCAGCGTCAGTAGCGCCTGGAAAGCGGTGATGATGGCGCTGGATGAGTCGGGCGTAACGGGAAACGAGGGGATTGTGGCGCACGATGTGGAGCAGTCAATCGCAAACCTGTGCGCGCTGGCGTGCCGCTCGATGCAGGCCACGGACCGGCAGATTATTGAGATTATGGCGAGTAAGGTGTCGTGATTTAATCGAAACCGGACCCCTCATCCTGGCCCTCTCCCCAAAGGGGAGAGGGAACGATCGAGCCCCTCGCCCCTTTGGGGAGAGGGGTTGGGGTGAGGGGGATTTTTAAACCGGCAAATCAATCAGCAGCGCGCGCAGCGGCGTATCCGCCACCAGGGTGATATTCGCTTCATCACGAATAAACGCCCCGTCGCCGCAGGTTAGCGCTTCTTTCTCTTCCGTATGCGTCACCGCATGCACCGTACCGTGAATAGACTGCAAATAGGCGCGCGGGCCATGAAGCTGGAAGCTTGCCTGTTCACCTTTCTTCAGCTCGATATGGTGCAGCCACACCTGCTGACGCAGCTGCAGGCTCTCTTTGCTGCCATCAGGGGATGCAATCAGCTGCTGTTTTTCGTCCGTTAAATCTATCTTCTGCACCAGCGGATTTTCCCGTTCAGGGCAGGCGTCCAGCCACAGCTGCATGCGGGTCAGCGTTTTGTCTTTGCTGAGGTTATGCTCGCTGTAGCTGATGCCCGGCTGTGTGGAAATTAACAACGCTTCGCCAGCCTTTGCCTGGACATGATTGCCCTCGCTATCGCGGTATTCTGCCTCGCCTTCCAGGATCAGGTTCAGGATATCGACTTTCGGGTACGTACGCGGCTGGAAGGAGGCGCCCGGGGCGAGCACTTCCTGGTTCAACACGCGCAATGAAGCGTAACCGAGGAGTTTAGGGTCAAAGTAGTGTCCAAAGGAAAAGGTGTAGCGGGCCTGCAGCCAACCGAAATCGGCTTGTCCGCACTGTTTAGCTGTTCTTGTCGTAATCATAAACTTGACCTCTCTTTACACTAAAACAATGGTAAAGGTATGGACGCTGCATTGTTAGCCAGATATTCTGCCTGGTATGTTCAAATTTCCTGAATGAGAACGAGATGGCTAAAGAGAGAGCATTGACGCTTGAGGCGCTTCGCGTCATGGACGCGATTGATCGGCGCGGCAGTTTTGCGGCGGCGGCAGATGAACTGGGGCGCGTTCCGTCTGCGCTGAGCTACACCATGCAGAAGCTGGAGGAAGAGCTGGACGTCGTACTGTTTGACCGCTCCGGCCATCGAACAAAATTCACCAACGTCGGGCGGATGCTGCTGGAGCGTGGCCGCGTGCTGCTGGAGGCGGCGGACAAGCTCACCACGGACGCCGAAGCGCTGGCGCGCGGCTGGGAAACCCATCTGACGTTAGTTACCGAAGCGCTGGTGCCGTCAGAAGCGCTGTTCCCGCTGGTGGACCGCCTGGCAGCGAAGGCCAATACGCAGCTGTCGATCATCACCGAGGTGCTGGCAGGGGCGTGGGAGCGTCTGGAGACGGGCAGGGCGGATATCGTCATTGCGCCGGACATGCACTTCCGCTCATCGTCAGAAATCAACTCGCGCAAGCTCTACAGCGTGATGAACGTCTACGTTGCCGCCCCCAACCACCCGATTCACCAGGAGCCGGAGCCGCTCTCTGAAGTCACGCGCGTGAAGTATCGCGGCGTGGCGGTCGCGGATACCGCGCGCGAGCGTCCGGTGCTGACGGTGCAGTTACTGGATAAGCAGCCTCGTCTGACGGTGACCTCGCTGGAAGACAAACGGCAGGCGCTGATGGCAGGTCTGGGCGTGGCGACCATGCCGTACCCGTTTGTGGAAAAAGATATTGCAGAAGGGCGACTGCGGGTCGTGAGCCCGGAGTATACCAGCGAAGTGGATATCATTATGGCGTGGCGTCGCGACAGCATGGGCGAAGCCAAATCATGGTGCCTGCGCGAAATACCCAAACTCTTCGCCCACCACAATAAATAAACGAGTAGGCCCGGTAAGCGTCAGCGCCACCGGGCGTTATTTTACGCGCCGACCTTAGGATCGGGGCCAAAGCGGTTTTCGCCCGGCGTCCCGCTCTGGCAGTTGAAAATCAAAATCACGATCCAGCCCACAATCGGGATCAACAGCAGCAATAGCCACCACGCTGAACGATCGGTGTCGTGCAGTCGACGGAACAGCACCGCCCATGATGGTAGAAGGACCAACAGGCCATAAATGGTGGTCAGCACGCCTTCACCGCCAGCCCGCTCCCAGCCGAGAATTTTATCCACAATGCCCAGCACCATGACGAGGATGAAGTTCACCAGAACGAACATCCAGTACTCTTTGCGGCGGGCGCGGCCACCAAATCCAATGTAGTTGCGCAGTACTTTTAAATACCAGTCCATTTTTCCTTGCCTCAATAGTCGGTCAATCACTTGTTTTTTAAGCAATCAAAGTAAGGATAGATGGAGATTGTGAATTAAAAAAGGGCATCTATTGATGCCCTTAATATTTATCCAAAACGGACGTCGCGCCCGTGAGGTTCATTCAGATCCTGCCACGGCCCAATGGAGATAATGCCCGTCGGGTTGATGGTTTTGTGGCTGCGGAAATAGTGGGTGCGAATATGGTCGAAGTCGACCGTCTCCGCGATGCCCGGCATCTGGTAGATGTCGCGCAGGAAACCATACAGGTTCAGGTAATCGCTGATGCGGTGCTTGTCGCACTTAAAGTGGGTGACATAGACCGGATCAAAGCGAACCAGCGTGGTCCACAGGCGAATGTCCGCTTCCGTGAGGCGATCGCCCGTCAGGTAGCGATGCTTGCCCAGGAGCTGTTCCAGGCGTTCAAGCGATTCAAACACTTTTCCAACCGCTTCGTCATACGCTTCCTGGCTGGTGGCGAAACCGGCCTTATAGACACCGTTGTTGACGTTGTCGTAAATCCAGCTGTTCAGCTCATCAATCTTATCGCGCAATTCAACCGGGTAGTAATCCCCGGCGCGGGCGCCGTGGGCATCAAATGCGGTATTGAACATGCGGATGATTTCCGCAGACTCATTGCTGACAATCGTCTGGTTTTTCTTGTCCCACAGCACCGGCACGGTCACACGACCGGTGTAATGCGGATCGGCGCGCAGATAGAGCTGGTAAAGGAAATCGTGGTGGTAAAGATCGTCGCCGGTTGCCGCAGGGAAATCACTGTCAAACGTCCAGCCGTTTTCCAGCATCAACGGGTTGACGACGGAAACCGGAATGAATGATTCGAGACCTTTAAGCTTGCGCACGATCAGCGTGCGGTGGGCCCACGGACAGGCAAGGGAAACATAAAGATGATAACGGTCTTTTTCAGCCGCGAAGCCGCCTTCACCGCTAGGGCCAGGCGCACCATCGGCGGTCAGCCAGTTACGGAAGGCCGAAACAGAGCGCTTAAAGCGACCTCCGGTGGATTTGGTGTCATACCAGACATCCTGCCAGACGCCGTCTACGAGTTGTCCCATTTTTTCTCCTCCGTCAGATAGCAAAAGCGAGGAGATGTCTCCTCGCTTTGTGTTCATTCAGTATAGCGTGCTTACCATTTCTTATTCAGAACGCGGTCGATGCTGTATGCGCCTGGGCCAGTGACGGCCAGCAGCAGGAAGCCACCCGCGATGGTCAGGTTTTTCATGAACATCAGAGAGTTCACGCCTTCCGCAAAGTTGCTGTGGAAGATGAACGCCGTCAGCACGGTGAAGCCTGCGGTAAACAGCGCGGTGGTGCGGGTCAGGAAGCCGAACAGTACCGCCAGGCCGCCGCCGAACTCAAGAAGAATGGTCAGTGGCAACAGGAACCCCGGAACGCCCATGGCTTCCATATACTGCTGGGTACCCGCATAACCGGTGATTTTTCCCCAACCTGCCACGATGAACAGAATTGGCATCAGAATACGCGCTACCAGTACACCAACATCTTCTAATTTTTTCATTTTACTCTCCAGGAAACCACATCAGCGGCTGAACGTTATTTGTCTGCAATTCCGGGTAGATACCGCGTCGTTGCTGTCGATGGAGAGGATAATAAACGGGGCGGGTGGCAATTGTTAGCAAGGAAAACTGTCAATCTTCTTCAAAGATATTGAGTAAGGGAGAGGGAGAGAATTTTGCCGGGTAAGGCGTAGCCGCCACCCGGCGAGAAGGCTAGCGTAATTGTTGCTGCCGCAACGTTGCTTTCACCAGACGCCAGGCGCTCCAGGCACCAAATCCACGACGCGCCCAGCGGATCAGCATATTTGGATGACGAACGGACCAGATAGCCATCACGCTGCTGCCGACCAGCGCCCATGAACGCAGGCTCAGGACGGTATTCCAGCCCCGGTCAAACCGTCGCGTCGCGTCAATCCAGTCGCGACGACTGGCAGACAGGTCCAGCCGTTGCTGCTGGATCTGGCTTAGCAGGTACGCTTTTCGCTTTTGACGTTCGGCTTTACCGCTCACGGCTAGTCATCCTCCAGCAGGGCGCGATCGTTCGCCAGCTCCTGACGCGTATGGCGCAGGAATGTGGACTTGCGCGCTTTACGCAGCGTCCAGATACCGCCGATCAACGCGGCGACCAGCAGAACGACGGTGGTGGCAATCATCGCGTTAAGACGATACTGCGGGTCAATGGCCCAGATGATTAACACCATCAGGCTCATCAGGCCAAACGCGGCGAAGAGCATGGTCAGCCCGAGCATCAGCAGCATCTGGAAGAGGTTCGCTTTCTCCTCTTCCAGCTCGACCACTGCCAGCCGGACGCGCGTTTCGGCAATCCCGACCAGCGTCGTTAAAATACGCTGGCCGATGCCGAGGACGTTGTTAGCAGGCCCTTGTGCGTGACGAGGATCTTCCATATCAACGACGCGTCAGCAGGACACCCAGTACCACACCCACTGCGGCACCAATCCCTACACCCGTCCATGGATTATCACGCACATATTCGTCCGCGCGGGCAGCCGCTTCACGGGTCTGTTTCGCCAGTGCATCACCGGTTTCACCCAGGCGATAACGGCTCTCCTTCAGCGCTTGCTCCGCCTTGCTGCGCAGCTTGCTGACCTCTTCTTTTGACTTGTCAGCAGAGGAGTTCAGCACCTCTTCAAGGGTATCGGCCAGGGATTTCAGTTCAGCGCGCAGATGTTCAGACGTCGTATCTTTTGACATGATTCTCTCTCCTGTTGAGATTTCCGTTAACTCAATAATCGCGAGCTTCCAGCGCTTTCAGGTCGTCCTGCGCTTCTTTCAACTTCTTCTCGCGCTTAGCAATTTTTTCCGCATCTCCTTTCTCTTTCGCTTCCTGCAGGTCGCGACGGCGCTCGGCTATCTCGTCCTTCTGTTCAGCGATTTTCTTCTGGTGGTCGGCACGAAGCTTGCTGTCTGAACAGTTCGCTTTCACTTCGCTCAGCGCTTTTTTAAGACCATCAACACGGTGCTGATTGTTATGCTTTTCGGCATAACCGATCTCACGCTGAATATCCTGTTCTTTCTCCTGACAGAGAGAGTTTGCGAAGGATGCTGTGCTTAAAGAAAAAAGGGCCAGAGCCAGAGTAATGCGGAATTTCATTATCGAAACCTTCCATTGTGTTGCGGCTTGAGCCGCTATCCAAAGTTATGCGGAGTACATCGAGGGGTGCTCCGCGTACTTAAGCATAGTAAGTAAACGGGGGATTCACCAAAGTGAGTGAAAAGATTCGGAATCCTGGAAGTTATCCAAACCGATGCGACGTATCGCGAATCAATGAGAGCCAGGCTGCAGGCTGGCTGTCATCTTCCTGCTGAGCAATGATATACCCGCGCGGCAGCGTACGGTCGAGAACCACTTTCGCGGCGGCACTTTGCGCACGGGAATCAAACTTGATCAGTAAAACATCGTCCTGCGGGGTGATGCTCTTAAAGCGGATCCCGTTCGCATCCAGATGATGCCAGACAGAAAAACCGTCAGGTACGCTGGCACCCTGGTTTACCGGGCGGATGGCCAGCGTCGATTCCTGATGCGAAAGCGCGCTCCAGGCCAGCAGCAGGGCGCTGAGCACCACCAGCGTAATCATGGCAAAGGCAAAACGGCGCAGAGCGAGCGGTGAGATAACCATCGTCAGCCTCTGGCTCCGTATTTCTTTTTCCACAGGACGACCAGGGAGCCGATCAGGCCGAAGACCAGCAGAACCACAGGCAGCAGCATCAGGCAGGACATCAGCTGGTCTTCATATTTCATAAAGACCGGCGTTTTACCCAATGCATAACCCAGCGTCGTCAGAATAAGCACCCATAGCAGACCGCTCATCCAGTTGAAGAACTGGAAGCGCGTGCTGCTCAACCCCGACAGCCCGGCAATGGTGGGCAACAGGGTGCGAACAAAGGCAATAAAGCGACCAATCAGCAGCGCGGAAAGCCCGTGCTTATGGAAAAGGTGGTGCGCCCGCTGATGATAATGTGCAGGCAGGTGCGAGAGCCAGTTCTGGACGATTCGGGTATTGCCCAGCCATCTTCCCTGTATGTAGCTCACCCAGCAGCCGAGGCTGGCCGCAACGGTCAGTAATAAAATGGTGTGTGGAAACGCCATCGCCCCTTTGGCACACAGCACGCCGACGAGCACCAGCAAACTATCACCGGGCAGGAAGGCAGCAGGCAGCAAACCGTTCTCAAGGAACAGGATCATAAACAAGACGAAATAGAGCATGCCAATCATGGAAGGGTTGGCCAGCGTTTCAAAATCCTGCGCCCAGAGGGCATGCAGTAGTTGGGTCAAAAGTTCCATTCAGTGTTCCTGGAAATCGGTTAACGTCACGCCTGTTATCCGGGACAAACAGCACGGCGACATTGTTGTGATTTCATTATGGTCGCTCGCGGACACATTGCGGTGTGGCCAACACTGTTCCCTGTTAATTGGCTGGTTAGCAAGCACTAACTTACAAAATAAGGAATTGAATCCAATTGTAACAAAGCCCAACGTTCTGCGTCACAGAATTTGCAGGGGTGAGTTGATTTTGGCGTAAGCCCAGGAAGTGAGCGAGGGGATTTACAAAGGCTGACACTATATATGTTTTGCTTACCCATGTAAGCCGGAAGGCGCAACGTAGCGCCTGCCAGCAGAAAGGTCATCTATTTTGCGGCACTGGATGCCGTATCGAGATGAACAACGGGATTATCGGCGAAAAGATAGCGGTCAGCGTTAAATTCGAAGTCATCGCTGGTTTCGTTGAACAGCATCTGCTTGGTGTTTTCCAGGTGCTGCCACATCGCCAGCTTAGCGGCATGCGGGTCTTTACGAATCAGCGCCTTAAGGATTTGATCGTGATCGTCACACCAGTTGTCGACGGTACGGGAATCGATATGGTCGTGCAGTTTTTTCCAGTACGGGTTGTGAACGCGCTGAGTCCACATTTTTTCAACGATTGCCGCCAGCGCCGTATTTTGGGTTGCCAGGGCGACCTGAACGTGGAACTGCAGATCCCATTCTGAATCGCGGAAACATTTTTCCTTACGGGCATTCTCCTGGATCTCCATCAACTTCATGATGTCCTGCTTGGTCACCTGCGTCGCCGCAAACTCGGCAATATTGCTTTCGATCAGCTGGCGAGCCTGGAGCAGCTCAAACGGGCCATAGCTGGCGAATTCCAGACTTTCGTCCGCGACGGGAGAGTGTTTCGGCAGATTAGAAATCACGTGAATGCCGGAGCCTTTGCGTACCTCAACGTAGCCTTCCACTTCCAGCATGATAATCGCTTCACGCACCACGGTGCGGCTCACGCTTTTTTCATCCGCGATGAAGCGCTCGGCGGGAAGTTTATCACCGACAAGATAGACCCCTTGCTCGATGCGATCTTTCAGCTCGGCAGCAAGTTGTTGATATAAACGACGTGGTTCGGTGATTTCCATATGCGCTCCAGGCAGGGTACGGCAGATGATTTGTTATACCACTTTTGCGTGCCACTCTCCAGATTTTGCCATTAAAAAAGCCGCCCGGAGGCGGCTTCGGTGAAACGCATTTTCGCTAACTCTGCGTCGCCGGTTTCCCGAGGGACTCTTTCGCCAGCTCTTCTGCCGATTTGCTTTTCAGCACCGTCCAGATCACTACCGCACCCAGCAGGTCGAAAATAGCCAGCACGGCGAACAGCGGGCTGAAGCCGATGGTATCCGCCAGCGCGCCGACCACCAGCGCGAACATCGTACTCGCAGTCCAGGCGGCCATCCCGGTCAGACCGTTGGCGGTGGCCACTTCGTTGCGGCCAAAGACGTCAGACGAGAGCGTAATCAGCGCGCCGGACAGGGACTGGTGCGCAAAGCCACCGATGCACAGCAGGGCAATAGCGACGTACGGGCTGGTGAACAGGCCGATCATACCCGGGCCAATCATCAGCAGCGCGCCCATGGTGACGACCATCTTACGGGAAACAATCAGGTTCACCCCAAACCAGCGCTGGAACAGCGGTGGCAGGTAGCCGCCCACGATACAGCCCAGGTCAGCGAACAGCATGGGCATCCAGGCGAACATCGCGATCTCTTTCAGGTTAAAGCCGTAGACTTTAAACATGAACAGGGGGATCCACGCGTTAAAGGTGCCCCAGGCCGGTTCAGCCAGGAAACGCGGCAGGGCGATACCCCAGAACTGACGGGTGCCCAGGATCTGCCAGACGGTCATTTTTTTGCCGTTGTTGGTCTGATGCTGCGCTTCCTGACCACCAATGATGTATTCGCGTTCTTCTTCGGAGAGCTTTTTCTGATCGCGCGGGTGTTTATAGAAAATCAGCCACGCCATTGCCCAGGCAAAGCTCAGCACGCCAGAGATGATGAACGCCATCTGCCAGCTGTGCATCACAATGGCCCACACCACCAGCGGCGGTGCAATCATTGCCCCGATGGACGAGCCCACGTTGAAGTAGCCGACCGCAATGGAGCGCTCTTTTGCCGGGAACCACTCGGAGCTGGCCTTCAGGCCTGCCGGGATCATCGCGGCTTCTGCCGCACCGACCGCACCACGCGCCAGCGCCAGTCCACCCCAGCTGCCTGCCAGCGCGGTGGCACCGCAGAACACCGCCCAGGCGATGGCGAAGAAGGCATAACCGATTTTAGTACCGAGAATGTCCAGCACATAGCCAGCAACAGGCTGCATGATGGTATACGCCGCGGAATAGGCGGCAATGATGTAGGAGTATTGCTGCGTGGAGATATGCAGCTCCTCCATCAACGTTGGCGCTGCAGCTGCCACGGTGTTACGCGTCAGGTAGCCCAGCACGGTGCCTAACGTCACCAGTGCGATCATATACCAACGTAACCCTTTAATTTTACGCATCTAAAACCTCATCGTTATGTTATGTCCGCGCCAGAGCACGGCAACCTCTCAACCGTTTCCGGGAGCAGTTGTGTAACGGGAGGGGCGTAGCGGGAGCATGTCCCGGAACGGCCCGAACCTTGCCATAAGTAAGCGTGCATAAGTCGGTATCCGTACCGTTAAACCCGATGCCTCTCACACCGGTAATGCATTCCGTCGGCTTAGCGTTTGCGACGGCGAAAAGATAACTTGTCATACAACTTTAAAAGGTGAGTGACATCACAAATGTATGATTCTTTGTAGGGACATTAATCGCTGCACGCAAAGCCAGTAATGGCGCGGCCTGTAGAAGGGTTTACGCCATTGAGGGTAATTTATTTGTTGGTGTTTATTGATCTCACTCACGAAAAAAGCTTCGGTGGGTGGAAATTGGTGTGATAACTTTGCAGCATATGAACATACGCTTTCTGACGCTCCCGTAATGAGGAAGACGATAATGACGCCGTTTATGACCGAAGATTTTCTGTTGGATACCGAATTTGCTCGCCGCCTGTATCATGACTACGCAAAAGACCAGCCGATTTTCGACTACCACTGCCATTTACCGCCGCAGCAGGTTGCCGAAAATTACCGTTTCAAAAACCTGTATGACATCTGGCTGAAGGGTGACCACTACAAATGGCGTGCCATGCGTACCAACGGCGTCGCTGAGCGCCTGTGCACCGGCGATGCGACCGACCGCGAGAAGTTTGACGCCTGGGCGGCGACCGTTCCGCACACCATCGGCAACCCGCTTTATCACTGGACGCACCTCGAGCTGCGTCGTCCGTTTGGCATCACCGGCAAACTGCTCTCCCCAACGACCGCCGATGAAATCTGGGATCGCTGCAATGCGCTGCTGGCGCAGGATAACTTTTCCGCGCGCGGCATCATGAAGCAGATGAACGTGAAGATGGTGGGGACCACCGACGATCCGATTGATTCCCTGGAACATCATGCCGTCGTCGCCAAGGACACCTCTTTTGATATCAAAGTGCTGCCAAGCTGGCGCCCGGACAAAGCCTTCAACATTGAGCAGGCTACGTTTAACGACTACATGGCGAAGCTGGCTGAAGTGTCCGATACCGACATTCGCCGTTTCGCCGATCTGCAAACCGCGCTGACCAAACGTCTGGATCACTTCGCGGCGCACGGCTGTAAAGTCTCTGACCACGCGCTGGACGTCGTGCTGTTCGCGGAATCAAACGAGGCCGAGCTGGACAGCATCCTTGCGCGTCGCCTGTCCGGTGAATCGCTTAGCGAGCGCGAAGTGGCGCAGTTCAAAACGGCGGTGCTGGTGTTCCTCGGTGCGGAATACGCCCGTCGCGGCTGGGTACAGCAGTACCACATCGGTGCGCTGCGCAATAACAACCAGCGCCAGTTCAAACTGATCGGTGCGGACGTGGGCTTCGACTCCATCAACGACCGCCCGCTGGCGGAAGAGCTGTCCAAACTGCTGAGTAAACAGAACGAACAAAACCTGCTGCCAAAAACCATCCTGTACTGCCTGAACCCGCGCGATAACGAAGTGCTGGGTACCATGGTCGGCAACTTCCAGGGCGAAGGGATGCCGGGCAAGATGCAGTTCGGTTCTGGCTGGTGGTTCAACGATCAGAAAGACGGCATGGAGCGTCAGATGACGCAGCTGGCGCAGCTTGGCCTGCTGAGCCGCTTTGTCGGCATGCTGACCGACAGCCGCAGCTTCCTCTCTTACACTCGCCACGAATACTTCCGCCGCATTCTGTGCCAGATGATTGGCCGCTGGGTGCACGCGGGCGAAGCGCCAGCGGATATCCAGCTGCTGGGTGAAATGGTGAAAAACATCTGCTTTAACAATGCGCGTGACTACTTCGCCATTGAACTGAACTAAGGCCGTTTGAGGTTGATATGCAATACATCAAAATCCATTCGCTGGATAACGTGGCCGTCGCGCTGACGGATCTCGCTGAAGGCGACGTGGTGACCGTTGATAACCAGAGCGTCACCCTGCGTCAGGCGATTGCTCGCGGACACAAGTTTGCCGTGAAGCCTCTCGCTAAAGGGGACAACGTCATTAAGTACGGTCTTCCGATTGGGCATGCGCTGGCGGATATCGTGCCGGGTGAACATATTCATTCCCATAATACCCGCACCAATCTGAGCGATCTGGACGAGTACAGCTATCAACCTGATTTACCTGCGGCACAAGAGCAGGCGGCGGATCGTGACGTGCAGATCTACCGCCGCGCCAATGGCGACGTGGGGATCCGCAACGAGCTGTGGATCCTCCCGACCGTCGGCTGCGTGAACGGGATTGCGCGTCAGATCCAGACGCGCTTCCTGAAAGAGACTCACGATGCCGAAGGCACCGACGGGGTACATCTGTTTAGCCACACCTACGGCTGCTCCCAGCTGGGTGATGACCACATTAATACCCGCACCATGCTGCAAAACATGGTGCGTCACCCGAACGCGGGCGCGGTGCTGGTGATTGGCCTGGGCTGCGAGAACAACCAGGTGGACGCCTTCCGCGAAACGCTGGGGGAATTCGACCCTGAGCGCGTGCATTTTATGGTGTGTCAGCATCAGGACGACGAAGTGGAAGCGGGCGTTGAGCAGCTTCATCAGCTGTATAACGTGATGCGCCACGACAAGCGCGAGCCGGGCAAGTTGAGCGAGCTGAAGTTTGGGCTGGAGTGCGGCGGGTCTGACGGCCTGTCCGGTATCACCGCCAACCCGATGCTGGGTCGCTTCTCGGACTATATGATTGCTAACGGCGGCACGACGGTGTTGACCGAGGTGCCGGAGATGTTCGGCGCGGAACGTATTCTGATGAGCCACTGCCGCGACGAAGAGACGTTTGAGAAAACCGTCACCATGGTGAACGACTTCAAACAGTACTTCATTGCCCACAATCAGCCGATTTATGAAAACCCGTCTCCGGGCAACAAGGCGGGCGGGATCACCACGCTGGAAGAGAAATCCCTCGGCTGCACCCAGAAAGCGGGCTCGAGCCAGGTGGTTGACGTGCTGCGCTACGGCGAGCGCCTGAAAACGCACGGTCTGAACCTGCTGAGCGCACCGGGCAACGATGCGGTTGCCACCAGCGCGCTGGCGGGAGCCGGCTGCCATATGGTGCTGTTCAGCACCGGTCGCGGCACGCCGTACGGCGGTTTTGTGCCGACGGTGAAAATCGCCACCAACAGCGAGCTGGCGGCGAAGAAAAAGCACTGGATAGACTTTGATGCCGGGCAGCTTATCCACGGCAAAGCGATGCCGCAGCTGCTGACGGAGTTCGTGGACGCTATCGTGGAAATTGCTAACGGCAAGCAGACCTGCAACGAGAAGAATGACTTCCGCGAGCTGGCGATCTTTAAGAGTGGTGTGACGCTTTAAGTGCTTTGTCGGGTGGCGCTAGCGCTTACCCGACCTACTAAACCCTGTAGGCCCGGTAAGGCGTAGCCGCCACCGGGCTTTTTTTTAACTGCGTAGGGCGTTCTTCGCTAAACGCGCGTCTTCCGCCTGACAGGCCGCTGCGGTGAACAGCACGTCGGTAGAGGAGTTCAGCGCGGTTTCGCAGGAGTCCTGCAGCACGCCGATGATAAAGCCGACGGCCACAACCTGCATTGCGATCTCGTTCGGGATGCCGAACATATTGCACGCCAGCGGGATCAGCAGCAGGGAACCGCCCGCCACACCGGATGCGCCGCATGCACACAGCGACGCCACCACGCTCAGCAGCAGCGCGGTTGGCAGATCCACCGGAATACCCAGCGTCTGCACCGCGGCCAGCGTCAGCACCGTAATGGTGATCGCCGCGCCCGCCATGTTCACGGTTGCACCCAGCGGGATCGACACGGAGTAGGTATCGCGGTCCAGGTTCAGCTTCTCCGCCAGTGCCATGTTAACCGGAATGTTCGCCGCAGAGCTGCGGGTGAAGAAGGCATACACGCCGCTTTCGCGCAGGCAGGTCAGCACCAGCGGGTACGGATTACGGCGGATCTGCCAGAACACCAGCAGCGGGTTGATCACCAACGCCACCAGCAGCATACAGCCGACCAGAACCACCAGCAGCTGCGCGTAACCCCACAGCGCGTCAAAACCGGTGGTTGCCAGCGTGGAAGAGACCAGACCGAAAATACCAATTGGCGCAAAGCGAATGACCAGCTTCACCATAAAGGTGACGGCGTTCGACAAATCGTTGACCAGGTGTTTCGTGGTGTCGTTACCGTGGCGCAGCGCGAAGCCCAGACCAATCGCCCAGACCAGGATGCCAATGTAGTTTCCGCTCATCAGCGCGGTGATGGGGTTAGAGACCATGCTCATCAGCAGGCCGCGAAGCACTTCGACAATGCCGGATGGCGGCGTGATATCACCGGCCGCGCTGGTCAGGTGCAGCGTGGACGGGAACAGGAAACTAAACACAACGGCGGTTAGCGCGGCTGAGAAGGTCCCCAGAAGATACAGGAACAGAATAGGGCGAATATTGGTTTTTTGTCCGTGCTGGTGGTTGGCAATCGACGCCATAACCAGCATCAGTACCAGAACCGGCGCGACCGCTTTCAGTGCGCCAACGAAAAGGGTACCGAGCAGCCCCGTGGCTTCCGCTGCAGGTTTTGAAACCATCGCAAGCAGAATACCCAATATCAGTCCTACCAGAATTTGTTTAACCAGACTTCCCTGCGCCAGGCGCGCAAACAGCCCCGTTGATTGTGTGCTCATACATTATTCCTGAGTGAAATTGCGTTCCATCCCGGATGTGCTCTTAGTCACATTTATGTCCGGATGTAAGTAAATGTTTGCCTGGTCGAGTATAGGGAAAGTGTCTTGGGAGGGAAGCGTAAAATGCTGGATTTTACGTGGTGCGTCATGTTTTTTAACTACTGCGTTACAAATGTGTGTTCACCCTCTCCCTGTGGGAAAGGGCCGGGGTGAGGGCATCAGCCCGCACCGAACGTTTTACTCCATCTGCTGCTTCTTATCGTGCTGGCGGTTAACCCAGGTATTGATAATCAGCGTCACGATCAGAATGCCAAACACCACGCCGAGCGAAATGGCGATCGGGATATGGTAGAAATCGACGATCAGCATCTTGATACCGATAAACACCAGGATCACCGACAGACCGTACTTCAGCATCGAGAAGCGCTCCGCCGCGCCCGCCAGCAGGAAGTACATCGCACGCAGGCCGAGAATGGCGAACAGGTTTGAGGTCAGGACGATGAACGGGTCGGTGGTCACCGCGAAGATAGCCGGGATGCTGTCCACGGCGAAAATCACGTCGCTCAGCTCAACCAGAATCAGCACCAGCAGCAGCGGGGTGGCAAACAGCAGGCCATTCTTGCGCACGAAGAAGTGCTCGCTCTCAATCTTGTCGGTCATGCGCAGGTGTCCACGGATCCACTTCACCAGCGGGCGATCGCCAATCGCAGAGCCGTCCTCTTTCGCCAGCGCCATTTTGACCCCGGTGAACAGCAGGAACGCGCCGAAGACGTACAGCAGCCATTCGAACTGGGTAATCAACCAGCTGCCAGCGAAGATCATAATGGTACGCAGAACAATGGCACCCAGTACGCCATAAACCAGCACGCGGCGCTGCAGGGCCGCAGGCACGGCGAAGTAGCTGAACAGCATCAGCCAGACGAAGACGTTATCGACCGCCAGGGCTTTTTCAATCAGATAGCCGGTGAGGAAGGCGAGGGCCTGAGGATCGGCAACCGCGCGGCCTTCGGTCGAGGCCAGATACCACCAGAAGGCGGCACAGAACAGCAGGGAGAGGGTGACCCACACCAGAGACCAGGCTGCAGCCTGTTTGATGCTCATGCCGTGTGCGCCGCGACGCCCCTGCAAAAAGAGGTCGATCGCCAGCATGATGAGCACGACAACCGCGAATCCGCCCCACAACATTGGAGTGCCGACAGAATGCATACTATTTTCCTTACACATAAAAAACAAAAACGGCCATGGTCAGAAGACGATAGCCGTTAGCTTTTTATGCATAGACCTCGCCTTCCGGCAAGGTCTCACTTACAACCACGAGGGTTGCCCGGCGACCGGATGCGGTATTGCACGCATCGTAATGACGATCCACCGGCGAAGAAGTTACTCCCCTTTGCAGGTAACAAAATATGTCAGACCATCGGTTTCGTCAATGGTCTGCACCGTTTCATTACACAGCTTTACGCGATCGCTTCCGCGCTGATGCCGTCTGCCGGGAACACCACGCCGGTCTGGCGGCGGATCTCCGTTTGCAGCTTCGCCGTGGTGCGGCTCACCGCCAGGCCAGGGTGATTCACTTCGTTGTCTTCCACCAGACGGGCGAAGACCTCTGCCTCATAGAGCATAGTGTTAATATGCTGAGGCTGCGTCAGCTCCTGCGCTTTGCCGCCGCGCGGCACAAAGCTCACTTTCTGACACTCGGAGATCTTCTCGATAACCAGCGAGCCCGCCTCGCCCTGAATTTCGCTCGGCAGCACGGAATCGCTCACCTTGGAGTGCTGCAGCGTGACGCTGAAATCACCGTAATCCAGCACTACGAGTCCGTGCGCATCCACGCCGCTCTCCAGCAGGCTGGCGGTGGCCGTTACGCCGTGCGGCTCGCCCCACAGGGCCACGGCAGAGGCCAGACAGTAGAAGCCGATATCCATAATCGAACCGTTAGAGAAGGCCGGGTTAAAGGTATTCGGGTTCTCGCCGTCCAGATAGCGCTGGTAGCGCGACGAGTACTGGCAGTAGTTGATAAAGGCTTTACGCACTTTGCCAATTTTCGGCAGGGACTGCTGCAGCAGCAGGAAATTCGGCAGGCTGGCGGTTTTGAACGCTTCGAACAGCACCACCTGATTTTCGCGGGCAAGCGCAATGGCCGCTTCCACTTCCTGGATATTCGACGCCAGCGGCTTCTCGCAAATCACATGCTTTTTGTGGCTGAGAAACAGCTTTGTCTGCGGGAAGTGCAGGGAGTTCGGGCTGGCGATATAGACCGCGTCAATGGCGTCGCTTTGCGCCATCTCATCAAGCGAAGTGAAGAGATGCTCAACGAGGTAGTCGTTAGCAAAACTCTGCGCCTGCTCAAGGCTGCGGGAATAGACTGCGGTAAGTTTAAGTTTGCCGGTTTCGTGGGCGGCGTCGACGAACTGGCGCGTGATCCAGTTCGTACCAATGACTGCGAAACGTATCATAAACGTTTACGTACTCCGTAGCGGGGAACCTTTAGCCACTGTAGCACGTCATCATGACAATTCGCGTGCGCTATTCCGCATTACCATTTAACGATAAATGCGTAAGCCACAGGCGGGTATCAAACTCCAGCTGATGGTACTGCGGTTCCATGTGGCAGCACAGGGAATAGAACGCTTTGTCGTGCTCTTTCTCTTTCAGGTGCGCCAGTTCGTGCACCACGATCATCCGCAGAAACGCTTCCGGCGCGTTACGGAACACCGTCGCGACGCGGATTTCGGCCTTCGCCTTCAGCTTGCCGCCCTGCACGCGGGAGATGGCGGTGTGCAGGCCGAGCGCGTTTTTCAGCACGTGGATCTTATTGTCGTACATCACCTTGTTGATCGGTGGCGCGCTCTTCAGATACCGGCTTTTCAGATCCTGCGTATACTGCCAGAGGGCCTTATCGGTCGCGAAATCGTGCGTGCCGGGATAGCGTTTTTCCAGCACCGCACCGAGCTTCTGCTCGGCAATCAGGCTGCGAACCTGAGTCAGTAAATGCTCCGGATAGCCCTGGAGATAAGTAAGTTGGTTCATCAAAAGCCCAAATTAATGCGAAAACGGGTATACTCACGCACCCTTTTCAGGGATACGCCAAATTTTACCATTCAGGAGGGCCGATGAGCCACTTAGACAACGGTTTCCGTTCACTCAACCTTAAACGTTTCCCGGAAACGGACGACGTTAACCCGCTTCAGGCGTGGGAAGCAGCGGATGAATATCTGCTGCAGCAGTTGGATGACACTGAAATCCGCGGCCCGGTTTTGATCCTGAATGACGCGTTTGGCGCGCTGGGATGCGCCCTGGCGGAGCACACGCCATACAGCATCGGCGATTCCTACCTGAGCGAGCTGGCGACGCGTGAAAACCTGCGCCATAACGACATCGAAGAGTCCAGCGTGAAGTTTCTCGACAGCACCTCGGACTACCCGCAGGCGCCCGGCGTGGTGCTGATCAAAGTGCCAAAAACCATGGCGCTGCTGGAGCAGCAGCTGCGCGCGCTGCGTAAGGTCGTGACGCCGGATACGCGCATCATCGCGGGTGCCAAAGCGCGCGATATTCATACTTCGACGCTGGAGCTGTTCGAGAAAGTCCTCGGCCCGACCACCACCACGCTGGCCTGGAAAAAAGCGCGCCTGATCAACTGCACCTTCAGCGCACCGGAGCTGGCCGACGCGCCAGAAACGCTGAGCTGGAAGCTGGAAGGGACTGACTGGACCATCCATAACCACGCGAACGTCTTCTCCCGCACCGGTCTGGATATCGGCGCGCGCTTCTTTATGGAACATCTGCCGGAAAATCTGGAAGGTGAGATTGTCGACCTGGGCTGCGGCAACGGTGTGATCGGCCTGACGCTGCTGGCGAAGAACCCGGAAGCCAGCGTGGTGTTCAGCGACGAGTCGCCGATGGCGGTGGCCTCCAGCCGTCTGAACGTGGAAACCAACATGCCGGACGCGCTGGACCGCTGCGAGTTTATGATCAACAACGCGCTGTCTGGCGTAGAGCCGTTCCGCTTCAACGCGGTGTTCTGTAACCCGCCGTTCCACCAGAAGCACGCCCTGACGGATAACGTTGCGTGGGAAATGTTCCACCACGCGCGCCGCTGCCTGAAAATCAACGGCGAGCTGTACATCGTGGCGAACCGCCACCTGGACTACTTCCACAAGCTGAAGAAGATTTTCGGCAACTGCGTCACCATTGCGACGAACAATAAGTTTGTGGTGCTGAAGTCGGTGAAGCTGGGACGTCGTCGGTAAGATTGGGTATGTGCGGCCTGATGCCCTCACCCCGACCCTCTCCCACAGGGAGAGGGCGCAAACACTAAAAACGGCAACCCGGTTGCCGTTTTGCTTTACCCCGCTGCCCGGCAATGTTCTAGATCATCAGAGCTAATTTCGTCCCCTGCGCAATCGCGCGCCGCGCGTCCAGCTCCATCGCCACGTCGCACCCGCCAATCAGATGCACCGTTTTACCGGCCTCGCGCAGCGGATCGGCCAGATCGCGCTTTGGCTCCTGCCCGGCACATAAAATGACGTGATCCACGCACAGCAGCTGCGGTTCGCCGCCGATCGTGACGTGCAGACCCTCGTCGTCGATCTTCTGGTAGCTTACCGCCGGGATCATCTTCACCCCGCGTGAGAGCAGGGTAGCGCGGTGGATCCAGCCCGTGGTTTTACCCAGCCCTTCGCCCGGCTTGCTGGCTTTACGCTGCAGCATCACGATCTGGCGCGGGCTTTTCGGCAGCTGCGGCCCTTCCGGGCGCAGGCCGCCAGACTGATTCAGGCTGGTGTCGATCCCCCATTCCACGCAAAACTCGGCGATATTCTGGCTGGTGGCTTCGCCCGGCTGGCTTAAATACATGGCGGTATCAAAGCCGATCCCGCCGCAGCCGATAATCGCCACCTTCTCGCCAACCGGCGTTTTGTCTCGCAATACATCCAGATAGCTCAACACCTTCGGATGATCGATACCCTCGATCGCAGGCGTGCGCGGTACGATCCCGCTCGCCAGGATCACCTCATCGAAATCAGTCAGATCCGCTGCGTGGACAAACTGGTTAAGCCGCAGCTCGACGCCCGTCAGCTCGATCATCCGGCGGTAGTAGCGCAGCGTTTCGTAGAACTCCTCTTTGCCGGGGATCTGTTTGGCGATATTAAACTGCCCGCCAATCTCCCCCAGCGCATCAAACAGCGTTACGCTGTGCCCGCGCGAGGCGGCATTGACCGCAAACGCCAGCCCCGCCGGGCCTGCGCCCACCACGGCCAGGCGTTTTTTATTGACTGCCGGAACGACCGGCATTTTGGTTTCATGGCAGGCGCGTGGGTTAACCAGGCATGAGGTGACCTTGCCGACGAAGATCTGATCCAGGCAGGCCTGGTTACAGCCGATGCAGGTGTTGATTTCATCCGCACGGCCGCTTTGCGCTTTGGACAGCAGCTCGGCATCGGCAAGGAACGGCCGCGCCATTGAGACCATGTCGGCGTCGCCGCGTGAAATCACATCGTCCGCCACCTGCGGATCGTTAATGCGGTTGGTGGTGACCAGCGGAACAGACACTTTCCCTTTCAGCCTGCGCGTCACCCAGCTGAACGCCGCGCGCGGCACCGGCGTGGCGATGGTCGGGATGCGCGCCTCGTGCCAGCCGATGCCGGTGTTGATAATGGTGGCACCTGCGGCTTCAATCGCCTGCGCCAGCTGCACGGTTTCATCGAACGTTCCGCCGCCTTCCACCAGGTCGAGCATCGACAGGCGGAAGACGATAATAAAATCAGCCCCTGCACGTTCGCGCACCGCGCGCACCACCTCCACGGCAAAGCGCATCCGGCGGGCATAGTCGCCGCCCCATTCGTCTTCACGGTGGTTGGTGCGGGCGGCGAGAAACTCGTTGATCAGGTAGCCTTCTGAGCCCATCACCTCAACGCCGTCGTAGCCCGCCTCGCGCGCCAGCGCCGCGCAGCGGGCGAAGTCGTCAATCAACGCCAGGATCTCGTCGTGGGTGAGGGCGTGAGGTTTAAAACGGTTAATCGGTGCCTGAAGAGCCGATGGCGCGACCAGATTCGGCTGATAGCTGTAGCGTCCGGTGTGCAGAATTTGCAGGGCGATTTTGCCGCCCTCGCGGTGTACCGCGTCGGTCACAATGCGGTGGTGCGGCAGCTGTGACGCATCGTTCAGGACCGCGCCGCCCTCCATGCCCACGCCGGAAGGGGCAGGGGCCACGCCGCCGGTGACGATCAGCGCCACCCCGTGGCGTGCGCGCTCGGCATAGAAGGCTGCCAGACGCTCGGCCCCGTCCGGGTGCTCCTCCAGCCCGGTGTGCATCGACCCCATCAGCACGCGGTTTTTGAGTGTGGTGAACCCCAGATCGAGGGGGGCGAATAACGACGGGTAGCGGCTCATAGTCTCTTCCAGTGTAAAATTATTGTTATGTGGTCGGATGAGTTACTAATTTAGCCAGCGGCAGCAGAAAGGTAAAAGCGGGATCGAATGATTGTGATAGATCTCAAAGAACTTCCCCTCACCCTAACCCTCTCCCCGGAGGGGAGAGGGGACTGGCCGGTGCGGCCTTAAAGAATCAGCTCGATTTGGTTTTTTCCCTCTCCCCTATGAGGAGAGGGGCAGGGTGAGGGGGATGGGTTTTTACTAACCCCGGTGCCTGCCACATCGATGTCGTCAGCCCGCTGTCCACCAACCCAAGCTGGTCCGCATATACCGCCTGCCATTTCTGCATCATGCCGTCGTACAGCTCGCGATGTACCGGGTTTGGCGTGAACTCGCGGCTCCATTTCACCAGCCGCTCGCCCGTCGAGGCCATATCGGCAAACAGCCCTGCGCCAACGCCTGCCGCAATGGCGCAGCCCAGCGCCGTCGCCTCCTTCACTTCCGGCACGCGCACCGGCAGGCCGGTGACGTCGCTGAGGATCTGGCTCCACAGCGCGCCTTTCGAACCGCCACCGGCAAACACCAGGCTCTCAAACGTCACGCCGGAGAAGCGCGAAATCTGCGCCAGGTTGCAGGCCGAGACGATCGCCGCGTTCTCCTCCAGTGCGCGGAACAGCGTCGCTTTATTGCATTTTTCCGGGTCGATGGAGAGGTTAATAAACGACGGTGCGGCGTGGTACCACTGCTTAAAATGCATGGCGTCGGAGAAGATCGGCATCACCCCGTGTGAACCCGCCGGCACGCGGCTGGCCATCTCTTCCAGCAGGGAGTAGGTGTCCATCCCCATCCGCTCGGCAATCAGCTTTTCCTCCGCGCAGAAGGCGTCGCGGAACCAGCGCATGGTCAGCCCGGTAAAAAAGCTGATCGACTCCGCCTGCGCCATGCCGGGGATAACGTGCGGGTTGACGCGGATGTTCATCTCGGGGTCGGTGCGCACCTGCGGCAGGTTCACCACCTGCTGCCAGAAGGTGCCGCCCAGCACCGCCGTCTGCCCGGCGCGAACTACGCCCAGCCCCAGACAGCCCAGCTGTACGTCGCCGCCGCCCATGACGACCGGCGTGCCTTCGCGCAGGCCGCTTTGCTGCGCGGCCTCTTTGGTGATAGCGCCCAGCACGGTGCCGGTCTCTTTCACCGGGGAGAGAATATCGGCGCGCAGCCCGGCCATGTCGAGCAGCGCCGGACGCCAGTCGCGGGAAAACAAATCCAGCATGCCGGTGGTGCCCGCGTTAGACGGGTCGACCGCCAGCTCGCCGGAGAGCTTCGCCGCCAGCCAGTCGCTGATCATGGTGATGGTGGCGGCTTTACGATAAATATCCGGACGATGGTGCGCCAGCCACAGCAGGCGCGGCATGGCGCTCAGCGCCAGCGTCTGCCCGGAAACGTCATACACTTCGGATTCAAAACGATAGTCGTGGATCTCTTTGAGTTCGGCCACCTCGCGGCTGGCGCGGGCGTCAACGTTGGCGCAGGCCCAGATGGCCTCGCCGTTGCGGTCGTAAAGCACTATCCCTTCGCGCATGGAGCAGCATGCGACGGACTGAATATCCGCCGCGCCCAGATTCGCGCGCGACAGCGCCTGATGAATGCACTGGCAGGCCAGCCGCCAGTTGGTGTCGAGGTCGAACTCCATCGACCCCGGCACGTTCTCTACGTTCAGGTGCTTCCACTCGGCCTGGCCGACGGCAATCTGGTTGCCCTGCAAATCGAAAATCACGGCGCGAACGCTGCCGGTCCCTGCATCTAACGCTAAAAGGTAACTCATGAGCTTGCCTCGCTGTTAGCGCAGGGCGGGCTCTCACTTGGCCAGAGCCAGCACCGCGCGGGCTGTCGTCTCCTCCGTCACCAGGCCATTGATACGGCGACCCTTCAGTGCGGCATAAATCGCATCGGCTTTCTCTTCCCCTCCGGCCACGCCAACGATGGTGGGCAGCTGCGCCAGCTCATCAAGCGAGACGCCGAGTAATTCTTTATGGATCTCCAGTTCCTCGACGCACTCCCCTTCGGCATTGAGGAAATAGCCGAGAATGTCGCCGACCGCGCCTTTGCGGGCGTACATCAGCTGTTCACCTTCGCTGATATAGCCGGATCGCAGTATCGTGGCGTCACGGCGCTGGTTCACCGACCCAATGCCGACCACCGCCACGTCGGCAGCGGTGGCGGCGAGGATTACGTCCCGCACGCTGGTTTCACGTTTTAAGATCCCGGCCACCTCGGCGGATGACACGCGAAGCGGGGCGGGGATCATGCTGACACTGCATGCCGCGTCCAGCTGGCCGATACCGGTCATATACGGCCCGACGCCGCCGGAGAGCGTCACCAGGCGGATCTGCTGCGAGCTGATAAAGCCGCTCAGGTGCTGCAGGCTGCTCATGGTGGTTTCACCAAACCCCACCGCCAGCAGCTGGCCGGGCTCCAGTACGCCCATCAGCGACTGCGCCGCGCCAATGCCGAGCCGCACGTTCATCGGCGGCGTATTCAGGGCGGGCATCACGCGCACCAGCTTCAGGCCAAAGCGCTGCTGTAGCTCGGTCTCCAGCGCCAGGCAGCCCTCGTAGCGGGAGTTGATCTGCACGCGGATCACCCCGGACTGACGGCCCTTCTCCAGCAGACGGGAGATTTTTAATCGCGGCAGCCCGAGCCGCTCGCCGATATCGTTCTGGGTCAGCCCGTCGTGGTAGTAGCACCAGGCCACGCGCGCCACCAGCTCCTCTTCCGCCAGTGCCAGCCCGGCAAACCGTCCTTCTTCCGCAGTGCGTTTATCGCTCATAGTTGAACTCTTATAAAAATTTAGATCATATGTTCGTGATGGCGCGAAGGGAAAGTGTGAGCCACGCGACAAAACGGATCATTTCGATCGTTTTTGGTTTATCTGAATCCCAATCGATAAAACTGTGATCCCTGCACGGTTGTAAATATAGTTCACCGTCTACGCTTTTGAACATTATTAAATCTAAAAATCTTTTGTTCAATAGCGGAGCGATGATGACCTCACTTCTCGACGCGCGGAATATCAGCAAGCAGTTCTCAGGCGTGCCGGTTCTTAAAGGCATTGATTTCACGCTGCTTGCGGGCCAGGTGCACGCCCTGATGGGCGGAAACGGCGCGGGAAAATCGACGCTGATGAAAATCATCGCCGGGGTCGAAACGCCTGACAGCGGTGAACTTTCTGTCGAGGGGCAGTCATATGCGCGGCTGACGCCCGTTCAGGCGCACAGGCTTGGCATTTATCTCGTGCCGCAGGAGCCGCTGCTGTTCCCCAACCTGACGGTGCGGGAAAACATCCTGTTCCGCCTGCCGCGCGAGCGCGATCTGGAAAAGCGGCTGGAGGAGAAACTCCAGCAGCTGCAGTGCCAGCTTAACCTCGATGCCGCCGCCAGCACGCTGGAAGTGGCGGATCAGCAGATGGTGGAGATCCTGCGCGGGCTGATGCGCAATGCCAGGATCCTGATCCTCGACGAACCTACGGCCTCCCTCACGCCGGGCGAAACCGAGCGGCTGTTCCGCCAGATCCGTGCCCTGCAGGATCTTGGCGTCGGGATTGTCTTTATCTCGCACAAGCTGCCGGAAATTCGCCAGCTGTCGAGCCACGTCTCGGTGATGCGCGACGGCGCGGTGGTGCTGAGCGGCGAAACCGCGCAGTTTGACGACAGCGCCCTGATCGCCGCCATGACGCCGATAAGCCGGGAGAAATCCCTAAGCGATACGCAAAAGCTGTGGCTGGCGCTCCCGGGCAATCGCCGTACCCAGCCGCAGGATTTCCCGGTGCTGCGCGTTGACGATCTTACCGGGGAAGGCTTTATCGATCTCAGTCTTGAGATCTATGCCGGGGAGATCGTTGGCCTGGCAGGGCTGGTGGGATCCGGACGCACCGAGTTTGCGGAAACGCTCTACGGCCTGCGGCCCGTGCGCGGGGGCCGCGTCTGGCTGGATAACCAGGAGATCACCGGCGATCCGGTAAGTTCACGCCTGGAAAAAGGGCTGGTCTACCTGCCGGAAGACAGGCAGGTGTCCGGCCTGTTCCTCGACGCGCCGATCCGCTGGAATACCGTGGCGCTGAACGAGCCGTCGCTCTGGCAGCAGCGCAAGCGGGAGTCGGCGGTGGTGGAACGCTATCACCGGGCGCTGGGGATCAAGCTCAACCATGCGGATCAAACCGTGCGCACGCTCTCCGGCGGTAACCAGCAGAAGGTGCTGCTGGCGCGCTGCCTGGAGGCCAACCCTTTGCTGCTGATCGTCGATGAACCGACGCGCGGCGTGGACGTCTCGGCGCGCGCCGACATCTACCAGCTGATCAAAAGCGTGGCGGCGCAGAACGTGGCGGTGCTGATGATTTCAAGCGATCTCGATGAGTTTCCGGGCCTCGCGGACCGCGTGCTGGTGATGCATCAGGGCGTACTCAGCGGCGAGCTGCCGCGCCATGCCGTCAGCCTCGACAGAATGATGGCGCTGGCGTTCGGAGGGCAAGCATGAAGACCTTACTGAAAAACCGCGAGCTGAGCGCGTTTCTCGCCATTCTGGCGCTGTTCGCCGTGCTGGTGGCGCTCAATCCGTCCTACCTGAGTTTGCAGACGCTGGGGATGATCTTCGCCAGCTCGCAGATCCTTATCCTGCTGGCGATCGGCGCGGCGCTGGTGATGCTGACCCGCAATATCGACGTCTCCGTGGGTTCAACCGTCGGGCTCTCCGCCATCGCCGTCGGCGTGGCGCTGAACGGCGGCTACAGCCTGCCCGTTTCCATCCTCTTCGCGCTCACGGTTGGCGCGCTGGCCGGGTTATTCAACGGGTTTCTGGTGGTGGGGCTGCGCATCCCGGCGATTGTCGCCACCCTCGGCACGCTGGGGCTGTACCGTGGAGCGATGCTGCTCTGGACGGGCGGAAAGTGGATTGAAGGGCTGCCGCCGGGGTTGAAATCTCTCTCTGAGCCTGCGGCCATCGGCGTGTCGCCCCTTGGTATGGTGGTGTTGATTATCGTGGTCACCGGCGCGTGGACGCTGTCGCGCACCGCGTTCGGGCGTGATTTTTACGCGGTGGGGGATAACCTCGCTGCCGCGCGGCAGCTGGGCGTGGCGGTGAACCGCACCCGCATGATCGCCTTTACCCTCAACGGCGTGCTGGCGGCCTGCGCCGGGATCGTCTTTGCCGCGCAGATTGGTTTTGTGCCCAACCAGACCGGCAGCGGGCTGGAGATGAAGGCCATCGCCGCCTGCGTCCTCGGCGGCATCTCGCTGCTGGGCGGCACGGGCACGCTGATCGGCGCGTTGCTTGGCGCGTTTTTCCTGACGCAAATCGACACCGTGCTGGTGCTGTTCAGGCTCCCGGCCTGGTGGAACGACTTTATCGCCGGGCTGGTGCTGCTGGGCGTCCTTGTGCTCGACGGGCGTCTGCGTCAGGCGCTGGCGCGCCATCAGCGGGCGCTGAAGTACGGTCGCTTCCAGCCGGGTAACAGAGGGGGAAAGCACGTCACCCCGTTTCCCAAACGCAAAAAAGAGGTGGCGTAAATGAGGCTTAACTGGGAAAGCGCGCTGCTCATTTTGCTGGTGCTGGAGATCCTGCTCTTTGGCGCCATCAACCCGCGCATGCTCGACATCAACATGCTGCTGTTCAGCACCAGCGATTTTATCTGCATCGGCATTGTGGCGCTGCCGCTGACGCTGGTGATCATCAGCGGCGGGATCGACATTTCGCTGGGCTCAACCATTGGCCTTTGCGCCATTGCGCTGGGGGTGATGATGCAGGCCGGGTGGCCGATGGCGGTTGCGATTCCGCTGACGCTGCTGCTGGGACTGCTGTGCGGGCTGGTAAACGCGGCGCTGATCCACTACACCGGCATCAGCCCGCTGGTGATCACCCTCGGCACGCTCTACCTCTACGGCGGCGGCGCGCTGCTGCTCTCCGGCATGGCGGGGGCGACGGGCTATGAGGGCATCGGCGGCTTCCCGGACAGCTTTACCGCCTTCGCTAACCTCACGGTGTTGGGCCTGCCGATCCCTTTGGTCTTGTTCGCGGCTATCACCGTCTTCTTCTGGCTGATTACCCACCGCGGGCGCTTTGGGCGCCATCTGTTCCTGATTGGGCAAAATCCGCGTGCGGCACGCTATGCGGCGCTGTCGGTGAACGGCATGCCCTACGCGCTGTATGGTCTGGTGGGCGTGGCCTCGGCGGTTGCCGCGCTGGTAATGGTCTCCTATTTCGGCTCCGCGCGTTCGGATCTGGGGCGCGATTTGCTGATGCCCGCGCTCACCGCCGCCGTACTCGGAGGAGCCAATATCTACGGCGGTTCAGGTTCGGTTGTCGGTACAGCGCTGGCGGCGCTGCTGGTGGGCTACCTGCAACAGGGTTTACAGATGGTCGGCATCCCTAACCAGGTGTCGAGCGCGCTGTCAGGGGCGCTGCTGGTCGTGGTGGTGATGGGACGTTCGCTGAGTCTGCACCGCGAGTGGGTGCGTTCTCTCTTTAGAAAACTATCCGGAGCGTAAGATGAAAACAAAACTGTTCGTCCTGGCAATGGCCCTCGGCTTCGCTTCGGCGCAGGCGGCGGATCGCATTGCCTTTATCCCGAAGCTGGTGGGCGTGGGCTTCTTCACCAGCGGCGGCAACGGCGCGAAAGAGGCGGGGAAAGATCTTGGGGTGGACGTCACCTACGACGGCCCGACCGAGCCGAGCGTCTCCGGCCAGGTGCAGCTGATCAATAACTTCGTCAACCAGGGCTATAACGCCATCATCGTCTCCGCTGTGTCGCCGGACGGCCTCTGCCCGGCGCTCAAGCGCGCGATGCAGCGCGGCGTCAAGGTCCTGACCTGGGACTCCGACACCAAACCGGAGTGCCGCAGCATCTATATCAACCAGGGAACGCCGGAACAGCTGGGCGGCCTGCTGGTGGAGATGGCGGGCAAGCAGGTCACCAAACCGAATGCCAAAGTGGCGTTCTTCTACTCCAGCCCCACCGTCACCGACCAGAACCAGTGGGTGAAAGAGGCGAAGGCCAAAATCGAGAAAGATCATCCCCAGTGGCAGGTCGTCACTACCCAGTTTGGCTATAACGACGCCACCAAATCGTTGCAAACCGCCGAAGGGATCTTAAAAGCGTATCCGGATCTGGATGCGATCATCGCCCCGGATGCCAACGCGCTGCCGGCCGCTGCGCAGGCGGCGGAAAACCTGAAGCGCGAAGGGGTGGCGATTGTCGGGTTCAGTACGCCGAACGTGATGCGCCCGTACGTTGAGCGCGGCACGGTAAAAGCCTTCGGCCTGTGGGATGTCGTACAACAGGGCAAAATTGCGGTCAATGTCGCCGATCGTTTGCTGAAAAAAGGCGATCTTAACGTCGGCGACAGCGTGGACGTAAAAAATATCGGGGCGCTGAAGGTCGAGCCGAACAGCGTGCAGGGCTACCAGTATGAGGCGAAGGGCAACGGCATCGTGCTGCTGCCGGAGCGGGTGGTGTTCACCAAAGAGAACATCAGCAAATACGATTTCTGACGGGGGAGCAAATGGCTGATTTAGACGATATCAAAGACGGTAAGGATTTTGGCATCGGCACGCCGCAGGTCAACGTGCCGTTCACGCTGAAGGGCTGCGGCTCGCTGGACTGGGGCATGCAGTCCCGCCTGGCACGCATCTTCAACCCTAAGAGCAACCGTACGGTGATGCTGGCCTTTGACCACGGCTACTTTCAGGGGCCGACCACCGGCCTTGAGCGTATCGATCTCTCCATCGCGCCGCTGTTTGGTGAAACCGACGTGCTGATGTGCACCCGCGGCATCCTCAGGAGCCAGGTGCCAGCCGCCACGAACAAACCGGTGGTGCTGCGCGCCTCCGGCGGTAACTCAATTCTGGGCGAGCTGTCGAACGAGTGCGTGGCGGTGGCGATGGAGGACGCGCTGCGCCTGAACGTCTGCGCGGTGGCGGCGCAGGTGTACATCGGCAGTGAGTTTGAGCATCAGTCGATCAACAACATCATCAAGCTTGTCGATGCGGGCGCGCGCTACGGCATGCCGACGCTGGCGGTGACGGGGGTCGGTAAAGAGATGGCGCGTGACGCACGCTATTTCTCGCTCGCCAGCCGCATCGCCGCCGAAATGGGGGCGCAGTTCGTCAAAACCTACTACGTGGACGAGGGCTTTGAAAAAGTGACCGCCAGCTGCCCGGTGCCGATTGTGATCGCCGGGGGCAAAAAGCTGCCGGAGCACGAGGCGCTGGAGATGTGCTGGCGCGCGATAGATCAGGGGGCATCCGGCGTGGACATGGGGCGCAACATCTTCCAGTCCAGCGCGCCGCTCGCCATGCTGAAGGCGGTGAAAAAAGTGGTTCACGAGAACTGGAATGCCCGCGATGCGTTCCAGTTCTGGCAGGAAGAGAAACAGGGAGGAGCAAAATGAACGTGACGCTGGTTGAAATCAACATTAAGCCCGAGCGGGTGGACGAGTTTCTGGAGGTATTCCGCGCCAACCACGAGGGGGCAATCAAGGAGCCGGGAAACCTGCGCTTTGACGTATTGCAGGACCCGAGGGTGAAAACCCGGTTCTTTATCTACGAAGCCTATAAAGACGAAGAGGCGGTGCTGGCGCATAAGCAAACGCCGCACTATCTGGCGTGCGTGGATAAGCTTGAGGAATTGATGTCGGAGCCACGTAAGAAACGCAGTTTTGTGGGGTTGTTGCCGGAGTAACGGTACGGGTAAGAGGTTGTGTTGCTTTTGTAGGCCGGGTAAGCGTTAGCGCCACCCGGCATTGTTCAGGCCAGCGCCAGATCCGCAAGTAACGCAGCAAGCGCTTCGCGCGGCTCACCCTGAATAGCCTGAAGCGGGAAGGGGAGCGCGGGTGTTTCCACTTTCCCCAGCATTTCTGCCGCTGCTGCTACCACCCGCAAGCTGCCGTATCGACGGAACAATTCCCAAAGCGGCTCCAGCCGCTCGGATTGTGTCGTCTCTTTCGAACGCGCAATCGCCAGCGCTGTTTGCGGGAACAATCCGCCGAGCACCGAGTACCAGACGTCAAACCCGGCATGCAGGGCGGAGGCCGCTCGCCAGTCGCCGGCGATGCCCAGCGTGACGGTCTCAGGAAGACGAGCCCTTACCTGTGACAGGTCCTCCGGCACGCGGCCAAGCTTTATGGAGCCTATATTCGGCAGGGCCGCGGCGGCAAATAACAATGCATCGCTAAACGAAAAACCGGTCGTGGCGGGATTATCGTAAATGCACAGCGGTACGGAGATCTGGCGGGTCACCGTTTCATAGAGATTAAACACTTCGTCTTCCGTTAATCGCTGGTATGACACGGGCGCCAGCAGCAAGCCGGAGACACCTGCCGATTGCGCGTCGTCAGCCAGACGCAGAATATCGTCCAGCCGTAATGCGCCAATGCTGACGATGACCGGAATGTCATCAGCATGCGCCGCCGCGCAGCGTGCGATCCGACCGCGCTCTTCTACGGTCAGATAGGCATAGCTTCCCGTTGAGCCGAGAATGCCCAGAGAATCCACGCCAGCGTCGACCACGGGGCGCAGAAGATTGATGAAGGACTGCTCGTCAAACGTCCCCTCTTTCAGGGGGGTTAACGGAAAAGCGCTTAATCCGTGAAACATCGTGTTGTCCTCTTACAGCGTCAGCATCTTAACCTGAGCCGTGGCCCCCGGCATCAGCCGCTGCAGGTTGTTGACCAGCTCTTCTCCAGCCTCTTCCAGTGCCGCAAGCGGCATCGACGGCAGGCTTTCAAGAATAAACCACATAGATTGCGCCTGGCTGTCCAGACGGGTACGCACCCCCTGTCGCCAGTTCCAGCGGCGGCAGGTGACGCCGAGGTTGTCGCGCCAGATAACCTCGCCTGGTTCAGGATGTTCCACCACTGGTTGTCCCTCTTTAAAGGTATCAAACGGCTCGCTGCCGTCGGCCAGCGTCAGACGCGGCGCACCCGAGTACGCCGCGAGATTTTCACCACCCACCGGAATGGCATAGCGAATGCTCACCGCGTTATAGATATCCACCACCGGATCCAGCGACGGCAGCGAACCGTCTTTCAGTACCCGCTTGCGCAGGGCCGCGGCGGAACAGGGCGTGCGTTTCGGTTTCGCGCCGAAGGCTTTAAACACCTCATCCCAGTCTGAAAGGTGTGCATCAGCCCACGGCACATCATCATTCAACATCTGCTGGCAGGCCTGCGCCAGCGCGGCGGGCGCTACCTCCGGGTGGGTAATCGGCGCAGCTTCAACCAGAATGCTCAGCGCCCGAAAGCCTGGGGCAATCCCGGCAAGACGCGAATCTATTGACGGCGTAACGAGAGACATAAATAATCCTGTATTGACTGTTTTATACCATGGTAGTGACCAATGACTGATAAAGTCAATATAATGACTGATTCGGGTGCCGATGTTGCCCAGGTAAGCCTGGCCGTGGCGAACCGCATCCGCAACTGGCGTAAAGAGAAAAAGCTGTCGCTGGACGAGCTGTCCCGCCGCGCCAGCGTCAGCAAAGGGATGCTGGTGGAGATCGAAAAGGGCGCAGCCAATCCCAGCATCGCCATTTTGTGCAAGCTGGCCGCCGCGCTCGGCATCTCCGTGGCGGATATCGTCAACGTCTCCAGCGAGCCGCTGGTACACGTTATCGAAGAAGAGGCGATTCCGGTGCTGTGGCAGGGCGCGCTGGGTGGACGCGCCAGACTGCTGGCGGGTACCGCGGGACCTGACATGATTGAGTTATGGCAGTGGGAGATGCAACCGGGAGAACGTTTTACCTCCCCGGGGCACCCGGCGGGAACCTTTGAGCTGCTGCACGTAAACGAGGGCGTGTTAACGCTGACGGTGGATGAGACGGTGACCCAGGTTAACGCTGGTGCGTCGGCGGTGGCGAAAACGGAAGCGTCGCACGGCTACGCCAATGAAAGCGATACCGTGCTTCGCTTCACCATGACGGTGGCGGAGTTTCACCGATAAAAAACTGCCGGGTAGCGTAACGCCACCCGGCGTTGATTACGCCTCTTCCACGCTCACCCGCAGCGCTGCCAGCGCTTTACGCGCCGCTTTCAGCACCTGCTCACACTGCTCAATCGTCAGCGTCAGCGGCGGTTCAATGCGGATGGTTTTCGAGTTGTTGAGCGTTCCGGCCACCAGCACCCGCTGGCGGAACATCTCGCTCGCGAAGCTATAGCCGGTTTCGTTATCAATAAACTCAATCGCCATCAGCATCCCTTTCCCACGCGCGTCCTGCACCAGGTCCGGATACTCCCGGCCTAGCTGACGGAAGCCGTCCAGCAGCATGTCGCCTTTCTGCTCCGCCTGCGCGGGCAGGTTTTGCTCCAGCAGCACGTTGATGGTCGCCAGCGCGGCCGCACAGGCCAGCGGGTTACCGCCAAAGGTGGTGGTATGCAGGAACGGATTGTCGAACAGCACCGAGAAGACCTCCTCGGTGGCCACCGTCGCGCCAATCGGCATCACGCCGCCGCCGAGCGCCTTCGCCAGGCACAGGATGTCCGGCTGCACGTTTTCGTGCTCGCAGGCAAACATCTTGCCGGTGCGCCCCATCCCGGTCTGGACTTCGTCGAGGATCAGCAGCGCGCCAAACTCATCGCACAGCTGACGCACGGCGGGCAGATAGCCCTGCGGAGGGAGGATCACGCCGCCTTCGCCCTGAATCGGCTCCAGGATCACCGCCGCCACGTCATCGCCGGTCTTGCGGCATTCGCTCAGCGCGGTGCGCATGGCGTTGATGTCGCCAAACGGCACGTGGCGGAAGCCCGGCAGCAGCGGCATAAACGGTTTGCGGAAGGTGGATTTGGCGGTAGCAGACAGTGCGCCCAGGGATTTCCCGTGGAACGCGCCGCTGGTGGCGATAAAGGTGAATTTCCCGCGCGGCGACTGGTACGCTTTGGCGAGTTTAATCGCCGCTTCGACCGATTCCGTGCCGCTGTTGCTAAAGAAGCTGTACTTCAGTTTGCCGGGCGTTAAGGCCGCCAGCGTTTTCGCGAGCATGGCGCGAAGCGGGTCGAGCAGTTCCTGGCTATGGAGAGGTTGTTTCGCAAGTTGATTCTGTACGGCGGAAACCACAACTGGATTACGGTGCCCCACGTTGAAAATTCCAAAACCTCCCAGGCAATCGATAAACTCCTGTCCCTGGGTGTCGACAAGCGTGTTCAGACTTCCCGCTTGCCACTCTACGGCTCCGTAATCCCCGCCGGCGGTAACAGATTTGCGATACTCCAGAAACCCTGGATTGACGTGCTCTTTAAAGTAATCGATGACCTCTCGGTTAAGTTGTTTCATCTCCTCATGATCGAGCGTTCGCTTCTCAATGAGATTCAGTGCGTGCGCGGTACAGGCAAGAGCCGAGGCGCTGGAAGGTAACCTGTTCAAAATGTGCTCCCGGGGATCGCGTATCACATGATACTGAGTTAAGTATTGCAGGGATTACGCCACTTCAGATGACTTAACGAAAATCGGGATAAACGCCAGGTTAAAATAATGTTGCACAATATTTAATCATGCCGGAGCAACCGAAACGGGATTTAGCGGTACAGGAAAGAGAGGATAAATGAGGACGGGAACGCGCAGCTGCACTAAAGAAGTGCATTCGCTGCAACTTAAGTGGGCGTTAACGGGTCATGCTTTACAGGTAATTTCTTTACGAAAGTATTTGAAATCAATGAATTAAAAAATCGTACAAAAAGTATGGTTTAAGTCAAATCTGCGATCTCCATCAAGTTTAACAACTAAAGATAAATTGTTTACCGCCGAAAAAACATTGACCCACAAAATTAACATTCAAATAACCTGCAAGGGATGCCCACGATGTCCTCTCCAACCTATGTCACCCAGAATGAATATCCTCTGGACGATGACACCACCTTAATGTCTACCACAGACGTCCACAGCTATATAACACACGCCAACGACACCTTTGTGCAGGTGAGCGGCTACCAGCTCGATGAGCTGACGGGCCAGCCGCACAATATGGTACGCCATCCCGATATGCCAAAAGCCGCGTTTGCCGATATGTGGTACACGCTGCAGCAGGGCGAGCCGTGGAGCGGGATTGTCAAAAACCGGCGCAAAAACGGCGACCACTACTGGGTGCGTGCGAATGCGGTACCGATGGTGCGCCGGGGGCAGGTGACGGGCTATATGTCCATTCGTACCAAAGCCACAGCGGAAGAGATTGCCACCGTGGAGCCGCTCTACCGGGCGCTGAACGACGGGCGCTGTAAAAAACGTATTCATAAAGGGCTGGTGGTCGGAAAGGGCTGGCTGGGCAAACTGCCGGCAATGCCGCTGCGCTGGCGCGTGCGCAGCGTGATGGCGGCGCTTTTTGCCGTACTCGCCGCCACGCTGGTCGCGACCTCCGCCGGGTGGATGCCTCTCGCCGCTGCCGCGGTGGTGATGCTGCTGGGGACGCTGCTGTTTGAGCAACAGATTGTCCGCCCGGTAGAGAATGTAGCGCGACAGGCGCTGAAGGTCGCCACCGGCGAGCGTAACAGCGTGCAGCACCTGAACCGCAGCGACGAGCTGGGGCTGACGCTGCGTGCGGTCGGGCAACTGGGCCTGATGTGCCGCTGGTTGATCAATGACGTGTCGAGCCAGGTGGTGAGCGTCCGTGACGGCAGCGACAGGCTGGCGCAGGGGAATGAAGATCTGAACGATCGTACGCGTCAGACCGTCGCGAACGTGCAGCAGACCGTCGTGACAATGAACCAGATGGCCGCGTCCGTTCAGAGTAACTCCGAAACCGCCGCCGAGGTGGACAAACTCTCCGTGGCCGCGAGCAGCGCGGCAACGAAAGGGGGCAATGCGATGCAGACCGTCGTTAAAACGATGGATGACATTGCCGACAGCACGCAGCGAATTGGCTCGATTACCTCTCTGATTAACGATATCGCTTTCCAGACCAATATTCTGGCGCTGAACGCGGCGGTTGAAGCGGCAAGGGCAGGCGAGCAGGGCAAAGGTTTTGCCGTGGTCGCGGGCGAAGTCCGTCATCTCGCCAGCCGCAGCGCCAGTGCGGCTAATGATATTCGTAAACTTATTGATGCCAGCGCCAGCAAGGTGCAGTCCGGCTCTGAGCAGGTTCACGCTGCGGGCCGTACGATGGATGATATCGTTGTGCAGGTGAAAAACGTGACGCAGCTTATCGCCCAGATCAGCCACGCGACCTCCGAGCAGGCAACCGGACTGTCAGAGTTGACCCGCGCGGTGGCTGAACTCGACAGCATCACGCAGAAGAATGCCGACCTGGTTGAGGAGAGCGCCCACATTTCTGCGATGGTGAAGCATCGCGCCGGACGCCTTAAGGATGCGGTGACTGTGCTCCATTGAGTCAATAATGTTCCGGAAAAGCCGTTTATTCCGTAAGGAATAAGCGGCGTTTTATTTTCCGGATGTGATTATTAATGTATTTTATTGTTAAGTTAATATTAAATAACTAAAGAAAGTGCATCAGTTATTTATTCCTGCCTAAGTCAGTTCTTCAGAATCCTGTTTCAAAAATACCTCGTTTGACGGTCTGGTAACGATCGATGAAGCAATATTAATAGCCTGCACCTATGCATTGTGAGGGTTATGAAATAAAAAAACGATCAAAGTCATAAAGTTAGCCAATCCGTTACCGATAACAGCGATCGTCTGAGAAATAATCACATCGATGGAGAAAATATGTTCTTACATGACGTAAAGATCGGCACGAAATTATTTCTGGCGTTTGGATTCTTTATTGTCCTGATGGCGATCAGCGCGAGCCTGTCTCTGCTGAGTCTGAACCGGGCTAATAACGGGATGCAATCCATTATTACCAGTGATTATCCGACCACGGTAAAAGCGAACCAGTTAATCGATAACTTCCAGGAATTTATTAGCACGCAACAGCTGATGCTGCTGGATGAGCAGGGTACCTACACGGGGCAATCGCAGCAGCGCCTGAAAGAGATCAGCGAGCACATCACGGTGATCCTCGGCGAGCTTAACAACGCGCTGCAGGATCAAAAGTCTCAGCAGGTGCTGGCGGATATCCGCAGCGTGCGCCAGCAGTATCTGGACTCGCGCTACCGCATTTTGCAGGCGGTGCAGAACAACAATCGTGCGGGCGCTATTCAGGAGATGATGACCACCACCCTCGCCGTGCAGCAGGCTTATAAAGCGAAGGTGAAGGAGCTGATTACGATTCAAAACAGCGAGATGCAGAGTGCAGGGGCGCAGGTGGAAGGAGATTTCAGGTCTAACCGCCTGCTGCTGATCCTGATCACGCTCTTTAGCGTCGTGGCAGGCAGCCTGATTGGCTGGTTTATCGTGCGCGCTATCACACGTCCGCTCGGCGAGGCGGTGCATTTTGCAAAAGCCATTTCAGAGGGCGATCTGACGGGCAGCATCACGCCGCACGGCAAAGACGAAACGGGTCTGCTGCTGCATGCGCTGATGGAGATGAAGACGCGACTGTTGGACATTGTGCAGCAGGTGCAAACCGGCTCGGAGAATATCTCCAGCGCAGCCGCGCAGATTGTCGCCGGGAACCAGGATTTGGCCGCGCGCACGGAAGAGCAGGCAAGTTCTGTCGAACAGACCGCCGCCTCGATGGAGCAGATCACCGCGACGGTGAAAAATACTGCCTCGCATACCGGGGAAGCGACCAACCTTTCGGCCGATGCCGCCACGGTGGTCAAAAACAACGGTGAGATGATGAAGCAGGTGACCAGCAAAATGCGCCTGATTAACGAAACATCGAACCGGATGTCCGACATTATCGACCTGATCGACGCCATTGCGTTCCAGACCAACATTCTGGCGCTGAACGCGGCGGTGGAAGCGGCGCGCGCCGGCGAGCACGGACGCGGCTTTGCGGTGGTGGCCGGTGAGGTTCGCCAGCTTGCCCAGAAGAGCGCGTCGTCTGCCAGCGAAATCCGGGAGCTGATTGAGAGCTCCACCAGCCAGACCCAGGACGGGATGAACCTTGTCGAAAAAGCGAGTGGGCTGATCAACGGGATGGTGGGCAACGTGGAGGAGATGGACGTGATTCTGCGGGAAATTCGCCAGGCCAGCCACGAGCAGACGGAAGGTATCTCGCAGATTAACAGCGCGATTGGCCTGATTGACGCCACCACCCAGCAGAACTCCGCGCTGGTGGAGGAGTCTGTGGCTGCGGCGGCATCGCTTAACGAACAGGCGATGCACCTGAAAGAGCTGGTACGCGTCTTCCGCGTGAGCGAGCACGCACCGGCTTAATCCAGCTGGGAGATCTCCAGCGCCGCGCGGTCAATCACGCCGATGATCTGCTTGAGCTGCGCGTCGCTGAGCTCTCCCTGGTTCACCTTCAGGTCTAACACCGCTTTGAAGTTATCCAGCGCCCGCTTCATCTGCGGGTTTTTGCGCAGCTGAAAACCGACGCTGCGCGCTTTGATACGCACCTGGATCTGTTCCAGCTGTTCCCGGTTTTCATCCAGCCAGCGCTGTCCTTCAGCGGTAATCGCAATGCGCTTACGCCCGCTCTCTTCTTCCGTAATGGTGATAAATGTCTGATCCTGAAGATAATCCAGGGTTGGGTAGATGACGCCTGGGCTCGGGGTGTAATTCCCCTGGGTCAGGTTTTCAATTTCTTTGATCAGCTCGTAGCCGTGGCTCGCGCTACGGGTCAGGATATCCAGAATCACCAGCCGCAGATCGCCGTGGCCAAAAAAGCGCGGTCGGCGCCCGCCGCTGTCGTGTTCGTGTCGCATAACAGGTCCTTTAATTGATATATCTAAACTATATCTAAGATATATTCAAATGCAATCTAAAAGATCTTGCATTTTTCCTTATTAGTAATCATTATCATTTGAAAATTGATTTAGATATATCGTATTCACCAGAAAAGGGTCTAAAAATGGCATCTACTCGTTATCCACAGCGTGTTCGTAATGACCTGCGTTTTCGCGAGCTGACGGTGCTCCACGTTGAACGCGCCAGCGCGGGTTTCCAGCGCATTGTTTTAGGCGGCGAGGCGCTGGAGGGCTTTAGCTCCCGCGGTTTCGACGACCATACCAAAGTCTTTTTCCCGGCACCCGGGACGACGTTTACGCCGCCGGTGGTCACCGATGAAGGCATCGACTGGGGCGACGGCGTGCGTCCGCAGGCGCGCGACTATACGCCGCTCTACGATGAGGCAAATCATGAACTGGTTCTCGATTTCTTCATTCATGACGGCGGCATTGCCAGCAGCTGGGCGGTCGAGGCGAAAGCGGGCGACAGGCTGACCATCGGCGGCCCGCGCGGTTCGCTGGTGGTGCCGGAGGATTACGCCTGGCAGCTGTACGTGTGCGATGAATCCGGCATGCCCGCGCTGCGTCGACGCTTAGAAAGCATTGCTAAACTGCCGGTTCGCCCGGAGGTTCATGCGGTCGTGACGGTCAGGGACGAATCTTATAAAGACTATCTGGCGCACCTGAGCGGGTTCAATATCACCTGGGTAGTGGGCCACAACGCGCAGGCGGTCGCAGACCATCTGGCGGCGCTGACCGTTCCGGGGGAAGACTACTTCATCTGGCTGACCGGGGAAGGGAAGGTGGTGAAAACGCTGAGCCGTCAGTTTGAAACCGACGCGATTGACCCGCAGCTGGTGCGTGCCAGCGCATACTGGCACGCCAAATAATCAGGCGGCGGAATCCAGCTGCGCTTCGTTCACCTGATGTTCGAGCGAGGCGCGGACCTCGTGCAGCGCTTTCTCCTGCTGAGCGAAGTACGCTTCCATATTATTGAGCGACGAGACCAACAGCCAGGACTCCTCTTTCTCCAGTTCCGCCAGCTCGTTCACTAAAATGTCGATCTGCTCGCGGACCTGCGCCATTTTTTTGCGGATACGTTCCAGATCGTTCAGCCTGTCGCTGGCCATCAATGGCTCGAAGCCCTGTTGCAGGCGGGCTACCAGCGAGCGAATGGCTTTCACATCGCCGCGCTGCTTCGCCTGGTTAAGCTGCACCATCATGCTGTTGGCTTCTTCTTTCAGATCGTCCGCCACCAGATCCGGGTGGCAGAGCTTGCTCGCCTGCCGCCAGAGACGCTTGAGCTCGTTCTGGTCTTCTTCCGAAAGATGCTTACCTTTGCGCAGCCGCACTTCGGCATCGTGATGCTGTTCGCGATACTTCTCGTACTCTTCGTTCGCCTCGTCGCGCGCCTGACGCGCAGGCTCCTCTTCGCGCGTTAAGCCGCTCTCCAGCTCCAGCGCTTCGGCCAGCAGGTTGGCAATCAGATTGCTTTGCTGTTCCAGATGCTTACGCGCCTCAGCGGCCTGGACGGAGTCGGCCGGGAGATCGCGCCAGCGCTGGGTGAGCGTCGCCAGCACCTCTACCGCCTGCGCCATATAGTGCTGGCAGCGACGGTAATCTTCCTCGCGACGACGCGCTTCCGCCTGCTGACGACGCAGGTTTAGCTCCGCCAGGGTTTTACGCAGGGCGAGGATCTGCTGCATCAGCGGCCCAAGGCGGGAAAAATAGAGATCGTTAAACTCATCAAGCTGCTGCACGCGGGCGTTGCGGCGGTCAATCAGATCGCGCAGACGCTCTTCCAGCGCCTTCAGCTCCAGCTTGCTGGCGGCCACCTGCGGGTCGCGCCACGGGGTGACGGCACGCTGGCCCTGCAGCCAGGCGGTAATGGCCGCCATCGCAGCGGTGTAATTCTTCTCCTCAAGCGCCACGACGATTGCCTGTAGCTCATCGTCAAACGCTTCATTTTTCAGGCGTGTCAGCTGGCTCTGGATGATGTCGTCATCTTCCAGTTCAATGGCATTTTTAATGATTTCTAGCCGTTTGATCGGTGTGCTCATGATGCCTTTCGCTTTGGCGCTTAAGTATTTGAGTTAAGGTTAGTTGTTGTAAAAGCTACAGGAAATAATACACACGGATGATGATCGGCGCGATGGGGGATTTCTTTAGTTTTGCAGTTTGTGACGTGGGGAAGTGAGCAGGAGCCTGTAAGGTGGAGGGTGAGAATAGCTCCGTTTCCTGCTCTACCTGTGAAACCATTCTTGGCTATGGGCTTTGCAGTTCCTTCAACGCGCCTTGTGCGGCATTCTCAATCTGATTGCAGAACGCTTTACCGCCTTCGGGACAGCTATCCGTGGCGTTTCTCACGACTTTATCGAGCTCGCGATCGTTCGTGGTCGTATCGATGTGATTAATCATCCATGACTCAAAAGCGCGATCGTTTACAGATAGCTGCATGAGTTGATGGGAGGTCTTCCAGTTGTTGGCTAACAGCCCGACAATAGTCGCTGATATCCCTTCTGCGATATATCCCTCATCACACTGTCTGTAATTTTTGTAAAAAGAATGGATGCCTTGCCAGTCCTGAATGGCAGAGGCTGCGTTATCTGCCTTGTCCATTTCTTCAACAGAAGTACAGTTATTTGCATAAGCCACGTGCGATATCACTAACATAATCAAAAACAGCTGCATCGTTTTCATATCAAGTTCATTCCCGGTGGGATATAGATATTTTCAAATTTCTGCGTCGCACTCATAGCCGAGCAGCCGCTGTTATTTGATACGGTGATGGTTGAAAGGGAGGATTTAGCCATGTGCTCTTTTATTTTTGGATAAACTGGAGTGATATGTAGTTTATTATTTAATGGTTCAAAGATTAAGCGCTCAGAAGAGCGCTTGTTATAATATGATGCTAACGTTTTGAGTCCTTATCCTTTTCTTGCTTAACCTCATTGATTACATCGAGCATATTGCTTAAGCATTCTCTTGCTGGGGAGCCCGCTTTCTCCAATGCTGGTTTAGCCTTTGCTAAATAGGTTTCAACCTCCGCATTAGTGCTGTGTATCATCATCGGTATGCTACATATCAAAGTGGTTCCAAACCGTTGCTGTAAAGGGTCTGGGTTCAACTCAAATTGATTGGTGACATTCAGCACTAATTCTGGGGCGCGGATAAGCGCCATGCTGATGGCGGTCGCCAACTGTTCAGCATGCTCGTCATCCAGATTATCACCAGTGCTTTTAATCTTCGCTGGTAATGCCTGAATAGCTGCCATGTCAGCGCTGGACACCAGCTTAATATAGGTTATCCAGTCACTCTCTGACGCTATACAGGAAGCCGTAAGAATGCAGGTAATTAGAGAAAACACGTACTTTTTCAACGAACTACCTCAAGCGTACGATCTGACGAAAGAATTATTTTAGAGCGAATGTGAGGTCCCATGATAATGCAGCCCTCTGATGCAAAACCAGGAATGGCTGGTGCCTTTTTCTCACCATGGATGCGAAACAGCGATCGCCCATAGCTCTCACCAGAGGTTTGTTTGAGGTTAATTGTCATTGGCCCCCTTGAGGATGTATGGCCTCCTATGCGATACGTTCCGCGTGGTAATGGTCCCATCCCCTTAACGTGCTGACGGTCTGGATTATTTTTGTTTGTCAGGTTTCCGGAATACCCTGTGCCAATAAGTTTACCTTTATGCCACAGTTCACCGGTACTTTGGTAGTAGGTCCATGCCATGAGCTATTCCCCTTATGCCGCGCTGCGTTCTTTCCAGCTATCGGAATGGACAATGTTACCGTCCAGATATTTCCATGTTATTTTTTCATATGTCATTTCTATGGCTTCCATATGATCATAATGTGTGAAGTCGGGATCCTTCACATCTTCCATATAAGGCACAATGCAGGTAATACGTGCATTTTCCATAAAAATATTAAAATATTCTTCTTCCTGCCCTGCGTGGTTGATTCGATAAAATTTTAGCTCAGCAGATTTAAGAACGCTTCCCGTACTAACGATCTGATAAAGGTAAGGGCTTGAGACGTCTTGCGCTTTTGTAAAAACAAAGGGAGAATGTTGGCGTGTGGCTGTTATTTTTCCGGAGTAATCATCTGTAGGTATCTCTACGCCGTGTGACAGTCCGGTTATTTCAATGCTACCTTCGCGTCTATGTACATCAACGCTACCTTTTAACTGTTTCCCTTCTTCGCTGTAAAGCCAGAGATAAACTGGTATAGCCATTCTGGTTAACTCCATTTATTTAATTAATTTCTCTGACCTTACTCCTTCATGATTTTTCTGTTTGTAATATTTCGTGTCACTACAGTTACATGCATTCATTGGTTGAATGAAGTAATAAAAAATATAATTTAAAAATATATATTTTTTTATGAGTGTTATAAGCCTGATTAAACAAGAACAGAGAAGCGAATTATACGGACATATAATTCGCTTCTCTGTATCGGTTTATCTTGCGGCAGATCCACAGCCACGAGGGGGGGATGAAACATCCTCAGCTTACTTCGCTATAGATCCCCACCACACGCCCTACCGTTTTAATCTCGTCGATACCGCACTCAAACGGAACCTTGCCGCCCGCCACGTGGAGTTTTTTACCCGGCAGCAGCGTTAGGTCGCGGATGCTGGCAGTGCCTTCAATCTCAACCAGCCACAGGCCGTCGGTTAACGATGCGTCTTTTTCGATAAAGTGCAGCTTCCCCTCCGCCCGGACGGCGATGCCGCGCGCCAGCGGTTTGCTAAAGAAAGCAGAGTCAATACTCAAAATGGAATTTTCTTCCAGTCTCCCGTCACTGAGTGTGAATGTCGAAACTGAAACGGGATCGCCCGGCACGGGATGACCTTCAAACTGCGCCCCTTGGCCGGTCATCAGCCAGCGAAGGCTCGCGCCGGTGTCCAGCGCGCACTGAACCGCAAAGTCGTAAGAGACGGTACCGCGCGCGTAGCGGTTCTGAAGCGAGCTGGCGGCGATATTAAAGTGCCGGGCCAGCTGGATTTTCTGCGTGAAACCATATACCTGACAGATTCTATCGAGTAACTCTTCATTATTCACTTGAGAATCTAAGATCAAAATATATTCCTTTGGGTGTTTACTAATACTCAATTGGGTATTAATATCATTGCAAATTCGGGCAATCAGCGGCAGACGTTGGCAAACAGAGGCTAATGATTGCAGACAGTATCAAAATGGGAATCATGCAGCATGGCTTCTGAAATCGCAATCATCAAACGGTGGAAAAAACCGTGCTACACCCGTTTTCAGCACATTAGCGTGCGTGAATTTATGCGAGGGGTGATATGGCGATAGAAGCTGCCCGTGCAAGGGTTCCACTTAGCGTGGGAGCGCGTCTTAACGGGCTTAACCACGTCGCTGAACTGCGCGCCCGATACGGGAGCGATAGCGGAAAAGAGCTGGCGCGGTTTATGGCCGAGCTGCGCGATAAGCGCGATCCCTGTTTTGAGGAGAACTGCAGGGCGCTGGCCGCCCTCTTTTTCCTGGCGAGATTGCCCGTCGCCCGGCATGAGTGCGATATCAGCGAGCTGACGACCGAAGAGAAACGGGCGCTGATTAACGCCATGAACCATTTTCGTGCTGTTGTGAGTTTATTTCCTGAACGGCTGACCATGCCGATATAACCCAACCCAAAAACTAATGGCGTAAACCCGCCGGGCATCCTTTTGCCTGAATTTAAGGAGAACGCGTGATGCGAAACAGTGAAAACCGCCCTTATCCGATCGGAAGTGAAGAACTGAAACGCCTGCTGGCAGAGGCAAAAACGGAGGAACGATGCGCGCGAGCCCTCGCGGTCTCCCTGCGCCTGGAGGCGCTGGCGAGCCATATCTACAAAACCGGTATGAGCGGAGAGGACGTTGCCGAACTGCTGTGCCACGAAGCGGCTCGCTACGAGCGTGAATCCCAGGAGCTGCACTGATGGCCGATTTTATCGATCTTGCCCAGGCGCGCGAACAGGAAGACAGAGAGCGCCACATTAATAGCGCCCGCAGACGACCCGCATCGCCTTCGCGTTTCTTCTGCGAGGAGTGTGAGGCTCCAATACCGCAGGCGCGCCGTATGGCGGTGCCTGGCGTAGCCCTATGCGTCACCTGTCAGGAGATCGCAGAGATGAAAAATAAACACGTCCGGGGAGGATGAGTTGGCGACGTCATTTGCTTATCCGTGGAATGCCCCACGGTCGGCCATTGCCAGCCCTTATCTCACCCATGCCCAACAGCAGCGCCGCGATCGCCTTTTCGCGGCGCTGAAGCAGGCAAGAATGGCTCTTTCACAGCAGCCTGACTGCGTGCGTTTTGAGGTCTGGCGCGCGGTTGACGCCCTCGAACAGCATCGTGGCAGCCCCCAGGCTAACGCCTTTTTGATCCGCTTCTGCAAAAGAATGTTGCCCCGCCTGCGGCGGGTCTCTGAACGCTATGCCTGCGCAGGTTTGCATGAAGCAGTTTCCCGAGCCGTGTTTGACGGCCATTTCGATACCCAGCTTTTGCAGTACCTTGCCTCGCGAATGGTCGAACTGGTTGCCCGCTATAACCGTCTGCCGGATATGTCCCGCGCGGACATCGACCTGCTGGCCGCCGATATCGCCAGCTTTATTCGCGGCGAGCTGGCGAATATTAACGATCCTGAGATGGGCGAATACCAGACGCTGTACGTCTGGTATCAGCGCGCCGGACTGATCGCCCGGCAGTTCAACGTGTCGCCTCCGCACTGGGAGCGCGTGTCGAAGACGTGTTTCGACAAAGATGACGTTGCCGCGGCGGTGATCCGCATGTTTTCCGAGGCGTGGTGGCGCGGGCGTCTGCGTCGGGTCGCGGCGGCCTGGCGCGAGCATTTGCAGATTGCCCTCGGCAACGTCAGCAAACGGAGAACGGCGTATGCGAGCAAACGCTGCGTGACCGAGTGGCGCGAGCAGAAGCGCCGCACCCGCGAATTTCTCAAGGGCATGGAGCTGGAAGATGAAGAGGGCAACCGCATTAGCCTGATTGAAAAATTCGATAGCTCGGTGGCCAACCCGGCGATACGACGCTGTGAACTGATGACCCGCATTCGCGGGTTTGAAAATATCTGTGAGGCGCTGGGCTATGTGGGCGAGTTCTATACCTTAACCGCGCCCGCGCAGTATCACGCGACGCTGAAATCAGGTTACCCCAACGCGAAGTGGAACGGGGCCAGTCCTGCGGAGACGCAAGGCTACCTCACCCGGCTGTGGGCGCGCATCCGCGCAAAGCTCCACCGTGATGGGATCCGTATTTTCGGTATCCGCGTTGCGGAACCCCATCACGACGGTACGCCCCACTGGCACATGCTGATGTTTATGCTGCCGGAAGATGTCGAATGCGTTCGCCTGATTATCGGGGACTACGCGCGGCAGGAGGATGCCATTGAGCTGCAGAGCGAAAGCGCCAGACAGGCGCGCTTTCACGCGGACGCGATCGATCCGCAGAAAGGCAGTGCTACCGGCTATATTGCCAAATACATCTCAAAGAATATCGACGGCTATGCGCTCGATGGCGAGACCGATAGCGAAAGCGGCGGGCTGCTGAAGGAGACGGCGTCTGTTGTGTCGGCCTGGGCGGGGCGCTGGCACATTCGCCAGTTTCAGTTTATCGGCGGCGCGCCGGTAACGGTCTACCGCGAGCTGCGACGTCTGGCGGATCCCGAGGCCGCGCGCGGTCTGAGCGTCGAGTTTGCTGCCGTCCATGAGGCTGCCGACGCCGGTGACTGGGCGGGATACGTTACTGCACAGGGCGGCCCGTTTGTGCGTCGCGATGATTTACAGGTGCGCACCCTGTATGAGCCGGGCGCCGGGTTTAACCAGTACGGCGAGGAAACGGTCCGCATCCGCGGCGTGTACGATTCTGCCGTTGGCGCGGGCAGCCCAATTATAACCCGACTCACGCAGTGGAAAATTGTGCCGAAGCGGGCCGCGGATCTTAAGGACGCACCTGTATCCTCTCGGAGTTCTGTCAATAACTGTACGCAGATCGATCTTTCTCAACCCCTCAGCAGGCGTGCGAGGCGGGCGTTAACCGAACGCATCAAATTCATCCGCCCTGGCGCGTCGTCGCCCATCGTCTTCGCGAGCGACCCGCAGAACGGGGTTCCGGAGAAAGTGATCGATGAGATACGGCTCGCCACCGGAATCGCCATCAGCCGCGGAGAGGCCCTGCATCTTATGGCTGGCGGCGTTAGCCGCTTTAACGACAAATGGTGCAAAGGCGCAGCTGACGGATCGCTCTTTCCGGCAGCGCGTTCTTATCAGCACAAGGCGCGGAAAATCCTTGAACGTATTGGGTATTTAACGGATCTCTTCGCTCAGAGAGCCCGCTAATCTCCATCCATATCATGTACATACCGTGAAGGGTTCTGATTTTTCGCTTCACTCTTTTTATGAATACGTGCTACTGTATGTTTATACAGTATCTCGTGGTGGAGGTTGTGTGGACAGAGAGTTGAACGAGCAGGTCATGATTGAACGCGTCGAGATGATTGCGCGACTGACAACAGAAGGAACATGTCAGGAAAGAGATCGTGAGATTGCCCTGAATTTGATTGCTGAGATTGCGCGGGGAAATTTAATCAAGAACAACGCATTTACCGTTGTTTTCTCAGCATCGCCTGTTCCGGAACGAATCAAAAAAGAGGGTAACGTTCGGGTGAACATTACGCTCGATAAAGATCAGCAGATTGGCCATGCCGTCGTTGAAGCCTTTCAGTGCGAACTGACCCGCAGAATACGATCCCTGTTTCCGTCATCGCGGGTGAGCGTGAAAATAGGATCGGTGACGGGAGTCGAGCTCCAGGGGCTTGAAGGAGAGGCCGATCGCGAAATGCTGGATAATATTCTCCGGGAAGTCTGGGAAGACGAGAGCTGGCGTTAGCCCAGCGTCATAGCCCGAACGTACACCCTCATTCAGATTTTGCGCTTTCGTCGACCCACGCTTCGCTGCTTGTGGACGGTCTGTTGTGTCCGAGATTGTCCATCCGTCAGCGATAGCGAAAAGACCGCCAGCCCGGGAAACTCTACAGTACCTGGTAACCGGATGTTGGGAGCGTCTGATGAAGATCTATGCAATGCAGGGGGACACGCTTGATGCCGTTTGCGCCCGCTATTATGGGCGCACGGCTGGCGTCGTAAAAGCCGTTCTGAAGGCCAATCCTGGCCTCGCGGAGTCAGGCGTTATTTTGCCTCACGGCACGCCGGTAGAGATGCCGGAGGTGAATAGCGCCCCCACCAAAGAATCCGTAAACCTATGGGACTGAGCCTGGAGAAAATCACCACGGTTATCGCCTACTGGCTGGCCGTGGCGCTGGCCTGGTTCGGGGCGATGTCTCCTGAAAAGGTTGCGCTGTACGTGGGGAGCCTTTGCGCCATTTTTACCGCGCTGACGAATTACTGGTTTAAGCGCAAAACCTGGCGCTACCTCCAGTCTCTGGGCCTCGATAAGAAGAGCATTCGTGAACTCAATCATTAAGCGTTGCAGCGTCGCCGGCGTGCTGGCCCTGGCGGTGCTGATGCCTGACTTTCGATTACTGAAAACCTCCCCGGAGGGGCTGGCGCTGATTGCCGATCTCGAAGGATGTCGCCTCTCGCCCTACCGGTGCAGCGCTGGGGTATGGACGTCAGGCATTGGTCACACGGCAAACGTCGTGCCGACGCGGGACATTACCGAGCGTGAGGCCGCGGTAAATCTGGTCGCTGATGTGCTCAACGTTGAGCGTCGTCTGGCGGCGTGCGCGCCGGTGGAGATGCCGCCGCGGGTCTACGACGCGCTGGTGAGTTTTTCCTTTAACGTCGGCGCAGGCGCCGCCTGCCGTTCGACTCTGGTCTCCTTTATCAAACGTAAACAGTGGTCACAGGCGTGCGGGCAGCTTACCCGCTGGGTGTACGTCAACGGCGTCAAAAATACCGGGCTGGAAAATCGTCGTGTCCGCGAGAAGGCCTGGTGCATGAAGGGGCTGCCATGAGAGTCCTCATGCTGATGCTGGCCGGACTGCTGGCGATCGCGCTGTGGCTTCGTCATGACAACCAGACCCTGTCCCGTTCTTTAGCCACGGCCAACCGGGTCGCCAGCGAGCAAAAAACGGCCCTCGCCACGCTTAACCATCAGCTGTCCCTGTCGCAACGGATGGCCAGAGCAAACGAAAACGCCCAGGTCAGGCTCCGTGAAGAGCTTGTCGCTGCGGGCGAGGAGAGGGCAAGACGGGAAGCGACTATCGGGAGATTACTCAATGAAAATGAAGCGTTACGCCGCTGGTATACCGCTCAGCTGCCTGATGCTGTCCGCAGGTTGCACACCCGCACCGCCTGCGCCTCCGCAGCCCATTGTTTACAACGCCTGCCCGAAGGTGAGCCGCTGCCCGATGCCGGGAAGCGAACCCGCCACTAACGGCGATCTCAGCGCCGATATTCGCAGGCTTGAGTACGCCCTTATCGACTGCGCGCTGCAGGTTGAAACCATTAAAGACTGTCAGGATAAACTCGATGCACAAACTCAAGAGCCTGCGTCAGGCATTAATTGACGCGATCCCCCAACTGAATGCCAACCCGGAGCGCCTGCAGATGTCGGTCGGCAGCGGCAATATAGACGCCCGCCTTGCCTCCTCGCTCTCCTTTGAAAAACGGTATGTGCTGAACGGGAAGGTTAGCGGTTTCACGGGCGACAGCGAGGGATTTTTTGTCCCGGTGCTGGCCTGGCTGCGGGAAAACCAGCCGGACATTTTTACCCTCGATGAAGGACGCAAAAACGGATACACCTTCACGCTCGTCTTAAACGATGACGATACGATGGATATCACCATCAGCGTGCAATTGACCGAGCGCATTCTTGTCACTCAGGAGCAGGGCGCTCTGCACGCGACCTATTCCCCGGAGCCGCCGCTGCCGGAGCCCGTCACGCGTCCGAAGGCGTTGTACATCAATGGTGAGCTGGTCAGCCAGTGGGAGGATTAAGCTCCCCGCGCTGAAGGCCGCCAGCCGCCTGCTGTCTGGACCGCTTGTTGTATCATCCCGCAGAAAACCCCGTCTCGTTGCTGCCGTTCCTCCTGAACGGCATTCTCTTCTCATGAATACATTAACTTCCATGAACGGTATCGCTCGCGCGATCCGCAACCTGATTCGTATCGGTGTTGTGACCGACGTTGACCTCAACAGAGGGCTTTGTCGTGTCCAGACCGGCGGGATGAAAACCACCTGGCTGAACTGGCTAACCTGTCGTGCGGGACGTTCGCGTGTGTGGTGGGCCCCTTCCGAGGGAGAGCAGGTGCTGCTGCTGGCCATCGGCGGTGAGCTGGATACCGCCTTTGTGTTGCCCGGCATTTTCTCGGACGACCATCCGGCACCGTCCGGGTCACCTGATGCGTTCCACGTCTCGTTTCCGGACGGCGCGGTGATCGAGTACGAACCCGGGCGCGGGGCGCTGACGGTTGCAGGCATTAAAACGGCCGACATTACCGCCTCTGAATCGCTGACCGCCACCGTGCCGGAGGTGCGGGTCATCTCAACGTCCCGTATCACGCTGGATACGCCTGAAGTGGTGTGTACCAACAGGTTAATTACCGCCTCGCTGGAAGTGCAGAAGGGCGGGGTGATGACCGGAAATATTGAGCACTCCGGCGGTAAATTGACCTCCAACGGAGTGCAGGTGGACAACCACGCGCACGGCAGTGTGCAAAGCGGCGGAAGCTGGACTAAGGGGACACAATGACGGTGCGTTACAGGGGAATGAACAGGCAGACCGGGCTAAGCCTTTCAGAGGCTGACCACATCCGGCAGAGCGTGCGCGACATTCTGGTTACGCCGATTGGCTCGCGGGTCATGCGCCGGGATTACGGCTCGCTGCTCGCGGCGATGATCGACAGGCCGCAGAGCCCGGCGCTGCGCCTGCAGATCATGGCCGCATGCTATTCCGCCATCCAGAAATGGGAGCCGCGGATAAGCCTGACGGCCATCACTTTCGAGCGTTCGGAGAACGACGGGACGTTGTATGTCGATATCACCGGCACGCGCCCGATCTCCGGACAATCCTTTTCTATCACCATTTCACTGAGTTAAACGCTATGGCTATTGTTGATCTGAGCCAGCTCGCCGCGCCTGATGTCGTGGAGGAGGTGGATTATGAAACGCTGTTGGCAGAACGAAAGGCCACCTTTGTGTCGCTCTATCCGGAAGAGGAGCGAGAGGCGATTGCACGGACGCTGACACTGGAGTCAGAGCCGATTGTGAAGCTGCTGCAGGAGAACGCCTACCGGGAAGTCATCTGGCGCCAGCGGGTTAATGAGGCTGCGCTGGCTGTGACGCTTGCCTATTCTGCTGGTCGTGACCTTGATGTTATTGCGGGAAACAATAATACCGAACGCCTGACCATCACCCCGGGAGATGACACTACCATTCCGCCAACGGCTGCCGTCATGGAGTCTGACGCTGACCTGCGACTGCGCGCCCAGCAAGCATTTGAGGGATTGAGCGTCGCGGGGCCGGTTGGAGCCTATGAATATCATGGTCGAAGTGCCGACGGACGGGTCGCTGACGTTTCGGTTGATAGCCCTCAGCCTGCATACGTGACGATTTCGGTGTTATCCCGTGAGGGTGATGGTACCGCTCGTCCTGAACTACTGGCGGTTGTTGAAAAAGCGCTTAACGCTGAAACCGTCCGCCCGGTCGGCGATCGTGTGACTGTTCAGTCAGCAGAAATTGTGCCTTACAAGATAAACGCAACACTCTACGTTTATCCCGGACCAGAGTCTGAACCCATCAGGCAGGCAGCAGAGCAGAGGCTGCAAAATTATATCAGCGCACAGCATCGCCTTGGACGCGATATCCGCCTGTCGGCCATTTATGCAGCACTTCACGTTGAAGGCGTGCAGCGCGTTGAACTGGAATCTCCCCAGTCTGACATTGTACTGAGTAAGTCGCAGGCCTCGAACTGTACCTCGTATCAGATAGCGATCGGGGGTTCGGATGAGTGACAGGCTATTACCCGTTGGGTCCTCACCGCTGGAAATCGCTGCTGCCGCTGCGCTCTCGAATATTGAGCGTGTGCCGGTACCGCTACGCACGTTATGGAACCCCAGCGCGTGCCCGGTGAATTTACTTCCCTACCTGGCATGGGCGCTGTCGGTAGACCGTTGGGATGAGGCGTGGCCGGAGAGCACTAAACGCAGCGTCATTATGTCCTCGTTTTTCGTCCATCAGCACAAAGGAACCATCAGCGCATTGCGTCGTGTGGTGGAACCGCTTGGCTTTTTGATTGAGGTGCGCGAGTGGTGGCAGCTCGGTGAGGAGCCTGGCACATTCCGTCTGGTTGTCGGTGTGCTTGATAACGGCATCACTGACGAAATGTATCAGGAGCTTGAACGTCTCATTGAGGATGCCAAACCGGCAAGTAGACACATGACCGGGCTGGCTATCAGCCTGAGCTCAACGGGAGAGTTTTATGTCGGCGCAGGATGCTATCACGGCGATGCGCTGGCTGTTTACCCCTACACCACTGAGGAACTTATTGTCGGTGGTGATTATTACCCGGCCTCGGCCATCCATTTGATTGATAACCTGAGAGTGAACGCATGACCGCAAAATATTTTGCCATACTGACGAATCAGGGCGCTGCGCGGCTAGCTAACGCGACGGCACTTGGTACGCAACTCAACCTGACGCAAATGGCGGTAGGCGACGCTAACGGAACGTTGCCAACCCCCGATCCGGCGCAGACGAAGCTCGTCAACCAAAAACGCGTAGCGCCGCTGAACCTGCTCGCTGTTGATCCTAATAATACCAGCCAGATCATCGCGGAACAGATTATTCCCGAGAATGAGGGCGGTTTCTGGATCCGAGAGATCGGTCTCTATGACGACGACGGCATTCTGATCGCCGTGGCTAACTGCCCGGAGACTTATAAGCCTCAGCTGCAGGAAGGCAGTGGTCGCACGCAGACCATTCGTATGATTCTGATTGTGTCGAGCACGTCATCAATTTCCCTGAAAATTGATCCGTCGGTTGTGCTGGCAACGCGCCAGTATGTTGACGATAAAGTTATTGAGGTAAAGGGCTACGCTGATGATCAGATGAAAAAGCATATTGCTGCTGATAATCCGCATAAACAGTACCCTTTAATCGCCAATGCGTTAAAAGAAATTGCCGATGCAGGGTTGAGTGCTGAGGTTCTCAAAAACCTTGGTTTGGGAG